>CAYXNS010000018.1:0-45009 GCA_964466315.1 uncultured Gammaproteobacteria bacterium
CTAACCATGGCCGAGCAAGCTGATCTTCATGAACTCTATGAAGAGGCAGTTCAGAACGTTGAAACTGAAATCGAATTTTTGCACGACACTTTTCGCGATCTGAAGGGCCGCGATGCGGTGAGTTTCAGAGAAGATTTCTGTGGTACGGCCAGCACTTCTTGCGAATGGGTGCGCACAGGTTCTGGGCGCCACGCGATCGGTGTGGATATCGATCAGGACGTGTTGGATTGGGGCAGGAAAAATAGGATTGGACGATTGCCCGAGGTCGATCGGCCTCGCGTCAAGCTGCTCAACGAGGATGTGATGCGAGTCGACACGGGGCTCGTCGACATCGTCGGCGCATTCAATTTCAGTTACTGGATCTTCAAGACGCGAGCCGAGATGCGTGACTACTTCTCGCGCGTGCGTGAGTCATTGCACGAGGACGGTGTGTTCTTCCTGGATGCTTATGGCGGCTCCGAGGCGTACGAGACGCAGAAAGAGAAGACGAAATGCGAGGGTTTCACGTATATCTGGCATCAAGCGAAGTACGAGCCAGTGACAGGGCGTACTGTTTGCCACATCAACTTCAAGTTTCCGGATGGCTCCAGAATCAAGAAAGCATTCAGTTACGATTGGCGTCTCTGGTCGTTGCCAGAACTCAGTGAACTCCTGAAGGAAGCGGGGTTCCGGACGGTTCGCGTGTACTGGGAGGGCGGGGACGAGGATGGTGAGGGCAACGGTGAGTTCTTCGAAGAGTCCAAAGGCGAAGCCGACCCGGCTTGGATAGCCTACCTAGTCGCCGAGAAGTAGGAGCGACGGCCTCATCGCGATTCCTCACGGTGTATCGCGGCGACTCCCTCAGCAGTTCTCAAAGCCGCACGAACGTTCGCTGCGAGCTGATACCGACTCTTAGGTATTGCGTATAATCCGGCGACCATAGACCTAGGATGATAACCCATGGGTAGGGATGTCGAAGTTGCCATATTGTTCGCCGACGTCGTAGGCAGTACGCAACTCTACGAACAACTCGGTGATGCTAGGGCCAGAGAAATGGTTGCGCGCTGCCTCGAGATAATGCGTGAGGCAACGGAGGGTCTCTCCGGCCGCGTAATCAAGACCATGGGAGATGAAGTCATGGCGACATTCCCCTCAGCGGATGACGCCATGAGTGCGGCCAAGCAGATGCAGGAAGCGATTTCCGGAGATTCGTCGCTGCGACACGCCGATGGTCACGTCGCGATACGTATCGGTTGTCATTTCGGCCCCGTCGTCCAGGAAAATAGAGATATCTTCGGCTCGGCCGTCCACACGGCCAATCGTATGACGAGCCAGGCCAAGGCTCAGCAAATCATCACCACGAAAGCAACCGTCGATCAGCTGTTGGGCGAATGGAGCAACATGGTGCGGCAGATCGATGTTGCTATGGTCAGAGGCAAGTCGGATGAAGTCGCACTCTATGAGGTTCTCTGGCAACCGGATGAGGCAACGAGCATGTTGCCGACGGTTGGTCTCGGTCAGCCCATTAGTCGAACTAAACACGTCCGGTTGAAATTCAAGGGCCAGGAAGTCATGGTCGGGGAAGGGCGTAAAAGCGCGACCTTGGGGCGCGCCGAAGGAAACGATCTCGTGGTTAAGGGTAGCCTGATCTCTCGTGTGCACGCGCGAATCGAGACGAGTAAAGACAAATTTACCCTCGTCGATGAAAGTACCAACGGGACGTTCGTGCAGGCGGGTTCCGGTGAGGAGATTTTCGTGCGCCGGGACAGCACCCTGCTTGTCGACGAGGGCGTCATCGGATTGGGACGGGTCGCCCAGCCGGGTGCGCCGACAGCCGTTCATTACGTCGTCGAAGATTAGCGGGTGTGGGAGACGCCCTCGTCGCGATTCTTTTAAGCTAAGCGAGGGCCTGCACGACCTTCTCGTGCTCGGCGCGGAGTTCCGCCGGTAGACGATCCCCGTAACTGTCGAGATACTCGCCGATCTGCGCAAGCTCGTCCCGCCATTGCTTCGGATCTATGGTGAGCAACTGCGAGAGCGCCGTGTCCGTAACGTCGAGGCCGGTGATGTCGATGTCCGCGGTGGTTGGTAAGTACCCGATTGGCAGCTCGTTGGCGCCGACGCGCCCCTCGCAGCGATCGATAATCCAGCGCAGAACCCGGAGGTTCTCCCCAAAGCCCGGCCACAGAAACTTGCCGTCTGCGTTGCGGCGGAACCAGTTGACGTGGAATATCTTCGGCAGCGTATTCGAACGTGCGCTGAAGCTCAGCCAATGGGCCCAGTAGTCCCCGAAGTTGTAGCCGCAGAACGGCTTCATCGCCATCGGGTCGCGCCTTACGACACCGACCGCTCCGGTCGCGGCGGCTGTCGTCTCCGAGGCCATGCTGGCGCCGACGAGGACGCCGTGAGCCCAATCCTTCGCCTGGTAGACCAACGGTGCGAGTTCGCGCCGTCGTCCGCCGAAGACCACCGCCGAGATCGGCACGCCGTCGGGCGCTTCTGCGAGTCTTGAGTAACTGGGGTTGCGTGTAGCCGCGACCGTGAAACGTGAGTTGGGGTGAGCGGCCGGACCGTTGGCCGGATCATAGGGTCGGCCTTGCCAATCGGTAACCGGTACGCCGTTCTCTTTATCCTCCCACCAGGGATCGTTGTCGGCGGTCACGGCGACGTTGGTAAAGATCGTGTCCGCTTGGATCGTTTCGTAGGCGTTGCGATTCGTCTGCCGATTTGTGCCGGGGACGACACCGAAATAGCCGGCCTCCGGGTTAATCGCCCTGAGTTGGCCGCTGTCGTCGAGATGCATCCAGGCGATGTCGTCGCCCAGCGTCCAGATCTTCCAACCCGCGTGGCTCTCCGGCGGAATCAGCATGGCGAGATTCGTCTTGCCGCATTGCGATGGGAAAGCGCAGGCTATGTAGTGGATCTCGCCCTCGGGGTTCTCGACACCGACGATCAGCATGTGTTCGGCAAGCCAGCCTTCGGTACAGGCCTGGTAGCTCGCAATGCGCAGGGCATGACATTTCTTGCCGAGCAAAGCGTTGCCGCCATAGCCGGAACCGTAACTCATGATGGTGAGTTCTTCGGGGAAGTGCATGATGAAGCGGCGGTCCGGATCGAGTTCACCGATGGAGTGCAACCCTTTGGTAAAATGACCTTTTTTATCGATTTCTCCGAGAGCTCCCTGACCCATGCGTGTCATGAGATACATATTCACGGCCACGTAGGGGCTGTCGGTAATCTCGACGCCATAGCGGGAATAACGGGATACCAACGGACCCATGCAATAGGGGATGACGTAAAGCGTCCGGCCCTGCATACAACCGGCGAAGCAGCCTTCCATGAGCTCCTTCGCTCGGGCCGGCGCCATCCAGTTGTTGTTGGGGCCGGCGTCGATCTCATTCTCGCAACAGACGTAGGTAAGATGTTCGACGCGTGCGACATCCTGGGGATCCGACAGGTGCAAGTAGCAGTCCGGGTAGTGTTTCTGATTCAGTGCCTTGAGATCGCCACTTTCGAGCATTTCCTGCACCATGGACTCATATTCGTCCTTGGTGCCCGTGCACCAGTGAATTCGGTCTGGCTGAGTGAGATCAGCCACCTCGGCGACCCAGTCGCTGAGGCTTTCGAGTTGAGCGGTCATGGATGGTTGTGGCGTCGGATGAGTCTCTAGGGGCGGGAGTATAGCGAAATGGCTGCCCTTGTGGCGGTTCGATTGCACGTTCGTGTTTCGCGACCGGAAAACTGCTCCTGCGCCAGCTGCACAGATTCTGATTTACAGTCGTGCGCAAAGATCACGTTATAGTTCAGGTATGCGCGATCTTGCTGAAGTTTTCCGCCCCAATGGTCTGTTGGCCGAGCATCTGCCTGGCTTCACGCACAGGGAGGCGCAGGAGGAGATGGGCCAGCTCGTCTGGGATGCGTTAAGAGAGCGCCGCCACCTCGCTATAGAGGCAGGTACGGGTATCGGTAAGACGTTCGCCTACCTCGTCCCGGTGCTTCTGTCCGGCAAGCGCGCCATCATCTCAACCGGCACCCGGACGTTGCAGGATCAGATCTACGATCGGGATCTACCTATGCTCGGTGCAGCGATCGGCCGACCCGTGAAGGTTGCCCTACTCAAAGGCCGGAACAACTACCTGTGCTGGCATCGACTCGAGATCGCGCGTCAGGAGGGTGCCCGGAGCAGCAAGTTCGCGAACAGGCTCGCAGAAATCGAGTCCTGGGCACGCTCCGGTGTTACCGGGGATCTCGCCGAGCTCGTGGACCTTCCCGAGGACAACCCGATGCGAGGCGGAATCACTTCGACCGTCGATAATTGTCTCGGTAGTCGCTGTGAATTTTTCGACGATTGCTTCGTCGTCGAGGCGCGTCGTCGGGCTCAGGAAGCCGATGTCGTAATCGTCAACCACCATCTGCTTCTGGCAGACCTCGCTCTCAAAGAGGAGGGCTTCGGTGAGTTGCTGCCCGGCGCGGACGCGGTCGTCGTCGATGAAGCTCACCAACTGCCGGATATCGCGCAACAGTTCTTCGGCGTCACCGTCAGTAGCCGCGAACTCCAGCGCCTCGCGCGCGACGTTCTTGCTGAAGCGCGTGCGGCTGGGCTCGCCCGGCAGCTCGAGCCGTTGTCCGACGCGCTCGTAAAGAGTACCGGCGACGCACGGCTCGTGGTGGGCGAAAACTCTGGCAGGGTCCCGTGGGAGGGGTGTTCGGCTGAGTTTCAGCAGGCCGTGTCGGTCTGGTGGGAAAGCCTCGACAAACTCGGCGCCGCTCTCGAGGGTGCACGCGATATCAGTCCGGGCCTGCAGAATTGCTGGGAGCGTTGCCAGGAGAGCGCGATGCGTCTGCGGACACTGAACGACGCGGATCCACGCGGATTGCGTTGGGTCGATGCATCGCCGCACAGTCTGGCCGTGCACTGGACACCTCTGGACACCGGCAGTGAACTCCGACAGCGAATCGAGGCGCACGGTGGGACGTGGGTGCTGACCTCAGCCACGTTGGCGGTTGGTGAGGATTTTTCTCACTTCCTCGGTCGTGTCGGGATCGACGGCCCACGAACTCGCGTGCTGCCGAGCCCGTTCAATTACACTGACAACGCCAGACTCTATCTTCCGCTTGGGTTACCGCAGCCGACCGAAGCCGACTTCGTGCCGCGCCTCCTAAGTGTCGTGTATCCGCTCGTGGAGGCTGCCGGCGGCGGTGCATTCCTGCTCTTTACGAGTTACCGTGCGTTGCACGAGGCGCGCCGGCTGCTCGAAACAAGGCCTGGTCCGGGTCCGTTGCTCGTCCAGAGGGATGGGCCGCGAACGGAGCTGTTGCGACAGTTTCGCGAGGCGGGTGACGCCGTGTTGCTCGGGACGAATAGTTTCTGGCAAGGCGTAGACGTCAAGGGCTCCGCCCTGCGCATCGTCATCATCGATAAATTGCCGTTCGCGTCCCCGGGCGATCCGCTGATCAAAGCCCGCATCGACTCGATTCGTAACGAGGGCGGCGATCCGTTCACTCAATTTCAACTCCCGCAGGCGGCCCTCGCGCTAAAGCAGGGTGTCGGTCGATTAATTCGTGATTTTGACGATCGGGGGTTGGTCGTTCTCTGCGATCCACGGCTTCGGGCGCGGTCCTACGGCCGCGTCTTCCTGGAGAGCTTGCCGCCGATGCCGCTGGTCGAGGATTCCGGTGAGGCTCGAGCCTTCGCCGAGGTGCTGCGGCCGCCTTTGAAGTTCGACCGGGAAGCGATCCTGCCGTGAAACTGCTCGCTATCGAGACCTCGACCGATATCGGCACCGTAGCCATTTCGGCCGATGAGCACGTCGAAGAGCGGCGCATACCGACCCCGAGGGCGCAGACCGAGCGCGTTCTGCCGCTCATCGACGAGCTACTTTCGGCGGCGGGCCAGACGCTCGCCGATCTCGACGGTATCGCGTTCGGTCGGGGTCCGGGCTCGTTCACGGGCCTCAGGGTTGCCGCGGCGGTAGCTCAGGGGCTGAGCCTCGCGGCCGATTTGCCATTGTTGCCCGTATCCAGTCTAGCGGCGATGGCTCAGGGTATTTGGAGAACTCGGGCAGAAGCACGGTCCCTCGTGTGCATCGACGCGCGAATGGGCGAGGTTTTCTGGGCGGCGTATGAAATCCGCGAAGAGTTGGCGGAGCTTATCGGCGAGGAGCGCCTGTCCGAGCCCGGAGCGGTGGCTTGGACGAACGCCGGGTCCTGGGGAGCCGTTGGCAGTGGTTTCGAGGTCTATGAGACCATACTGGCAGATGCCCTCGCGGAAGCTGGCAGCATCCATGCCTCATTCCAGCCGAGTGCGACTGATCTGCTGCCTCGGGCACTGGCAGATCTTCGCCGTGGCAAGACTCAGCTCGCCCAGGGGGCGACCCCGGTTTATCTGCGGGACGAGACCGCCTGGCAGAATTAACACACGGCAGCCCATGCCGGCCACGGGCGTTAATCAAAATGTCATACTTCTCCGGTGTAATCGGGGGTCCGAGCGATACGAGTAACCCATGGGCGCAAGAAAGATACTGGTCGTCGAGGATGAAGGCGCCATTCGCGAGATGCTGGCATTCAATCTCGGCCGCTCTGGTTATGAGGTGTTGGAAGCCGCGGACGGTCAGGAGGCGAGGAGAGCAATCGCCGATGGCTATCCCGATGTCATTCTCATGGACTGGATGCTACCGGGTGTTAGCGGACTCGAACTCACTCGCCAATTAAAACGCGATGCCGCGACGAGAGATATCCCAATCATCATGGTTACCGCTCGTGCACAGGAGGACGACCGCGTGGCTGGGCTCGACGGTGGAGCCGACGATTACATCACCAAGCCCTTCTCGCCGCGGGAACTCGAAGCACGGATCAAAGCGGTCTTGAGGCGCTCCGGCCCGGCAGACGATGAAATAATAAGCGTCGGCCAGCTAAGCCTGGATAGGGCCAGTCACCGAGTCAGCATCGATGACGAAGAGATTTCGTTGGCTCCGATCGAGTTCCGGATACTGGAATTCTTCATGCATCACCCGGGCCGCGTCTATTCTCGGGCCACGCTATTGGATAGGATCTGGGGCGCCAATGTCTACGTTGAGGAGCGCACAGTCGACGTACATATCCGTCGTCTGCGTAAAGCGTTGAGCGCATTCGGCTACGATAAATTGATACAGACCGTTCGTGGATCTGGCTATCGTTTTTCGGATCGCGAGGTGTAACGGTGCCAAGGCGTTGGATCCTCGAGTTCGGGCGACTTGCGGTCTGGTTGACGTTGGTCTCGTTGGCCGGATTCTGGTTCGGGAGGCCGGCCGAGTGGGTCCTCGGCGGAGTGCTGCTCTACCTTGCGGTTCAGCTGCTCCAGCTCTATCGTTTGGAACGCGTTCTCAGTGGAACTCGGCTCGACGGAATGGATGACGCCCGCAGTGTATGGTGGCAGCTCTCTGCCCGCATCGATACCCTCGAGACCAACGCGACTAAGCGCAAGAACCAATACCTTCGACTCCTCCGGGAAGTACGGCAATCTACGGACGCGCTGGAGGATGGCGGGCTCATTCTCAACTCGAAGCACGAAATACAGTGGCTAAACGCGGCCGCGTCGCGGTTACTCGAGCTGAATCCCGCGAAGGATCTAGGCCGACGTCTCGATAATCTAATCCGGTATCCGGACCTCGTGAAAAAGCTGGCCGTGCCGGGCGGTGAGACGATGACGATTCCCGCGCCGCAGGATCCGGCCCGGCAGATTTCGGTGCAGATTATTCCCTATGGGGACGGCCAGAGCCTGGTGATCGTCCGTGATATCACGCGTCAGGTCATACTCGAGCGGACGCGCCGGGACTTCGTGGCCAACGCGTCCCACGAGCTGCGCTCGCCGCTGACTGTCATCAGCGGCTACTTGGACGCGCTGGCCGAAGCGGAGGAACTTCCGCAGAGCTGGCACGCGCCGATCAGCGAGACGCAGCGGCAGGCGGACCGAATGACCACGATTCTCGCCGATCTCATCGAACTCATGCGCTTGGAATCCGCGGAAGGGGAGGCGGAAAAGGCGTTCGTCGATGTCGGCGCGATGCTTCGGCTCATCGAGAAGGAGTTCGGCGCACGACCGGATTCGCCAAGCCTGACGCTACGTCTCGACGCGGATCTGGCGTTGCTGGGCAGTGAGTCCGAACTACACTCGATCTTCCATAATCTCATTAATAATGCCGTGAGATTTACACCGGCAGATGGTCGGGTCCACGTCAGCTGGAAGACGGGCGACGCGGGCGCGGTCTTAGCGGTTTCGGATACCGGTATCGGAATCCCGGAGGAGGACCTCCCGAGGGTCACGGAGCGATTTTATCGTGTCGATCGCGGCCGCTCGCGAGAGACCGGGGGCACCGGGCTGGGGCTTGCCATCGTCAAGCATGCGCTGCAGCGTCACAACGGGCGTTTGAATATCGAGAGTCTTGTCGGCGAGGGCAGCACGTTTCGTTGCCATTTCCCTGAGTCTCGGCTCGTTCGAGGGGAGGGCGCGAACCGCGTCATTGTATAATTCGCCGTCAGCGATCCAGTGCCGCAGAGTATCGTAATGAGCGTTGAGAATATCGGGCCATACCTCTCTCCTGAAGATAATGAGGATTTGGAGCGTATTCGCAACAGCGTTCTGGCGATGGGTGGGCTGGTCGAGGAGCAATTCGATCGCGCCATTCGGGCCTTGTCCGATGCGGATAGCGTGCTCGGCCTGCAGGTTGCCCGCGATGATGCCAAGGTCAATAAGATGGAGGTGGCTATCGATGAGGAATGCAGCCGGATTCTGACGACCGGGCTATCCACCCCGAGCGATCTGAGGCTCATATTAACGCTTGTGAAGACGATTACGGATCTGGAACGCATCGGCGATGAAGCGAAAAAGATCGGCGTTCTCTCGGCTCGATTGGCGGCCGTGGAGCGACCCCCCGCAAATTATCGTGAGCTGAGACATCTGGCGACTCATGTGAAGCAAATGATCCATGGGGCATTGGATTCTCTGGCGCGACTGGACGATCAAGGTGCGCTCGAGGTAGTAAAGTCCGACGAGATTGTCGATGAGGAGTACGAGACGATCTATCGTCAGGGAATCACATTCATGATGGAAGACCCGCGCACAATTCGCCAGCTCATGGATCTAACCTGGCTTGCCCGCGCTCTGGAGCGCATTGGCGACCACGCGAAGAATATTTGCGAGTACGTGATTTTTGCCGTGCACGGGAAGGACATACGCCATACGGGGCTCGAGAATATCGAGGCGGCTCTGGCGCAATTGCCCAAACCTCAGAGGATCGAGTCTTGAAATTATCGATCTCACATCGGCGATGGCTCAATCTCGCCGGCGCCGGTAGCGTCGTCGGGCTCATCGCTTACGCATTATTCGCGCAGTATGTATTGGATCTGGAAGCGTGTCCTCTCTGTATCTTTCAACGAGTCGCTTTCATCGCGGGAGGCTTGGTTTTTCTAGCGGCGGGCCTGCATAGCCCGGGAGGCGTTAGTGCCCGCGCCTACGCAGTACTGGGCGTCGTCGCGAACGGTATCGGGGCCGGCATCGCGGGATGGCACGTCTATATTCAGCATCTACCGCCCGATCAGGTGCCTTCCTGCGGCCCTGGCCTCGATTATCTCTTTGATGCATTCTCGCCGATCGAGGCTATCGAGATGGTCTTTACCGGCTCCGGGGAATGCGCGGAGATCAACTGGGCGTTCTTAGGCTTAAGTATGCCAGGCTGGGCGCTGGTCTGCTTTGTACTGCTGGGCGGCCTCGCGGTATTCGCGAACTGGTCCCGAATTTCCAGGTAACCTGAGGCAAAAAAGGAAAAAAGGGGACGTTCTGCATCTTTGCAAAGCATTTTCCGTAAGAGCGAACGCTGTTGGAATAGGCGGAAAAATGCAGGATGCCCCCTCTTTGCTGCCGTTTCAGATGTCCCCGTTCACCAAGAGTAGTTCCGCGATTCTGTAGTAGATCTTCTCCAGCCGGAAGATATCCGCCACGTTGATCTCTTCGTTGACCTGGTGGATCGTCTTGTTGATGGGCCCGACTTCGATCACATCCACGCCACACGGTGAGATATACCGGCCATCGGAGGTTCCGCCGCTCGTCGAGAACTCGGGATCGAGTCCTGTGTGTTCCAGGATGGCGCTGCGCACGGCGGCGGAAAGTTTGCCTTCCTCACTCAAGAAAGGCTCGCCGGCAACGTGCCACTTGATCTCGTAGTTGAGTTCGAGTCCAACAAGTATCGCTTCTACATGCGCGGCGAGAGTCTGGTGGGTCCACTGCGTTGAGTAGCGTAGATTAAAGCGACAGTTGAGTTCCGCCGGAACGACGTTCGGCGCGCCGGCATCGCTGTGCACGTTCACCATCTGGAACGTCGTCGGCGGGAAATGCCCGTTCCCGTTATCTATTGGCCCGCGGGTCATCGCTTCGATGAATCGGGCGAGATCGTGCATCGGATTGCGCTCCGGCAGCGGGTAGGCGACGTGTCCCAGTGCCCCCCGAATCGCCATGAGCCCGGTCAGGCTGCCCCGCCGGCCAATCCGTACCGTATCTCCGAGCGTATCCTTGCTGGAGGGTTCTCCGATAACACACCAGTCGATAGATTCATTGCGCTGAGTGAGGGTTTGCATGACCTTCAGCGTCCCCTCCTGAGCCGCACCCTCCTCATCGCTGGTAATCAGGAAAGCGAGCGACCCGCTGTGCTCGGGATTGTCGGTCACAAAGCGCTCGCAAGCGGAGAGCATTCCGGCGAGGCTGGCCTTCATGTCAGCCGCGCCGCGAGCTATCAGTTTGCCATTATCTATTTCGGCGGCGAATGGGTCGACCCGCCATTGATCTCGTGGTCCGGCCGGCACTACATCGGTGTGGCCCGCGAAGCACAATACAGGCGCTGCACTGCCGCGACGCGCCCAGAGGTTATCGACCTCGCCGAAACGCAGGAATTCCGTCTCGAAGCCGAGTTCCTCGAGTATCTCCGCGATGAGCTGCTGGCAACCGTGATCGTCCGGAGTTACAGACGGCCGGCGAATCAGAGTACGGGTGAACTCGAGGATATTCACTTGGTATTTCCTGTTTTTGACAATAGAAGTATCGCATGACTCTGAGACTCGATCCGGGCAACTGGTCTATACCGGGCTCGAGGAGTCAGCTCACCCGTAATATTTTCTTAACATTCGTTAGCTAAACTACCGTGCAATCAACTGATCGAGAACCAACTCGTAGAGAAGGTCATGGGAAATTATATAACCAAGATATTCGGGGCTTCACCGGTAGGGCCGATCCAGGATCATATGGACACCTGCTACAAGTGCGCCAAGGAACTCATCTCGTTTTTCGAGCACGTAGTCAACGATGACTGGGATCAGGTCGGGACGAGTCGACGCCGGATCGTCGAGCTGGAGCACGAAGCGGACGATTTCAAAAAACAACTACGGGCCCAGTTGCCTAAGAGCTTGTTCATGCCCGTCCCTCGACAAGATCTGCTGGAGCTGCTTCTGGTCCAGGATCGGATCGCGAATCGCGCACGCGATGTTTCCGGGCTCGTTCTGGGGCGACGGATGCAGATTCCAAAGACCATGCAGCAGGATTTTCTCGCGTTCGTCAGCCGCAATGTCGATGCGGCGAAGAAGGCGCGCAAGAGCATCAGGGAGCTCGACGAACTGTACGAGACCGGGTTCCGTGGTGCCGAAGCGGAACTCGTCGAATCCCTGGTGCATGAACTCGATCAGATCGAAGACGAAACCGATGTGATGCAAGCCAAGATCAGGGCCGAACTTTTCAGTATCGAGAGCGAGCTTTTGCCTGTAGACGTCATTTTTCTCTATCGGGTGATTGAGCTGACCGGCGAGATCGGTGACATGGCGGAACGCATCGGGCGTCGCCTCGAAGTCTTACTATCGCATTGAAAACGCTGTAGATGGAACATCAATTAGTCTATCTGACTCTTGCGGCCGTATTCGGCCTGTATATGGCTTGGGGAATCGGAGCCAATGACGTAGCGAACGCCATGGCCACGTCGATCGGTTCCGGCGCGTTGACAATCAAAAAGGCGCTGCTCGTTGCTGCTGTCTTCGAGTTTGCGGGTGCCGTGCTCGCGGGTGGTGAGGTAACGTCTACGATCCGGCGCGGGATCGTCGATTCAGCCTATGTCGTCGGCGAACCGGAGCTTCTCATCTACGGTATGCTCGCCGCATTACTGGCGGCGGGTACCTGGTTGCTGGTGGCCTCTCGTCGCGGCTGGCCCGTTTCGACGACACACTCGATCGTTGGAGCCATCGTCGGGTTCGCCGTAGTTGCCCTCGGGATCGACTCCGTCGACTGGGGGCAGGTCGGCACGATCGTGGCTAGCTGGGTAGTCTCTCCGTTGATTGCTGGCCTAATCGCATTCTTTATATTCAACTCCATCCACTGGCTGATCCTAATCCGCCCGGACCCACTGGTTCGTGCCCGCCGGTATGCTCCCTTGTACATATTCGTTACCGTCGTGCTCATCTCGCTGGTCACGATGTTCAAGGGTCTAAGCCACGTCGGACTCACGCTCTCTACACTCGAGTGCTACATCGTCGCACTCGCTTTTGGCGCCCTTGTGGCGATGATCGGCCGCTGGTTTGTGCTGCGCATCCCTGTCGACGCAAAAGCGGAGCGTCGCTTCCACTTCGCGACCGTCGAACGCGTCTTCGGTGTGCTGATGGTCATAACGGCCTGTAGCATGGCGTTCGCTCACGGCTCTAACGATGTTGCCAACGCGATCGGCCCCGTCGCGGCCGTGGTCAGCGTCGCTCAGAGTGGTATTGTTGGACAGGCCTCGCCGGCGCCTATCTGGATACTGTTGATGGGCGGCGCCGGCATCGTGGTCGGCCTGGGCACTTTCGGTCGGCATGTCATTGCTACTGTCGGTGGACGAATCACGGCGCTGACACCGACCCGGGGATTCTCCGCCGAACTCGCCGCAGCATTCACGATCGTGTTCGCTTCAGGGACGGGGATGCCGGTTTCGACCACTCACACCCTGGTGGGCGCGGTGCTGGGCGTCGGTATGGCCCGCGGAATGACAGCCATCAACTTAAAGGTCGTCGGCCAGATCTTCGTCTCCTGGATCGTGACGATTCCGGCGGGAGCGATCTTGTCGATCGTGTTTTTCTACCTGCTTCGCTGGGCACTCAGTTGAGCAGAATGCGGACTAAAGCCAACCCGCCTGACGGTTTGAGATCCGCCACAGTTAGCCGTGTTCTGACTGTATTACTCTTGGGGATACCACTGTGCCCCTCCATCTCGTCGGCCGCAGCCGATGATGCCGGGCCGGCCTACGATCGGCTCTGGTCTCACGCTCGCCTCTATATGGGCAACTCGGAGTCATTCTTTCGCAGCGTCCAGCTTAGTGGCCGTGTTCAAGTAGACCAGACTTACATCGACGGTTCGAACGCGGAAGGTTTTTCGGAAACGGGCCTGCGGCGATTCCGGTTCGGCGCAAGAGTCAACTTTCTGGATAACTTCACCTTACACGCTGAAGCTGAGTTCGACCCGCAACACGGCGACCTCGGCTACGAACGTCTGACTGATAGCTATATCGTGTGGAACCTGCACGACGCAGTTAAACTGACTTTCGGTAAACAGGGCGCCGCGTTTACGATGGATGGGCAGACTTCGTCCAAAGAACTTCTAGCGATCGATCGCAGCAACCTGACCAATAACATCTGGTTTACTACGGAGTACATTCCTGGAATCAGTGTCAGTGGCGAGACGGATAGATTGATCTATCATGTCGGTCTCTATTCATCGGGCGAGAGGAACCGCGGTTTTGGCGACTCCAACGGCGGTGAATTCGTACTGGCGACCATCGGGCACGACTTCGGCGAAACAGTGGGAGTTCGTGAAGCGCTTCTACGATTCAACTTCGTCGACAATGAGGTTGATCCAAACAATAGTTTTACCCGGTCACTGGAGCGGATCGGATCATTGAACTTTAGCCTTGATACCGGGCGGTGGGGTCTACGGGCCGATCTCTCTACTGCAACGGGATATCTCGGGCAAAGCGATCTGATGGGCATCATGGTGATGCCCTACTTCAATATCAGCGAGTCACTCCAAGTCGTCACTCGCTACACGCTCGTCGAGAGTGACGACGAGAACGGGGTCGGCTTTGCTCGCTACGAACGGGAGATCGCAGCCGGCTGCGGAGACAAATACAGTGAGATATACGCCGGCCTCAACTACTACTGGTACGGGCATAAGCTCAAACTGCAAACCGGCCTGCAGTACGCCGACATGAGTGATCGGGCGGGAGACGGCGGTGAGTACAGCGGTTGGTCTTGGACCACGGGCTTCCGCGTCAGTTGGTGATGCTGTGTTCCGCAGCCCGATGGCGCGCGTTTCAGCAATGGCGGAACCGAAAAAAAGGAATCTGGCCCCATTTTTTTACAGCGATACGGGCCTCTTACTCCGGCCGCAACAGTTCGTTCAAACTGGTCTTGGCGCGTGTTTTCTCGTCGACGCGCTTCACGATGACGGCGCAATAGAGACTGTGCGTCCCGTCGGCCGACGGCAGGTTGCCGGAGACGACGACGGAGCCGGCCGGCACGCGGCCATAGAGGATCTCCCCGGTCTCCCGATCGTAGATGCGGGTGCTCTGGCCGATGAATACGCCCATAGCGATCACGCTGCCGCGCTCGACGACGACGCCTTCGACGATCTCCGAGCGGGCGCCGATGAAACAGCCGTCTTCGATAATCGTCGGTGTCGCCTGCAACGGCTCGAGCACGCCGCCGATACCCGTGCCGCCGGAGAGGTGCACATTCTTGCCAATCTGGGCGCAGCTTCCGACAGTTGCCCAGGTATCGATCATGCTGCCTCGGTCGACGTAGGCGCCGATATTCACGTAGGAAGGCATGAGCACGACGTCCGCCGCGACATAGGCGCCTCGGCGTACCAGTGCGTTTGGTACCACTCGCGTTCCGGACTCTATGAAGCCATCTGTATCGTAGTCCGCGTATTTCAACGGTACCTTGTCAAAATACCGTGTGTAACCGGCATCGATGGGCCGATTTTCGTGAGTACGGAAGTAGAGCAGCACGGCCTTCTTGAGCCATTCGTTGACGATCCACTCGCCGGCAGCGCTGTCACCCCGGCGCTCGGCGACACGCAGCTCGCCCGTGTCGAGTCCGGCGACGCAATTCTCGATGGCGTCCGCGATAGCGGGTTCGACGTTTCCGGGCGTAAGTTCGGCGCGTCTCTCCCACGCGGCCTCGATGATCTCGCTGATTTCGGACATCTGCATCTACCTGTATTGCTGCTACGGTGCTACGCCACTTCCGGGTCCACCAACGTCGTTTCGAGCGAGCTCACGAGTCGTTGCGCTGCGGCTTCGTCGAGCGGCCGATTGTCCTCGGTGGTCACGAAGAACACATCCTCCGCGCGTTCCCCCAGTGTTGCAATCTTCGCGTTTCGTAATCTGACGTTCTGTTCGACGAACAACTTACCAATCTGAGCCAACAGGCCCGGTCGATCGCCAGCGACCAGCTCCAGAACCGTACGCTGATTGGTCGCATCGTGTGAGACCCTGACCTCTACGGGTGTCGAGAACATCCGCACCTGCCTCGGCGCTCGTCGAGTCACGCTGATCGCTTGGCTGTCGGGTCGCGTAAGGCTCCTCAGGATTCGCACGTGGATCTCTTCGAGGCGCCTGCTCTCGGTGATCGGGCTGCCGTCGGTTTCGAGGATAAAGTAGGTATTCAGCGTTTGATCGTGGTGCATCGGTACGATTCTCGCATCGACGATCGTCAGCCCGACCTCATCCAATACGGCAGTCGTCTGGACGAACGACCGTAGCTCCCTCGGCGCTGAGACCATGAGTGCCGTGATCCCAGGAGCGAGTTCATCATTGACGTCCACCACGATCGAGTGCTCCTCGCCGGCAGCCGCCAGAACCCGCGTATGCCACGAGATCTCTTCTGGCCGATGGCGCAGGAAATACTCCTCCGTGAAATTCGACCAGGTATCCTGCCAGTTTTCCGGTTTAAGCCCCTCGCTGAGTAGCAGCTTCTCGGCTTTCGCTTGTGTCTCGGCCACGAGTTCATCGGCATCGATCGGGTGCGCTAGACCCCGCCGCAAGACCCGTTTCGTGCGTTCGTATAGTTCCAGGAACAACGTGTCCTTCCAGGAGTTCCAGAGCTTCGGATTCGTGCCACGCACATCGGCTACCGTGAGTACATAAAGGTAGGCGAGATGGGTTTCGTCGCCGATCGTCTGCGCGAACTCGTTGATCACACGTGGATCGTTCAAGTCCTTCTTCTGTGCCGATATCGACAACAACAAGTGATGCTGTACGAGCCACGCGACGAGCCGGGCATCGTAACGGCTCATGCCATGTTCGAGACAGAAGGCCTCCGCGTCGACTGCGCCGAGCTGCGAATGGTCGCCGCCACGGCCTTTAGCGATGTCGTGGAAGAGTCCGCTCAAGTACGCGATTTCCGGGTTGGCCAGCGACTGCATGATGCGGCTGCTGTCCGGATGCTCGTGGTCGAAACGAGATAGCGACGCTCGGCGTAGATTCTCTACGACAAATAAAGTATGCGCGTCGACCGTGTACGCGTGGAACAGGTCGTATTGCATACGGCCAACGACTCGGCCGAACGCCGGTATGTACAGGCCGAGAACGCCATAGGTGTTCATCCGCCTGAGCGTACGGGTTACGCCCTGCGGAGCGCGCAGGATATCCAAGAACAGCCGATGATTGCGCGGATTCTGACGAAACTCCTCGTCGATCAGCCAGAGGTGTTGCCGGATCAAAGCGATGGTCCGCGCGTTGACGCCTTTGAGGTCGAGGTTCTCCTCGAGGAGCACGAATATCTCCAGCAATGCAGATGGGTCCTGCAGGAAGACGTCTTCGTCCAAAGCTTCGAGATAACCGTTTCGCGACTGGAAATGTTGTCCCATCGGCGTTGCTGGTGCCTCCGGGTCAACGAGAATCGCTTCCTCGAATAGCTGCAGCAGCATTTCGTTCAAGCGGCTGAGTTCCATCACCGTCCGGTAGTACCGCTGCATGAGCTGCTCTACGGCCAGCGTATAGGTTGCGTCCTCGTAGCCGAGCATCTGTGCCAGCTTGGCCTGGTGATCGAACAGCAGTCGATCCTCGCGGCGTCCAACGAGTAGATGCAGCCCGAACCGAAGACGCCATAGCAACGCCTGACCGGTCAGCAGGAGTCTGAGTTGACCCGGAGTCAGGAAGCCATGAGCGACGAGCTCCGCCAGGTGGCGGGTGCCCAAATGGCGGCGCGCGACCCAGCCGATCATCTGGATGTCCCGAAGGCCGCCGGGACTGCCTTTCACATTTGGTTCGAGGTTGTAGGCGGTATCGTGATAGCGATGATACCGCGCGACTTGTTCGTCGAGTTTCGCCTGGTAAAACTCGGCGGAACTCCACATATTGTCCGGGCTGATTCGATCCGTTAGTGCTTCGGAAAGTTCGCTGCTTCCCGTTAGTAATCGTGCCTCCATCAAAGTCGTTACGATGGTGAGATCGTCGCGCGCATTATTCTCACAGTCCTCCAGTGTCCGAACCGAATGTCCCACCTCCAGGCCGATGTCCCAGAGAAACGTCAGGAACTGGCTCACGGGCTCGTCGGTCGCCGCGTCTCCAGTACGGCCGAGCAGGACCATGAGGTCGATGTCGGAGTGCGGGTGTAGCTCACCGCGGCCGTAACCGCCAACGGCCACTAGCGCGGCCCGTTCGGCGCTCTCCGCCGCGAAGTATTGCCAGGCTGCCAGAATGACTTCGTCCACAGCCAGGGCGCGCTGCCGCACGAGCTTTTCTACCGCGACATTGGTGCGAAAGCGTTCGGCGAGGAGTTCATCGGCGCGGGTGAGGCATTCCCGGAAATACTGAACAGGGCTATCCGAGTGCTCCAGAGTGTCGGCTAGCGCTGCGGAATCGACGAGGCCGCTGGCCATATCTCTCACGGCCGGATCTATCGATCTCGAGAGCGTACTCACTCGGGCGCTCCGCCGTTGTCACCCAGCGTCAGTACCTCATGGCCTGACTCGGTGATCAGTACGGTATGCTCCCACTGCGCCGACAGCGAGTGATCCTTGGTAACGACGGTCCAGCCGTCATTCAGCAGCTTCACATGGCGCTTGCCGGCATTCACCATGGGTTCAACGGTTATCGCCATCCCTGGCTTCAACTCGACACCAGTGCCGCGTTCACCATAATGTAGGACCTGTGGATCCTCGTGGAATCCCAAGCCGATGCCGTGGCCGCAAAACTCCCGGACCACGGAGAACCGATTCGCCTCGACATGGCGCTGGATGGTGTTGCCGATGTCGCCCAGGCGCACGCCCGGGCCAATCTCCCTGATACCGAGCCACATACCTTCGTATGTGATGCGCGCCAGCCTCTCGGCGAGTACTTGAGGCTTGCCGACGAAAAACATACGGCTCGTATCGCCGTGATAACCGTCCTTGATGATTGTGATATCGATATTCAGCACGTCTCCGTCTTTGAGCGGGCGATCCCCTGGGATGCCGTGGCACACGACGTGATTGACCGAAGCACAGATCGACTTGGGGAAGCCGCGATAATTTAGCGGTGCCGGGACTGCTTCGAGCGTGTCGACGATGAAGTCGTGGCAGATGCGGTCCAGTTCATCGGTAGAGACGCCGGCCCGGATCTCTTCTCCGACCATGTCGAGCACACTGGCGGCCAGCCTTCCGGCTGTTCGCATCTTCTCCTGCTCCTCGGGCGTTTTGATCGTGATATTCATGCGAAGAGCGTCCCGTGCCGGGCGGGGAACCTCAGTCGGTAAGGGATTCTACCCCGTGAGACCCAGGGGTAGAGCGATTGTTGCCGCAAGGCGCCTATGGTATAAAGCGCGCGCTGTAAAGTCATTAATTTCACACACGTGCCGAAACTCGCGGCTGGGTGCTCACCTCCCTATGGACCGGGCGGAGGGTTGTTAGCGGGGGCACGTGGAGGACTAACCCGAGATAGGAGTTTCCATGACCGACGTCACCATGCGCCGGATGCTGGAGGCGGGTGTTCATTTCGGACACCAGACCCGCTTCTGGAACCCGAAAATGGCGCCCTTCATTTTCGGCGAGCGCAACCGAATTCACATTATCAACTTAGAGAGCACTCTGCCGTTATTCGGCGAGGCCACGGACTTCGTCAGTAAGCTCGTAGCTGACGGCGGTACGGTCCTGTTCGTCGGTTCGAAGCGCGCCGCGCGGCGGGCGATCCTCGAGGAGGCTCAGCGATGCGGGATGCCATTCGTTAGCCATCGCTGGCTCGGTGGCATGCTGACGAATTTCAAGACGATCCGGCAGTCCGTCAAGCGTCTTCGCGATCTCGAGGAAATTACGGCAGATGATGGCAGCGCCGACTTCACCAAGAAGGAAATTCTGGGCTTGAGCCGGGAGCGCGACAAGCTCGAGAGAACGCTTGGCGGCATAAAGGATATGGAATCTTTGCCGGATGCTGTCTTCATCGTCGATGTCGGGCACGAGGAGATTGCGCTCAAGGAGGCAGCGAAACTCGATATCCCGATAATTGCGATTGTGGACACAAACTGCTCTCCCGATGCCGTGGACTATCTCATTCCCGGCAACGATGATGCGATGCGCGCGATACAACTTTACGCGCACGGAATCGCCGAGGCCGTGTTAACCGGCAAGGCCTCCATCCCGGCCGTGCCGACCGGCGACGACGAATTCGTCGAACTGGACCAGGAGGGCAAACCGAGGACGCAGGAGTCCAGGACCAAAGCGCGGACGACGACCAAGAAAGCTGCCGCGAAGAAGGCAGCCGGCAAGAAGGTCAAGCTCAAGAAGGCGGAAGAGGAAGAGCGAGAGGCCGATTCTCCCGCTCCGGAGGCTACGGAAGCGAAAACGCCGCCTAGTGACGGCTCCGCCGACGCAGCACCGGATACGACTGCGACACCGAGCGAGGAGTCGCCGGAGACCGAGGTTGCCGCTCAGGAACCTGAACAGACCGCGGGGGCCGAGCCTGCAGTGGCTGAGGCTGAAGATACCGAGCCTGTAGAGGCCGAGCCTGTAGAGGCCGAGCCTGTAGAGGCCGAGCCTGCAGTGGCCGAGCCTGTAGAGGCCGAGCCTGTAGAGGCCGAGCCTGTAGAGGCCGAGCCTGTAGAGGCTGAGCCTGTAGAGGCCGAGCCTGTAGAGGCCGAGCCTGTAGAGGCTGGGCCTAAAGACACCGAGCCTGCAGTGACCGAGCCAGAGCCTGCCCCGAAGCGGGTAGCCAAGAAGGCGCCGACGAAGAAGGCCGCGGCGAGGAAATCCGCGACGAAGAAGACGGCCGCTAAGAAAACTACGGCCAAGAAAACTTCTACCAAGAAAACTGCGGCCAAGAAAACGACCAAGAAAAAAACTGCCACGAAGAAAACTGGTACCAAGGCGTAAGCTACGAGCGGCAGCTACCGTGGTTAAGAGCCCGAAGCTGAAGGATTGACGGCGATTTACAACGGATTGGAGGATCTGGAATGGCGATAAATGCGGCACTCGTCAAAGAATTGCGTGAGCGCACTGGCGCTGGAATGATGGATTGCAAGCGGGCGCTCGTCGATGCCGACGGCGATCTGGACCAGGCGAGCGAGGTACTGCGTAAAACCGGGCAGGCGAAGGCAGACAAAAAGGCAGCGCGCGTGGCTGCCGAGGGCAAGGTGATCGTAAAGAGCACGGACGACGGTAGCCGCCACGTCGTCGTTGAGGTGAACTCAGAGACGGATTTCGTCGCTAAGGACGAGAATTTCGCCGAATTCGCCGAGGCCGTGGCGGAAATCGCATTGGCGGGCGATTTTGCCGACGTTGCCGACCTCATGGCAGCCGACTCGGGTGGCAAAACACTCGAGACGCGGCGTCAGGAACTCGTAGCGAAGGTTGGAGAGAACATTGCTGTACGGCGCTTCGAGGGATTACGGAGCGAGGGGACCGTGGGTGCCTACTCGCACATGGGCCGGATCGGTGTGCTCGTGGAAATCCGGGGTGGTGACCAGGATCTGGCGCGTGATCTGGCTATGCAGGTGGCGGCGACCGCTCCACGCTATGTGAGTGCCGCAGAGGTACCGGAGGACGAACTCGGAAAAGAGCGGGAGATTCTTACGGCACAGGCATTGCTGGAGGGCAAGCCCGAGGACATCGTCCAGAAGATGGTCGAAGGCCGGCTGCGCAAACACCTCGACGGGATCACGTTAACGGGTCAGCCTTTTGTAAAGGATCCCGACACACGGGTCGCGAAGCTGCTGTCGGCCGTAGATGCTAGTGCGCTTGGCTTCGTCCGCTATGAGGTCGGCGAGGGTATTGAGAAGAAAGCGGACGATTTCGTGCAGGAGGTGATGGCGCAAGCCTCCCAGAGCCGCTAATCTACTCCGGTTGCTACGAACCCCGTTAGAGATAAAGGGTTTGAGCCGAACCGGCGAGAAGTGAGGTACGCATGGGGCAGGACTCGCCCGCCTATCAGAGGATTCTACTGAAGCTCAGCGGTGAAGCGCTGCTGGGCAGTCAGGAATACGGTATCGACCCCCCTGTTATCCAACGGGTGGCGGCCGAGATCGCCGAGGTATTGGGGCTGGGTGTCCAGGTCGGTCTCGTGATCGGCGGCGGCAATATCTTTCGCGGCGCGGGTCTCGCAGAGGCGGGTATGGATCGCGTAACCGGTGATCAGATGGGAATGCTCGCGACCGTCATCAATGCGCTGGCACTCCAGGATGCACTAGAGGGGCAGGGGGCGGTCGCTAGAGTCATGTCGGCGCTGCAGATCAACGAGATTTGTGAGGACTACATTCGGCGCCGCGCGGTTCGTCACCTCGAAAAGGGTCGGGTAGTCATATTCGCGGCGGGTACCGGTAACCCCTTCTTCACAACGGATACCGCTGCGAGTCTACGCGCTATCGAGATCGGCGCCAATGTGCTGATCAAAGCAACGAAAGTAGACGGTGTGTACACGGCCGATCCCTTCGAAAAATCGGATGCGGTCCGGTATGACGGCCTGTCGTTCGATCAGATACTGGCCGATAACCTGAAGGTCATGGATGCGACCGCTATCGTTATGTGCCGGGAAAACAATCTGCCGTTGGTCGTCTTCAACTTGAACAACGAGGGCGATCTGGTTCGTTTGGTAAAGGGAGAGAATCTGGGTACTGCCGTCTCCAACCATGCTACGAAGACTGGAACGCAAGATGATTGATGACATCAAGAAAGATGCGGCTAAGCGGATGGCCAAGAGTGTCCATGTACTCAAAGACGAATTCAGAAAGCTGCGGACGGGGCGCGCACGCACGGGGCTCCTGGAGCACGTGACCGTCGAGTACTACGGGTCAGAAGTGCCGATCAGCCAGGCCGCGACGGTCGCAGTTGAAGATGCGCGTACGCTTACCGTCGCGCCCTGGGAGAAACAGATGGTCGCGACCGTCGAAAAAGCGATACTGACCTCGGATCTAGGGCTCACTCCGCAAACGGCTGGCATGGTGATACGCGTACCTCTGCCTCCCATGACCGAGGAGCGTCGTAAGGAACTTGTAAAGGTGGTGCGGCACGAGACCGAGACCGGGCGGGTTGCCGTACGCAATATTCGCCGGGGCGCTCTGGGCAACGTTAAGGAACTGCTCAAGGAGAAACTCGTTACCCAAGACGACGATCATCGTGCCCACGACGAGGTCCAGAAACTCACCGATAGCGCTATCGCAGAAATGGATAAGCTGCTGCAGGAAAAAGAAAAGGAAATCATGGAGTTCTAGACCGATGATTGCATCGATCAAAGGGGTAAACGAAGAGAACCCGCCGCCGCGACATCTGGCCGTGATCATGGATGGCAATGGCCGCTGGGCGCGGAAACGTGCTCTGCCACGACAGGCGGGCCACACTGCAGGGATCAAGCCCGTTCGTAGCATCATCGAGTACTGCGCCGAGCGCGGCGTGGAGGTGCTGACATTATTCGCGTTCTCGAGCGAAAACTGGCGCCGGCCACGGGAAGAGGTACGGGGACTGATGTCGCTCTTCGTCGACGCCCTGAGCCGGGAGGTGATGGAACTCGATGAGAACGGAATCCGCTTGCGTTTCGTTGGCGAGTTGACGTCACTGGGCCCGAAGCTCCAGGATGCGATCCACGCGGCCGAGACGCGCACGCGCGATAACCAGCGGATGGATCTAGTCTTCGCGGTTGCCTATGGTGGACGCTGGGACATCACTCGCGCTGCGCAGACGCTCGCTCGAGAGGTCGCCGAGGGATCGCTGGACCCGCGTGACCTCGACGAGGAGCGGTTCGCCGCCTCGCTCGCGATGGCCGAGTTCCCCGGCGTTGATCTGCTCATACGGACAGGCGGTGAGAGACGCATCAGCAATTTTCTGCTCTGGAGCCTTGCCTATAGCGAGCTTTATTTTTCGGACGTCTTGTGGCCTGACTTTTTGGCGGCGGATCTCGACCGCGCGTTCGAGTTCTACATTAACCGGCAGAGACGCTTCGGTCTTACGGGAGATCAGGTTGAGGCGGCGAGTTGCTGAGAACGAGGATTATTACTGCGCTCGCTCTCGGCGGTGTAACGAGTGCGGCTGTCTTGTTCTTACCGACGTGGGCCTTGGCCGTAGCCTTCGGCTCGCTGTGGCTTGCGGGCACCTGGGAGTGGACTCGGTTTACCGGCATCCAGCGCCTATCACCGGTCGTCTATAGCGCGTGTTTTGTCGTGCTCATGGTTGCGATGGGGCCGTTATTCGATGCCCAGAGCGCGTTGCTGGTCGCCGTCATCGCCATCGCCTGGTGGGTACTGCCGTCGATACTGCTCTGGAGCTATCCACGAGGTCTCTCCAGGGCATTCGTTACGATCGCCGGGCCGCTAACGCTAATACCCGCATGGTTCCTGTTGTCTTACCTGCACGGTAGCGGTCCGCAGGGGCCTGGGCTGACCCTAAGCCTGCTGCTCATCATTTGGGCCGCCGATGTTGGGGCTTATCTCTTCGGCCGGCGCATCGGGCGCGTCAAGCTTGCGCCAACCATCAGCCCGGGTAAGACCTGGGAGGGCGTCGTGGGCGGAGTGGTATCGGCTGCGCTGGCAGCGGCGGTAACCGGCTTTGTGCTCGAGGTACCGCTAGGTGCTTTCGTCGCTGCCGCACTGGCCGCGACTCTCGTATCGGTGATCGGAGATCTAACGGTCAGCATGTACAAGCGCAATGTGGGCTTGAAGGACAGTGGCCGGCTTCTGCCGGGGCACGGCGGTGTACTCGATCGCATTGACAGCCTATCCGCCGCAGTGCCGATTTTCTTCGTCGGGTTGCATATCGCGGGTCTCTGAGTCTAGTTCTTTACCGGAACCTGCGGGCGGTTACGAGGTCTGTCATAGATAGGGATTCTGCTGGACTCCACGACGCATGGAAAACGCGTATAATATTCAATGGCTTACCACATTACACTCTGGATTCAATCGGTAGAGTCGGGCGCCCATGTTTGAAATATTATTCGCGATTCTTGCTTTCATCATCGCTATCGGCGTACTCGTGTCCGTGCACGAGTTCGGTCACTTCTGGGTGGCGCGACAGCTCGGCTTCAAAGTCTTGCGATTCTCGGTCGGATTCGGCCGGCCATTGATGCGCTGGCGGGAGCGCGAATCTTCCGAAGCGTCGAGGATTCCCGTTCGCATTCCGTCCGCTCAACCGATCCCCGTGCCGGAGGACATCGTCTCGAATTCGTCATCGCCGCCCACGGAGTATTGGCTCTCGAGCATTCCACTCGGTGGATACGTCAAGCTTCTAGACGGACGCGAGGGCCCCGTACCTTCGGAGGATGCACATCGGGCATTTAATCGGCGCCCCATTCCGCACCGTATTGCAGTATTGCTCGCGGGCCCCGGGTTTAACTTCTTGTTCGCAATTTTCACTTACTGGCTCATGTTTTCCAGCGGAGTGCCTGGCGTAAAGGCCATCGTCGGTGCCGTTGCGCCGGGTTCAATCGCCGCTGAGGCCGGGCTGGTGCCGAATGAGGAAATCGTCGCGATCGGTAACCGTGAAACACCTACCTGGGAGGCTGCGGTCCTCGGTATTCTTGATGAACTCCTGGCCGATGGATTAATCGAACTGACTGTCGTCGATTCCGATGGGGAGCAGAGGCTCGTCGAACTCGACATTCGCAGCCGGGAGGCGGAGCTTACGGAACCAGGAGCGCTGTTCGCCGGACTCGGATTCGAGCCGGGGCCGCTGCGGCCGGCGGTCCTCGGCGAGTTGACCCCAGGTTTCGCGGCGGAGCGCGCGGGGCTTAAGCCCGGCGATCGAGTTCTCGAACTCGACGGGCAGGCCATTACCCGGTTTACCGATCTCGTAGATGCAGTCCGGGCCCGCCCGGGCGAGATCGTAACCGCAATCATTGAGCGGGAAGGCGAGGAGATGGTGCTCGAGATCGAGATCGGCGAGGAGGCCGCGGCCGGGACGGAAAACGGCAGGGAGGTCGCGGTCCGGGTCGACAACGGCGAGGCGCCCGATCAAGGCGAGGTGCAAAGTCCACGTCGGGGCGTGATCGGTGCTGCCGAGAACGTCGAGCTGCTACGACAGATTGCCGCGAATGCGGCGACCACAGAGCGCTACGGTGTATTGGAAGCTTTGCCCAAGGGTATTGTGAAAACCTGGGAGATGAGCGCACTGACCGTGCGAATGCTGGGGCAGATGGTGGTCGGTGATGTGTCGGTTCGCAATATCAGCGGACCTATCAACATCGCCACTTATGCGGGTGACAGCGCGCGGGCCGGTCTGGGATCTTTCCTGAGTTTTCTGAGCATTGTGAGTATCAGCCTCGGTATCTTGAATCTCCTCCCGGTACCGTTATTGGATGGCGGTCAGATCCTCTATCAACTCGCAGAGGTCGTAAAGGGTTCACCGTTGTCCGAACGGGCCATGATCTTCGGCCAGCAGTTTGGACTGTTACTTCTGGTCGTTCTCATGAGTTTTGCGTTTTATAATGATCTTTCACGGATATTCGGCTGACGCGGATGGAGAGTTTCGGCATCAAACAGCTGCGATCTTGGTTAATCGTCACCTGCTCGCTCGTTGCCAGCGCGGCGCAGGCATTCGACCCCTGGACGGTACGGAATTTCCGTGTCGAAGGCGCCCAGCGGATCTCGGAAGGCACGATCTATAACTATCTGCCGATCAACATCGGCGATACGTTGACCGATCAACGGGTCCAGGAGGCGATACGGGCGCTCTATGCAACGGGGTTTTTCAGGGATGTCGAGTTCAGGAGGGACGGTGACGTGTTGCTCATCGCCGTACTGGAACGGCCTTCGATCGAGGACTTCACAATCACCGGTAACAAGGATATCGAGACGGAGATGCTGGAGTCGTCTCTGCGGGATGTCGGTCTGTCACGCGGCAATGTCTTCGATCAGTCGGTGCTCGAAGAAGTGAAGCAGGCGCTCACTGAGCAGTACTACAGCCAGGGCAAGTATGGTGTGTCGATCGAGACGCCCATCGAGACGCTTCCCGACAACCGCGTCCGCGTGGGGATCGAGATCATGGAAGGCGATCGCGCGAAGATCCGTCAAGTCAATGTCGTCGGCAACACGAGTTTCGACGACGACGAGATCCTCGACACTTTCGAACTGAAAACCGGAACCCTGCTGTCGTTCATCAGAAACGACGACCGTTATTCGAAGGAGGCGTTGGAGGGTGATCTCGAGACGCTGCGGTCATTCTACATGGACCGTGGCTTCGCCGATTTCCGCTGGGACAGCGTGCAGGTTGCGATTTCCCCGGATAAAAGGGATATCTTCATCACGGTCAACATCACCGAGGGCGAGCGTTACGCCATCTCCGACGTCAGGCTCGCGGGCCAGATGGCCGTACCGGAAGCGGATCTCCGTGCGAGGATCCTGACGAGCCCGGGGCAGATCTACTCGCAGGGGCTGTTAACGGCCAGCGAGGATTGGATGCGGCAGCGTCTAGGCGAGGACGGGTATGCGTTCGCACAGGTTCAGGCGGTTCCCGAGTTGGACCGCGAGACCAAAGAAGCGACCATCACTTTCTTCATAGACCCGCAGAATCGCGTCTATGTGCGCAGGATCAACTTCAACGGTTCGGATAGCGTCAACGACGAGGTCTTTCGTCGAGAGATGCGACAGCTCGAAGGGGCCTATCTCTCCAATGTTCTGGTTGATCGATCTCAAGTACGCCTCCAGCGACTACCGTACATCCAATCCGTCGAGTATGAGACGACGCCGGTTCTCGGGAGTCCGGATCTGGTTGACGTCGATTTCGAGATCGAAGAAGGCTTGCCCGGACAATTCAGCGGTGGTATCGGTTATTCGGAAACCTGGGGTGCCCAGCTCAACGGCAGCTTCGTGCACTCAAATTTCATGGGCACGGGAAATCGATTGGCTGTCACGATCACGGGCGGCGAGTTCGCAACGGTTACGAATCTGAACTTCACCGACCCCTATCGGACTATCGATGGGCTGTCTCGGACGCTCTCCCTATCATTCCAGGACATCACCCAGTACACGTCGGCCAGCTCGGCCTTCTCTACAGAAACTTTCTCGCTTGGGGCTGACTGGTCTTATCCGATCACTGAGTTTCAGTTCCTGCGCTTCGGATTCGCTTATCAACAAGCCGAGATGATTACGAGTCTGTTCAGCTCTCGCCAGGCCGTCGAGTGGGTGACCAACAACGGTGGCCGTTTCGACGTTCCCGGAGACAACGTCTTCGGTACCTCGGTGAAAACTCTCGAACTGAACACCGGTTGGATTTTCGAGTCACGCAATAACTTTCTATTCCCAACTGCCGGGACGCGATTCGGCGCGAATCTGAATTTCTCCGTACCGGGGAGCGAGGTCGAATACTATGTGGCCTCGCTGGATTTCGCGAAGTACTTTCCGCTCTGGGGGCGTTGGCTGTTCCGGATCAACTCGGAGTTTGCGTACGGTGACGCCTATGGGGACACAACGACGGCGTTGCCGCCGTTTCGTAACTTCTTCGCCGGCGGTCCGGGCACCGTGCGTGGCTTCAAGGAAAGTCGCCTGGGGCCCAAGGATTCTTTCAATAACCCCTACGGAGGCAATCTGAAAGCGGCCGCGCAGTTCGAGCTGATTATCCCGACGCCGGAGAAATTTGCTGCATCAACTCGGGTTGCGCTGTTTTATGATATTGGTAACGTTTTCTCGACAGGTGGGGTAACCTTCTTCGATAGGTTAGGGGCGCCGACCACGGAGTATGAGTACCGGTCGGATAACCTTAAGCAGTCGGTGGGAATCGGGGTAGAATGGCTCGCTCCGCTGGGCCTGCTGCGATTCAGTTATGCTCTACCGCTGAATAATTCCGAGGAAACGGACCGATTCTTTGCGGACCAGACGGAAGAATTTCAATTTACAGTGGGCAATGCGTTTTAGGGGATTGAGGGATTAAAAAACTATGAGAATGCAAAATACAGCGCTGGCCAGGGCGCGGGTCGGTTTCTTGATCGGTGCGCTGATGATCGCGGCTAACGCGGGCGCTCAGGTCGAGGGTCTCAGGGTCGGAGTGGTCAGTGTCAATCGACTGCTCGAGCAAGCCCCACAGTTTCGAGCTGCCATGCAGGCTCTTCAGGAAGAATTCGCGCCGCGGCAGCGCGAGCTCGTCGCGCTGCAGAGAACTCTGCAGGAGAAGCAGGACACCTACGAGCGCGACGGCGCGATCATGGCTGAGGAGGAGCGGCTGAATCTCGAACGAGAGATCCGGGATGGGCAGCGTGATTTCGCTCGCGAGCAAGGTGATCTCAACGAGGACGCCAATATTCGGCAGAACGAAGAGCTCAGCTCGCTGCAGCGCTCGTTGCTCCAGGAAGTTCAGAACTACGCGAGATCCGCCGGATACGATCTCGTCGTCGCGGACGCGCTCTATTTCAGCACGGCTATCGATATCACCGATGATGTCCTCGAGGCTCTGGAGTTATCATATACTCGTCAAACCGAGGGCCCATAAGAGGGTTCCTCCGAGCCTCCGTTACGGCTCGAAAAATCTCAACTCAAAGGTATGCCCGCGAATCTGGCTGACCTCGCGGCTCGATTCGATTGCGAGCTGCGTGGCGACACGGACCTGATCGTCGATACGGTGGGAACGCTCGCTTCGGCGGGCGCCAACGCAGTCACATTCCTCGCTAACCTACACTACCGCGGGCAATTGGCCGATACCAAGGCGGGGGTGGTCGTTCTCGAAGCGAAGCACGCGGACGCGTGTCCGGCTGCCGCGTTGATTACATCGGATCCATACGCGACGTACGCGCGAATTGCCGATTTCCTCCATCCGCCGGATGCCTTGCAACCCGGCATTCACCCCTCGGCGATCGTCGCGGCGGACGCCGTGGTGCCAGCCTCTGCTCAGATCGGCGCGCATGCTGTGATTGGGGCGGCATCCGAACTTGGCGAGTCCGTAGTTATCGGGCCCGGTTGCGTTATTGGTGCCACCGTTCGTATCGGTGCGAGAACCAAGCTCGGTGCGCGCGTCATGGTCCTGGATCGTGTCGAGATCGGCGAGCGTTGCGTACTCCATCCGGGCTGCGTTGTCGGCAGCGACGGTTTCGGCTTCGCTAAGGACGGCGGATCCTGGCTACAGATTCCGCAACTCGGCACGGTTGTTGTCGGTAATGATGTGAGTATCGGCGCCAATACGACGATCGATCGAGGCACGATCGAAAATACGGTGATCGAAGACGGCGTCATCCTCGATAATCTGATTCAGATCGGTCATAACGTGCGTGTTGGCGCACATACCGCGATGGCGGCTCTCTGTGGCATCTCTGGCAGCACGGACATCGGTGAACGCTGCATGATCGCCGGCGCTGTCGTGATGGTTGGTCACCTTAGCGTGTGTGACGACGTGATGGTAACGTTTCATAGTACGGTCACTCGATCGGTGACAACGCCCGGTACCTACTCGGGAGGACTGCCGTCGGATGAAGCATCGCGATGGCGAAAAAACGTGGCAAGATTCCGAAATCTGGATGAGCTAGTGCGGCGCCAGATTACGCTCGAGAAGCGGCTGAACGAAATTCTGGAAGCACTGCAAGGCAAGCCCGATGACACATAGTTACTGTTTCGCTGTCGACGAGATAATGGAGCGATTGCCGCATCGCTATCCGTTCCTCATGCTCGACGGAATAGTCAATTGTGAGCCCGGCAAGTCGATCGTTGCGGTCAAGAAAGTGGATGCCGACGAGCCTCATTTTGTCGGGCATTTTCCCGGCCACCCGATCATGCCAGGCGTATTGATCATCGAGGCGATGGCTCAAGCTAGCGGCGTTCTTATCTGGGAAACTATCGCCGCTGAGGAGAGAAACTTCATTCTCTATCTCGTCGGCGTCGATAAAGCTCGATTCAAGCGGCCCGCGCTTCCGGGCGATCAAATCGTGATGACGGTCGACATGGTTGCCAGCCGGCGAAATCTATGGCGATTCGATGCGAGGGCCGAGGTCAACGGTGAAGTCGTCGTGTCAGCTGAGTTACTCCAGGCGCCTGGAAAGATGCTGTGATTCACGAACGCGCCGTGATCTCTTCGGACGCCCGGATCCACGAGGAGGCGATGATCGGTCCGTACGCGATCATCGGCCCTAACGTCGAGATCGGCGCGGGCACGCACATCGAGGCCCATGTCGTCGTGAAGGGGCCCACGGTCATCGGCAAGGAGAATCACATATTTCAGTTCGCGTCGATCGGCGACGATCCGCAGGATAAAAAGTACGGGGGTGAATCGACGGAACTCCGTATCGGCGACCGAAATACGATTCGCGAATGCTGCACGATAAATCGCGGGACTGTACAAGATCGCGGCGTTACGAGTATCGGAAATGACAATTGGATAATGGCATACGCTCACATAGCGCATGACTGCGACGTCGGGAGTAACATCGTATTTGCGAACAACGCATCGATCGCGGGGCATGTCCAGGTCGGCGACTGGGCGGTATTAGGCGGCTTCACGACTTCGCATCAGTTCTGTCATATCGGTCCGCATGCATTGACGAGCATGTTCACGTATATCACCAAAGACGTTCCTGCCTACGTCGTAGTGTCCGGGCGACCCGCGGAACCTCGAGGAGTCAACGCCGAAGGCCTGCGCCGCCGCGGCTACTCGAGCGATCAAATTCGCAATATTCGCGAAGCTTATCGTGTGCTGTACCGGCAGGGACTGAAGCTCGAGGAGGCGGCCGAAGCTCTGGCCGAGCGCGCCGAGACTCAAGAGGAGTTGGCGTTGTTTCTCGAGTCGCTCATAGGCAGCTCCCGAGGGCTCGTCCGCTAGCAGTCCATTGAAAATTACTCAGCGGGAACGATACTGCGTTAGCGATCGGCTCGACAATGCGGGGCCGCGAAGCGGCAAACTGCGTGTACACTGGGCTTTGTTGCCGATTCCCCGCCTTGTCTCGCGCCCCGAAGGAAGTGCCCTATGGGTGTGCTCGCCTGAATCATTCTTAACGATCTGCTAGGGGGAACGCTCGGTGACAGTTAAGCCGTTAAGGGTCGCGCTTGCGGCTGGTGAAGCGTCCGGGGACGCGCTCGGCGAGGGCCTCATTGCGGCGCTAAGAGAGCGCTCGCCCGAAGCTGAGTTCTTCGGTATTGCGGGTCCACGGATGATCGCCGCGGGCTGCGATCCCTGGTATCGAACCGAGGAATTATCCGTCATGGGCCTGGCCGAAGTGCTGCGGCACCTGCCGCGGCTATTAAAGCTGCGGCGCGATCTCATCAATCGACTGCGGCGCGCGCGGCCGGACGTATTCATCGGCATAGACTCACCGGATTTCAATCTCCCCGTGGAAGCGGCACTCAAGAAAGCCGGTGTTGTGACCGTGCAGTACGTGAGCCCTCAGGTCTGGGCCTGGCGGCAGTCGCGAGTTGCCGGTATTCGCGAGTCGACCGATCTCGTTCTGTGCGTATTGCCGTTCGAGACAGCGTTCTACAGCAAGTATTGCGTCAAGTCGGTTTTCGTCGGCCATCCGTTGGCCGATCGGATTCCCGTTGAGGTTAGTTCCGGCGTTGCGCGCCAGGATCTCAGTTTGCCGTCCGCCGAGCCGATACTCGCCATTCTACCCGGGAGCCGCTCGGCCGAAGTATCGCGCCTGGCCCGGCCGTTCCTGGAGACGGGGAGGTGGCTCCAGGAGAGACGCCCCGATCTGCAGATCGTTGTTGCACTTGCGGACGATGAGACTCGCCGCCGGTACGAGCAGGCGACAAGTGGGATCGACCTCGATCCTCCAGCGCGTCTCGTCGTCGGCCGGGCCTGCGACGTCATGGCGGCCGCCGACGTTGTTCTCACAGCTTCGGGTACGGCGAGCCTTGAGGCGGCGTTGCTCAAGCGCCCGATGGTCGTAGCGTATATTATCTCGGGACTGACTCATCGCGTACTCAAAGTCCTGGGATTGAACAAGCTAGAACATTTTTCATTGCCGAACCTTCTGGCAGGCCGCGAGGTGGTGCCGGAGTATCTGCAGGCGCAGGTCCGCCCGTCCGTTCTGGGTCCTGCGCTCGAGGGCTACTTGAATCGCACGTGCGAACACGAGGACTGGCGCGAGACATTTCAGGGAATTCACCAACAATTGCGACGAGACGCGAACGACGGCGCCGCTGACGCAGTGTTGGATTTGCTGAGTAAGGCAGTTGACAAACACTAGATCATGACCGACCAGCGGCGTCTCGTATTCGTCGATCCTCATGCCTGTGTAGCCGGCGTGGATGAAGCTGGACGCGGGCCATTGGCCGGACCCGTCGTAGCCGCAGCCGTGGTTCTCGATTTGGCGAATCCGGTGGCTGGATTAAGAGACTCCAAATGTCTGACCGCGGGCCAGCGCACACGTCTCGCGCGCGCCATACGGCAGCGCGCTCGCGCATTTGCGCTGGGCTTCGCGTCCCCCGATGAGATCGACGACAAGAACATCCTGCAGGCTTCTTTGCTCGCGATGGAGCGCGCCGTCCTTCGTCTGAGAATCACGCCTTATCGCGTCAGGGTGGACGGAAATCAGACTCCCGCATTTCGCGGCTGCGCGTATCGATTCGCCGTAGAACCTGTCGTTAGGGGGGATCAGACGGTTCCCGAAATCAGTGCCGCCTCCATTCTGGCGAAGGTCTGCCGCGACCGGTTGATGCGGCGCTGGCATCGACGCTATCCGCTTTACGGCTTCGATCGAAACAAGGGTTACCCAACACCCGCACACCTGCGCGCATTACAGCAACATGGTCCCTCGCCCATTCATCGACGGAGTTATGCCCCCGTGTCCCGGGCACTGACAGTGTGCGCTGCCGGATGAGTGAGATATACCCATTCGTTCATCTCAGAGTCCACAGCGAGTATTCGCTGGTGGACAGCGTGCTCTCGGTTCCGGCTCTGATGCAGCAGGTGCGTCAGTCGAATATGCCGGCGGTCGGACTCTCGGATCAGAGCAATATTTTCGCAGCGGTTAAATTTTACCGGGAGGCCATGAAATGCGGCATAAAACCGATCATCGGCGCCGATCTGTGGATCGCGGCGGCTGCCGGGGAACGAGAGCCCAGCCGGCTGACGGCGCTGTGCTGCGACGAAGAAGGGTATCAGAACCTCAGTCGTCTGCTGACATTGAGCTACGAACAAGGCCAATGTCTCGGTCGCCCTCTGGTGCTCAAAGAGTGGCTTCGGCAAGAGGCATTGACGGGGCTATTGGCCCTCTCCGGTGGCCAGTTCGGTGAGATCGGCAGAGCGCTTCTCGGCGCACAGCCGGAGACCGCCGACGAAGCGCTAGCCTATTGGTGTTCGTTGTTCCGCGAGAGGTTCTACATCGAGATCCAGCGGGTCGGCCGCCTGCGGGAGAGCGTCTATTTACCGAAGGCCGTAAATCTTGCGAGTCGGATGCGTGTACCCCTCGTTGCGACGAACGACGTCCGCTTTCTAACGCGCCAGGACTTCGAGGCACACGAGACTCGGGTCTGCATCCAACACGGCCGTATTCTCACGGAGCCGAATAGACTCAAGCCGTATACCGAACATCAATACCTCAAATCTCCGGAGGAAATGGCGGAGCTATTCCAGGACATCCCGGAGGCGCTTGCAAACAGCGTCGAGATCGCAAAACGATGCAACTATCAGATGGAACTCGGAAGGGTATGCCTCCCTGCGTTCCAGTTGCCGGAGGAGACCACTGCGGACACGTATCTCAGAGAGCGGGCTCGGGAGGGTCTAAGAGCGCGTCTATCCGGGCTCGAGCAGGAAGGCTCCGAGGCCGATCGCTATACAGATCGTTTGAACAGCGAGCTGAACGTCATCTGCGAGATGGGATTTGAGGGCTACTTTCTGATCGTCGCCGACTTTATCGGCTGGGCCAGACGCAATGGAATTCCCGTCGGCCCCGGACGGGGCTCGGGCGCCGGGTCGCTCGTCGCCTACGTCTTGGGGATTACCGATCTTGACCCGCTCGTACACGACCTGCTGTTCGAGCGGTTCCTCAATCCCGAGCGAGTCTCGATGCCTGATTTCGATATCGATTTCTGTATCGAGGGTCGAGACCGGGTCATCGATTACGTCGCGCAGCGGTACGGTAAGGACCGCGTCTCACAGATTATTACGTTCGGCTCCATGGCGGCTCGCGCCGTAGTCAGAGATGTTGGCCGTGTATTAGGCATGCCGTACGGTTACGTCGACCGGATCGCCAAGCTCATACCATTCGAACTCGGCATTACGCTCGAGAAAGCACTCACCGACAGCGATGAGTTGAGAAAGGCTCATGAGACCGAGGACGAGGTTCGCGCGCTGATAGATCTCGCCAGGCCGCTCGAAGGTCTCGTGCGTAACGCAGGGACTCACGCAGGTGGTGTCGTGATCGCGCCCGCACCGCTGACGGAGTTCATGCCGCTCTACTGCGAGCCTGACGGTGGTATGCTGACCCAGTTCGATAAAGACGACGTTGAGGCGATCGGGCTCGTGAAGTTCGACTTCCTGGGGCTGAAGACGCTCACGATCGTCGACAGGGCAGTCAGATTCATCAACGACGAGCGCCGGGAGGAGAACCTCGAGCCCATCGATATTGCTGAAATTCCGTTGGACGATCCCGCGGCATACGAGCTTCTGAAGAGCTGTCAGACTACAGCGGTGTTCCAGTTGGAGTCGCGGGGAATGCGGGATCTCATCAAGCGGCTGCAGCCAGATCATTTCGAGGACCTCGTCGCTATCCTCGCGCTGTTTCGTCCCGGCCCGTTGCAGTCCGGCATGGTGGAGGATTTCATCAACCGCAAGCACGGGCGCAACCACGAGCCCATCGATTATTTCCATCCAACGCTGGAGCCGATCCTGAAAGCGACCTATGGCGTTATTCTCTACCAGGAACAAGTTATGCAGATCGCCCAGGTCATGGCGGGCTATTCGCTCGGTGGTGCCGATTTACTCAGGCGAGCGATGGGGAAGAAAAAGCCGGAGGAAATGGTGCAGCAGCGTTCGATTTTCCTTGCGGGTGCCTCGCGGAAGGGAATGGACGAACGTAAATCTAGTTATGTATTTGATTTAATGGAGAAATTCGCAGGTTACGGTTTCAATAAATCGCATTCGGCGGCGTACGCACTCATCGCTTTCCAGACGGCCTGGCTCAAGGCGCGGCACCCCGAGGCCTTTATGTCGGCCGTGTTGACCGCGGATATGGACAATACGGACAAGCTCGACCTGCTCAAAGACGATTGCAAGAAGATGGGAATCGCTTTACAGCGGCCCGATGTGAACGTTTCTGCCTACGAGTTTACCGTTGGAGACAGTCGCTCGATCATCTATGGCCTCGGCGCGATCAAGGGCGTTGGACGGAGCGCCATCAAGGGTATCGTCAGGGAGCGGGACGCTCAAGGTTCGTTCCGGAATCTGCTCGATTTCTGTCGTCGTATCGATCAGCAAAAGATCAATCGGCGTGTGTTGGAGGCGCTGGCGCGCTCGGGTGCGCTCGACAGCTTGGGCGCCAATCGGGCGACTTTGTTGAATTCCATCCCGAACGCTTTGCGGCTCGCGGAGCGTTCGGCGCATGCGATGGCAGCGGGGCAGACCGCGTTGTTCGCGGAACAAGACGATGATGCCGGCCTCGACACTCTGCTGACGCCAACACCCGAGTGGAATGAGCGTGAACGGCTCGCTGCGGAGCGAGAGAGTCTCGGTCTCTATCTGACCGGTCATCCGTTCGACCAGTATGCGGAGCACTGCAGCCATTTTACGCACGGTTCTATAGCTAAGGTCACGGGTGCGTTGCCGAGCGACGGCGGCGAGTTTCGCACCCGGAAAGAAGTCAACATTGCGGGACTCGTCACGGATATCTCGCGCCGTGGCAATCGGGTCTCGGTGCGCCTCGACGACAACACGGATCGTATCGAGGTGACGCTATTCGAAGACGTCTACGCACAGTACGGTCGACTCGTTACGAAGGATGCGGTGCTCGTCGTGGATGGCCAACTACGCTTCGACGACTTCTTGAACGCGTGGCGGGTGACGGCCAAGAGTCTGCGCTCTGTCGATGATGCGATCGAGGAATATGCCCGGCGGCTGACTATTCGTTGGTCATCCGAGGAACAGGGTCAAGAGTTCGTACGCAGCCTGCGCGAGACGCTGCAGCCGTTTACGCAGGGACAGTGTGAGGTTTGTGTGGAGTACGCGGGCCCCGACGCGACCGCGTCGCTCACATTCGGAGAAGGCTGGACCGTCAAGCCGACTCGGGAACTCCGAGAGCGGCTGACACAGCTCATCGGTGAGGAGCGCTACTCGATTCACTACCCGAGACACCTCTCCTAGAGCGACGGTCTCGTCGCGAACACCGCAGCAAACTTGTCAGCTTTCGGGCCCTGAGGGTAAGGTCATCATATGGATCTGAAGTTTCTCGATTTCGAGCAACCGGTCGCGGAGTTAGAGGCCAAGATCGACGAGCTCAAGTTCGTCGGCGACGACTCCGAGCTGAATATCGGCGAGGAGATCGCTCGCCTGCGGCGAAAGAGCGATGCGCTGACGCAGAATATCTTCGCGAAGCTATCCGCTTGGCAGATCGCCCAGCTCGCGCGACACCCTCTTCGGCCCTACACCCTGGACTACATTCGACATTGTTTTTCGGATTTTCAGGAACTGCACGGCGACCGAATGTACGCCGACGATGAGTCATTGGTCGGCGGAATCGGTCGCCTGGAGGGACAACCCGTAGTGATTGTTGGTCACCAGAAGGGCCGCGATACCAAAGAGCGGGTCAGGCGTAACTACGGTATGGCGAGACCCGAAGGCTATCGAAAAGCGCTGCGCTTGATGAGGCTGGCCGAGAAGTTTCACCTGCCGGTCGTCAGTCTCATCGATACTCCGGGCGCTTATCCAGGAATGGGGGCCGAGGAGCGGGGGCAGAGCGAGGCGATCGCACGAAATCTGCTCGTCATGGCCGGCCTCAAGACGCCCATCGTCGGCGTCGTTATCGGCGAAGGGGGCTCTGGTGGCGCCCTCGCCATCGGCGTTGCGGACCGCGTATTGATGCTTCAGTACGGGATCTATTCGGTCATCTCGCCTGAAGGTTGCGCCTCGATTCTATGGAAGAGCCCTGAGAAAGCGGAGGCTGCTGCCGAGGCGTTGGGTATCACCGCGGAGCGCTTGCAGAAGCTCGGTCTCGTGGACGAGATCATTCCGGAGCCCTTGGGCGGGGCGCACCGAGATCCGAAGGCAATGGCGGAGGCGGTAAAGAACGCGCTGCTCACGGCGCTGTCGGAGATCCAGCCTCTGTCGACGGAACAATTAATCGAGCAGCGCCGCAATCGCCTGGCTGCGTATGGGGTCTACCACGAGGGTTGAGTGCGCCGAGATGAGAACGCGAACACCGGCGTCTCACTGTTGCCCGTGGATTCCTGATCTACTTCGCTGACGTCGTTCGCGCTATGGAACCGTTCCTCGGAAAAATTGAGTTAGCGCTGGAGAAGTTCCCGGTACCGCCCGACGCGCCTGGTATCGCAGTGGCGTTCAGCGGCGGCCTGGACTCGAGTGTGTTGCTGGCAGCGCTCGCGAAACTCGAGCTTGGCAGGCCTGTCCGCGCTCTGCATATCGATCATGGGCTACACCCCAACTCGGATAACTGGCAGGCGCACTGCCAGGAGATCGCGACCGGATTGGGGGTTCCTTGCGCCAGTCGGAATGTCTCGATAGAGAAGGTGGCTCGCAAAAGTCTCGAGGAGGCCGCACGTGAAGCCCGCTATGCGGCGCTTGCGGGCATGATGCGGTCCGGTGAACTGCTGCTTACGGCGCATCACAGCGACGATCAGTTAGAGACGATCCTGCTGCGCCTACTTCGTGGAAGCGGTGTCAAAGGTCTCCGGGGTATCGAACCGTTTGCCGACTTCGGTCCCGGCTATCTCGGGCGACCCATGCTCGCGATCTCAAAAGCAGAGATTCAGGCTGTTGGTAAGGAGTGGAGTCTAGTCTGGGTAGAAGATCCGACGAATGCGGAGGCGCGCTTCGATCGGAATTATCTGCGGCGCGAGGTCATTCCGCGCCTGCGCAGCCGCTGGCCCGGTGCCGCGACAACGGCGGGAAGAGCGGCGCAGCAGATGAGAGACGCTCAGGAGATACTCGAGGCCGTCGCATCGCAGGACGCGGTCCGCATCGAGTCGCCCGGATGGGTCTCACAGGACTATCTGCGTGAGCTGACGTCGGCGCGGCGCGCGAATCTGATCCGACATCTGATCTCGGAGCTCGGTTTGCCGGTTCCGAGCGCGGCCCAACTTCGGGAGCTGCTGGCCGCAATCGACGTCACGCGTCCGGATGCGCAGACGCGGGTTTGCTGGCCCGGCGCCGAGAGTCGAATCTACCGTGGCCGGCTCTACCTGTTCAGGCCGATGGCGCCGAACTCGGGCCCGGACTATCAGGGCCGGCTGGATCGAGATGTGCCATGGGAGGGGCCCGAGGGCAGGCTCGAGCTTCGCCCGACCGATAGCCTCGGGCTGCCCGACAGCTGGGCGCAACAGGGCTTGACGGTTCGATTTCGAGTCGGTGGCGAGCGCTTCAAGCCATTGCACGAAGCCCACTCGCGTAAGCTGAAGAAATGGCTGCAGCTCGCGGGCATCGTGCCTTGGATGCGCGCGCGTATTCCGCTGCTTTACCGCGACTCGAGCCTGGTTGCCGTCGGAGATCTTTGGTTGAGCGACGAAATCCGGCAAGTGGAGGCCACCGGCCCGGTCTGGCAAGTGAGCTGGAGCGACCACCCGCCGATCGATTGATTTCACCGCCGTGCGTGATGCAACGGTGCCCGAGATCGGAGTAGTGGCGCTGCTCGTGCAGTTTTGGTAGCTTGTAATACCGTCTTCTATACACCAACCGAGCGGACTCAGGTGTCGTAGACAGATCCAAGGTCTGGGTCTGACCATGACTTCCATGCTATTCGCGACCATCAGGGACGGTTCATGACGCGATTTATATTCATCACCGGCGGTGTCGTTTCATCCTTAGGCAAGGGCATTACGGCCGCCTCCCTGGGAGCGATCCTCGAGACGCGTGGCCTGACGGTCCGTCTCATGAAGCTCGATCCCTACATTAACGTCGATCCCGGGACGATGAGCCCGTTCCAGCATGGTGAAGTATTCGTAACCGAGGACGGCACCGAGACGGATCTGGATCTTGGCCACTATGAGCGCTTTGTGGGCTCGAAGACCAGCCGCGACAGCAACTTTACGACCGGCCGAATCTACAGCAACGTCATCGCCAAGGAGCGGCGTGGCGATTATCTGGGTGCAACCGTCCAGGTAATCCCGCATATTACTGATGAGATCAAACGGAGCGTGCAGCGCGGCGCGAGCGATGCAGATGTGTGCCTGGTAGAGATCGGCGGCACCGTTGGCGATATCGAATCGTTGCCGTTTCTCGAAGCCATACGTCAAATGGGCATAGAGCTTGGCCGGGAGCGTGCGATCTATATTCACCTGACTCTCGTACCCTTTATTGCAGCCTCGTCGGAGATCAAGACCAAGCCTACGCAGCACTCGGTCAAGGAGCTTCGGTCAATCGGAATTCAACCGGATATTCTCGTGTGCCGGTCCGAGAAAGCGTTGCCGGCGGAGCAGCGGGCCAAAATTGCGCTGTTTACGAATGTGGAGGAACGGGCCGTTGTTTCCGCGGTCGATGTCGACGATCTCTACAAGATTCCGCTAATGCTGAATGAACAGGGTCTCGACGATATCGTCATCGACAAGCTCAAGCTTGACGGCCAGGCCGCGAATCTCGACGAGTGGCAGGCTGTGGTCGACGCGCGGGAACACCCGGAGGCAGAGGTCAATATTGCGATGGTCGGCAAGTACGTCGATCTCAAGGATGCGTATATCTCGCTGACCGAAGCGTTGCTGCACGCCGGGATACACATACGGACCCGTGTGAAAATCCGGTATGTCGAATCCGAGAACCTCGAGGAGAATGGCCTCACCGGTCTCAACGATGTTGATGCGATTCTGGTTCCAGGAGGATTCGGTGAACGCGGGATCGAGGGAAAGATCCAGGCGGTGAAGCTGGCGCGAGAGAAGGGTATTCCGTATCTCGGGATCTGTCTCGGGCTCCAGGTGGCGGTCATCGAGTTTGCACGGAATGCGGCGGGGCTCAAGGGCGCTCACTCCACGGAGTTCGAGCCGTCGACGCCACATCCGGTGATCGCACTCATAACGGAGTGGCAGGATCGAACCGGTGTGACCGAAGAGCGTTCGGAGGACTCCGATCTCGGCGGCAGTATGCGTCTCGGGGCACAGTCGTGCCACCTGACTGCCGGTAGTCTGGCGCACGACGCCTATAAAACAGACACGATACTCGAGCGTCACCGCCACCGTTACGAGTTCAACAACGGCTACATCGAGCAGCTCGAAAGCGCTGGGCTCAAGTTCTCCGGGCGCTCCGAAGACGGCTTAGTCGAAGTCGTCGAACTAACGGATCATCCGTGGTTTCTCGCGTGCCAGTTCCATCCCGAATTTACCTCGAACCCGCGCAACGGGCATCCGTTATTTACGAGTTTCGTAACCGCAGCTCGAGCCTGCCAGGGACTTAAACTTCCGCGAGCTGCGGGCGCGTGACGTATGCGGCCGCGCCGCGGACGTCATACCGTTTGTCTCTATTACCCGCCGATCTCGACGGCCTCACCCGACCGGGAGAAATTCGAAGTTAATAGCTAGGTGAGCGATGCAGGAGCAGCAATGAGCAAGATCAGGGATGTTCGAGGACTCGAAATACTCGACTCACGCGGAAATCCGACGGTAGAGGCGGAGGTCGAACTAGAGTCGGGTACGATCGCCCGCGCAGCGGTACCTTCCGGCGCCTCGACCGGTGCAAGGGAAGCCGTGGAGTTACGCGATGGAGATACCGACCGGTACCTGGGTAAAGGAGTCACAAAGGCCGTAGCGCACGTTAATACCGAAATTCGAGGAGCGGTTATCGGCACGGAGACGGCCGAACAGGAAGCACTGGATCGAGAGTTGCTGGCGCTTGACGGAACACCGAACAAGTCGCGACTCGGTGCTAATGCCCTGCTAGCGGTCTCGCTGGCAAACGCGCGGGCTGCTGCCTCGGAACAGGGCCTAGCGCTATATCGCTATCTGACGAATCTCGACGGGTACGTGGTGCCGGTACCGATGATGAATATCATCAATGGCGGTGCCCATGCGGATAATAGCGTTGATATTCAAGAGTTTATGATTCTTCCGGTCGGTGCTCCGAGCTTCTCGGAAGCGCTGCGATACGGGACAGAGATCTTTCACGCGCTCAAAGCCGTCTTGAATCAACGTGGCCTCAACACTGCCGTCGGCGACGAGGGCGGCTTCGCGCCTGACCTGGAGTCGAACGAAGCAGCACTTCAGACGATCGCTTCGGCGGTCGAGAAAGCGGGTTACACACTGGGGCGGGAGATCTATCTGGGGCTGGATGTCGCAAGTTCCGAGTTCTTCGCCGATGGCCAGTATCACCTCAACTCCGAAGCTCGGCATTTTGACCCGGCGGCATTTTCCGAGTATCTCGAGGACCTCATCGCCCGCTACCCGATCATCTCGATCGAGGATGGAATGGCGGAAGATGACTGGGAAGGCTGGCGGCTACTGAGCGAGCGCCTGCGTGGCTCGATTCAACTCGTTGGCGACGATTTGTTCGTCACGAATACCGACATACTCGCGAAAGGAATCGAGCAGAAGATTGCGAACAGCATTCTCGTCAAACCGAACCAAATAGGTACGCTGACCGAGACGCTCGAGGCCATCGAGATGGCGACCGAAGCAGATTACTCGGCCGTGGTTTCGCATCGGTCGGGGGAGACGGAAGACACGACGATCGCGGATATCGCGGTCGCGACCACAGCGACGCAGATCAAAACGGGCTCACTATGCCGATCGGATCGTCTGGCGAAGTATAATCAGCTACTGCGTATCGAGAAGGCGCTGGGTGACGGTGCACATTATGCTGGCGCCGACGCATTTCCGATTGCGCTTTAGGGGACGTAATGCGAATTTTGCTGCTCGCACTGTTTCTTGCCTTAGCGCTCCTGCAGGGGCGCTTGTGGTTGTCGGACGATGGCTTAAGAGAAGTACGCCGTCTCGACAGTCAGGTTCTCGAGCGCTCCGAAGAGAATCGAGCGCTTGCCGTGCGCAATGCTGCGCTGGAGGCTGAGGTACTCAACCTGAAGAACGGGCTTGCCGCCGCGGAAGAACGCGCGCGAACGGAACTCGGTATGATCGCCGACGGTGAGACTTTCTATCAGGTTACGCCCTACCGTGCCTCGCCGCCCGGCGACCAGTAGGAACAGCCGAAAAAAAGCCCCCTTTTATTCGGCCCTTTTTTCCTCAGCGTCGTCTGAGAAGGACGTATACCGCGCCACTGCCGCCGTCGCGCGCCTTTGCGGTGACAAAGGCCAGCACCTCGTCCCACTGCGCCAGCCAACGCTGGACCTTGCCCTTCAGGACCGGGCCGCCAGGCCCCGAGCCTAATCCCTTACCATGGATGACACGCACGCACCCGAGCCCATGCTGTGCGGACTCGCCGATAAATTCCCGTAACAACAGTTTTGCCTGGCTGACCGTCAGACCGTGCAGATCGGCCTCTGCTTCGACACTGAACCGCCCTCTCCGTAGTTGCCGAAATGTCTTCTCCGCCAGACCGGGGCGCCTGAATGCGATCTCCTCACCGAGCTGCTCGATAGCGTCCAGTCCATCACCACCCGGGCCGTTCAAGCTTTCCGCGAGTAACGCATCGCGCGCCGCTCTGCTATTTCGTGCTTTGGCCTGTGGTCGTTTTGGAGATGGCGCTCGCTCGACCTGTTCCAGAGGTTTCACGCCCTCCATGGCTTTCGCGAACGCGTCTCGATCCTTCTCACTCGTCACTTCAGCGGCTCCTTTTGACCAGAGGCTTCCAGTATAGTTACAGGATTCGTGGCGATTCCAGGGACCGGCACGTGCGAATCCTGCTCTCCAATGACGACGGTTACCAAGCTCGGGGGCTACGTATGCTGGCCGATGGGCTGGCGGAACTGGCCGATGTGACGATCGTCGCGCCGGATCGTAACCGTAGCGGCGCGAGCAACTCGTTGACGCTGGATTCTCCGCTCAGGGTGGAGCAGGCGGAACCCAGTGTCTACTACGTCAATGGTACGCCAACGGACTGCGTACATGTGGCCATCACCGGGCTCTTGTCCGACGAGCCCGATATGGTCATCTCCGGTATCAATCACGGCGCCAATCTCGGTGACGATGTTCTCTATTCGGGCACTGTTGCGGCTGCGATGGAAGGCAGATTCTTAGGTCTTCCGGCGCTTGCGGTCTCTCTGGTTCTCGGCGACGGTCAGAATTTTTCTACCGCAGTTACCGTGATTCGCCAGTGTGTAGCCCGTATGCAGCATGATCCGTTGCCGGGCGACACGATTCTGAACATCAACGTACCGGACCTACCCGAACGCTCCATCCGGGGCACTCGTTCGACCCGTCTCGGGTTTCGGCACAAATCGGAGCCCGTGATTCAGACACGGGACCCGAAGGATATGCCCATTTACTGGGTCGGCCCCGCCGGAGAAGGGCAGGATGTCGGTTCCGGCACCGATTTTCACGCCGTTGCAAACAGTTGGGTCTCCGTCTCCCCGATCAAGGTCGATCTCACCGACCATTCCGCGATCGACGCCGTCGAGACGTGGCTGCGTACGCTCTAGATGGATCAACAGCGGCAAAGCGGCATCGGAATGACGTCCGCCCGCACCAGGGATCGCCTGATCGAACGGCTCAGAACGGAGGGGATCGCGAACGAGGCTGTGCTGGAACGTATCCGTGCTACGCCTCGGCACCTGTTCGTCGATGAGGCGTTGGCCAGTCGCGCCTATGAAGATACGGCGCTACCGATTGGCTTCGGGCAGACAATCTCACAGCCTTATATCGTTGCCGTCATGACGGACGCCTTGATTCGGGATCTGCCGCCAGGGGAGAAAATCGGCAAAGTATTGGAGGTAGGGACCGGCTGCGGTTACCAGACTGCGGTACTCGCTCCGTTCGCGCAGCGCATCTACAGCGTGGAGCGTATCCGTCCGTTATTTCAACGTGCCAGCGAGCGGCTGCGGTCGCTGGATATCAATAATGTGACGCTACGATGTGCGGACGGTTGGCGAGGCTGGCAAAGTCAGGCTCCGTTCGACGGCATCATCGTCGCGGCGGCTCCGCAGGAAATTCCCCAGGAGTTGTTAGCGCAGCTCGCGGATGGAGGCCGATTGGTCATTCCGGTAGGCGGTCGCGGCGGGCAGGGGCTCATTTGCATTACACGCGAGGGCGATGATTTCAAGCAGAGGGAACTGGGGCTCGTAAGCTTCGTGCCACTTGTGGGGGGAATTAAACGTTGAAGGTCTTTTCGGCACTCTACGACCACGTCCTACTATGGGCTAAACATCCCCATGCCGAGCGTTATCTCGTGGGCTTGAGTTTTGCGGAATCGTCGTTTTTCCCGATTCCACCTGATGTCATGCTTGCTCCGATGACTCTCGCACAGCCGAAGCGAGGTTGGCGTTTCGCTTTTCTGACTACGGTCGCTTCGGTCGTCGGAGGCCTTGCGGGGTATGTCATCGGCTGGGTGGCACTGGACACCGTCGAGCCGTTACTCAGATC
>CAYXNS010000019.1:0-44909 GCA_964466315.1 uncultured Gammaproteobacteria bacterium
CGGGGTATGTCATCGGCTGGGTGGCACTGGACACCGTCGAGCCGTTACTCAGATCGGTCGGCTACTGGGACAGTTATATTCGATCCACGGAATGGTTCGTCACGTGGGGATTCCTCGCCGTTCTAGCCGCGGGTTTCTCGCCGATACCGTACAAGATATTTACGATTGCGGCCGGCGCTCTGCATATGTTGCTGCCCGCATTCATTCTAGCTTCGATGATCGGCCGGGGGGGAAGATTTTTCCTCGTCGCGGGCCTGATCCGTTGGGGCGGCGAGCCCATGCAACGTCGGTTGCGTGCGAATGTCGATACCATCGGGTGGCTGGTTGTCGTGCTCGGTGTGGCGGTAGTGTTGTTTCTTCGACTGCATTAATCGGTCTGTGCGGCGATGCGCAGGCAACTTCATGCACATCGGGCTCCTCGATCAGGCACTCTGTTGCTCGCTGCCGGCATCATTCTGCTGGCGGTCGGTGGCTGCACGAGTTCTCTCGTAAGCTATGAAGCGAGGACCCACATCGTCCAAACCGGTGAGACGCTATACACGATTGCGTGGCGGTACGGGCTTGACTACCAGGAACTCGCGCGAGTGAATCGTCTGAGCGACCCGGACCTGATCTATGTCGGCCAACGCCTCAACCTGCGCGCGGGCATCGCTTCCCGCCCCATGCCAACGAGTTCCACGAGTACCACAAACCAATCGCTTCCCCCGGCACCGACGCTTCCGCCACCGATGTGGCAATGGCCTGTCGAAGGCAATTTAGTGCAGAGCTTCGGTGCCGATACCGGACTGGGAAACGGTATCGGGATCGGGGGTTCACTAGGTCAAACCATTCACGCAGCCGCGTCCGGACAGGTCGTCTACGCGGGCAACGGGCTGATCGGTTATGGGCAGCTGTTGATCATCAAGCATAACGACACCTATCTCAGCGCCTATGGCCACAATGACAGGCTCATCGTCGGACAAGGAGATACGGTGGAGCGGGGAGAATCGATCGCGGAAATGGGGTTTGGGCCGGACCAGTTGCCGCAACTGCACTTCGAGATCAGACGCAATGGCTCCCCGGTGGACCCGCTTAGGCATTTGCCACGCTAGTATCACGTCGCGGGTTCACCCGACGAATAGCGCTGCGACAACCTCCCGGCCTTCATGAATCAAGACGTTATACGTGCGGCAGGCGGCCGGCGTGTCCATGATTTCGAGTCCGATTCCCTGTGCCGCGAGTTTGGACATCAAGTCGATATCGGGCAGCGACAGACGCCTGCCGGTCCCGAGTAGAATGACCTCGGGATCGAGATCGATCGCCGGCCTGAGATCCTGTGCCTGTAGCGAACCTGGAGCGGAAACTACCCAGTCTAGAATGATGTGCTGAGAGGATAGAATCAAATGACCGCGGAGCCATTTTTCGCCGACGCGTACAGCGTCCGGCTCCCAGGCGCGAATGAGGTTGACATCAGAGGTTTCGAGCGTGAGTTTCAAAGGTTCCTCTAATATTGGGCCGGCCGATGATTGATTATAAGCGGCTGGCCGCCGCCGTGTGGCTGAGGTCATAGCCGATGCCCATCATCCAGCGTCGGGACAGAGTTCCAGGATCAGAAGGCTGGCGCTGGCCGAGCGAAGTTCATCCGGTCCTGCAGCAAGTCCTATCCAGCCGCGCGATTGCGTCACCGGCGGAACTCGAACTCGACCTTAGCCGTTTGCGCCCGGTCGGCGAGTTCGATGCGCTCGGTCGTGCCGTCGAGCTACTCTGCCGGCATCGCGATGGACGCGTGATTATAGTAGGCGACTTTGACGCCGACGGTGCGACCAGTACCGCACTCGTGTATCTATGCCTGCGCGATCTTGGTTTTACGGACGTGGGGTTCTTTATCCCCGACCGGTTCGAACTCGGCTACGGACTGACACCGGAGGTCGTTGCCCGACTCAGTGGCCGTGCGCCGAATCTGATCGTGACCGTTGACAACGGTGTGACGAGTATCGACGGCGTCGAGGCGGCTCGTGCGGCCGGTGCGGACGTGCTGATCACGGATCACCATCTGCCGGGTGCCGAGTTGCCGGCCGCGAACGCGATCGTCAACCCAAATCTTCCCGGCGATCATTTCGCAGGCAAAAACCTCGCCGGCGTGGGGGTCGCTTTCTACCTGTTGGCCGCGCTGGGAAAAGAACTTGGCGAACCCGGGCGCGTCGTGGAGTACCTCGATCTGGTTGCTCTCGGCACGATCGCGGATCTAGTGCCTTTGGATCACAGTAATCGGATTCTCGTCGACGCCGGCCTGCGTCGAATCAGAGCCGGTCACTGCCGCCCCGGACTGCGTGCCCTCTTCCAGATCAGCCCGACTGCCCTCGTGGAAGTCACCGGGGCGACGCTGGCTTACCAGATCGCTCCACGTCTGAACGCGGCCGGTCGGCTCGACGATATGACCGTAGGTGTGCGCTGCCTGATCAGTACGTCAGACCAGGAGTCGCTGGCGTTAGCGACGCAGCTCGATGCCTTGAATCGTGAGCGCCGCGCTATCGAGGCACGAATGCGGCTGGAGGCTGCGAAACTCGTCGAGGCCGAAGAGCTGCTAGATACCGGCGGATTGCCGCCTGTGGTCTGCTTGTATCGCGAGGATTGGCATGAGGGCATCGTTGGTCTCGTGGCTTCTCGAATCAAAGACCGGTGCCACCGGCCGGTATTTGCTTTCGCATCAACCGAATCCGGGGCACTCAAGGGTTCCGGGCGTTCCGTACCCGGATTTCATCTGCGCGATGCACTGGCCGACGTTGACGCGGCGGTTCCAGGCCTGATCTTGCGGTTTGGCGGCCACGCGATGGCTGCCGGTCTATCGTTGGATTCGGCGGGCCTCGAAGCCTTTCAAGCGGCGATCGAACGCTTGGGTACCGAACGCCTCGGCCCGGAGCAACTTGCGCAGCGGATACTGACCGATGGTGAGTTAAGGGCCGAAGACCTGACCGCGGAGGTCGCTGGGCTGTTGAAGGACGCAGGCCCATGGGGCCAGGGATTTCCCGAGCCGCTATTCGAGGGAACGTTCGAGTTGCTTCGCCAGCGCATCGTGGGCGACAGGCACCTCAAGATGACGGTCAAGTTGCCGGATGCAGAGCCACGATTCGAAGCAATCGCATTCAATTGTCATCCCGAAGGCTGGTTTGAGGGCGATGTGCTCAGACTCGTGTACAGGTTGGGACTCAATGACTACTATTCCGGTCCTCCGATTCAGCTTGTCGTCGAGCATATACAATCCGATGCGGCGCCGACGGCACGCTGACTTGGTGTGGGAGGGGTGAGCCGACTACGTTATCATTCGCCGCCAACTGCCGGGTCGCTAGACGCTCGAGATGGAACCTAATCAGATCAACGCCATGATTTCCGATCTCCAGGAGCGCTGTAATGCTCTCAGGGGGTATCTTTGACTACGATGGAAAGCGTGAGCGCCTGGAGGAAGTCGACAAAGAGTTGGAGAGTCCGGACGTCTGGAGCGACCCGGATCGCGCCCAGGCGCTCGGTAAGGAACGCGCGTCGCTAGAGGCAATCGTCAGCTCTCTGGATCAGTTTCGAACGACGCTGGCCGAAGCGGAGGAGCTTATCTCCCTCGCCGAGGAAGAGGACGATGCCGGCACGTTCGCGGACGTGGCCAGAGACGTCCAGAAGGTCGATCGGGAAATCGAGGTACTCGAATTCCGCCGCATGTTTGCCGGCAAGATGGACCAGCATAATGCGTATCTCGACGTGCAGGCCGGCTCGGGGGGTACCGAAGCTCAGGATTGGGCCGAGATGCTGCTTAGGATGTATCTGCGCTGGGCCGAATCGCGCGGGTTCGATGCGGAAATTCTCGAGCTCTCACCGGCGGATATCGCGGGCATCAAGAGCGCAACGGTGAGGTTTTCCGGTGACTATGCCTTTGGTTGGTTGCGCACTGAGACGGGCGTGCATCGGCTCGTTCGAAAATCGCCTTTCGACGCGGGGCATCGCCGCCATACCTCATTCGCTGCCGTATTCGTCTCCCCCGAACTCGAAGACGACATCGATATCGACATCGATCCCAGCGATCTGAGAATAGACGTCTATCGAGCGAGCGGCGCCGGTGGACAGCACGTCAACAAGACCGAATCGGCCGTTCGAATCACGCATCTCCCATCGGGTATCGTCGTCCAGTGCCAGAATGATCGATCGCAGCATAAGAACCGGTCGACCGCGATGGGACAACTCAAGGCGAAGCTCTACGAGCAGGAGCAGCAGAGACGACGGGACGAAGCCGATGCGCTCGAGGACAGCAAGGCTGATATAGGATGGGGCAGCCAGATCCGGTCCTACGTGCTCGATAAGTCTCGAATCAAGGACCTGCGGACTGGTTTCGAGAGCGGCAATCCCAGTGCCGTTTTGGATGGTGCGATCGATAATTTTCTCGAGGAGAGCTTGAAGCAAGGACTATAGGTAGATGGCTGAGAACAGCGAACAGAATGAGAATCGACTTATCGCGGAACGGCGCGAGAAGCTCGACAGGCTGCGCGAGAACGGCGTCGCGTTTCCGAACGATTTTCGCCGTGATCTGATCGCCGGTGAACTGCACGCGGCTTATGGAGAGCACAGTGCCGAGTCTCTCGAGGCGGAGGCGCCTGTTGCGCACGTTGCGGGCCGAATGATGGCCAGGCGTGTCATGGGAAAGGTCAGTTTTCTCAAGATTCAGGATCGGTCCGGTCAGCTGCAACTGTTCGTAGAACGTGACCGTATCTCGAAAGAGATCTATCAGGAACTCAAGTCCTGGGACGTCGGAGACATCATTGGTGCCGTGGGGCCCTTGTTCAAGACGAAGACCGGAGAACTGTCCGTTCGAACCGATGAACTGCGGTTGCTCGTTAAATCTCTGCGCCCGATGCCCGATAAATGGCACGGCATATCCGATCAGGAACTGAAGCTGAGGCAACGGTATGTCGACCTGATCGTCAGTGAAAAGACGCGTGAAGTTTTCGCTATTCGCATCGATCTGATTCGCTTCATTCGATCCTTTCTCGACGCGCTGGGTTTCGCCGAGGTCGAGACACCGATGATGCAACCGATTGCAGGTGGTGCATTGGCGCGACCGTTCGTTACGCACCATAACGCGTTGGATATGGATCTTTTCTTACGCATCGCACCCGAGCTATACCTGAAGCGATTGTTGGTCGGTGGCATGGAGCGCGTCTACGAGGTCAACCGGAGTTTCCGCAACGAAGGCACGTCGACGCAGCACAACCCCGAGTTCACAATGCTGGAGTTGTACCAGGCCTACGCGGGATACGAAGATTTGATCGTGCTGACTCAGAATCTGATCCGCGAGGCCGCTCGGGCGTTACTCGGCCGGGACGTCCTGGAGTACCAGGGGCAGGAGTTCAGTCTGGCCGGTACGTTCGAGGAAATCACGATCGAGCAGGCTCTCGTCCGCTTCAATCCCGGATTGAGCGAGAAAGACTTGCGCGATATCGAAGTCCTGCGGCGCGCTTGTGAGGAGCACGACATCGAAGTCCGCCCAGATTTTGGCGCCGGCAAGTTACAGATCGAGCTATTCGAGAAAACGGTCGAGCATCAGTTGAGCGGACCGGTTTTCGTAACTCACTTTCCCGCGGAAGTGTCGCCGTTAGCCCGCGGTAGCGACGCCGATCCTTTTCTAACCGAGCGATTCGAGCTCTTCATCGGTGGCCGAGAGATCGCGAACGGCTTTTCCGAATTGAACGACCCGGAAGAGCAGGCGCAGCGTTTCAAAGCGCAGGCGCAGGCGAAATCCCTGGGAGACGAGGAAGCGATGTTCTACGATGCAGACTATATTCGTGCGCTGGAGTACGGGTTGCCACCAGCCGCCGGCTTAGGCGTAGGTATCGATCGTCTGGTGATGTTGTTGACTGATTCAGCGTCGATTCGCGATGTCCTGTTGTTCCCTCATCTCAAGCCGGAGGCGGGAGATTGAGTTCGCTCTCATAAGGTAAAGGCTCCTGCCTCAGCGGCACGCTCGGGGCGGCTTCGGCGAAGAGCCGATGACCCAAACGATCGAGTCGCGTGACTGCCAGGATCTCGAGCCTACCCGTGGCTGCCGATGATCGAATGATGTTGCCGGCAGGTGCGCCTGTATCGTCCAGCAACACAGATCCGATCGCGGGGTTGCGACTCGTTCCGGCGGAGAATCTGAGCATGCGCCGTTTCACCGTGCCGAGATTCTGCGTGCGCGTAATGATCTCCTGTCCCGGATAGCAGTCTTTGTGTTCATCGAGCGCACCGAGGATATCGAGGTTCAGCATTTGCGGAATGAAGCGATCCTGTAACTCCGGAGTGACTTGCGGTAGACCGAGCGAAATCTCCTCGAGTGCGATCGCATCGTTAGCGTCAGAGGGAAACTCGGCTTCGAGTTGCCCGATCGATTTCTTCGAGCCGACGACCTGAACGAGACGTGGGCCGATTCGTATCCAGTGCAGTTCGTCCACGGTTACGCGGTGACCCGAGCTGTCGCCGAGATCGATCTCGTGCCGTTGGAGCCACTCAATGGCGTTGCCGAGCAACGCGACCGCATGCCATCGATCGCCAGCGCCGCCGATACGCACGTCATCGCGAAGCACGAAACGTTCTAGATCGCGGGCGACGGTAGTGACGAGATCCTTATCGGTGACGAGAAGCCAACCTTCGGGGAGCCGCAGTACTCGAAAGATGGCTTTGGCCCGGCCCGCGGCACTGTGCCACGCGCCCAGAGGTGCGTCACTAGGACCGAGCGACTGTACGTCTCGACTGAGTTGCCCCTGGAGAAACCGCCCGGAATCCGCGCCATCGATGCGGATGAAGCCGGATCTGGCGAGTGGTCCGAGCGAAAGCGTGTGTTCTTGAGTCATAGTTATCCGGGCTGACAGTCTCGCCCGCAGTTACCCCTTTTATCAGGTTATCGTGACGGGTCAAGATCGATCCGGTTATTGTAACCGGGCGGCAGGATTCATCTGGCTGGCGCATAGGAAGGATGCGGAATCGGGCGAATTCTGGCAGACTTACCCGCATGCAGGAGCAGCAGGAACGATCGGCCGAAGCCGACCGGAAACCCGATTCCGAATTGGTCGCGGAGGACTTCGCGCGCACTGCGACGGGCTCGCGGGATCTCGATAGCGCGATAAAGAAGCCGCGAGAGATCGGTGGCCCGAAGGGCGCTGAGCCGACGCGTTTCGGCGACTGGGAGCGAGCGGGCCGGTGCATCGACTTTTAGCGAGAGCCGGTCGCATCATAGCTGCCCTCGCTTAACCCTAGGAAGGTAGAGCACTATGGACAGGGTCGAACGACCTTTGTCGCCGCATCTGCAGGTCTATCGGCCGCAGATTACGAGCGTATTATCGATCCTCCACAGGATCTCGGGTCTGGCGCTTTCCGCCGGTATGCTCGTACTCGTCTATTGGCTCGTCTCGCTTGCTGGCGGTTCGGCTGCTTACGATCGGGCTGGAGCCCTACTCACGGCTAGCTGGTTCAAGATCTGCTATGTCGGGTGGAGTTTCTTTTTTTTCTATCATCTGGCGAATGGTATCCGGCATCTCGCGTGGGATATCGGCTTCGGGTTCGAGGTCGGCCAGATCAAGGCGAGCGGATGGATTGTCCTCGCGGTCGCTTGTGTCACTTCCGCCGCGTTCTCATTCGCGGCCATCTTCTAGGGGGAGTCGGTGAGTCTCGTCACGCCTCTCAATCGTGTCCTCGGACTCGGCTCTGCCAAAGACGGCGTCGGGCACTGGTGGAGTCAGCGGCTGTCCGCGGCAGCGCTCACGCTGCTGGGCCTTTGGCTCGTTTTCGCGTTCCTAGGACTCGAGGATCTTGAGTTTGCGACGGTAGTGAACTGGCTGCAGGCGCCATTCACGAGCATCCTCATGGTTCTGACGCTGCTGGCGTTGACCTATCATTCGCAGCTCGGAGTCCAGATCGTCGTCGAGGATTACGTCCACGCCGCCGGCCTGAAGGTGCCCGCTCTCGTGCTCTCGATGTTCGCCCACATCGCCGTTGTGGTCGGAGGTGTCTTCGCAGTCCTTAAAGTGTCGCTCGGAGCGATCGGATGAGTAAGGACTACGAGTTCGTCGACCACAGCTACGATGTCGTTGTCATCGGTGCGGGCGGTGCGGGTCTGAGAGCAACCCTAGGCCTCGCCGAACAGGGTCTGTCGACCGCGTGCATTTCGAAGGTTTTCCCGACGCGCAGCCATACCGTTGCAGCGCAGGGTGGTATCAGCGCGGCGCTCGGGAATATGGGCGAGGACGATTGGCGCTGGCACATGTATGACACGGTCAAGGGCTCGGACTGGCTCGGTGATCAGGATGCCATCGCATATATGTGCAAAGTTGCGCCCGCGTCCGTCCTGGAACTTGAGCGCTATGGCGTGCCATTTTCGCGCACGGAAGACGGGCGCATCTATCAGCGTTCGTTCGGCGGCATGACCACGCACTTTGGTGAAGGAACGGCACAACGAACCTGTGCCGCCGCGGATCGTACCGGCCATGCGATGCTACACACGCTCTACCAGCAATCTCTAAAGCAGAACGCGGAGTTCTATATCGAGTACTTCGCAATCGATCTCATCATGGAGGATGGCGCGTGCCGTGGTGTCGTCGCCCTGGATCTAGCAGAGGGACGCCTGCATCGCTTCCGTTGTCAGACCGTAATACTTGCGACGGGCGGGTACGGCCGCGCGTATTTCTCCTGCACCTCCGCACACATCTGTACGGGCGACGGTAATGCGATGGTGCTTCGAGCCGGCCTGCCGTTGCAGGATCTCGAATTCGTGCAATTTCATCCCACGGGGATCTACGGCCCCGGAATGCTCATTACCGAAGGTGTGCGCGGCGAGGGCGGGTATCTGACGAACTCCGACGGAGAGCGCTTTATGGAGCGCTACGCCCCAAATGCTAAGGATCTGGCGTCGCGCGACGTCGTCAGTCGGTCGATCACTATCGAGATTCGTGAGGGCCGGGGCGTAGGTGCCGAGAAGGACCATGTCCACCTGCATCTGGAGCACCTGGGCACGGATGTCATCGAGGAACGCCTGCCGGGAATAGCCGAGACCACGAAGATCTTCGCGGGGGTCGATGTCACGAAGGACCCGGTACCGGTCCTACCGACGGTCCACTACAACATGGGCGGCGTACCGACCAACTACCATGGCGAGGCCGTCACCGCGAATGCCGCTGGAGAGGAGCAGATTGTCCCGGGGCTCATGGCGGTCGGAGAAGCAGGCTGCGTCTCGGTCCACGGCGCCAACCGGCTCGGGTCGAACTCTTTGATCGATCTGGTCGTATTCGGCCGTGCGGCCGCTCTCAGGTGCGGGGAACTCATTACTCCGGGAGACGGGCAGCGGCCGCTCGCCAGGGGCGCGGGCGAGGAAGTGGTAGCGCGTGTGGACAGGCTGAGAAACGCGAGCGGCTCCGCTTCGACGGCACAGATACGCTTGGCGATGCAACGGACCATGCAGAATCACGCGGCCGTATTCCGCACAGGCGAGTCGTTACAGGAGGGTATCGATGCGCTGGAGCCGACTTTCGCCTCGTTCGCCGACGTGTCCGTCGCGGACCGATCGCTGATCTGGAATACGGACCTCGTTGAAACTATGGAACTCGAGAACTTGCTGTCGCAGGCAATGGGAACCATCAAGTCTGCCGCATACCGGACGGAGAGCCGGGGAGCGCAGGCCCGCGAGGACTATCCGGAGCGCGACGATGACAACTGGCTCAAACACACCCTGGTATGGGTAGGCGATGACGGGGATGTACGTTTCGGCGATCGGGCCGTGCAAATGGACACGCTCACCGACGAAGTCGACGCGATTCCACCTAAGGCGCGGACATACTAGTGCCCTGCAAGGATGACAGCCGAATTTCCCAGTGATGATTGAAAAGCAGAGGGTATCGAATGGCTAAGTTCAGTCTTCCGGCAAACTCCAAGGTAAAGCAGGGCCAGGCCTACCCTGCGGCCGAAGACGCGAAGACCAATCGCGAGTTCGTGGTGTATCGCTACGACCCGACGAGCGGCGAGAACCCGAAGCTCGATTCCTATCAGGTCGATATGGATTACTGTGGGCCGATGGTACTCGATGCCCTCATCAAGATTAAGAATGAGATCGATCCGACGCTCACGTTCCGCCGCTCATGCCGCGAGGGCATCTGTGGATCCTGCGCCATGAACATCGACGGCGCGAACGCGCTGGCATGCCTGAAGTCGATCGATGACGTAAGAGGCCCGGTCAAGATCTATCCGCTTCCGCATATGCCGGTCGTGAAGGATTTAGTCCCCGACCTGACGAACTTCTACGCGCAGTATGCATCCGTGAAGCCGTGGCTCGAGACTCGAACGCCGCCCCCGCCGGATCGAGAGCGACTGCAATCCAAGGAAGATCAGGAGAAGATTAACGGGCCGTCGGCCTGCATTCTCTGCGCGTGTTGCTCCACGGCGTGCCCGAGCTACTGGTGGAACTCAGATCGCTATCTTGGGCCGGCAGCATTGCTGCAAGCCTATCGCTGGATCGTCGATAGCCGCGATGAGGCCACCGGGGAGCGGCTCGACGCATTGGAGGACCCGTTCAGACTATATCGTTGTCATACGATACTGAATTGCACGAGCGCCTGCCCCAAGGATCTGAATCCCGGTCGGGCGATCGCGGAGATCAAGAAGCTCATGGCCGAGCGGCGTCAGTAGTGCGCCGTTGGACAGGGCACTAGCCGAAAAATATGCCCGACGAAGTCGCTAAGCTACGCTGGCGCTGTCGACGAGGAATGCGGGAGCTGGACGCGATACTGGCGAGCTTTCTTCGCACCTCGTACGGTTCCTTGTCGGCCGACGATAAGGCCAGATTTCAGGCGCTTCTGGAACTTCCCGACCCGGACTTGCATGCTTACCTTCTCGGGAGGTATGACGCCGTCGACCCCACTCTCGAACGATTACTCGACCGAATCAGGTCGGACTTCCACGCTTCGGCCTAAGCCCTCCCGGTTGCTTCGCGGGTGGTGGTGGATACTGCACGGTGTAGCTGCGGCAGGTTGCATCGAGCTTCCGCTCACGTGGGTAAGCCATTGCATGCTTCTGGTCGCTGTGGCCGGGAACGAGGCACTCGAGCTGGTGGATCCGGCTGGTGCTCGTCGCCGGAAGAGGCGCGATTCGGGTTCTGCTGCTCTACGATCAGCTCGACAGACAGGAATGGCGGGCTCTGCAGGCCGCTATTCGCAGGCGGCCGCCACTTCCCGGCGACGTTTTAGCGCCGTAAACGGCCTTTTTTCCCTGGACTGTCAACCCGCGATGAGCCGCTTACGCTGTTAGAATACTTAATTAAGTTGAATTCGGTCACAGATAGCCCCTCGGGACGGTCTACTTCCCCGAATTTACAGAACTTTTGGTGCTATATGGGGTCTATCGAAAAGGATATCGCTGCGTCCACGGCAGCACGCCCGCCTAGCGAGCGTGCGGTCGATCTCGCATTGATTAAGCGGGTGCAGCGGGGTGACAGGTCGGCGTTTGACCTGTTGGTGATCAAATATCAGCACAAGATTATCAAGCTGATAATGAGATACGTGAGAGATCCGTCCGAAGCGCTCGATGTAGCTCAAGAAGCCTTCCTCAAAGCTTATCGTGCGGCACCATCGTTTCGCGGCGACAGCGCTTTCTATACATGGCTTTATCGAATAGCGATCAATACGGCAAAGAACCACCTGGTAGCCGCGGGACGGCGTCCCGCGTACTATGATTTGGATCTGCAGGATCCGGAGCAGTATGAAGTCTTCGCCAAGCTCAAGGATCTGGATACCCCGGAGGGGCTGACGCTGTCTGAGGAGCTTCGCCAGACCGTCAATCGGGCGATTCATGACTTGCCTGAAGATCTGCGAACCACCATCCTTCTACGAGAGATCGAGGGGATGAGCTACGAGGAGATTGCACAGACAATGGAGTGCCCGGTAGGAACGGTCCGGTCACGGATATTCAGGGCGCGCGAGTCGATCGATAAACGCATCAGTCCATTATTGTAGTTAGAGATTGAAAATGTCAGGAAAGATCGAGGATCAAATATCCGCCTTCACCGACGACGAACTCTCCGCAGAGGAGTGCGAGTTCCTCGTACGGCGGTTGGAGCGCGATCCCGAATCCCGTGAGAAGGTCCTGCGCTATGCTGCAATAGGCTCCGCCATACGCGGCGATATGCTCAGCCCCGACCCGGATATTCTGCGGAATCGGCTGCATCAGACCCTGGAGGGGGTCAGTTTGGTTCCGGCGGCGCGAACGGAAGCGCCGGGTTGGGCTGTGCGCATGCTTCGGCCCCTGTTAGGAGCGGGTATCGCAGCGGCCGCGGCCGTCGTGGGGCTTCTGGCGCTGTATAACCCGGCTCAGGTCGGTCCGGGTGACGTGGCGCCGACCCTCGGTGCACAGCAGATAACCACTCCGGGCAGCCAGGCGGCCAGTTATGTCGTTCCGCAGGAAACCCCTATCACGCTCGGCGTGGTTGAGCCGATAATCCAGCCACCGGCCCGCCTTACGAACTATCTGGTTCGGCACGGCCAATACGCGATCGGCATCGGACGCACATCGATCCATTCGAATGTCATCAGCGGCCAGGACACGCAGATTGCTGTCAACCCCGAGCCTGTGGTGGAGTAGATCATGGTGCGTCGGGGGTTGATTTATCTTCTCGGGTGGTTCGCCGTCTGTCTGACGACGTCGACGGCCACTGCTCAGGATGCGCAGAGTTGGCTGTCGCGGATGAATCATGCCGTCGAAGAGTTGAGCTATCAGGGCACGTTTCTGCACATGCAGGGCGGTAATGCCGAGACGCTCCAAATTACGCATCTCAACGAAGACGGACGCGTCAGTGAACGTATTATTGCGCTGGATGGTGTTGCGCGCGAGATCATCCGTCATGAGGACGAAGTGCAGTGCATTTTTCCGGATCGACAGGCCGTTCTGCTGGAGGAACGGCGGGACGTGAGTCCGTTGGTCTCGGCGCTACCGAGCTATTCCGACGAACTGCTTCGCCATTACGAATTTACCCTCCTCGAGAGCGCCCGAGTCGTCCAGCGTCAGACGCAGATCGTCAGCATCAAGCCGAAAGATGGCTTTCGCTACGGCTACACGCTGTGGCTCGATCAGGATACGGCGATGCCGCTGAAGTCGCAGCTCGTGGACGACCAGGGCAATATCCTGGAGCAGATTCTGTTCGCTCAACTCGACATCTCGGATTCCATCCCGAGGTCGGCGTTGGAGCCTTCTATAAACATCGAGGGGTTTAGAACTTTCCGGCCGCGTGTCGCGGCAGAGCAGACGGAAGACAACCTTCATCTGCGCGCCGCAAGCGTTCCCGAGGGGTTCAAGCTCTTCGTGGAAACGAGTAGACCGATCGCCGGGTCCCAGTATCCCGTCGAGCACCTCGTCTATTCTGACGGTCTCGCTATCGTATCTGTGTTTATCGAGGATCCGAAGAGCGAGCCCGATGTCGTAGAGGGTCACTCCCGTGTCGGTACCGCAAACGCATTCTCCCTTAGTGTCAGTGGGCGTAAGGTCACTGCTGTAGGCGAAGTGCCGAGGCGAACCGTCGAAACGATCGCAACCTCTCTCAGAGCGCAGTAATCGAGTACTGCGCGCGGCGTTTCATCTCTAAATTTCAACCTCATGAGATCCGAGGAGTGCATGACAACGCGGGCTCGAGTCCGTGAGATCCACTCCAACGGTCTCGTAGACGTTGAGTTTCCCCCGGCGGCCCGGTGTCGAGGCTGTGAGGGTTCCTGTACCTGGTTCCGTAAGCCTGTCGACAGCCCGCTTCGGCTTCGAGCTGCCTCCCGGCTGGTGGTCGGTCAGACCGTTAGGGTGTCGCTACCGGCTCGTTACGTCCTATTCGGTGCAATTCTTCTGCACGGTTTTCCCTGGGCGATGCTGTTAGTCGGTGCCCTGGCAGGCGCATACGTGGGAGATAACGATCTGAGTTGCCTGAGCGGCGCACTGCTCGGTCTGATCGGCGCCTCCGTCCTCGTACCGGGATGGCAGCGTAAGCTCGAGTCTGCGACGGCGGAGAGACTCGAGGTGATTCCGATTCCGGGCCCGTGAAGACGTTGAATCTGTACAGTCGACCGGGATGCCACCTCTGCGACGAACTCGCTCGAGAACTGGTTCCCATGCTTCGGGGTAGAGCGGATGTTCGGATCGTAAACATCGACGGTGATCGCGACTTGAAGAAGCTCTATGGGTTGAGAATCCCCGTACTCACTGCCGCCGGGCAGGAACTGTCGGAGTACCCACTGGACGTCGAGGCCGTTGAGGCCTATCTGGTTTCGGTTTAGCCTACATCTCGGGATTGGCGCTCGGGTATAATGCAACAAAAGGGACCCGGCCCCTTTTGTTGTTTTTTTCTTACTCAATATCAGCCATACATCACGAATGGTCACGTCGGTAGATGCTGTCCTCAGTCCTATGAATCGGACTAGAAATTTCTCGATCATCGCCCATATCGATCATGGGAAATCGACTCTCGCGGATCGTCTAATCCAGATCTGTGGGGGCTTGAGTGAGCGGGAAATGGCCGATCAGGTTCTGGATTCCATGGATCTGGAGCGGGAAAGAGGGATCACGATCAAGGCGCAGAGCGTCTCCTTGAACTACGAGGCAGATGACGGCCATACCTATCAGCTCAATCTGATCGACACCCCCGGACATGTGGACTTCGCTTACGAGGTCTCACGCTCACTAGCAGCTTGTGAAGCAGCGTTACTCGTCGTCGACGCCGCGCAGGGTGTTGAGGCACAAAGTGTCGCGAATTGTTATACAGCGATCGAGCAGGGCATCGAAGTCCTGCCGGTAATCAACAAGATCGATCTTCCTGCGGCCGACACACAGAAAGTCATCCAGGAGATCGAAGAGATCATCGGCGTCGAAGCGCAGGATGCACTGCTGATCAGCGCGAAGACCGGTGTCGGCGTCAAGGATTTGCTGGAGCGAATAATCACTGCCGTTCCGGCCCCTCAGGGCAGCGTCGAAGCGCCGTTGCAGGCGTTGATTATCGATTCCTGGTTCGATGCCTACGTCGGCGTTGTCTCGCTGGTCAAGGTCATCAACGGTACGCTGACTCGCGGGAAGCGGATCGAGATTCTCTCGACGCAGCGGCGCTATACGGCAGACCGCCTGGGTGTCTTTTCGCCGAAGATGAGCGATCGGGAAGCCTTGAGTGCGGGCGAAGTCGGCTACGTCATAGCCGGGATAAAGGAGATCAATGGTGCGCCGGTGGGCGACACCATTCGTGATACCGGCGCGATCGATACGTTGCCACTTCCAGGATTCGAACGCGTCCAGCCAAGAGTATTCGCCGGGTTATTTCCGATCGTATCTGATGATTATGAAGCGTTTCGGGAAGCCTTGGAGAAGCTTAGACTGAATGACGCTGCGCTGCACTTCGAGCCGGAAGGCAGCGCAGCGTTGGGGTTCGGATTCCGTTGCGGTTTTCTAGGCATGTTGCATCTGGAGATCGTCCAGGAACGATTGGAGCGCGAGTATGGCTTGGAACTGATCTCGACGGCGCCGACGGTCGTCTACGAGATCCGTACGACGGATGGTGAGGTTTCGAGGATAGACAATCCCGCGCAACTTCCCGATCGGGGCCAAATCGACGAAGTCCGCGAACCTGTCATTCTCGCGACACTTCTCTTACCACAGGAACACGTCGGTGCCGTGATAAAGCTTTGTGTAGAGAAGCGCGGTGTGCAGAAACGGCTGCAGTATCTTGGCAATCAAGTTTCGATCGATTATGAACTTCCACTGACGGAGATAGTGCTTGATTTCTTCGACCGGCTGAAATCCGTTAGTCGCGGATACGCATCCTTCGATTATCAATTTCTGCGCTTCGAGCCTGCCGATCTGGTAAAAATGGATATCATGATTAACAAGGATCGGGTCGATGTGATGTCCGTCATCGTGCACCGGTCTCTAGCGGAAAGGCGTGGGCGTCAATTGGTGGAAACACTTCGCGAAGTCATCCCTCGGCAACAATTCGAAGTCGCGATCCAGGCTGCTATCGGCGCTCAAGTCATCGCTCGAAGTAACGTCAAGGCGTTGCGTAAAGATGTAACGGCGAAACTTTACGGTGGGGATGTAACGCGCAAGCGTAAATTGCTCGAAAAGCAGAAAGCGGGCAAGCGCAGGATGAAGCAGCTCGGTACTGTCGAGATACCGCAGGAAGCGTTTCTTGCCGTGTTGCAGGGCGCTAAGAAATGACCAATACTCCGCAGCGGCTGAGGCGTTAGAGACAGGATAGAATCCGTTGGACTTCGCATTACTATTAGTTGTCGCCACTCTCATCACAGGGCTGATCTGGGGGTTCGACGAGCTCTTCTTGAAGCCGCGGCGAGGCTCTGGAGACTCGTCCGAGAGCCGTGAGCCTATCGTCATCGAGTACGCCCGCTCATTCTTTCCGATTCTGTTGCTGGTGCTGGTGCTCAGATCGTTCCTGTTCGAGCCCTTCAGGATCCCCTCCGGGTCGATGATGCCTACATTATTGGAGGGAGATTTCATTTTTGTGAACAAGTTCGCGTATGGATTACGGCTCCCGGTTATAAATACCAAGATATTGGAAATTGGCGAGCCCAAGCACGGTGACGTAGTCGTGTTCAAACTGCCATCCGATCCCCGTGTCAACTATATTAAGCGGGTTGTGGGTCTACCGGGAGACGTGGTGGCCTACGAGCAGGGTAGCAAACGGCTGAATATTAACGGCGCCGCGATCCCGCTGGACTTGCTGGGTTACTACGAAGGGGATTCTGGGCTGCAACTGGCTCGCGAAGGGCTCGGTGACGGCGATCACTTGTTGCTGCTCACTCGAGATCGGCTCAGTCCGGGTGGGACCTACGTGGTACCCGAGGGGCACTATTTCGTGATGGGCGACAATCGCGACAATAGTAGAGATAGCCGCTTCGAAGGCGTCCGGTTTATTCCGGAATATCGCCTGGTTGGAAAGGCCGTACGTGTCTGGATGAATTGGCGTTGGCCCGCCCAGGGAGGACCGTTATGGAGCCGCATCGGCGATCGAATCGAATAGGAAGCCCCAGGCTCCGGCGTCAGGCCGGTATCACGATGCTGGGGGTTCTCTTACTCGCGACCGTATTTGGCACCGTTGGCTTGGCAGCGTTGAAGATTACTCCACTCTATGTTCAGGGCATGCGAGTCAAGACGGTCCTGGCCGATCTCAAGGAAGAGTTGGACGGTACGGGAACGACGGCCGGCAGCCTGCGTCTCAATCTCGACAGCCGGCTATATGTTGAAGGAATCCAGCTCGATCCCGGTGCTGCTAACATAACGCCGGGCACGAATGGGTACAGTGTGCGAGTGCAGTATGACAATCGCAGCCGCTTTCTCGCCGACATTTGGTTCCTAATCGCCATCGACGAACAGATAGAGATTCGGCGGTGACCACTCGGCTCCGTTGGGCCGAGCAATATCTACAGTATCATTTCGAAAACGCGGAGCTATTGGAACTGGCGCTCACGCATCGGAGTGCCTCTAAGAGCAATAATGAGCGTCTCGAGTTTCTCGGGGATTCATTTCTGAACTTCGCGATCGCGAGACGGTTGTACGAACTGCATCCGTACCAATCAGAGGGTGATCTCAGCCGTCTTCGGGCGGCTGTGGTCAGAGGAGCGACGCTGGCGGAGGTCGGGCGAGAGCTGGCGCTGGGGCCGCATATTATTCTCGGGCCAGGGGAAAATAGCTCGGGTGAAACGCAGCGCGATTCGATTATTGCGAACGCTATCGAGGCGGTCATCGGGGCTGTGTTGCTCGATGGCGGCTATGATGCGGCCGACGCATGTATATCCCATCTTTTTTCCGATCGGCTCAAACAGCTACCGGACGCCGATAGCCTGAAGGATGCGAAAACGAAGCTCCAGGAGTGGCTACAAGGGCGCGGTCTCGATTTGCCGGTATACACGGTAGTATCGGTTTCTGGAGAACCGCATCGACAGACATTTGTGGTGATGTGCGAGATAGGCGATACATCGGCCCGTGCAGAGGGGTGTGGCCAGAGTCGCCGGCGGGCCGAGCAAGATGCCGCTGAGCAGATGCTTTCTATATTGAACAGTGACGACAAGAGATAATTCACACTGTGGCTACGTTGCGATCGTAGGACGCCCGAACGTAGGGAAATCGACACTTCTGAATGCCTTGATCGGCCAGAAGGTCAGTATCGTCAGTCCGAAAGCTCACACGACCCGTCACCGCATCCTCGGGGTCTTGAACCGCAGTTCGGATCAGGCTGTCTTCGTAGATACCCCGGGAATGCAGCGCGATAGGAAGCACGCGTTGCATCGCCTCATGGCGAGGACGATCAATCAGGCTATTGCAGACGCGGACATCGTCGTGATGGTCGTGGAGGCGTCCAAGTTCACCCGGCAGGATCGGCAACTCGCGGAGTCGCTCCGGGATACGGCGGATAGAGTCATACTCGTCCTGAACAAGGTAGATCTCCTCAAGGAAAAGGCAGAGCTACTGCCCAGGCTGGCCGAGCTGAGTGCCGAGTTTCCGTTCGGAGCGTTCGTACCGATATCTGCGCGAAACGGCACCAACCTGGGCGAATTACTCGCCGAAATTTTCTGCCGCCTACCCGAGGGTCCGTCGTTGTTTCCGCGGGAGATGCTTACAGATCGAAATCTCCAGTTCCGTATTGCGGAGGTTATTCGCGAGAAGTTGCTCGCCGCAGTTCACCAGGAAGTCCCCTACGGCTTGACAGTCGAAGTCGAGCATGTCGGGAAGAAGGAAAAGGACCAAACGTTGATACACGCTCTGATCTGGATCGAACGCGACAGTCACAAAGCCATCGTTATCGGGAAAGGCGGTCGCGTACTCAAGGCGATCGGCCGGGCTGCGCGCCTGGAACTCAAGGGATTGATCGGGGAGCGTGTCCACCTTGAACTCTGGGTTAAAGTACGCGAGAACTGGGCCGACAGCGAGCGGGAACTCAAGAGGCTGGGGTTCGACCTGGGAGCCAATTAGCTGCGTCCCTGAGATGTATCGCATCCGGATTTTATACCGCGAGTATCGAGTTCATGACCGATAGAGAAAGCGTTCAGCTGGAGCCGGCCTACCTCCTGCACCAGCGTCCCTATCGCAACACGAGTCAACTTATCGATTGTCTCACTCGCGACTATGGTCTGGTGGCATTGGTCGCCCAAGGCTCGAAGCGCCCGAAAGGCGGTCAACGAGCAGTGCTACAACCGTTCCTGCCACTGCAGATATCATGGCTGCGAAGGGGTGATCTCGGTCGCCTGACACATGTCGAACTTCGCCCCCCGGTACCTGAACTCGGCGGCCAGACGCTCCTCGCGGGCTTCTATCTCAACGAGTTGCTGCTGCGCCTCGTAGCTAAAGGTGATGCCAATGCCGCAGCCTTTTCCTGCTATAGTCAAGCTCTCGCCGATCTCGCGGCTCGAGCCAACACCTCGAGGGTCGTTAGACTCTTCGAGCTTCGCCTTCTAGCGGCACTAGGCTACGGGCTGAACCTGTATGACGATGTTGGGACGGACGAGCCAATCTGCGCGGAGCGCCGCTATATTTTCGAGCCGGAGTGCGGTGCCCGGCCCGCAGTGGGATCCGCTGACGACTCCTTTTGGGGACACGAGTTAATTTCATTGCGGGATGAGAAGCTGGACGATGAAGAGTCTTTGCGAGCAGCCAAGCGGCTGTTGTCGCAGGTCTTACGGATATATCTCGGCGAACGTCCGCTGAAAACGCAGTCGGTTTTGAAGGATCTCGTCGACACGGGAGTAGAGTTATGAATCAGCGTGCACCAATCTTGCTCGGGGTAAACGTCGATCACGTTGCGACGTTGCGGCAGGCGAGGGGTACACGTTATCCGGACCCAGTCTCCGCGGCGCTCCTCGCCGAGCGTGCGGGCGCGGACAGTATTACCATTCATCTGCGGGAGGATCGTCGCCACATCCAGGAACGCGATCTGGAGATCCTAGGAGTCGTATCCGACACGCGAGTCAATCTCGAGATGGCTGTCACCGACGCGATGCTAGCGATCGCTGTGGCTACGCGGCCAGCCGATTGTTGCCTCGTACCGGAGAGCCGGCAGGAGTTGACTACGGAGGGGGGGCTGGATGTCGCTGGTCAGGTGGAGAGGGTCAGTGCTGCATGCGGGCGGCTGGAGTCTGCCGGTATCCGAACGTCACTTTTCATCGACCCGGATCCGGAGCAGTTGGAGGCGAGTCTCGCCTGCGGCGCGAAAGTCGTAGAGCTGCACACGGGCACATACGCTGATGCGATCGATACCGATACTCAGACGCGCGAGCTAACGAGGATCACGATTGCTGCCGAGTTCGGGAGCAAACTCGGCTTGAGAATTCATGCGGGCCACGGTCTTCACTACCATAACGTTCAGCCGATCGCGGCAATCCGGGAAATCGTCGAGCTCAATATCGGGCACTCGATCGTGGCCAGAGCCGTATTCGACGGCCTCGCCAAAGCCGTGGCCGATATGCGAGCGCTGATGCAGGAGGTGCGTTGAGCATGGTATTCGGTGTCGGCACCGATATCGTGCAGGTCTCGCGAGTCGAGAGCATCTGGCAGCGATTCGGAGAGCGTTTCGCGGATCGGCTGCTACTCGACGATGAACGGGAGTTGTTTGACGCAAGCCGGCGCCCGGTGCGCTTCTTATCGATGCGTTTCGCTATCAAGGAAGCCGTCGTGAAGGCAATGGGTACAGGGTTCGCTCATGGCATGTGGGTCCGGGATGTTGGCATGATGCCGAACGACCGGGGACAGCCGCAGATCATCTATTCCGATCGAGGTCGCCGAATGTGCAAGCAACTCGGTATCGGCGGCAGCCATGTGTCCGTCACGGACGAAGCAGGTCTGGTAGTTGCGGTAGCGGTGCTCATGAGCTCGAATGGCGTGAGAAGCTGACGTGAACACCCTGGTCTTCGATATCGAGACCGTTCCCGATGTCGAGTTCGGGCGGCGTCTACACGGCGTGGAGGACCTCGATGACGATTCCGTCTCGAGGATCATGTTCTTTAAACAGCGGCAGGCACGTCAAACGAATTTTCTGCCACTACCACAGCATCGGATCGTCGCGATCTCGGCCGTGTTGCGGACTCGAGATGATCTGCATGTCTTTACGCTTGGGGAGATCGACGCGACCGAGAAGGAGATCGTGCAGCGATTCTACGAGGGGCTCGAACGCTACTCGCCGGAGTTGGTTTCGTGGAATGGCTCGGGGTTCGATCTTCCCGTACTGCACTATCGATCATTGCTTCACGGAGTCAATGCGGAGCGCTACTGGGAGATGGGCGAAACGGATCGAGAGTTTCGTTACAATAACTACCTGAGCCGATTTCATTGGCGGCATATTGATCTGATGGACGTCCTCGCCGGTTTTCAGATTGGCGGGCGTGCGTCGCTGGAGCAGGTCGCCACGCTGCTCGGGTTTCCCGGCAAACTGGGCATGAGTGGTGATCAGGTCTGGGGCCGGTACCAGGCCGGGGAGCTCGAGGAGATTCGAGATTATTGCGAAACGGATGTGCTCAACACCTATTTGATATATCTCCGTTTTCAGCTCGTCCGTGGGATCCTGGACGATGCCCGATATAACTCGGAACTCGAGCAGCTCCGGGCCAAGCTGGAGCAGGCAGGTAGACCGCACTTGGATGAGTTCCTAACGGCATGGCGCGCGGTTAGCGATGCCGAGTAGCTCGGATCATGTGGAGACGCAAGTAATCGACCTGACCCACGACGGGCAGGGCGTCGCAGACCTGGACGGGCGCAAGATCTTCATCGCGGGCGTCTTGCCGGGAGAGACCGTCCGGATCGCCCCACGACGCCGGAGGCGGCGTTACCAGGAGGCAGAACTCGTTGACGTCGTGCAGGCAACGCCGACGCGAGTCGAGCCGCCTTGCGCCTACTTCGGTCGTTGTGGCGGCTGCGCACTGCAGCATCTGGCCTATGCCGCGCAGGTCGAGTTCAAAGAATCAGTCGTCAGGGAAGCGCTTGCGCGCATCGCCGCCGTGGAGCCGGATGAGTGGCTGGCCCCGATCACGGGCCCCGAGTGGCATTACCGTCGTCGTGCGCGTCTCGGCATTCGGTATGTTGCAGGCAAGGAACGCGTGCTGGTGGGATTCAAAGAGCGGGCAACACGCCTCGTGACCGATATGGCGAGTTGTAGAGTTCTCATGCAACCATTGGACTCCATGCCTGTAGAACTCGCGAGACTCATCGGCCAGACCAGTCTAAAGAAGCGCCTGCCGCAGGCGGAACTCTCGGTGGGCGAATCGGCTCGGGCCGTCGTCCTGCGGGTGTTGGACGAGCCCGACCAGGCAGATCTGCGATCGTTCGAGGATTTCGGACGAGAACACGGTATCGACGTCTACCTGCAGCCGGGTGGGCCCGGCACGGTTCGGCCATTGGATTCCGCGGCGGCCAAACCGCTTGCTTACACCCTGTCCGAGTTCGGCGTGACGTTGACGTTTGCGCCAACGGATTTCGTTCAGGTAAACGCACGGATCAACGCCGCGATGGTCGGCCGAACGGCTGAATTGCTGGGTGTAACCGCCTCCGACCGCGTCCTCGACCTCTACTGCGGTCTGGGCAACTTCAGCTTGCCGCTCGCGAGCCGGGCTGAGACCGTGCTCGGCGTCGAGGGTGAAGCGGGACTCGTCGCCCGGGCGGCACAAAACGCGCGCAGTAACAGCATGCAGAATGCGTGGTTCGTTACGGCCGACCTGTCGGAGCCTGAGTGGAGTTTCATGCGCGAGTCGTGGGATCTCGTCGTTCTGGACCCGCCGCGCTCGGGCGCGCACGCGGTGGTCACACAGATGAAGCGCATGGGACCGCGTCGAATCGCCTATGTGTCCTGTCATCCGGCGACGCTGGCGCGAGATGCGAAGGAACTCGTCGACGGGCAGGGCTACCGGCTGCGTGCCGCCGGCATCGTCGACATGTTCCCGCACACGCGCCACGTCGAGGTGATGGCGCTGTTCGAACGCCGCTAGCGGCGCCCCGCCCCCGTTGCGATCTTAGGTCGCCGTATGTGGGCCGCTGAGGGTTACGCTGGACACTCCCTGACGAGTCGCCGGGCCTCCGCCCGGTTCCCGAAGCCAGTCCAGACCGGGGCCGGGCTCGGACACTCGGCATCCTGCCTCGGGTCCTCGTTCGTACGTCCATGTACTCACCCCGTCCTGTGGGCGGGGCTTTTTTCGGCCCCGGTCAGGGGGCTTCGGCGACTCGCCTTGATGGTCGTGCCCGGAGTAATCCTCAGCGGCCCGTACCCGTCACCGCAGCATCAATCAAGGCGGTGACAGGTACGTTCTGTCGGGATCTATGCTCCGACAGAACGATCAACCCCACACCCTGAACGAAGAAGAGATCGTGACGGGGCGTCGCTCCTACACGCTTCGTTCGGCTACGCCGCTGCTATCATGGGCGGATGTCACTGGGTCCACTCATGATCGATCTCAAGGGCACGTCCATAGATGCGGACGAGCTTGCCTGGCTCAGGTCGCCGATGGTCTGTGGGGTCATCCTGTTCAGCCGCAATTTCGAAAGCCTCGAACAACTCGAAAGGCTGGTCGAGTCGATTCACACCGTCCGCGACCCGCCGCTTCTCGTTGCAGTCGATCAGGAGGGTGGCAGGGTGCAGCGCTTCGGAGACCCATTTACTCGCTTGCCGGCAATGCGCAGCCTCGGTCACCTCTACGATGAGGATGTGGCGCAGGCGCTGAGGGCGGCACGAGCTTTCGGCTGGTTGATGGCGGCCGAGATACGCTCGGTCGACATCGATTTGAGTTTCGCGCCGGTCGTCGATCTGGATAGCGGCCTGGCCGATGTCATCGGTGATCGCGCACTGCACTCCAGCGCGACGGCTGTGAGCCAGTTGGCGTCGGAGTTTGCGGCCGGCGCACACGAAGCCGGGATGGCCATTACGGCGAAACATTTTCCGACTCACGCCGGAGTCGTTAGTGATTCGCACACCGAGCTGGCCTCTGATACCAGGGAATTCAGTGACTTATGGGATGACCTCCAGCCCTACCGACATCTGATCAACTCACGCCTTGATGCCGTCATGGCGGCTCACATTAGCTTTCCCGCTGTTGACTCACTGCCGGCAAGCTTCTCTTCGTGGTGGTTGAACGGTCAGTTACGTGAGGAGCTCGGCTTCGAAGGAGCGATAGTGTCAGACGATATCTCGATGGCTGGAGCACACGCCGCCGGTACCTATGGGGATCGCGCCCGGAAGGCGCTTGCTGCCGGCTGCGACATGATTTTGTTGTGCAACGCTCCGGCTGAGATACTGGGTGTTATCGAGGCGCTCGAAGACTATTCGAATCCGCCTTCACAGCTTCATCTGATGCGGTTGCGGGGGCAACGTCGGCAGGAATGGGAATCGCTGCGGTCCTCGGATGCGTGGCGTGGGGCGTATGAATTGATCGAAGGGCTGTCCGCCACGCCCGAGCTTCGGCTCGAAGGTTGATCGATATGACGCCGAAGGAGTCACTCGACGACGCCGTGGCCGCACTCAGGTCGGCGCGCGAGATCTGTACGGCTAAGCAGGTCGATGCCGCGATCGATCGTTTGGCGGAAGAACTCACCGATGTCGTTCGGCAGGAGAACCCGACGATCCTGGCCGTAATGCACGGTGGTGCATTTACTGCAACACAGCTCTGCCGCCGCTTGAATTTTCCCTACCAGTTCGACTTCGTGCACGTCACTCGCTATGGCGGGCGATTGACGGGTGGCGAGCTGCAGTGGCCAGTACCGCCGTCGCCGGACCTGGCCGGTCGCACCGTCGTCGTGGTGGACGACATTCTCGATCGTGGGCTGACCCTGGCCGATCTGCATGAACGACTCCGCCAGATCGGTGTTGCAGCGATTTACTCGGCAGTCCTCGTGTCCAAAACGATCGATGATCGGACGTCGCGTCCTCAGGTCGATTTTGTCGGCCTCGACGTAGAGGACGTTTATGTCTTCGGCTGCGGTATGGACTACAAGGGCTATTGGCGGGGGCTACCTTCATTGTTCGCGGTGGCACCGTAATGGCCATCGATCTCGGTCTTATCATCGGAAGCGGTCTCGATTACCTCGGACCGACAATCGTGAGCCGTAGTCCGACCAAGACTCCTTACGGGTCACCGTCGAGTCCGATCCTTGCGGTTTCCTTCGGCGAGACGCGTATCGCATGCATAGCGCGACACGGAGAGACTCAGACGATTCCACCTCACGCCGTGAACTATCGAGCGAATATCTGGAGCCTGCACCAGCACGGTGTTAGACGCTGTGTCGCGATCAACTCGGTAGGAGCGATTGACCCTGGATTCCTTCCGGGTGAGCTCGCAGTTCCGGATCAGCTCATCGACTACAGCACGGGTCGGGAGCATACCTTCTACGATGGCAGCAGTGACGAATTAGATCACGTTGAGTTCACAGAGCCGTTCGACCCCGAGTTGCGTGGACACATAGCGGCCGCAGCTCAAGCCGTCGGCTGTACGGTTCGTGCGGGTATCTACGGTGTCACCCAGGGTCCGCGGCTGGAGACGGCCGCGGAGATAAATCGGCTCGAGCGGGACGGCTGTGCGATGGTGGGCATGACGGCGATGCCGGAAGCGGTATTGGCGCGGGAGTTCCGCATTGCATATGCGGTGTGCGCGGTGGCGGTCAATTACGCTGCGGGGCGCGGCCCCGGCGACAGCTCGATCCACGCTCAATTCGAGCGTCACGCCGAAGTCGGGATGGCTCGTGTCGGAGCGCTGCTGGAAGCTCTCGTTCCGGAGTTGATCGCGTCGGACTGAACCCGGTCACCGGAATTAAGTAATATTTGAGTGTGATCTGAGTCCTTGATCCCGATGCGCCATCTCGGCCAACATTGATGGGTCTTTTCTGGGAAGGACCCCGGATCCAAAGTGAAACGCCTGACCCGCCAGATTCTGGAGCAGATGCTAGCCGAGAGCTCCGAGGGAATCGTCGTTGCGGAGGCGCGTGAACCGGATTTCCCCGTCGTCTACGCGAATCCAGAGTATGAACGCCTCAGTGGCCAGCGTGCTGACGAAATAATCGGTCAGCGTCTTCCGTTATTGAACGAAGGTAGACTGGATCGTGACGAGACCGAGAAGCTCATGACGGCGCTGGTACAAGGCGATCGTTACGAGACGCCGCGATCTGAATTGCCTGGCGACGATACCGACCTTGCCGGCGAGATCCATGTAGTACCGCTACATGGGCGGCGGAGTCAGGCCACCTATTTCATGATGACTCACAGTCGCCACTCCGTTGAGCCACGCGGCATCTCAAGCGTAGAAGTCGGGGTTCTACAGCGGGAAATAACTCGCGCGCGGCAGAAGCTCACCTCGATGGATCGAGTGGACCCGGTCACGGGCGTGTTGCGCCATGAGTGCTTTCTGGAACTCGCCGAGCGGGATTTTCGCATGGCCCGGCGCGATAGCCGGGCCGTCGCCATTGTTCTGTTCAGCATCGTCGATCTCGACACTTACCAGCAGACGTTCGGTAAGAAGGCGGCTGACTCCTGTATGCGCATGGTCGCCGCGCAAGTGAACGGGGCCCTGAGACGCTCGGGCGATCCGTGTGCGCGAGTCGATGAGAGCAGCATTGTCGCGATGACGCATGGCCAGGATCTCGATGATGTCAGGGACCTGGCAATGCGAATAGCCGCTAATGTGCGCGGCTTAGGCCTGCATAACCCTCACGGGCGTCACGGCCGCCACGTCACGGTTCGGGTCGGTGTCGCCGGCGGTACGCCGGACGAGAACCTGACTCTGGCCGCTGCGATTGCTGAGGCGCGGGAAGATATATCGGCGCGCCAGCCGACCCAGGAACCGCGTTACAGTGCCAGTGGCTAGGCGAACTTACGCCGCCGGAGCTAATTCGTCCTCTAGAATCTCCAGTTCCTCGGGGGCCGGTTGGACTAACACGAGCACGCCGAACGCCGGGTGGTCGAAGAAGTGCAATTCACCGCTACGTGTACGACGTTGGATATTGAGGTCGTATTGTGGAGGCAATTCTATCTCCGCTAGATCTCCATAGGCTGCCGACGGCAGTTCATCCGTCGCTCGTTTCGACTGATAACGAAGAGCAACGGTGACGTGTAAGAATCGGCTGACGTGCAGTCGAATCGTCCCCAGCGGATTGAATCTGCCCAGTAGCGCCAGGTCGAATGGCAGCGATTCTTCTTCGGGTAGCCCTTCCTGAATCCAGCCCCCGTGAATCAACGGCGTATAGGCGTCCAGCCGATCAAGTCTATCGAAAGTGTCCTTCAGTTCCAGGTCCGTAGAACTCAGTATCCGGTACCAGTTCGGATCTTCTTCCAGGAGCACCTCGTCTGGAGGATTTTCTTCGGCGACGACTGTGCCGTCATCGAATTCCGAAGCCACGGGCGCATCCGCATTGTTAGCATCTGGAAACACCGGTCCGAGTAGATCTCCATCCGACGAGTCGACGAAAGGTTCCTCGATGATCTCGATGACTTCGATGGGCTCGATCGCGAGCGCATCGGGTAAATACCGTTCGGGCTCCGGCACCAACTCCAGTTCCAGAGCGTCGTCGTCGAACTCTTGCCGTTCTTCCGTCTCGAGTAGCGTGGGATTGAGTAGATCCGACAATGTGCCGCGCGGAGGTTGCTCGAATCGCTCCTCTGTCGGATCGAAGTCATGATAGGCGAAAGCGATAATTTCGATCTGATATTTCGGCAACGCGTCAACCTCTTCGCTGTCAAACTCAGCCGGCTCGAATTGATCCGGCAGGCTCTGGGCGGTGCAAACGGCCAGGAACCCGGACTGCAGTAAGGTCCAAAGAAGAAATCGTCTGAGGGCGTGGACGCGCATTCCAGAATTATAGACTGTCTCCGGTGGCCTCAGGCCGCGACGGTGGTTTCAGTCGTCGCACCGAGGTCGACCAGCAGGGTCTCTGCCGCGCCGATACGGTCGTCATCCCGCTCGAGATCCCAGCGAAAGCGCAGCTTGGACGGTCCGTCGAGCGTGAAGCTTCCGGGCCGATCTTCCACGAGCGAGACGAGAACGAGCGGATCGACGACTGTACGCGGACCGAATTTCAGCGTGCCGCCGCGATTCTCCGCCTGAAGTTTTGCGACGCCGAGTTGTTGCGCGAGCAACTTAAGCTGTGTGACCCCGAACAGCGTTCTCGTTGTCATGGGTAACAGGCCGAACCGATCGATCAGTTCGGCCTGCAATTCCCTGAGCTCTGCGGCGGATTCGGCGCTCGCGATTCGCTTGTAGTGAACCAGACGCATGTGGACATCGGGCATGTAGTCATCGGGGATCAATGCGGGCAGCCCAAGCTCGATCTCCGCCCCGCGTTCCATGGGATCCTGTAGATCGGGTTCTTCTCCGGCACGGAGCGAAGTTACAGCCCTGGCCAGAAGCTCGTTATATAGCGCGAAGCCGATCGCCTGAATTTGACCGCTCTGCTCGTCGCCGAGTAACTCTCCGGCCCCACGGATCTCGAGATCATGTGTCGCGAGGGTAAAACCGGCGCCGAGTTCTTCGAGAGCTTCGACCGCTTCCAGTCGTTTTGCTGCATCGGCCGTCAAGGCCCGCGCCGGCGGTGCAATGAGATAGGCGTAGGCCTGGTGATGGGAGCGCCCGACTCGTCCCCGTAGTTGATGGAGTTGCGCGAGGCCGAGGCGGTCGGCGCGGTTGATGACAATCGTATTCGCGGTCGGAACGTCGATCCCGCTCTCGATGATTGTCGTGCATACGAGTACATTGAAGCGCAGGTGATAGAAGTCGAGCATCACGCCTTCCAGTGCCCGTTCCGACATCTGTCCGTGCGCAACTCGAATCGTGGCCTCCGGGAGTAGGCCGGACAGTTTCGTGGAGATCTTGTCGATGTCCTGGACGCGATTATGAACAAAATAGATTTGCCCGCCACGTCGGATCTCGCGCAGTACCGCTTCGCGAATCGCCTGATCGCTCCATTGTCCGATGAAGGTTTTTACCGATAGCCGTTCGGCGGGAGGTGTCGCGATCAGCGATAGATCGCGAAGTCCTCCCAGGGCCATGTTGAGCGTACGCGGAATGGGAGTCGCCGTAAGTGTGAGCATGTCTACATCGGTGCGTAGCTTCTTCAACTGTTCCTTCTGCCGCACACCGAAACGATGCTCTTCGTCCACGATTATCAGGCCGAGACGCTTGAAACTGAGATCGCCGCTAAAGAGTTTATGCGTACCGATGACTACGTCGACTTTGCCTTCCTTCAATCCAGAAATGACTTTGGCTGCCGACTTTCCACTGCGAAAACGCGACAGTGATTCGACTCTGACCGGCCAGTCGGCGAAGCGGTCGCTGAACGTGCGATGATGCTGTTGGGCGAGTAGCGTCGTCGGAACGAGGACAGCAACCTGATACCCGGCATGCACGGCGACAAAGGCTGCCCTCAGTGCAACCTCCGTCTTGCCGAAACCGACGTCACCGCAAATCACTCGATCCATCGGGTGAGCGCTGGTTATGTCATCCAGGACCTGCTGAATGACCTCGAGCTGATCGGTGGTTTCCTCGAACGGAAACTCCAGGGTGAAGCGCTGATAAAGATCCTCGTGTAACGGCAGCGCGATACCTTGCCGCGCAGCTCGTTGTGCGTAGAGATTGAGTAGTTCCGCAGCGACATCCCGAACTTGCTTTGCCACTTTGCGTTTCGCCTTGAGCCATTGATCCGAGCCGAGGCGATGCAATGGAGCTTGTTCCGGAGACGCTCCCGTGTACCGCGTTACGAGATGCAGGTTGTAAACGGGCACATACAATTTATCGCCGTCCGCGTACTCCAGCAGCAGAAACTCCGTCATCGCTTCATCGACCTCGAGCACGGTGAGGCTCTTGAGGCCCTGGTAGCGGCCGACACCATACTCTTCGTGAACTACGGGTGCGCCGACTCGTAGGTCGGTCAACTCCCTGACGATCGAATCGGGGTCTCGAAGCGCTCGTCGATGCCTGCGCCGGCTTCGCTGACCGGGACGATCGACCCCGAGCTGCTCGGCCGTAATCACCCTTAGCTGCATGTCCGGAAGTACGAGGCCCTCCTCGAGTTCGCCAACAGCCAGGCCGAGATCGTGTTCGCCGGTCAGGAAATGCTGCCAGCTCGACACCTCCGTGGGAGTGAGCCCACGGCCGCGCAGTAGCTCTGTGAGGACCTCGCGCCGGCCGGGGGAAGACGTGACGATCAGTGTACGCTGCGCGCCGTCGGTCTCGAGCCAGCGATCAATGGGGTCTTTTTCGGTGGCGCGGCCGGGGCTCAGCGGATGAACCGTACCGGCATTGATCACGAGTTTGCCGGTGCCCGTTGCGAGTTCTTTCGCGGTGATGTGGACACAGCGACGATCACGGAGTCGATCTTTCAGCTTGACCGGATCCCAGAAGGCGAGGTCCGGTGCCAGAATAGGCCGCTCCAGATCGCTCGAGAGTTGCTCATAGCGTTCTTCGATGAGTTCCCAACCGGAGTCCAGGCTCGCTGCCGCGTCCTCCATCATGACGATCAACGTCTCTTCGGGAAGATGGTCGAGTAGCGAATTCGTCGCGTCGAAGAACAGCGGCAAAAAATACTCGATTCCGGCCGGCAGGTGCGCGTCCGATATATCGCGATAGACATTCGATCGACTCGGCTCTCCCGGAATGTGATCTCGAAAGCGCTCTCTGAAACCACGGATCGCATCAGCGTCGAAAGGGAACTCCCTCGCTGGAAGAATTCGTAGTTGTCTTACCTCGCCCGTCGAGAGTTGCGTCTCGGGATCGAAACAGCGCAGGTTCTCGATTTCCTCGTCGAATAAGTCGATTCGAATCGGGACATCGGAACCCGTGGGGAAGACGTCCAACAACGATCCTCTAACCGCGAACTCGCCGGGATCCACGACTTTCTCGACATGCAGGTAGCCGTGGCTCACTAACCGATCGCACAAAGATTGCCGGTCGAGGTGTTCGCCGACCTCGATAGACATCGATCGTACTGCGACAAAGCCTGGTGGCGGCAACCGAGTTAGAAGCGCTTGCGCGTTAACGACGATAGTTATCGCATTGCCGCTCGTTAATTCGGAAAGCGTCGCAAGCCGCTCAGCGATTAACTCCTGCGGTGGTGAGAAAGCGTCGTAGGGTAGCGTTTCGTAGTCGCTAAAGCGGCGGGTGGCCAGGTCGCTTGCGAAGAAGCGCAACTCCCGTTCGAGCCGGTCTGCCGCGGCTGCTGAATTCGTGACGACGCACACCACACCCGCGTACTCCCCGGCAGCCTGAGCTACTGCGAGACTCTGCGCTGCGCCGTAGAGTTGTCCCCAGCTAACCTGGGGCGATTCTGGTCCCGGCAAAACGAGCGGGAGGAGATTATCGGCCGACGTCATGGCTCCGTTTCGTCTGAAGATCGCGGTGGATTATCCTATAGCGAAAAATGGGGCCAGATCCCTTTTTTCGGGTGGTTCCAGCCGATCGACGCATCACTTGAGGAAAAAAAGGGATCTGGCCCCATTTTTGGTCGACATGACCATCGCGACCGCCGTTTGCGGTAAGGCTAGGAGCCGACCGTGACGAGGCCGTCGCTCCTACACTCTGCGTTCTACGGTGTCGCTATGGCGTGGATGACGAGATTGTGCTCGAAGTAAACCGCGAAGCCGGGATATTCCCAGCGGGTGATCGGGGGTTCACCGACGGTTCCCAGTTCGAGCGCCGGTGCACCGAATTCCGCTTGAACGCGTTCCATCGTCGTGCCCCGGGCAGGCCGCAGATGAGACGTCGTTTGGGCGAGATCGATACCGTCCAGGAGCAAGCCTTCCGATGCTGCCATGGGTGCGACCAGGATCAAGCTACATGCGATGAATTGTCTGAGCAAAGTTCTCTCCCTGCGCGTTGTCGATTGAATATACCACCGCGATGCAGCGCTCGGAACGTAACGGCGGCTAGTTTGGGTGTTGCGTCACAGTTCCAGTGACCTTTAATTTAACCTAGGATTATTACATAAAGCATTGTTATTTTTATATTTTATCGTGACAAAAATCAAGTGTGCCAGAAGGCGGCGATACCGCCACCGTCTAGCGATCCAGCGTCCCGCCGCGCGCATGCATTTCACGACTGCCGGCGGCTGCTGTGCTTTAATGCTGGCCAATGTTCTATCCCTTGGAAACCTTCATCGCCTTGCGCTATGTGCGGGCCCACCGGCATCGTGGATTCGCCTCCTTCATCACGATAGCTTCGGTGCTCGGAATGGCTCTCGGTGTCGCCGCTCTCATCGTTGTGCTATCCGTAATGAATGGTCTCGAAACGGAGTTACGGACACGACTCTTGAGCATGGCGGCGCACGCGACGCTCGCAGACGCCCGAGAGGGCGTGGATGACTGGCAGGCACTTCAAACGGAACTCGTCGGATATCCGGGAGTCGTCGGGGTGTCTCCCTACGTTCTTGTCGAGGGCATGATCGGTTCGGGATCCAATCTCAGCCCGGCCATCGTTCGCGGAATCCTTCCGGAGGAAGAAGCGTCGGTTTCCGAGATTGGTGACTTTCTGAGCTCGGGAAGCCTGGACGACCTCGAAGCCGGTACGCGACACATCATTCTGGGCCAGATCCTGGCGCTCAATCTCGGCGTAGGTGTCGGTAGTCGTATAAACGTTCTCGTGCCCGAAGTCGATAACGGCCGGCCGACGGCATTACTGCGCAGCTTTCTCGTCACCGGTATCTTCTCCGCGGGAAGTCAGGATCACGATGCCGGTCTCGCTCTCACGCATCTTAGCGATGCAGCCGAGCTCAGGGGATTCGCTGGTCGTGCGGGTGGCGTGGCCATACGTCTCGAGGACCCCATGGCCGTTGGCGAGTTCGCCAGCATGTTGCCCGAGTCTCTGGACAGCGCCGCAACCTATTCCGACTGGACGATCGAAAATAGCAGTTATTTTCGCGCCATCCGTATCGAGAAGACGATGATGGCCCTGTTGCTTACGCTGATCGTCGCGGTTGCGGCATTCAATATCGTGGCGTCCCTGGTCATGGTCGTGACGGACAAGAAAAAAGATATCGCTATCCTTCGTACCTATGGCCTGGAACCCGAACGTGTTTCGAGGATCTTCATGGTTCAGGGGACATTGATAGGAGTTATAGGAACATGCCTTGGCCTCGTGCTCGGGCTCGTTCTCGCCTTCAACGTCGAAACGATCGTTCCGTGGCTGGAGCGCAGTTTCAACTTCGAACTCATGCCGGGTGACGTCTACTACGTGACTCAACTACCGTCCGAGATTCAGTGGCTCGACGTTACCCTGATAACCGTAGCAGCTTTCGCCATTGCCGTACTGGCCACCGTCTATCCTTCCCGCCGCGCCGCGGCCGTGGCTCCGGCGGAAGCATTACGGTACGAATAGCGATGAGACAGCCTTACGAATTGTCGATGGCCTTACGTTATCTGCATGCGAGCAGCCGGAGCGGGTTTATCTCGTTTATTTCCTTAGTTTCGATGATTGGCATCGGCCTCGCCGTTGCTGTACTTAGTGTCGTGCTGTCCGTAGTGAACGGATTCGACTATGAGTTGCGGCAGAGAATTCTCGGCATCGCATCTCACGCCGCGGTCAGTGGTATTTACGATCCGCTCGAGGACTGGGAGTCGATGCGAGAAGTAGTGCTGGCGCGACCGGACGTAACCGGGGCCGCACCCTATGTGGAAGGGCAGGGACTCATTGTCTTCGGCGATACACCCGCTGGCGTGGAGGTACGGGGAATAAACCCGATGTTGGAGCAGGATGTCTCGGATCTCGGCGAACTGCTACGCGCTGGAAGCATCGAGTCGCTCCGAGAGGGGGCGTACACTATGCTCGTGGGCGCCAGTCTGGCGGCGGAACTGGATCTCGAAGTCGGTGATTCGCTCGTGTTGATCATCGCGGAGGGACGAGTGACTCCCGCGGGAGTCGTGCCGCGAATGCGGAGTTTCGAAGTCGCGGGAATCTTCGAGGCCGGAATGTACGAATACGATCGCAGTCTCGTATACGTCAATATAGCGGACGCGGCGCGATTGTATCGAACGAATGATCGACCTAATGGCCTGCGCCTTTCCGTAGATGATATCTACTCGGCCCGTCGTGTCTCGGAAGAGGTCGCCATCGAGTTCGGCGGTGGCTTCTATATCGATGATTGGACACGTCAGCACAGTAATTTTTTTCGTTCGATCCAGATCACAAAGTCGATCATGTTCGTAATCTTCTCGATGGTAATCGCGGTGGCTGTATTCAATATCATATCGACGCTTGCGATGGTCGTCAGAGATAAACGCGGTGATATAGCGATCCTGCGAAGCTTCGGTGCGTCCGCGCGCAGCATTGTGGTGGTATTCGCAACGCAAGGAGCGCTTATCGGCGTGATCGGAACGGCTTTCGGTGTCGTGCTCGGTATCCTGATCTCCAGTCAGCTCGGCGTGATCGTGTCGTTTCTCGAGGCTTCTTCGGGTATGGATCTGCTGGCGGGTGAGATCTACCTCATCGACGAGTTGCCGACACAGGTGCGCTACCCAGAGGTCGCTCAGATCGGGCTCCTCGCGATCTCTCTAGCGATTCTGGCGACGCTCTATCCCGCGATAAGCGCGGCGCGGCAGGTGCCGGCGGAGGCGTTGCGCTATGAATAGTCCGGCGACACACGTCGATGTCGTGCTCGAGGTGGAGGGATTGACGAAAACGTTCGAAGAGGCGGGCCAGAGCCTCGAGGTACTGTGTGGCGTCAATTTAACGGTAAGGCGCGGCGACCGGGTGGCGATCGTCGGAGCCTCGGGTTCCGGTAAAACGACGTTGCTGCAGCTTCTCGGCGGGCTCGATGAAGCTTCGGCCGGTGAGGTGCGAGTAGCGGGGCGGTCCATGACCGGCCTCAGTAATTCCGAGCGTGGCCTGCTACGTAACCATTCCCTGGGATTCGTTTATCAATTCCATCATCTTCTCCCCGAATTCAGCGCGTTGGAGAATGTTGCGATGCCGCTGCTGGTTCGCGGCGAGAAGCCAGATGTGGCGGTACGTCGTGCGGAAGCTCTTCTGTCTCGAGTGGGGTTGGCGGAACGCCTGAACCACCGGCCGGGGAAATTATCGGGCGGCGAGCGGCAGAGGACTGCGGTCGCTCGGGCGCTCGTGACAGAACCGGACGTCGTATTGGCGGACGAACCGACGGGCAACCTCGATCGCCCGACAGGTACGCGGGTGTTCGAGTTGATGCTGCAACTCAACGCCGATCTCGGCACTAGCCTCGTGGTGGTCACGCACGATCCAGATCTTGCATCCCGCATGGATCGCATCCTCGAACTCAAAGACGGCGTCTTACGCTCGGTCGAGTGATCCCGGCGCTGTCGGGAATACGAGCATCCGATCTTACGGTGGTTGCCGGCGCAGCGATGCTTGGCTCGCTGCTCATGCACCAACTCTCCGCACCGACGACGGCGGCGCTATTGGCACAGGTACGTCCGCAAGATTTCTGGTTAATCTCTCGTTAGCGCGTTATAGTTCGCCACTTATCGGGGACTTACGGGTTCTACATGCTGGAGATTGTGCAGGCCGGCGGTTGGCTGATGCTGCCGATAATTGCGTGCTCCGTTGTAGCGACTGCGATCATTCTGGAGCGGCTCTGGACTCTACAGCCCACTCGCGTATTGCCGAAGGATCTGACGGCCGAAGTTTGGCAATGGGTCAAGAGCGACCAACTCGATCGCCAGCACATTCAATCCCTCCATCAGAGTTCGCCTCTCGGACAGATTCTCGCGGCGGGCCTGTCGAACCGGGAACTGGGTCGCGATGTGGTTAAAGAGAACGTCGAAGACACCGGTCGCCACGTTGTCCATGAGCTCGAACGTTACCTCAATCCTCTCGGGACCATTGCCGCTGTTTCGCCGTTGCTGGGTCTGTTGGGTACCGTCATCGGCATGGTGAAGGTATTTGCCGCCATTACCGTTCACGGCGTCGGTAATCCGGGTGTGTTGGCCGGGGGGATCTCCGAAGCACTGATTACGACTGCCGCGGGCCTGACTGTCGCGATACCTTCTTTGATTGGCTATCGTTACCTTCGCGGCAGGGTAGACGGGCTCGTCGTTCGGATGGAGAAGGAGGCGATGAAGTTCTTGGAAGCCTTGGTGCAGCATCAGTCCTCGGATACCACGGAAGATGAAGCTTCAGAGCCGCTCCAAAGAAGCGCCTGAGATCAATCTGACGTCTCTGATAGACGTCGTCCTCCTGTTATTGGTCTTCTTTATGGTGTCGACGAGCTTCGTACGCGAAGCCGAGATAAGCCTGCGTCTTCCACAGGCAGAAGCACCGACTTCGCCGAATACTCTCGATGAGGTATTGGATATCACGATTACGCGGACCGGTAGTTATATCGTCAATGGGCGCCCACTCATCAACAATCAGCGGCGTACGTTACGGGCGGCGATCAAGAGGCTCATGGGTGAGACGCGAAATCTTCCGGTGATCATCAAAGCAGATGCCGAGGCGACTCACCAGGCCGTGGTCACCGCGATGGACGTCGTCGGACAGCTTGGCTTCGTGCAAATCAATATCGCGACGGTGACGCCACCGGAGGCCTGATCTTCATGGTATCGCTCCTGGATTCCGGTGCCGTCACCGTCTACCGTCGGCTGACCAGCTACGTCACGCCCCACTGGCGGGTGATCGCCGTCGCGATAGTCGCGATGTTGTTCTACTCGGCCGCAAATGGCGTGGTGCCCTTCATCATGCGCGACGTGATAGAGACGCTCAGCGATGTCGGGCGTGGTGGCGGGACCTATATTCCTCTGATCTTGCTCGTGACATTCGCGGTTCGGGGAAGCACGGACTTCATTGCTGTCTACGGTCTGGGATGGCTTGGACGGCGCGTCATTCGAGATCTGCGCGGCGACGTCTTTCAACAATACACGGAGCTTCCCGGTCATTATTTCGATCAGGAGTCCTCGGGGATACTGATCTCGAAGCTCACGTATAACACCGAGCAGGTAGCGGAAGCGATTTCCAACGCGCTTGTCATAGCGGTCAGAGATACCCTCACTATAGTCGTACTAGTGGGGGTGATGATCTACTACAGTCCGACGCTCACGATCCTCGTCTTTATCACTGCGCCGGTCATCGCTTTCCTGGTAAGCGTTATGAGTAAGGCGTTCAGGCGTTACAGCGCTCGCATTCAGGCGTCGATGGGCGATGCGACCCGCGTGACCGAGGAGGCGTTATCCGGCCAGCAAATCGTCAAAATCTTCGAAGGCCAGGACTATGAGCGCCGGCAATTCGAGGCGATCAATTGCCGCAACTACAAAGTGAATCTCAAGCTCGTTGCTACGCGTGCAGCGGGTGATGCGCTAACCCAGTACACACTTGCAATTGGCGTTGCCGCAATCATCTGGGTCGCGTTTTCCGATCGACTGGCTGCAACCCTTGATGCACCGATCTTCATGGGATTTTTAACGGCCATGGCCGTGTTATTGGCGCCACTGAAGCGACTCATCAACATCAATGTCGGACTACAGAAGGGAATCGCGGCCGGAGAGAGCCTCTTCGAGATCCTGGATGAGCCAGCCGAGACAGACACGGGCTCCGTCAGCATCTATCGGGCCAGTGGCGATATCGAGTTCCGCAACGTTACCTTCACCTACGACCCTGCCAAGGGACAAGTGCTCAGAGACGTCTCCATGAGTACGGCTGCGGGAAGTACCACCGCGATCGTCGGCCGGTCGGGCAGTGGCAAGACTACGCTCGTGGGCTTGTTACCGAGGTTCTACGACGTCGAAGCCGGAAGCGTGCTGTTGGACGGCACGGATATACGAGACTACCGATTAAAGGATCTCCGCCGGCAGATCAGCCTCGTCAGCCAGGACGTCGTGCTATTCAACGATACGATCGCCAACAACATCGCTTACGGTGCTCTGGCGGATTCTTCACGTGCTGAGATCGAGGCGGCCGCGGAGGCGGCTCATGTGGCGGCATTCGCCAAGGATCTACCGGAGGGTCTGGAGACCCACGTCGGAGAGCGCGGTATTCTGCTGTCCGGCGGCCAGCGGCAAAGGATTGCGATCGCCAGAGCGCTGCTGAAGGACGCACCTGTTTTAATACTCGACGAGGCAACCTCCGCACTGGATACGGAGTCGGAACGTGGAATCCAGGCAGCGCTCGCGAACCTGATGCAGGGAAGGACGACATTGGTCATCGCACACCGCTTATCGACCGTCGAGAACGCTGACTGCATCATCGTGATAAAAGATGGCACCATTGTCGAGCAAGGTACGCACGAAGAGTTACTGTCACTGGACGGTTACTATGGCGGGCTGCACCGAATGCAATTCACCGTCTGAGGACTCTTGAAGTGCGATTGCTACTGGTGCGTCTGCTCGAGTGGACCTGGTACGAGCCGAACCCGCTGAAGTGGCTGCTGTGGCCTCTGAGTTGGCTCTATCGGGCGATCGTGGGACTCCGCGCGGCCGCCTATGGGTGCGGCTTGATAGCGGTTACCGAGCTGCCGGTTCCAGTCATCGTCGTCGGAAATATTTCCGTGGGCGGGACGGGCAAGACGCCCTGCGTGATCTGGCTGGCGCGGGAGCTCAAGGCAGGCGGTTATCGAGTCGGTATCGTCAGTCGGGGTTATGGCGGGACGGCTGAGGACTGGCCACAGCCGGTCCAATCCAACAGCGACCCGTTCGTCGTCGGGGATGAGCCGGTTCTCATCGCTCGAGCGACCGGATGCCTCGTGACCGTTGGGCCCGATCGCGTGATAGCGGCGCAGAGTCTGCTCGATCGGGAAGAGGTCGATGTATTATTGTGCGATGATGGCTTGCAACATCATGGGTTGGGGCGAGACTTTGAAATCGCGGTCGTCGATGGGCGGCGCGGTCTAGGTAATGGTATTTGCCTGCCCGCCGGGCCCCTTCGCGAGCCGGAGGCTCGCTTGCACACCGTCGATGTGGTTCTCGTCAATGGTGCCGGTGAATGGCAATATCCCAATGCGTTGACTCTGTCTCTGGTGCCGCGTCGCGTCTATCCGTTAACCGGCGGGCTGGAGAGATCGTTGGCTGATTTTCGCGGTGAGCGAGTGCATGCCGTCGCCGGTATAGGTAACCCGCAACGTTTCTTCGAGCTCTTGGAAGAATCGGGTCTCGTGGTTACGGGGCATCCGCATGCGGACCACGCGCGCCTTGAGCCTGAGGATCTGCAGTTTCGCGATAAACTCCCGATACTGATCACGGAGAAGGACGAGGTGAGGTGCCATTCATTTGCCGCGGACGATGTCTGGTGCGTTGCGGTAGAGATGAGGTTCGATGCGAATCACGGTGAACGCTTGATGCAGCGAGTATTAGAGGTCATCGAATCGTGACCACGGAATTTATCGCCGTCATTCCCGCGCGTTTCGGCTCGACCCGTTTGCCGGGAAAACCTCTGGTCGATATCGGTGGCCGGCCGATGATCGCGTGGGTCTACGAACGGGCGCTTCAAAGTGGCGCTCTCGATGTGCTCGTCGCAACGGATGACGAACGCATCGCCGCGGCGTGTCGAGACTTTGGCGCAGCGGTCGAAATGACGGGTTCAAATCATGAGAATGGTACCGATCGAATCGCGGCAGTAGCGGAACGCCTGAAATGGGCCGACGAGACGATAGTCGTCAACGTGCAGGGTGACGAACCGCTGCTGCCGCCCTCACTCGTGTCTCAAGTGGCGGCGTTGTTGAGCGATGACCCGGAAGCGGCGATCGCAACGCTGGCGACGCCCGTTCGATTGCACGATGAATGGCGGGATCCGAATCTCGCTCGCGTAGTCGTGGCTCGTGATGGCCGGGCACTCTACTTCAGCCGCGCACCCATACCCTGGCCGCGCGACGGCGGCACACCGCCCGCGCTTCGTCACATCGGCCTCTATGCGTATCGGGTATCCGCGCTGAGGGAAATTGCCGCCACCCCACCCTGTGAGCTGGAACAACTCGAACGGCTCGAACAACTGCGCGCGTTGTGGCTCGGCATGAAGGTCATCGTCGCGGAGGCCTGCGAGGCACCGCCTAGAGGTGTCGATACAGAGGCCGATCTTGAAGCCGCGAGGGAGCAGTTGTCGACGGGTTGAATCGCTCGCGTCTCGTTCTAATTCAGGCCGATTCGGTTTAAGCTGTGCGCTCATCTGACAGAGGTTCACGCGTCCCGAGAACGGCCGTAATGTGGGGGGTGATACATGGCATATACACTGCTTGGCAATGATTTCGTTCCGCCTGACGTCCGCGGCAAGCTAACGGGTCAAGCGAAATACGCGGAAGATTTTCGCGCCGAGGGAATGTTGTTCTGCCGTCTGCTGGTCAGCCCTTTACCGCACGCCCGCGTGGCCAGTATCGACGTATCCGAGGCGCTCGCGATGGAGGGCGTCGTCGCCGTCCTGACGGCGAATGATGTGCCGGCCACGCCCGCCCCCGCGACGCCGATCCTGAGTAATGAACCGCTGTACGTCGGCGAGCCGGTCCTCGCGGTCGCCGCCGTTGACGAGACCACGGCACAGGACGCGATCGACAGAATCGTGATCGAGTTCGAGCCGCTTCCGTTCACCTTCGATCCACTCGAGAGCCTCTATCCTGGCGGGCCCAGCGCGCGCAGCGATGGCAATGTGGCCGGTCGAGGAATGTCACCGCAGACCATCAGGTGGACGGCTCGCGATTTCGCTGCCGAACCCGAAGGCGTGCTGCCGATGGGGCAGCCGACCGAAGAGTGGCTCTACGGTGATCTGGATGCCGGTTTCGAGAGCGCTGCCCTGGTGCTCGATGAGACCTTCGTTACGGCGGGGCTCTCGCATCAATGCATGGAACCCCGTACATCGATGGCGTACTGGGAGAACGGCCGGTGCCACGTTCACGGCTCATCTCAGAGCCAGGCGTCGATGATGCCGGGCTTGGCGGCCTTGCTCGAGATCGATCTCGAGAACGTGGTCTACATCGCCGAGTACTGCGGCGGCGGCTTCGGGTCGAAGGGCAGCCCTTATCCATCCATGGCCATTCCCGCGCTCATGAGCCGCCGGACCGGGCGGCCCGTCATGCTGCGTATGAGTCGCGCGGAGGAGTACGGGCTCGGTACGGCTCGAGCGGGTTTCCAGGGACGCCTGCGTATGGGATTCCGCGACGACGGCCGCGTCACTGCGGTAGATCTCTACATCGTACAGGAGAACGGCCCGCACACGGGTTGGAGCGATCTCGGCTCGGCGGCAGGCTCTATCTCCATTCTCTATCAACCGCTCGCGATGCGTTACCGGGGGATCACGGTAGAGACCAACACGCCGCCACGCGGACCGCAGCGCGGGCCCGGGCAGAACCAGATTGCTGCTGCCGTTGAGCCCATCCTGGATAAGGCCGCTCGTGAACTCGGGTTGGATCAGGTTGCGATAAGGCGTATCAATGCCGCGGATAATGACGGTACCTACAATGGCGATCAGGGACCGATCACGAGCGCCTATCAAGGTGATGCGCTCGATCAGGGCGCCGAAGCGTTCAACTGGGCAGAGAGACGAGCGCGTAGCGGGCAGCGGCAGGGGTCCAAGGTCATCGGCGTCGGTGTCGGCCAGGCGTTCCATTCGGCCGGTCGAAACGGCTACGATGGACTGGTACGCCTAACGCCGGACGGCAAGCTGCATATCCACAGCGGCGCAGGGAATCTCGGGACCTACTCCTACGCAGTGACATCGCGCGTCGCTGCAGAAGTGCTGAAATGCGACTGGGATAGCTGCGTTATCCATCGCGGTGACAGCCGTCGGTCTCTGCCCTGGAGCCCGACACAGACCGGCAGCAATACTTCGTTCACGATGACGCGTACTAACTACGTGGCAGCGATGGACGCGCTCCAAAAACTAAAACAGATCGCTGCGATGGACCTCGGCGGATCATCCGACGATTATGACATCGTCGATGAAGCGGTTTATCTGAAATCAGACGAGAGTGTGCGCCTTACTTATGCCGACGCGGCTCAGCGCGCGATAGAACTCGGCCGCACCTATTCCGCCGAAGAGCTGCCGTCAGACATTCACGACGTCACGAGATTGGCGGCAGCAGGTATCGCGGGCACGGGCCTGATCGGTATCGCCAAGGACATGTTGCGGCATGACGCCACGGTTCCGGCAATCGCTGCGGGCTTTATCGAGATCGAGCTCGATTTGGAGACGGGTAAATACGAGATTCTGGACTACATCGGCGTCGCTGATTGCGGCACCATACTTCACCCGCAGAGTCTGGCGAACCAGGTCAAGGGCGGTGCCGTCATGGGAATCGGAATGGCTGTTTCGGAACGTCATATCTACGATCCACAGAACGGCCTGCCGGCCAATGTCACCTTCCATCAAAGCAAGCCACCTTCCTATCTGGATGTCCCTGCCGAGATGGACTGGGCCGCCGTCGACGTCGCGGACCCGCAAAACCCCGTCGGCGCGAAAGGTATTGGCGAGCCGGTTGCGGGCTGTGCCACCGCTGCGCTGCTATGCGCGATATCGGATGCGTTGAACGGACACTACTTCAATCGTTCTCCGGTCGTGCCCGATATGATCGTGAACGCGGCTGCGGGGCGGGAACAGTCCCATGGGCCCCTGCAGGTCAACACGGCTTGAGCTGTGCGGCGGCTCGTTCGACTTCGACATTGATGGCGTTCTTGGACAAGCTTCGGGAAAAATTTCCGAAGACGACTGAGCGACCGGACGATCAGTCAGAAGAGCCTGCCAATTTTACGGTGCTCTTCGTTTGCATGGGCAACATCTGCCGCTCGCCGACCGCCGAGGGTGCATTTAGACGGATACTGGAAGAGTATGCGCCCGAGCTATCGATACACGCGGACTCGGCGGGCACTCACGCATATCATGTCGGGGAGCCGCCGGATAGGCGCGCGCAACGTGCGGCAGAGCGGCGAGGGATCGATCTCAGCGATCAGAAGGCGCGTCGAGTAATAGAAGATGATTTCTCGACTTTCGACTTAGTGCTCGCTATGGATGAATACAACTTGGAGCTGCTTCGCGAGTTGAGCCCTCCCACGTATCACGACCGGATCAAACTCTTTATGGAGTTTGCGCCGCATCTGGACCAATGCGACGTTCCCGATCCGTACTACGGTGGAACCAATGGCTTCGAGTTAGTGCTCGATCTAGTCGAAGATGCATCACGCGGGTTACTGGAGCACTTACGCGAAGTACGCGCCCGCTGACTGCGGTATCAGCCAAATCTTCGCCGGTCGACGGCAAGTCGTTCTCTACTCAATCGTCAGCCGCATCCGAGGCACCGGTTTGTTCACGCGGTCTTTCCGTGGCCGGCGCCAGCTCGCTCGGTGAAGGTGCCGGTTCGGCTACCGGTGCCGGCTCGACTGCGGGTGCCGGCTCGACTGCGGGTGCCGGTGGTGACAACGGTTCCGGCGCAGATGCTGCCGGCCGTGGCGTCTCCATGGGAGCGCTCTGCGCCGGCTTCGCGGGTGCCGCCCGCGTCTCCTCGGCGACCGTGGCAGCGACGGCTGGCTCGGGCTCCGGGGTAGGATTGGCAGCACGGGCGGGTTCGTCGGGCTGGGCGGACTCCTCGGGCTTCGCAGTTTCAGCCGGCTTGGCGATCTCGGGCTCTCTGGGCTTAGTGGGCTCAGTGGCCTCGGCAGGCTTGGTGGGCTCCGGCCGCAATGCCTCTTCCGTCTGAGCACCAGGTTCTCGGGACGCCGGTTCGGTAGGCGGTTGCCGCTTCTCCGCGACCAGGGGCTGAAGGTCGTGCTGCGTCGTTGCAGGGTGGTCCTGCTTCGGCGTCGCGACTACTGCGTTCTCGGCGACGGGAGTCGCCACCAGCAGGCCTTCTGCGGCAACGTCCGGTGCTGAATCCGGCCGAGTTCCTTGCGTCTTAGCCTTTTGATCGCGGCCGCTAGATCCCTTGGCCGGCTGCTGTGTCTGGCTATCCCGACCGCCCTTGGGTTGCCTGCGTACCCGCTCCTTGCGGTTACCACCCTGGTTTTTCGACCGGTTCTCTTTGCCCTTCTTCTCGGCGTTGTTCTGATTGGCATTCTGGCCTTGCGACTGAGAGTCGCCAGAGCCGGATCCGCGCCGCCGGCGAGATCGGCGGCTTCGCGAACCGCCGCTACTGCCTTCGGTGCTGCGGTCCCGGCCCTGTTTCGATCCACGTGAGCCGCTGTTACCGCTCTGTGACCGATTCTGTCCCTGACCGCGACGTTGATTACGATCGCTCTGTCCGCGGCCGCTCGAGCCATGGCTCGCTTTTTTCGGCCGGCTTCGCCGTGAGCGTCGTTCCGGTGGTCTCTTTGCTTTTTTCGGCGCGGGCGAGAGCCAGCCGAATAGTGCTTGCCACAAGGATCTTTTCTTTGCGCGTCGCTTTCGGGGCTTCCTTTCGGTGGGCTGCGGTGCGGGTGCATGCGGTACCACACCCGACACGGCTGGTTGCTCGGGTGCAGGTTGGTCGCGTTCGGTTTGAAGGGTATCGCCGGCATCTTCTTTCGCTTCGACCTGCTTGTAGCTCGTAGCCTTGTTCTCGGGAAGCTCCAACTCGTTTAATCAAGTAGTTTGGTGTCTCCAGGTCGGGGTTACCGACCAGGACGATCGCAACCTCGTTTTCGTCCTGAATAGACTGCGCCCAGCCTCGCTTTTCATTGAGAATGTAGTTACTGACGTCGACCGGTAGTTGAACAATGACCTTCGAGGTTCGTTCTTTGCGCGCCTCCTCACCGACCAGCCGAAGGATCGCCAGCGCAAGCGATTCCACGCTTCGGACGTTGCCCACGCCGTTACATCGTGGGCAGACGGATTGCGTCGCTTCACCCAGTGACGGTCGTAGGCGCTGCCGGGACATTTCCATCAGGCCGAATCGAGAGATCCGGCCGATCTGAATTCGCGCTCGATCCTGCCGCACGGCTTCACGCAGTTTATTTTCTACGTCGCGCTGGTTTCGATGTGGTCCCATGTCGATAAAGTCGATAACGATCAAACCACCGAGATCTCTGATTCTCAGTTGTC
>CAYXNS010000020.1:0-43273 GCA_964466315.1 uncultured Gammaproteobacteria bacterium
GTTCGGTGCCTGGTCCGCTGTTGCGATCCTGAATACGGCGCAACTGGTGGCGGCGGCAGAGTGGTACGGTCCAGAGTCCAGGGATACCGCGGTGTTAATTAATGTGGCGCGAATCATGTTTCTGCCCGTGGTGGTGTTGTTCTCCCTCTGGTTTTATGTCCTGCGCACCGGAAAGCAGGAACCGGGTCACGAAATCAGCAAGTGGCAGCTGGTGAAGGACAAGTTTCCAATCTTTATCCTGGGCTTCTTTCTGCTGGTGCTCTTAAACAGTCTGAATCTCGAGTCGCTTGGTGGCCCCGGGGTAACAGGTTCGCCCTTCTGGGCCATGAATGCAGTCTATACATGGTGCTTCGCTATCGGGTTTGCCGGCATCGGTCTGTCCATATCCCTTGAAGATATGAAGAAGGCCGGTGGTACGGCCTTCTCAATTGGCATGGTGGCGTCCTTGGTGAAGATGATATTGGGCCTGGGCGTGGTGCTGCTTATCGGCAGCCAATTGCTTCGGGTGACCGGCGGTTGATGGGTCATTGTTGTGAAGATTCTTGTCTGTATCGATGGCGAGTCGCATAGCAAAAGTGCCATTCAACGGGCGATTTACCTGGCCCGGTCTCAGTCGGCTGACGTAACCGCCCTGCATATCATCGACCCTTGGCTGAAAAAGTTTTCCAACGAACTTTATTCCCAGGGGCGCAAGCAATACCTGGAATACGTCGATGAGTGCTTGCAGGCAAAAGCAGAGCAGGCACACCAGGAATTTAATGAGATGTGTCTGGCGGAAGGATTGGGCGCCAGTTTCAAGATCAGGCGCGGAGAGCCACTGGCGGAAATCCTGGAAGAAGTACGCCAGGTTGCCCCGGACATGCTCATCACCGGGAGCAAGCAGTTGAATGTATGGGGCAGGTTCCGATCCAGGAATTTGCCGTTGCGCCTAAGGAAAAAGATTGGCGGGCAGACCTCTGTGATTGTCGGTAGTACGACAACGGAGAATTGACTGATATACCTAGAATATCGAGGTGACGCTCGGGGCCTCGGTGACGGTCAATGCGAGATGCTGCCCGATTCTTCATCAGCGCCGCGCACCGTCGCTAGTAGCGATAGTCGACGATCAGGTGCGCCTTGTTCGAGGTGCCGTTACCCCAAGGTATACCGATTTCGGGATTCAACGGTTGCGGGTTCTCAACGACGAGATCGAGCCAACCCGCTTCGTGTAGAAGGCTGGAATCGATCGTTACTTCGAGTTGAGTGGGGCTGATCGCTCGATACGGTACCGATGTTCCTTCGAAATACACACGTGACCGGCGCACGAAATGAAAACCGGTAAGTGCCACGGTCACCGTTGGGCTCCCCTGTGTCACCATGATCGGCGTTATCGATTCGATTGCCGGCTGTGGTGATTCAACGGGATTCGGTAGCGGTGTTCCGGGTCCCCCGGGCGGTCTCCCGGTAAATCTGAATCCGCGTGCGTTGAAAGCAACCTCTTTAAATGCCGCTACCCATTGAAGTGCCTCGACCGGCGGATTCATCTCGGAAGAACGGTGAAACGGGTCCTCGTAGGCAACGTCGTAACCGAGTTCGATCACGCTACCGTCAAAAATCACTGTGTCGACCGCTCGCAGATTACGGATGTCTTCCAACGGATTCGCGTCCACAATGAGAATATCCGCCAGTTTGCCGGGCTCCACCGTTCCGATGTTATCGCCCATATGCAGCATCTCGGCCGACCATTTGGTTGCTCCCTGAATGATCTGCATCGGCGTCACGCCCGCTTCGACGAAGACAGCAATCTCGTGATGCAGACTCTCCCCCGGGACGCGACTCGGGTTCGTATTGGCACCGGGAACGAGATGCCCACCCGCATCGACGAACATCTTGTGAAAGCGTAACGCGTTCTGAAACCCGGCTATTTTCCGTGCGCGTTCCGCGTTGTTGTGGATCCGGCCTGGACCACGGCCGTCATAGAATCCTAGCGCCGCTTGTCGGCGCGCTGGAGGATAATAGGCGAGTAGATTGGGGCCCGCTTCGACAAAAAACCGGCGATCCTCCGCTTCGAACGTCGCCCAGTCACGGGGGTAACCTCTGAAGTTCGCTTGAAACGTCGGAGTTAATGCCGTGTTGTTGTCGATCAGGCGCTCGATCAGCGTGTTTGCGCGATCCTCGTCCATGTCTGCGTACATATCGAGCCAATCGCGGCCATCGTCCTGCTGAGGCGGCGTTCGTGTGACGGCCGCCCAGATTCCGGCCGAGTGTGGAATATTCCGGGTCTCCTGCTCGACGGCTTCCCACGGCCCGTAGACCGGTCCGTAGGAGCGCGTGAATACGGGCGTGCCCGTCCGGTTCGCGACTTCGATCGCCGCGCCGTAGTACTCGAACGGCATCGCACCGTCATTGAACATCAACGCATCGGCACCGGCCTCGATGAAAGCCCGTGCGAGTTCCCTCGCTTCTTCGACCGAATGCGGGTCGCGTGCTGGGGTCAATATCGTCTCCAGGCCCGTTCCACCATCAGGAATACGATTGAGTCTGGACAAGCCGGTAAACGGCCGCGGGCCGCGAAGTATTCCCGCCTGTACGGCATTGCGGTGCGGGATCGCGACCTCTCCAGAGTTCCCGACATCGATCGTCGAAGTAATCCCGTAATTGAGCATCACTTCGCCGTAATACCAGTTGTAGCTCACTTGGGAGTCCCAGAGTCCGGGCAGAACGTACAGGCCGCTCGCGTCGATGATCTGGACATCCTCGGGATAGGAGGCCTCTCCCGCTGTCGCCACGTCAGCAATACGCTCGTCCTCGATTACGATCACCGCGTTACCGATTGGTGTTCCGCCATTACCGTCGATCAGAGTTCCGCCCTCGATCACGAGAATGCCGGAAGGCGCTTGCGCACTAACCGCATATGGAACGAACGCGAGCACGGTCGCCAGGATCGTGATGGTAGTCTGGCCGATACAGTGTTTCATGCACCTCCCCTAGACTTGAGAGTCTTTCGTTGTGGCTCAATTCTACTCTCCCAGGACTTGACATGGCGACTGGGAACACGCGAAGTAAGGCAAAAGAACACTAACACTTCTCTATCAAGGGACAATTCCGTGCCAGTAGAACCTGACGCCGGCCCGCGTGCCGGTAACAATTCGAGTAGCAATGGAAATTCATCGGCCAGTCTAGACCGCTGGCAGTTACGCCACATCTTCGCCGGACCGAGCGTCTTTCTGTTGATGCTGGTCCTACCCGTCGAGGCCATCAGCTACGAGATTCGCTGCAGTCTCGGCCTGCTCGTGTGGATGTCGTGGTGGTGGATCACGCGCCCGGTGCATCTGGCAGTTACTGGCTTCCTGCCCTTGGCCACAGTTTCGATATTTAACTTTGTCCCGGTGACGCAGATTCTGCCCGCCTACGCAACGGAGCTGATCATTCTCTTGCTCTCGGCGAACATCCTGACCACGGCATGGACGCGTTGGGGGTTGGATCGTCGGATAGCGCTCGCGTCACTCATCGGCATCGGTACGAACACGACGCGGCAGATACTCGCGTGGTTCGCGATCGGAATGATCCTGAGTGCGTTCCTGCCCAATACGATTGTTGCGGCGACGATGATCCCAATCGTTGTGGCTATGCTTCGATTCATCGGCATCGAGGACCTCTGGAAGAGTAATCTTGGCACGGCGCTAGTGATTGCGGTCGCATGGGGAACGAGCGCCGGGGGTGCAACGACTCCGCTCGGTGGCGCACCGAACCTGCTGACGATCGAATTCATTCAGGAGACCGTTACCGGGCAGGAGTTCGCGTTTACCACCTGGGTGATGCGGTTCCTTCCACTCAGTTTGGCCGTAATGGCCGTGACATTCGTCTACGTCCGCTTTGCCTTCAAGCCGGAGATCACTGAGATAAAGGGCGCTCGGGAGTACTTCGTCGGCGAACTCAAGGGTCTGGGTGCGATGAGCGTGCAGGAGAAATGGGCACTGTTCCTGTTCTCCATGGCCGCGATACTAGCTTTCACGCGACCACTGTACGCGGATTTCGTACCGGCCTTCCGGCCAGCCTTTGCGTTCCTGACATTCGCGATCGTCTGCTTTCTAATCCGCCCCCGCGGGGAGACCCTGATGACGTGGGAATATGCGCAGGGCAGGATGATGTGGGGCCTTTTCTATCTGTTTGCCGGTGGTACTGCGCTCGGGCGCATCCTGAGTGAGACAGGTACAGCCGCCTATATCGCGGACATGCTGATCCCCTACGCGAGCGAGGGCGGCATCCTCGCCGTCATCGTGTTCGCGGCGCTAACGATACTCATGACGCAGATTACGAGTAATACGGCCGCCGTCGCGGTAACCGTCCCGATCACGATCAGTACGTTCCAGAGCCTCGATATCAACCCGCTGCCGTTCGTCTATATCGTGGCTGCCGTGGGTAATTGCGGCTTCATGCTGCCGACATCGGCCGGTGGCCCGGCCGTGGCTGCCGGGTACGGTATCAACCTCAAGACGATGCTGGTCAAGGGCTTCTGGGCGTCACTGCTCGCCCTCACGGTCATCGTACTCGTCGGCTACCTCCTGGCTGTGCTGTGGCCGGGGTTCGGTCTGGCCTGAGGCCCGTGCCCGCCATCAGTAGCTAACGTAATACGGTACTATTGCCGTACAATAACGTCGCATCTATGGCGAAGAGGCTTCTGGCGGCGCTTCGTGTCGAGGAATACCGATGACCGAATCGACCTGGAAGACCATCGACACCGACGTGCTGGTCATCGGTGGCGGTGTCGCGGGTTGTATGGCCGCGATTCCGGCCTTGGAAGCCGGCTTCGAGGTCCACATATGCGAGAAAGGTAAAGTCCTCGATCATTGCGGTAGCGTTGGCTGTGGTGTCGATCACTATCTGACGATTATGGAATCGGGGCCCGAGTGGGACACCCCAGAGTTCCTACTCAAGCACGTGCCCGAACTTACCGACGGTATCGTCGATATGGCCGTCACGAGCCGTGTTATCCACGAAATGCCGCGTATCCTGCGCAAGATTGAAAGTTTCGGGGTGAATTTTAAAGATCCGCGATACAACGACTACTACCGACTGCGTTCTTTCGGATTGCCAGGCACCTATCACATCAACTTCGACGGAACACATTTCAAGCGACAGATCGGCCAGCGCGTTCGCAAGCTCAAGGGCACGGTTCTGATGCGTACGATGGCCGTCCAGATTCTGACCGAAGACAACCAGGTATACGGCGCGTTGACTTTCAACTTCCGCACCGGCGAGTGGCTCGCTATCCGCGCCCGCGCGCTCGTGCTCGCCGCCGGCGAAGTCAATCGGATCTCCATGAATGCATCCGGCCTCGCGTTCGACAGCTGGCACACACCGTATAACACGGGTGATGCGCAGGCCATGGGTTATCGAGCCGGTGCGCTCCTCGCGAATATGGAGTTCGTAGAAACTACGTTGACCCCCAAGGGCTTCTCGGCTCAGGGGTTGAATGCACTCGTCAGCGAGGGCGCACATTTCATCAACAAGAGCGGCGAGCGATTCATGTTCAAGTACGACGAGAAAGGTGAGAACGCTCGTCGTGCCGTAATCGCCGATGCCGTGATCAACGAGTACCTACTTGGTAACGGTCCGATCTATGCGGATTGCCGTCATCTGCCCGTCGATGTACTCGATCATATGGAAGCGACGCTGCAGGTCGATCGCTATACGATGCCCGCGTTCTACGAGCAGAAGGCGCTGGACTTCCGCACGGAACCGGTAGAAGTCTCCGTGTCCGAACTCAGTATTAGGCGTAGTGGCGTGTATTTTCGTGGCAGTGGATTGGCAGTCGATACGGATGGCCAAACATCGATCCACGGGCTCTTCGCGGCGGGCGATTGTGCGACCGTCAGTGGCGGCATCGCGGGCGCCTCGGTGCTCGGCCACGTCGCGGGCGAAGGGGTCGCTACCTTCCTGAAAGCCGGTCACGGAGTGCGCCCGGAGATCGATATGGCTGCAGCCGATGCCGTTCGAGAGGAAGCAGTCGCGCATCTGCGCTTGGATCACGAGCATAGTTTGTCCTGGAAGGAGTTCGAAGACGAAACACGCCGGACGGTCACGGACTATGTTGGTTTCAGACGCAATGCAAAAGGACTCGGGCTAGCTCTCGATACGCTTCGCGCGCTCGCTACGCGTGAGCCCGATCTCAAAGCGGACGACCTGCACGGACTCATGCGCGTTCACGAATCGGCGAGTATTAGGCTGAACGCGGAACTCATGACGGCCGCAGCGTTGACGCGCACCGAGACCCGCACGGGTTCGGCACACCGGCGGTTGGACTATCCGGATACGCAGGACCCGGAATGGCGAAAATTCGTGATCGTCGAACGCGGCGGCGACGGGCCACTGGTGAGGACGTTGGACTGCGAGCGGCCACTGGCTGCGGCGTTTGCGCGCGGGAATAAAAAGGCGATGGCTGGTGCCAGCTGAGGCGAAGGTGGTTCATAACCCGATCCGAATCGATCCGGAGACTTGCGTGAAGTGCAATCTCTGCGATTGGATCTGCCCCGGCGATTTGATCTACAAGAAAGAAGACAATCGCGAGACGCTGCCGGTTGTCGCCTACCCCGACGAGTGCTGGTACTGCGGCTTATGCCAGTTAATCTGTCCGACCGACGCCATCACGATCATCTTTCCGGAGCAGATGATCCATTGTCAGACCGACGTCTCGACGCTACTCGGCAAAGTCATCGAGTAGCCTCGCCCGTGCATGATTGAGGCAATCCTGGCCGGACTTACGGCGCTAGCCACGCCACAAGCCGTCCTGTTCATGTGCATTGGCGTGAGCTACGGGCTCATGATCGGCATATTGCCGGGTCTCGGCGGAATCGTCGCTCTATCGCTCTTGTTACCGTTCACCTACGGCCACGAACTCGCGGCGACGTTGGCGCTGCTGCTCGGCGCGCATATCGCGACCATATGGGGAGGCTCCGTGACGAGCATCCTGTTCAAGGTTCCCGGCGCGGCTAAAAGTCTCGCGCTCGTGTTCGACGGCCATCCAATGGCGCAGCAGGGTCAGGCCAGCCGTGCATTGGGTGCTTCTGCTACGGCCGCCCTTCTCGGCGGGCTCATGGGGGCCGTGTTTCTCGCTTTCAGCATTCCAATAGTACGTCCCGTCATGTTGGTGCTCGGGCCCAGCGAATACCTGATGATGGCGTTGTGGGGTCTCACGATCATCGCGACGTTTAGCGAAGGTTCGCTGCTCAAGGGGCTGATTGTTACCACTCTGGGCCTCATGGTCGCGTTTATCGGCATGGACCCCGTTAGCGGTACCCCACGATTCTGGTTCGGCAGTGTCTATCTTCTCGATGGCATCTCGTTTCCAGTAGCGATGATTGGGCTGTTCGCCGTCGCGGAGATGATGAAGCTCTTCGTCATAGGCGAGGCGATGGCCGATCGCGTCGTCGGCGAAGAGTCCAGTACGGTGCTGGACGGTGTAAAGGATGCATTTCGGCACTGGTGGCTCGTGCTGCGCTCGAGTCTGCTGGGTCTCTGGGTCGGCGTTCTTCCCGGGGTCGGCGCCAGTGTCGGCGGCCTCGCTGCCTACGCGCAAGCCGCACAGACCTCAAAGACACCGGAACGCTTCGGCAAGGGGGCTGTCGAGGGCGTCATCGCGCCGGATGCAACGCTGGGCGCGAACGAGGGCGGTGGCCTGATGCCCACTCTGGCTTTCGGTATTCCGGGTGGGGAAAGCATGGCGATTCTTCTCGTTGCGTTCCTCGGTATGGGCATCGTACCGGGGCCGCAGATGCTCATCAGTGGGCTCGATCTCGTCTTCACCATGGTGTGGATCATCGTGATTGCGAATCTTTTGACCACATTGATCGGCCTCGGCCTGTCTTCGCGGTTGGCGCGTCTCCCGTCGCTCAGCCCGAATCTCATAATCCCCCTGGTGCTCTCCGTATGCTTCTTCGGCGCGTTTGCGACCCGTGGGCTTCTCGCGGACATCGTCGTTACCGCGGTTTTCGGTGGAATTGGGTACCTGATGGACAAGTACGATTACTCGCGAGCGAACTTCGTCATAGCGATGGTTCTAGCGGAGATGATCGAACGAAATCTGCACATCTCGCTCGGCCTCTACGGCAATCTATTCGTATTCACACGACCGATCACGCTGGTGATGCTCATCTTCATCGTCTCCACGACCGCACTGCCCTTTCTACGCAAGCGACGGCGGAAGCCGTTCGGAGCCGCCACATGAGTCCGCGTGCGCAGGAAAACGTGATTGCTGGATCGCTTTTCTGCATATTCGCCGGTTATACCGCGATGTGCCTTCAGTTCGGTCCGAATGCGCGCCTGGTTCCGTTGCCGATGGCGATTCTCGGCCTAGTGTTCGTCGCTGTGCAACTCATCCGGATCAATCTCGGATCACAGTTCGATGTCGCCGATGACGCGTCCCGCGATTCCGATGCGACGACGCTGGCTACGGACCGAGATACGCGACGAGAACTGCAAGCCTTCGGCTGCGTTGTGGTCTTCGTCTGTCTGGTCGCACTGCTGGGCCCCGTTGTTGCGGTCTTCCTATTTTCGAGCAGCTATCTGATCCTGAGCGGGCACGCGGGGATCGCCAAAGCGATTACGGCGGCGAGTGTCTTCACGGCGGTGATCTATCTTCTTTTCGTAGTGGCTCTGCAGCTTCAGCTCTATCACGGCATACTCGAGCCGCTGGTAGAACGACTATAGATCCGAGGGGAAAATGCGCAGACAGACCAGGATACGAGGTCATAGCCGAGTAACGCGGCATCCAGGTGCATTATTTTTCAGCGCCCTTTCTCTACTCGTCACCGTAACCGTGCCTGCTGCAGCGGCCCTCGCTCAGAGTGTTCGAGGCGAGGTCGTGACGCTGATCAGCCCGAATAGTGCGGGCGGTATGATGACTCGCTACGCGCGAATGATTGCACCCTATATCGCCAAGCATTCGAGTGCCGCCGACGTACGCATTCGTGTCATGACGGGCGGTGGCGGCATTCGCGGCACCAACTTCGTTTGGTTCGCCGAACCGGATGGCCGAACCATCGCTTTCACCAGCATTCCCTCATTGATACTTGCCCAGCTCTCCGGCAGCGAGGCTGCACAGTTCGATGCTACCGAACTTGTGTATCTCGGGCGTGCTGCAACCGAACCGAGAGTACTTACGGTCGGCTCGACGTCGGAGATCATGTCGATCGAGGATGCGCAGAACCTGGATCGGCCGTTTATTTTTCCCTCCCAGGGGACAGACGAAGATTTCTATTCGATGGCTGTCTTGTCGGAAGCTCTCGGGATCGAACTTAAAGTAGTTAGCGGTTACAACGGTAACGCGGATACTGCGCTTGCTGTCATAAAGGGCGACGGCGACGGCCATATCACGGGCTGGTCGGCATCCATTGCGGTTATCGAAGCGGGCGATGAGCGACCGATATTGACATTGAGTGCCGGCCGTTTCGAACCTTATCCGGATATTCCGACGGCAACGGAACTCGTCACCGGAGAATCGCGCGCTGCAGTTCAGGCGATTGTGAATATGCTCGATATGCGCCGTGGCTTCTTCGGACCGCCGGGGATGGATCCAATCGCTACGGCAGAGTTGCGTACGGCGATCAGCGCGGCATTCTCCGATCCGGACTTGATAGCAGAATCTATAGCCGCGGGTCTGCCGTTACTCCCGTCGGATGGGCAGTCAGAACAGGCGAAGATCGATCAGATAACAGCTGCGAGCGAAAATATCGTGCCGATACTTCGCAGCGCGCTCAACGCGATCCGCTAGCCGAAGATCAGTGACCGATGGAATAACAGGTTCATGAGTTCACCGTAAAACGCCCAAATCAGGAGCGCGATTGCGGCCGCATAGGCCAGCGAGATCTGCCAGCGATACGAGCCCCAGCTCATGAGATACGCCGCAACGAACACGGGCAGCGCGATGAGCTGGCCGGCGACGTATGTCAGCCCGAACATCGCGAGCAGGAAACCCAGAAAGACGGCGCTGGCCGGCAACTCGGCCTTGCGGGCGGCCGTACGCCAAGCCGCGCCGAGACTGGCTGCGTCCGAGACCGCCTGCCTCGATGCCATAAAGTCCTTGATCAGAGTCAGCGCGACGAGCGGTAGGCCCACTGTGAGAATAGCTTGCGGGAACTGCCCCGTTGCACGCTGCTCGAAGCCCTGTGTGATCCAGAATGCGACCAGGAAAACAGCGGCTATGCCGAGGGTGGTTAGCAGCGAGATCAACGGATTGATAGCTGCGCCCTCGCCGGCTTCCGAATGCTCCTTCGGCTTCGGCTTGATGATGCCGTATAGTGCAAGCAATACGGTGATCACGATGAGCAGCTCGATGATGACGACGACCGGGCGCGTATAGAGCCAGGCATACAGACCGTAAATCTGCGTGCTGAGCTGGTAGTTGTTCTCCATGAGCACGCCGAGCACGAGAGCGAGGATCAGCGGTGGTCGCGGCCACCCACCTTGCTTCATGAGGTAGCCGACCGTTCCCATCGCAAGGGCAACCCACCAATCGCCAATGGAGTTCGTCGCGATCCAAGTGCCCATGAGCAACACGGTCATGACGCCCGGCACGATCAGATGCCCGGGAAGAAACGCGAGCTTGTAGATGTGCCGCGCGAAGAACAGCAGCAAACCGGCAGCAATGACGTTCGCGATGGCGATCTCCCATACCATGCTGAATGTCAGCGGTAGATCGAACGTCAGCATATCCGGGCCGGGGCGCAAACCCTGGATCACGAGCGCACTGAGGAGGATCGCCGTACCGATGCTGCCCGGAATGCCGAACGCGACAGTCGGGATCAGTGCGCCGGCCTTGTGCGCATTGTTCGCAGTTTCCGGCGCGATGACGCCACGGATGTCACCGTTACCGAACTGCGACTTGTCCTTCGCACTCTGCACGGCATGACCGTAGGCGATCCAGTCGACGATCGTTGCGCCTAGGCCCGGCAACATACCCACATAGGTTCCGATCAGGGCGCTGCGAATCGTTAGCCAACGGTGAGTGAGCACGTCCTTCATACCCTGCAATAGTCCCGCCTTTCCCGATTCCTCGGACGCCACCCGGGAGATCGAAGTGCCCTTGACCGCAAGCTCCATTAACTCGGGGATACCGAAGAGACCGAGCACGATCGGAATCAGCGGAAGTCCGTCGAGCAGATAATCCACGCCGAAGTAAAAACGCGGCACACCGGTCGCATCCGCGTAGCCGACTGTCGTCAGCAGCAGGCCGAAGCACGCCACGGTGACGCCTTTGAGAAGGGAGCGACCGGAAAGCACGCCGACCATGGTCAGACCCAGCACGGAGAGCATGAAAAATTCCGGTACGCCGAAGGCGTTGATGAAAGGCAGAATGATGGGCAGTGAAGCTGCCAGCAGCAGGGCACCCACAACGCCACCGAACGCCGACACGGTGTAGGCGGCCCCGAACGCACGCGCGGCCTGGCCTCGCTTCGTCATTGGATACCCGTCCAGTATCGTCGCCTGGGACGCAACCGTCCCGGGAATTCCGAACATGATCGAAGAGATGCTGTCGGCTGTCGAGGTCACGGCGTACATGCCGAGCAGCAGCGCGAACGCGGGCGCGGTGTCCATGCCGAACGTGAACGGCAGCATGAGCGCTAGGCCGACCGCACCGCCGAGGCCCGGCACGGCGCCGATCCAAATGCCCATGAGTATGCCGAGCATGAGGTAGAGCGGTGAGGGCCAGCTGAAGGCGATCGCGAGCCCCTCAAGCATGCTTTCGATCATGCTGATCTAGTGTCGGCCTGGCCGGGCTAGGCGCTAACGATCAACGAACTCGATCGATGTACTCGGCCAAGAATGCCGATACGTCGGGCGGCACGTCATAGAGGCTGCGCATGAGTTGGGTACCCTGCTCTGCATTGACTGGCGGCAGGACGAAACCGTACATCTTGTGGGCTTCTTCCTCGTAGGCCGGATCCTCGGTGACGGCTGCGAAGCTCTCCCGCAGGATCTCCACGGCCTGATCCGGCGTGTCGGGTGGCGCGATCGCAGCGTAGACGATGTCGTTCACGCGTGGCAGCACCCACCTGAGCATTTCGTATTCCCGCCCCGAGGGCGGCTCGCCCTTGAGCTGCTCGTAGAACTCCTCGAAGCTCGGTATGTCGGCGGCGACGTCGAGCGCGTAGGGCTGGCCGTCGCCGCCCGTACCGGGATTGTGCCAGAGTGGAATTGCGAGCCCCTCATCGACGAGCGTCGGTTCGATCGAGAAACGGTACTGGCCTAATGACGCAACCTGTATATCGATCTCGCCGCGGCGCGTGGCGTTGAAGATATCGGCGCCACCCTGGAAGCCCGTGACGTATTGATACTCGACGCCGAGTGCATCGAGCGCGAGACGACCGAGCAGATCCATGCGCGCGATCGGATTGTTGCCACCGAAGCGAAGATCCGTTGCCGACAGGAGTTCCTCGGCCGAGGACACCTTGTCGGTGAGCACATAGGCCATGTTCGGGCTCATGAGGCCACCAATGAACGGCATCTCGGAAAAGTCCGCGCGCAGGCCCGGCGTCTGCAACACGGCTTCGATACCGGTGGTTGGTGAGAACATGATGTGCGTGCCGTCGGCGTCTGCAATTTCTGCGCCGTAGTTGAACACGCGTGCACCGCCACCGCCGGGCATATTACGAACAACGATCGTCGGCTCACCCGGAATTTTTTCCTGCCAGAACCGCGAGAACATACGCGCGGCGAGATCGCCGCCACTTCCGGGCGTGCGCCCGACATAGACCGCTATCGTTTTCCCATCGAAGTAATAATTTCCCTGGGCATACACGGCTCCGCCCAGCGGTATCAAACAGAGGCAGGCGATCAATATCCAACAATGCTTCCAAGGTACAAACATTTAGGGCAGCTCCTAACGATGCAAATCTAATATACCCGGTTTAAGGGTGCCTCGCCGTGCTCGAGCACGCGAACGACATTCTCCCAAGCGGAGCGGAACAAATTCGCCCATGCCTGGCGCGTAACTCCGGCGATGTGCGGTGTAAGCAGGACGCGTCGGGCTGTCTCTGCATTCAGAGCCAGCAAGGGGTGATTCACAGGAGGCGGTTCGTCTGCGTAGACATCGATTGCAGCACCGCCCAGAAGTCCAGACGTTAGACGTGCGGCCAGTGCCTCTTCGTCGACGATTCCTCCTCGCGCGGCATTAATGAGAACGGCTTCGGGTTTCATGAGTGCGAGTTCCTCGAGACCGATGAGGTTTTCCGTAGATTCGACTAACGGAAGATGCAGTGTGACGATATCGGCTCGTTGCAGGAGTTCTGGCAAAGAGAGCGCCTGTGCGCCGATCCGTTTTGAGGCGGGTGAGTCCCCGATGACGGGGTCGTAATAGACGATTCGGCAGCCCATGCGCAAGAATACATCGGCAACCGCAGTGCCGATCGTTCCGAGCCCGACGACCCCGACTACGAGCTCACCGAGACCAGGTAGCGAAGCTTCAATCATCTGGGTCCGAATCTCGACGTAGTTTCCTTCACAAATCTCGGCGTTGGCCCAGGTAATACGCCGCAACAGCGTGAGTGCGCAGCCGACAGCGTACTCTGCAACGGCGGTATTCGATCCCCCAGCGACGTTCGCTACGGCAATGTCGAGCCGCTTCATGGTGGGCTCGTCGAGACGATCCACACCGGCGCCCGTAACTTGCACGAGCCGAATTCGGCTGTTGTCGAACAAAGCAGGCTCGAGATTCGGCCCGACTGCCGGTATGACCAATGCCCTCGCCAGTGTCATCGGGCTGGCCAGTCCCGGGTCGTCTGGATGCAGGTAAGCGATCGTCAGTGATGCCGGTGGTACGACACCGACATCAAGAAAGTCCGCTTCCGGGCGAAGGCAGACGACATCGTAGGTCACCGGCAAACTCCAATTCCTTCGTGGTAGAGCATTAGCGGTGAGCGCGTAGATCGCTAACCGGAAAGAAACACAGCAGAGCGAGCGGGGTATCGCCGGTGTTTCGCGTAACGTGCAACTCGCCTGGAGGAACGAGGACGGTATCGCCCGGGACTAGTTCACTTTCACCGTCAGCCGTGCAGAACATGCCATGTCCGGATAAGACATGTATGCATTCCTCGCAGTCGTTGTGCGTGTGAGGTCGCCGGAGTCCCTCATCGGCAGCGGGAACGGGTATCTCGACATACCTCAGCGTAACGGCTTCGGCGCCTTCATTCGCCGAGAATATCTCCAGAGACGTTCTTCCGGCGAGGCCGAGATTGCGGGCCTCATCGAGTCTAACTATACGCACCACCGGAATTCTCCCCTATCGCGACGCGGCTCGCTTAACCCGCCTCCTGCAGGTGGCGAACCTCCGCGACGCCGCCCTGCACGGTCTCAAGTTGGCGAAAAATCTCCCCCGCCTCCGCGGCTATTGCGGCAGCCACGTCGGCGAGCATTTTCTGCGCTTTCTCGACTGTCGCGTGCTCGGGGCTCCCGTACCAGCCCGTAGCGGCTATGGTACGAATGTCGGAGAGTACGGGTTGAAACGTCAGCGTACGCCGGAGCTTATCCATCTTCCGACCGTGTTCCCGATCGGATGAGTAGTCGATGCGATCCAGATGGACGAGCTCCGGTCGGTGCGCCAGTATCGCAAGTGCTTCGATCTCACCGCCGTGTGTCAATCCACCACACTCGTGGCCGTAGAGATCCGCGGCGATGTAGCAGGCCTGAACGGTCAACACGGTCATACCGTGATCGCGGTGGAGCTTGTCTGCCGCTATGGCAAGCGATGGAACGTTGCCTTCGTGCCAATTGAGAATCAGGAGTTGCTTCGCGCCATGTTGAGCCGTTGAGACGCAGGTTTCTTCGACCACGCGGATATAGGTCTCCGGCGTCAGCGTCAGTGTGCCCTCGAACGGCATGTGCATTGGCGTTACTCCCAATGGCCCGCCTGGCAGCACCAAGCCGTCCATCTCCTCCGCTACGGCGTGTCCAATAACGTTCGCCGCGTAGATATCCGTTCCCGTCGGCAGATGCGGTCCGTGCTGCTCGACGCTGCCGGCAGGAAGAATGACCAGAGGATTTTTTTGCAACTGAGCTGCTACCTCGGGTTGTGTCAGGTCAATGAAGTATCGACTCGGTATCTGATTCATGTTCGCGTTTCCTCAAGCCGCGGTGAGCTTCGCCCGGGAATCTTCGAGTACGTCTTTCAGCGCGACGCATTGGCCGTTTCTCTCAACGGAGCGAAGCGCCGCGTTGACGACTGCGAGCGCGATATTGCCGCTATGCGCGCTGAGTTCGCACGGCGAATCGTTCACGCATACTTCGGCGAACATCTCGAGTTCGTCCTGGAACATATCCCCTTCAGGAATCTCGAGCACTTCTCGTTTATTAAAACCGTCTTTGCCGCGTTGAATATAAAGCATCGACGTCTCATGAAGCCGGTCCGGGGTATCCCAGGTGCTGAAGTCGAGTTCGAAGTGCATAAGGCCTTTCTGACCGAAGACGCGAATCGAGTAGATGCCCGGTGAAGTCCAGCTCGATCCGACGTAGCCGATCTTACCGTCGGCGAATTTCAACAACGTCATCGACTGATCGTCTACCTCCGCCCCGACCGGGGACAGCTTGGATGCCATCGACGATACTTCCGAGATTTCACCGCCGAGATAATGGATGGAGTCGAACTGGTGAATAGCGAGTTGCGACAGCGGTCCGCCGGGTGCCTTGTCGCGGTACCAGCGCCACGTGTCAGGCGTGATCTCCAACGCGCGTTCGTTGGAGAAGTTGGCCTCGATAAACACGACGCGCCCGAGATCACCGCGATCCATGGCCGCCTTGATCAAACGCGTCCCTTTCAGGAGTCGCGCGCTATGACCGACCATGACGTGAATCCCGTAGCGGCGCTGTAGACCCTCGATCTCGAGTCCGGCCTCGAGTGTGTTGGCAATCGGCTTTTCCGTATAGACGTGCTTACCGGCCTGCGCCACCGCCTCCGCGACGGGCAGATGCTGCTCGTTTGGGACCGTAAGAATGACGCCCTTGATCTCCGGGTCCACAAGAAGCGTCTCCAGATCCGGAGAGCTCGGGATATCGAATTCGCGTTGAAAAGCCTCTCGTTTTTCTTCCGAACGGCTGTAGCCGGCCACGATCTGGAGCTTCTCGGATTTCGAGGCCGCACGGGTCAGGACCCGGGCCCAGCGACCGAGGCCGATGATGCCGATTTTTACCGCGTTCGGGTTCATTACAGGGCCTTCTGTGTATGGGGTTACCTGGGACCGTAATATGGTATTACAATGCTGTAATATGAGCCAGCCCGCCCTTATGAAGGTCCAAAAAACGGCCGCGTCCTTGCGTCAGCAGGTGCTCGAGGGCCTGCGTAACGCCATCGTCTCCGGCGAGCTGCCGCCCGGCAAACGCCTGACCGAGCGCGAACTCATCGAGGTCATGGACGTCTCGCGTACCGTAATTCGGGAGGCGTTGCGGCAGCTCGAGGCCGAGCACTTGATCGAGGTCATCCCGAACAAGGGTCCGGTCGTGAGAGCGCTGACCGGAGAGGAAGCCGAAGATCTTTACCGAATCCGCGCGGTCCTATACGGATTAGCCGCCAAAATCTTCGTGGAACAGGCCGATGACGAACGCCTCGCTGAACTCGAAGATGCGTTTAACGCCGTCGTCGCGGCCTACGATAGCGGCGATGCCGTGCAGGTTCTAGAAACCAAGACTCGATTCTATGAAGTTCTCTACGAAGGAACACAGAGCGAGACGTTGACATCGATGCTGGCGACTTTACACGCACGGATCTGGCAGTGGCGCTCGCTCGGATTGACGCATCCGAAGCGCTCCGATACACGGTCCCGCGAGAGCGTCGCGAACCTTCGCGCAATCGTCGCCGCCGCGGAAAGCAAAGATACCGAAGCCGCGGAACAAGCCACACGCCAGGAAGCTAACGAGGCGGCTCGGGAAGTCATGCGGTTGCTGGCGACCGATGACGGTCGCGATATTCACAGTACAAACAGGAGGAACGACCCGTGAGTATTCCGCAGCTACTAGTACACGACAAGAGAGATAATGTCGGGGTTGTCGTCGTCGAAGGCGTCCAGGCAGGCACCGATCTGCTCTGTGTCGTTACCGAAGACAACAGCGATTTTACGCTCTCCGCTAAACAGGACGTCCCGATCGGTCACAAGATCGCGCTTTCCGACCTGGCCGAGGGGGACACTGCGATCAAGTATGGTACGGACATCGGACGTATCGTTGCGGCCGTGGCGAAGGGCGAACACGTCCATACCCACAATCTCAAGACCAAACGCTGGTAGGAAGGGACTGAGCATGTCTAATAACAAGTCTTTCTACGGATATCGACGCGAGAACGGCCGCGTCGGCGTCCGCAACTACGTGGCTATCCTTCCGGTCGACGATATTTCCAACGCGGCTTGTGAATCGGTTGCGGCGAATATTCAAGGCACCCTGGCACTGCCACATGCTTACGGGCGACTACAGTTCGGTGAGGATCTCGAGCTGCACTTTCGAACGATGATCGGCACCGGAAGCAACCCCAATGTTGCGGCCTGCGTCGTGATCGGTATCGAGCCTGGATGGACGCAGAAGATCGTAGGCGGAATTGCCGAGACGGGTAAACCCGTCGCGGGGTTCTCGATCGAGCAGCATGGCGACATCGCAACGGTCGCGGCGGCCTCACGCACGGCAAAGGAGTTCGTCCACATGACTTCGGGGAAACAGCGGGAGGAATGCGGGGTCGCGGATTTATGGGTTGCCGCGAAGTGCGGTGAATCAGACACCACAACCGGACTCGCCTCCTGCCCGGCCGTCGGCAATATGTACGACAAGTGGATCCCCGAGGGGATCTACGGCTGTTTCGGCGAGACGACCGAGATTACAGGTGCGGAGGATATCTGCGCGTCGCGTGCCGCGAACCCCGAGACCGGCGAAAAGTTCATGCGCGTCTGGCAGGCGTATCAAGACGACGTGGTCGAGGCCCACAAGACGTCCGACCTTTCCGACAGCCAACCGACGAAAGGCAATATCGCCGGGGGTTTGACGACGATCGAGGAGAAGGCGCTCGGCAATCTCGAGAAGATCGGAAAGGAAGTCAGTTTCATCGATGTCTTGGAGCCTGCCGAAGCTCCGGCGGAAGGCCCCGGACTGTACTTCATGGACACTTCTTCCGCCGCCGCCGAGTGCAACACGCTGCAGGCTGCAGCCGGATATGTGGTGCATTGCTTTCCGACGGGTCAAGGCAATATCATCGGCAACCCGATCATGCCCGTCATCAAGGTTACGGGTAACCCCCGCACGGTGCGGACCATGGGCGAACACATTGACGTGGACGTTTCCGGCGTCGTGCGCCGGGGGATGACGATACCCGAGGCGGGCGATGCTCTCATGGACATGATCCTGCAGACGGTGAACGGTCGATTGACGGCAGCCGAAGCGCTCGGACACCGAGAATTCGTAATGACGAAGCTGTATCGTAGCGCTTGAATCGATCTTCCTCCAACTGGACCGTGTGGCTCGTACCCGCTGCACTGATTTTTCTAACTATAAGCTCGCTGCACGGCGCAACCTAGCCTCGATTCTCATCACTACCCCAGCTGATTGGCCCCAGTTTCTCCGGTCTGGTATCTCCTGATCTTCATGGTATTCTCTCGTCAAGTCACGAGCCGGGGCAGTTTCCTCCGATCCCGCGCCAGGTGGCCGTTAGATAGATGGGGGTCAAGATGAAAAAGAAGCGTATTGCCAAGCGAATCACGAGCGGCCTGGTCCTATTCCTGCTTGTGGCGGCCGTTTTCGGTGCTCTGGTCATGCTGCTCTGGAACGCGTTTATACCGGCGCTCTTCAACGGGCCGACGATCAGTTATTGGCAGGCGGTTGGCGTGTTGTTGCTATTGCATATCCTGCTGCGCGGAACGCCCTATTACGGACTACGAGCGCGACGAATCGCGCGGCGGCGGCGACGCTTTCGGGAGCGAATGGATGCGATGACGCGTGAAGAACGGACTGCGGTCAGCGACGAGCTCGGGCTGAATATCGACGGCTCGTAAAGAAAATTGGGGCCAGATCCTTTTTTCTAAAAAAAAGGGGACCCGGCCCCCTTTCCTTTGATTCATCAATCAACCTCTCCGGGACAAGGATTCCCTCCCCCAAAATCCTTAGACCAATGCGTGGTCATCCCTGGTCGTGCCGCGTCCAAGTGATGGGGAGCGCGAGCATATAGCACGCAGGAGGGAGAGTCATTGTGGTTCGAGAGCATCCACGCTAGAGTCGCCGCTCCTTTCCGGTCAACCTCGGAGGTCCAATTTGAGCGCCGCCTCTCCTCTTAACGGCATCCGCGTACTGGAGATGACCGAAGCGTTAGCGGGTCCCTATTGCGCGATGATGCTCGGGGATTTGGGAGCCGATGTCATCAAGATCGAGCGGCCTGGAGTTGGTGACCAGTCCCGTCATTGGGGCCCGCCGTTCCTGGACGGAGAAAGCGCCTACTTTCTTTCCGTAAACCGCAATAAGCGTAGTATCGAGCTGGACATCAAAACGCAAAACGATGTAGAGATCCTGCATCGGCTCGTGGCTCACAGCGATGTATTTATCACGAATATCCCACGGATGGTGTCGCTGAAGAACGCCGGAATCGATCCGGATACGTTGCGTGGGCTCAACCCGAGACTGATTTATGCGGCAATCAGCGGTTACGGCCACACCGGGCCGAAAGCCGGCCGCGGCGGTTACGATATCATCGCTCAAGGCGAAGCCGGGCTCATGGCGCTAACGGGTGATCCCGAGGGAAGTCCGAGCCGCTTCCCTACGCCCATGGCCGATATCACGGCGGGACTCTATACCATCATGGGGATACAGGCGGCGCTCTATGCCCGAGACACGCAAGAGAACGGGGCTGGAAGATTCATCGACGTCTCGCTTGTAGACGCTCAGACGACCTGGCTTGCCAATATCGGCGGGAGCTATTTTGCCGATGGCGAACGCCCAACCCGACTCGGCAACATCCATCCGACCGTCTGCCCTTATCAGCCGCTCAGAGCCAAGGACAAGACGATGATAGTCGCTGTTGGTACCGAGCGACTCTGGGAGCGGTTTTGCGCCATCCTCGGTGTTGCGGACACACTCATGGCCGATCCCCGGTTCGTGACCAACCCGCTTCGAAATCAACATCGTGACGAGTTGATCCCGTTGCTGGAGGAAATCTTGATAACCCGCGAAGCGGACAACTGGCTCGAGGAGTTTATCGATGGGCGTATACCGTCCGGCCCGATAAATTTTCCGGACGAGACCTTGACGGACGAACATCTGATCGCTCGCGGTATGGTCGTTGAGCTCGAACATCCGTCTCTGGGAATTATCAAATCCATTGGCAACCCGATCATGATGTCCGAGAATGGCCCGATCTACCGGCGCTATCCTCCGAGGCTGGGTGAACACAACTCGGAAATCCGTGCCGAGGTGGGTGCGGATCGCACAGCAGAGGAAGCATCATGACGATGCTCGCTTCCAAACGCGCATTCTTGCGATATCTCGCAGCCAGCCCGGCGTTAACGCCCGCAAGCCGGGTGCTAGCGCAGCTGGCGGGCAGCGACGAATCATTGCTCGACGACGTGGCTGACGCAATCAACGTCCTCGATTTCGAACCGATCGCAAGAACGAAGCTGACGGACGCCCATTTCACTTATATGGCGATGGGTGTGGACGATGGTGCGACGTTGGTCGCGAATCGGCAGGGCTTCGAGCACATACGGATACGATCGCGCCGCCTCGTCAATGTGCGCATTCTCGACACGGCAATCGAGCTGTTCGGCACGCGTCACGCCTCACCGGTGGTCATTGCCCCGTGCGGCACACACAAGATGTTTCACCCAGAAGGCGAACTCGCCGTGGCGAGAGCGTCGGCCACGCGGGATAGCCTGCAGATTCTCTCGACGGTGACGACGACGAGTGTGGAGGATGTAAACGAGGCGAGAGGTGCGCCTGTGTGGTATCAGCTCTATCCGACGGAAGACTGGCGAATCACGGAAGCGCTCGTACGGCGAGCGGAAGACGCCGGTTGCCCGGCGGTTGCACTGACGGTCGATCTACCGAACAGTAACCGAGAGGCACTCGATCGGTTCCAGCGGGCCACGAATCCCGATTGTTTGGATTGCCACGAACCTGGAATAGCTGGATCGGTTAGGCGCAAGCCGATGTTCGACGGTCTGGATCTGTCCGCCATCAGCAACACTCGCGCGCCCCATATGGATTGGGATTTCGTCGAGCGACTCAAGAATCTCACCTCAATGCGGGTTGTCTTGAAGGGTATCGTCACGCACGAGGATGCCACTCTAGCATTAGAGCACGGTGTCGATGGCTTGATCGTATCGAACCACGGGGGCCGAGCTATCGAGAGTCGCCGGGCGACGATCGACTCATTGCCGGAAGTCGTCGACGCGATCGGTGGCCGGGTCCCCGTGTTGGTCGATGGTGGGTTCCGTCGCGGTACGGATATCTTCAAGGCGCTGGCGATCGGTGCCGACGCGATCTGCATCGGCCGGCCGTATCTGTGGGGCCTCACCGCGTTCGGTCAACAGGGCGTCGAGCGCGTTCTGGATATCCTTAATCGAGAACTCACGATTATGATGCAGCAGGCCGGGACGCCTGACCTTGCTGCGATCACGAGAAATTCTCTAGTGGAGTACGCAGGCTAGATCTCGAGCGTATCGAGGTAGCGTCGAAACTCACCACCTAGTTCCGGGTGACGCAGCCCATACTCGACGGTCGCCTGCAGGTAACCGAGCTTACCGCCGCAATCGTAGCGGATTCCCTCGAACGGCAAGACGTGAACAGGTTCATCGGCGATCAGTCTTGCGATCGCGTCCGTCAATTGGATCTCGTTTCCTGCGCCTCTGCCCGTCGACGCGAGTTTCTCGAATATTCGCGGCGTAAGGATGTAACGGCCGACGACGGCGAGATTCGACGGTGCGTCTTTCGGCTCTGGCTTCTCGACAATTTTCGTTACGCGTTGGACGTCACCTTCCTCGGATTCGACGGCGACGATCCCATAACTCCCGGTCTGGTCTTCAGGCACGGTTTCTACGCCGAGGACGCTACAGCCGTGTAGCCCGTAGTGATCCCTCATCTGTTTGAGGCAGGAGGTCTTGCTGTAGATCAAATCATCCGCCAGATGAACGAGAAAAGGTTCGTCACCGACAGCAGGTCGTGCGCAAAGGACCGCGTGGCCAAGCCCGAGCGGCATGCCCTGGCGGATGTATATACAGTCCACGCCGGTCGGGACGATGTCGCGTACGACGGAAAGTAGATCCTGCTTGCCGGATTCGTCGAGTACTCGCTCCAACTCGGTGTCGGTATCGAAATGATCTTCAATTGCTCGTTTTGACGATCCCGTGACGAATACCAGCTTCTGCACACCCGCTGACAGCGCTTCTTCCACGGCGTATTGAATCAACGGCTTGTCGACTATAGGCAGCATCTCCTTTGGAGAAGCCTTCGTTGCGGGAAGGAATCGTGTTCCTCGGCCGGCTACTGGAAATACGGCTGAGCGTATCGTTGACATCAATGGCTGATCACTCCGTAGAATCCGCCCCCCGTTTCCGCCAAGGGGTTTGACGGTTACGCGGGCAGCGCCATGATACCGAAGAAGACTCACGAGCATAAGAGAAGCTCGAACGGATCGATATCCGCCGGGCTTACTCCGGGAACGTGATCGATTCCAGACGTACTGCGACGTACCCTAGGAATCGCTGACGAGGATATTTGGGCGATTCATCTCTAAGATTCGCGTACCGATGCCACTCACGCGCATGAGCGACTCCGGGGATACGAAGTTGCCGTTCATCTCACGGTCCTCGATGATGGCGGCGGCTAGCGCGGGACCGATGCCGGTCAGCTCAAACGCCAGCGTTTCGGCATCCGCCGTATTGATATTGACCGGTCCTGCATATAGTGCGGCAGAACATATCCCAAAAATGATCAGGCGCAGCAACTCTCTGAAGCTACATCTCATGAATTTTCTCCTTAACACTCAACCCAGTCGGAGCTTGCAGACTAGCGGCAGTGAGTGCTGGAGACAGCCCCGAAATCTAGTGCGTTCGGGTAGATCCCACGGCCAGTCTTAGGCGACGAGGCGCTCGAACTGAAATGCCTGAATCGGCTTAATCGTTTCCCAGGCTTTGCAGCTTGGACAGCGCCATACGGGGCGCTGCGTGCTGTAGCCGCACGTAGTGCACCGATATCGAGCGCTGGATAACGCAAGTTGCCGAAGTCCCCCGGTGATACGCAGAATCGCTTTTTCACGCGCTTCGCTTGACAGTTCTTTGAGGTGCTGCGTATCGATGAGCGTCGTCATGACCTCATGATTCAGGATGAAGTCTTCGACACAGGTCCCCAGCACAGGCGGCTCCTTCAGATCGTTGATGATGGCCGCATACGCTAGATTTCTCGTAACATCACCGTCCTCGGCGATGAGTCCTTCGAAGTAACGTTCTAATTCCGGCTGGCGGTTTGTCGCCTCGTAACACGCAATGAGTTGAGGCAAGACTTCGACCATCAGGCGTTGATCCGATTCGAGAACCCTCTCGTACAGCCGCAGCGCCTGCGCGAAGTCTTCTTCTTCCTGCGCGATAGCAGCTCGGATCAACGTGCCACGGAAGGCACCGGTCTCGCTCCGGACCGAACTCTTCAAGTGCTGGCGCGCAAGGTCGAGGTCGCCGTTTAGACGGGCGCGCTCGGAAAGTTCGCAATAGTAGTGCGCGATCTGAGCGGATTTCTTGCCCGTCTCAACTTCCAGTTCTCGATGTGCTTCGATGGCTTTAGCCCAATCGTTTTCACGCTCATAGATGTCGACAAGATTTTCTAGTGCCGCCTGGCCGAGCGTCGGGCTGCCGCGCAGCTCGGCAAATAGCTTCTCAGCGCGATCGAACAGACCTGCACCGAGATAATCCTGGGCCAGTGAGAACAATGCTTGGTGCCGCTGTGCCTCGTTGAGATTCGGCCGAGCGAGAAGATTTTGATGGACACGAATAGCGCGATCGACCTCGCCCCGGCGCCGAAAGAGGTGTCCGAGGGCAAAATGGGTCTCCAACGTGTCGTCATCGACCTTAGCCATACGCACAAAGAGTTCCAGGGCTTCGTCTGTTTGGCGATTCAGGACCAGATTGAGGCCGCGAAGATAGTCTGCGTTTACTGGTGCTGATGGCGGTTCGTTACGATCTTGGAACGAAAAGCGGGCAAACGCCCAGCCCGTAGCGGCCGCCACGATAAAGAGCCCCGCTAACAGGAATGTCGCTTCAGTTGGCATCTTGCAGCGGAAGGCTGCGCAGGCTGCTCACCTCGGCCTCGGCGAGTTTCAGGTCGCGGCGTAGGCGTCGTCTCTCAGCCGCCATACGAAATAGAGCCATAGCGGCGGTGATGAGCCCAAAGAACCAGCCAATTCCGAAACACACCGCAAAGGCGACCGCGATAGAAATTTCTTCGAGCCGGGTGAAGCCGATATCTAAGGCAACGGTATCGGGATTGTTGTACGCGAATACGGCCGTCAGCAACGCGACGAGTAGCAGCGAAACGAACAGTACGATCTTGCGTACTGTGGTCAAGTCCTTATTCCTAGAGCCACTCCGATACTATCTGCGTACCGGTAGATCACGGCCCTTATTTACTCGCTCTCGTAGGTTCTTGCCGGGTTTGAAGTGCGGCACGTGTTTTCCGGCCAACGCGACCGCATCGCCGGTTTTAGGATTCCTGCCCATCCGTGGAGGTCGGTAATGCAACGAGAAGCTGCCGAAGCCACGTATCTCGATGCGCTTGCCATTAGCGAGCGAATTGCTCATCAGATCCAGAATATGCTTTACGGCCAGTTCGACATCTTTTGCAGGCAGATGTTTTTGCTTGCAGGCGATCGATTCAATCAGCTCGGACTTTGTCATGGCTAGGCACCATCCTTTCAGGCCACAGCGTACCTTTGTTGTTATTAAAGCTCGGCGTCTACTTTGGAGTTAACTGCTCCTTGAGTAAATCACCCAACGTCGCTCCCGCAGCAGGTTTCCCTGTGTCGGATTTGTAAGTCTGAATGGCCTGTTGCTCTTCGTGCGCTTCTTTGGCCTTTATCGACAGCGAGACGATTCGCGTCTTTCTATCGACGCCCGTGAATTTCGCTTCGAGTTCTTCACCGGCCTTCAGCATCATACGCGCATCCTCGACTCGATCCCGAGAGATCTCAGAGGCCCGAAGCTGACCCATGACACCACCTTCCAATTCGACCGTGGCACCCTTCGCGTCGACTTCCTTGATAATACCCTTCACGATACCGCCTTTGGGATGCTCTGCCAAGAACAACGACAGCGGATCCTTGTCGAGTTGCTTGACTCCTAACGAGATTCGTTCCCGTTCGGGGTCTATGGCAAGCACGATCGTCTCCAACTCTTCACCCTTCGTGTAGTTGCGGACCGCTTCTTCGCCGCCTAATTCCCATGAGAGGTCAGAAAGATGGACCAATCCATCGATTCCACCGGGTAGGCCAATGAAGACACCGAAATCGGTAATCGACTTAATCTGTCCGGAGACTTTGTCGCTCTTGTTATAACTCTCGGCGAAATCCGCCCACGGATTCGCTTTGCATTGCTTCAGGCCGAGCGAGATACGCCGACGCTCTTCATCGATATCGAGAACCATGACTTCGACTTCATCACCGATCTGCACGGCTTTATGCGGGCTCACGTTCTTGTTCGTCCAATCCATCTCAGAAACATGGACGAGGCCTTCGACGCCTTCCTCGATTTCGACGAAACAGCCATAGTCGGCGATATTCGTCACTTTACCGAACAGACGGGAGTCGGGCGGATAGCGCCGACCGAGATCCATCCAGGGATCGTCGCCGAGCTGCTTCAAGCCGAGCGAAACTCGGTTGCGTTCACGATCGAACTTCAGGACCTTGACATCCATTTCGTCGCCGACATTGACGACTTCGGAGGGATGTTTCACGCGCTTCCACGCCATATCGGTGATATGTAGCAGGCCGTCTATGCCACCGAGATCGACGAATGCACCATAGTCGGTCAGATTCTTGACGATGCCCTTGAGAACGGTGCCTTCCTGCAGATTCTTGAGAAGTTCGTCGCGTTCAGCGCTATATTCCTCTTCGACGACGGCGCGTCGCGACACGACGACATTATTGCGCTTCTGATCGAGTTTAATGACCTTGAACTCGAGGGTGCTGCCTTCGAGAGCGGTCGGGTCTCTGACAGGACGCACGTCAACGAGTGATCCAGGCAGAAACGCGCGGACGAAATCGATGTCGACCGTGAAGCCACCTCGGACACGGCCGCTGATGGTTCCGGTAACGACTTTGCTGTCCTCGAATGATTCTTCCAGGCGACGCCATGTACGGGCACGTTTGGCTTTCTCTCTCGATAGGCGCGTTTCGCCGAAGCCGTCTTCTACGGCGTCGAGCGCGACTTCGACTTCGTCACCGATGGAAACTTCGACGTGGCCGTTTTCGTCGAGAAACTGATTCGTAGGAATGACGGCCTCCGACTTGAGGCCGGCGTTGACGATGACGACATCCGGGTTCACATCGATGACGACTGCCGTCAGTATGGCGCCCTGCTTAATCTGTTGATTAGCGAGACTTTCTTCTAATAGCTCCGCAAAAGATTCGGTCATGTATATTGGCCGCGTTCGCGGCACTCTCCAGCACCTCGTCGGCGCATCCTGCACCAACGGTTTAAGAACATGGCTTCAAGCATCCTGCCAAAGCCTCCTGACTACTACCTCGCCGATTCGTCCAACGCCGCGAGCCATACACGGACCCGCTCGATGACCTGCTCCGGCGTCATCCCCGTGGAATCCAGGATACGAGCCCCTCCCGCGGCCTTCAGCGGCGCCACCTTCCGGTTGGCGTCGCGCTCGTCCCGCTCGGCAATCTCTCGGGAAAGGGCCGGCAGGCTAACATTAATCCCCTTTTCTTTCAACTGGTTATGGCGCCTTTCGGCTCTTTCCTCTGGGGTGGCCGTCAGAAAGACCTTGAGGGCTGCATCGGGGAAGACCACGCTGCCCATATCGCGTCCGTCCGCCACGAGTCCCGGCGCGACCGCAAACCCTCGCTGACGCTCGAGTAGCGCCGCTCGAACGGCCGGCAATGCGGCCACTTTGGAAGCCGCGGCGCCGTGTTCTTCGGTACGCAGGTGGGCCGTCACGTCGTGGCCTGCGAGGAAAACCTGCTCGGAATCCTCCGCGCAGGAGAATTCGACGGCCATTGTGGTAGCCGCGTCTGCCAGCGCCTCTGGATCGTTCAGCGGAACCGACTCTTCGGCCGCGACCAAGACCACTAGGCGATAGAGCGCACCGCTATCCAGCAGATTCCAGCCCAGCTTGCGCGCGAGTCCGCGGCTGACCGTTCCTTTCCCGGATCCGGTCGGTCCGTCTATCGCGATCACGGGTACGGGATCAGCCACGGGGATCGCCATTTGTCGCCTCCAACTCGAGGCCGATGGCTGTCGCAACCGCCTGGAAGTCCGGGAACGAAGTGGCGACCGCGATCGTATCGAGAATCTCGAGTGCTGCCTGTGCCCTGAGGCTTGCGATCGCGAACGCCATCGCGACCCGGTGGTCGCCGTGGCTATCTACTCGCCCCCCACTAATGGAACCGCCCTCGATTGTCAGGCCGTCGGGCTGTTCCTCGACACCGACGCCCAACTGAGCGAGTCCAGCGGCCATGACTGTCAGCCGATCGCTTTCTTTGTGCCGTAGTTCACCAGCGCCTGTCACGGTCGTTCTTCCGGCCGCGGCTGCCGCGGCGACGAACGCGACCGGTAGTTCATCGATACTGAGAGCGACGAGTTCCGGTCCTATCTCGATGCCTCGTAGTTCGCCCTGCTCGACATAAATATCGGCAACGGGCTCGGCGCCATAGTGGCGCTGATCCCGGAGTTCGATCTTTCCGCCCATGTTCCGGAGGATGGTCAGCAATCCGGTTCGACTCGGATTGACTCCGACCGCAGGTATGAACAAACCATCCCGGGCGCCGAGCAGGCCGGCGACGATAAAGAATGCCGCCGAAGAGAAGTCGCCGGGGACCTCAATCGACGTTGCGGTTAATGTCGCCGGACCGGTCATCGCGACGCGGCTCGCGGAGTCTTGAGTCATCAAAATGCCCATGGTCTGGAGCATGCGCTCGGTATGATCTCGGCTCGGCCCCGGTGACCTGACGGTCGTGAGTCCGTCAGCCCACAACCCTGCTAGAAGGATGGCGGATTTCAGCTGCGCGCTTGCGACCGATAGCGTGTAATCGACGGGCTGGAGCGGTCTCGTGCCGTGAATTCGCAGGGGCGCCCGCCCGTGGTCCAAGGTGATCGTAGCGCCCATCGCGCGCAGCGGTTCGGCGACTCGCTCCATCGGCCGTTGGCGCAGGGATGCGTCGCCCGTGAGCGTCGAGTCGAAGGGCTGCGCAGCCAGGAGTCCCATGAGCAACCGCATCGCCGTCCCGGAGTTACCGAGATCTAAGGGCTCTACAGGGGCGCTGAGACCGTCCGGGCCGACGCCTGCGACGGTCAATCGTGTGCCCTCGTCCGCGACGGTCACGCCCAGGGCGCGAAGCACCGATAGCGTGGCGAGGCAATCTTCGCCGCGGAGAAATCCGGAGATCTCCGTCCGACCCTCGGCCACGGCACCGAGCAACAGGGCCCGGTGCGAGATGGACTTATCGCCGGGCACAGTGACGGAGCCACCGACCCTTTTCACTGGGTGTGCGACAAAGGCCTCTCGAGAAGCATTTAGAGGATGCTGAAGCATGCGCTCGAGGCCTCTATAATCCTAAAGAACTGCCTTGGGGTATGCCCCCAGCACACGAAAAAGGTTCGCCTGCGCTTCGACTTCGCGTAACGCGTCGTTCACACCCGGATCCTCGGCGTGGCCGGCGATGTCGACGAAAAAAACGTAATCCCATTTTCGCCGTCGGGATGGCCGGGATTCTATTCGTGTCATATTGATGCCGTACTTGGAGAGTGGATCCAGCAGATGGTGTAAGACACCGGGTCCTTCCGTGCCGCTGGCGGATAACAGCAACGAGGTCTTGTCGTCGCCGCTCGGCGGGAAGAGCTTCCGGCCGATGATCAAAAAGCGAGTCGTGTTATCAGCGTGATCCTCGATGTTGGCGAACAGTATGCCCAAATCGTAGACCTCGGCCGCCGAGTCGCCCGCGATCGCGGCCGTGCCATCCTCATCGCGCGCTCGTCGCGCCGCTTCGGCATTGCTGCCGACGGGGATAGTTTCGATGCCAGATAATGACTGGGTAAGCCATGCGCGGCACTGTGCCAGCGACTGCGGATGTGAACAGACCCGTTTGATCTGCCCGATCTCCGTCATTCGGCCCATGATGTGCTGGCAGATTCGCAGTTCCACTTCGCCACAAATTTTCAGTGGGGAAGTGAGGAACATATCGAGCGTGCTGTTCACCGTACCTTCGGTAGAGTTCTCGACTGGAACAACACCGAAGTCGGCAACGCCAGCCTCGACCTCGTGGAAGACTTCTTCGATGGTCGGCAGCGGCAGCGCGCGTACAGAATGGCCGAAATGCTTCAGGACGGCGGACTGGGTGAATGTTCCTTCGGGACCGAGGAAAGCGGCCTTGAGCGGTTCTTCTTGAGCCAGGCAGGCCGACATAAGTTCTCTGAACACGCGGACGATCTCTTCGTCCCGCAACGGCCCTTCGTTTCGCTGGATGACGTCCCGCAGTACCTGCGCTTCTCGCTCCGGCCTATAGAAATCGACGGTCTCAGTCAGACCTTTCGCCGCTCCCACATCCCGGGCGCAACGAGCCCGAGCGGCGATCAATGCCTGAATCTCGGCATCGATTTCGTCGATTCGCTGCCGTAGCTGCGCTAGCAGAGCGGCGTTATCGGAGCCGGTCTTTTCGTTCATGACGCAGGACTCATGCCTTAGGTACTTAGCGATCCGCTAGTGCGCTGAATCGATGATTGGAAGAACCCTGGTCGAGAGTATGCCATCGATAGAACGTATGCGCTTCAATGTTTCTGCGCTTGCGGGGCCGTCTAGATCGACGAGAGTGTGCGCGATTTCCTCTCGCGAAACGTTCAAGAGATCCGCGATATTGATGTCCTCTTCCGCGAGTGCGGTGGATACCTGGCCGACCATATTTGGCACATTCGCGTTGGTGATCGCGAGCCGGTGCGGACGCGTGCGCCGTAGGACAGCCTCCGGAAAGTTGACGGAATGATGGATATTGCCGTTCTCGAGAAAGTCACGGAGATTATCGGCGACCATGATCGCGCAATTTTCCTCGGCTTCTCGAGTCGATGCTCCCAGATGAGGTAAACAGATCACGTTCTCATGCCTCATGAGCGTTAGCGAAGGAAAGTCCGTGACATAGGTACTGATAGTGCCCGATTCGAGACCCACCAGCAGTGCCGCCTCGTCAATGACGCCCTTGCGTGCGAAGTTCAGTACAACCGCACCCTGAGGCAACATGGCCAAACGCTCGCGACTCAGCAAGCCACGCGTGTGATCGTTATACGGCACATGGGCAGTCACGATATCGGCGCACGCGCAAGCTTCATCCAGATTCGACGCCTGCTCGACGCCTGACGACAGTTGCCAGGCACGTTGAACCGTGATCTTCGGGTCGTAGCCGATGACGTTCATGCCCAACTCCAAGGCGGCGTTGGCAACCTCGACGCCAATCGCACCGAGTCCGATGACGCCCAGCGTACGACCTGGCAACTCAAAGCCGATGTACTGTTTCTTGCCGGCTTCGATCGCGCGCGCGACCTCGTCGTCGCTTCCTTTCAGGCTGCGCACGTAATCCCAAGCACCCACGAGGTTTCGCGCCGCAATCAGCATCGCGCCGATGACGAGTTCCTTTACGGCGTTGGCGTTGGCCCCTGGTGCGTTAAATACGGGAACACCCAGCTTGGTCAGCTCTGTGACGGGAATGTTGTTAACCCCGGCACCCGCGCGGCCGACCGCGCGGAGACCCGTGGGAATCTTGATGTTGCGCATGTTATAGGACCGCACGAGTATTGCGTGGGGGTCCGCTATCTCTGCGCCCAGTTCGTAGCGGTCGCTAGGAAAGCGCGCCAGCCCTTCACGAGCAATGTTATTCAACGTCAGGATTTTGAAAGCGTCTGTCATTGGATCTAACCGTGCCTGGCCTCGAAGTCCACCATGAACGCGATCAGTGCGTCCACACCATCCTCGGGAATTGCGTTGTAGATGCTCGCGCGCATTCCGCCTACCGAACGGTGGCCTTTGAGATTGATAAGGCCGGCCGCTTTAGACTCGGCAAGAAATACGGGCTCCAAGTCCTTATCCGAGAGCGTGAACGGGATATTCATCCTCGATCGACAGCTCACGTCTACGGGGTTGCTGTAGAACGCCGATACGTCGATCGCTGCATAGAGTTTCGCCGACTTTTGATCGTTTCGTTCTGCGATGACCTCGAGCCCGCCCTGCTGCTTGAGCCAGGTGAACACTAGGCTCGCCATATACCAGGCGAATGTCGCAGGTGTATTCCACATCGAATCCGTATCGGCCATGACTCGATAGTTCGTGATTCCAGGCGTCTGTGCAACAGCCTGCCCGATTAGATCTTCGCGCACGATGACGACGGTCAGGCCCGCCTGCCCGACATTCTTCTGGGCTCCCGCATAGATGAGCCCGAAACGACTCACGTCGATCGGCCGCGACAACAGCGTCGAAGACATATCGGCTACCACTGGGGCGGCCGACACCTCGGGCATGCCATGCATTTCGACACCGCCGATCGTCTCATTGGAGGTCACGTGCAGATACGCCGCACCATCGGACACCTGCCAGGTCGCTGGATCCGGAATGCTCGTGTAATTGCTCTCGGCGCCATCGGCGGCGAGATTCACTTGCACGAAGCGCTCCGCCTCGCTCTTGGCTTTCTTACCCCAGCTGCCGGTGACGACATAGTCCGCTGTCCGGTCTGAAGCGGCCAGGTTGAGTGGCACCGCAGCGAACTGCAGCGTCGCGCCGCCCTGGAGGAAGAGGACTTTATAGCTTTTCGGGATCGCCAACAGCTCTCGGAGATCGAGTTCTGACTGCGCCGCGAGCTCGATAAATTCCCGGTTGCGGTGACTGACCTCCATTACCGACATGCCGGTACCGTTCCAATCGAGGAACTCGGCCTGAGCCTGTTGCATGACTTGTCGTGGCAGGGCTGCGGGCCCTGGACTGAAGTTGAAAACCCTTTCCATCTCTCTTCTTCTACTCCCTGTACGGCGATAGTCTCTAGTCCGGCTCGTCTTCCTGTAGGATCTCCACCCGCTCCAGCCCAACGAGCGTGTCATCCGCATCCAACCGGATCAATCGCACTCCTTGTGTGTTCCTTCCCATGACGGAAATCTCCACCGTCGGCGTTCTGACGAGCGTGCCGCCGGAACTGATGAGCATGACTTCGTCGCCTTGCGAGAGCTGCAGCGCACCGACGACCCGGCCATTCCGGTGGGAAGCCTGGATCGCGATTACCCCCTGTCCGCCACGTCCCTGCACTGGAAACTCGTCGAGGGGTGTCCGTTTTCCGTAGCCGTTCTCCGTGGCAATGAGCATCAGGTCCTTGTCGGGAATACTCAACGCAATCACTTCATCGTCATCACCCGCCAGACGAAGGCCGCGAACGCCGGCGGCAGTCCTGCCCATCGTGCGGACATCGCTCTCGGAGAAGCGAATCGCCTTTCCGGAACGGGCAAATAGCATGACATCCTGTTCGCCTTGGGTGATGCCGGCACCGATCAGGCGATCGTCCTCACGCAGCTCGACGGCGATGATTCCGTTCGCTCGAGGGCGTGAGAACGCGCTCAGCTGCGTTTTCTTCACCGTTCCCTGCTTGGTTGCGAAAATCACGTAGCGATCGTCATCGAACTCCTTGATGGGCACGACGGCGTTGATACGTTCGTCATCTTTGAGTGGCAAGAGATTCACGATTGGTCGTCCACGTGAGCTCGATCCAGCCTGGGGTACCTGGTAAACCTTGAGCCAATAGGCTTTACCTTTGCTGGAAAAACACAGCAACGTGTCGTGTGAGTTCGCGATAAATAGCTGGTCGATGAAATCCTCGTCCTTGACCCGCGCTGCCGCCCGGCCACGGCCGCCGCGGCGCTGAGCTTGATACGTGGTCACGGGTTGCGCCTTGGCGTAACCTCCGTGGGACAGCGTGACGACGACATCTTCCTCGGGTATCAGATCTTCGATCGTGAGGTCGGTATAGTCCCCGACGATCTCCGTGCGACGTGGGTCCGCATAGCGCTCACGGATCTCCAGGAGCTCCTTGCGAATCACGCCTTCGAGTTTTTCCGGGGTTGCCAGAATCTCTTGATACTCTTGAATTTTATCTACTAATTCACTGAATTCTTTAATAATTTTACCCTGCTCCAGAGCTGTCAGGCGGTGCAGCCGCAAGTCCAGAATGGCCTGCGCCTGAACGTCGGACAGGCGGTAGCCCGCAGCGCTCAAACCCGTGTCCTCCGCCAGCCCGTCGGGACGCGTGGCTTCGGTGCCGGCGCGTTCCAGCATCCCGACCACGGCGCCTGGCGCCCAGTCTCGCTCGGTCAACGCAACCCTGGCTTCAGCGGGGGATTCAGAACGCTTGATGAGCGCGATGACCTCATCGATATTCTCGAGCGCGACGGTCTGCCCTTCCAGGACATGGGCGCGTTCCCGGGCCTTCCTGAGTTCGAACAGCGTCCGCCGCGTAACGACCTCACGCCGATGCCGCAAGAACGCCTCCAGAATTTCCTTCAGCATCAGCAGCCTCGGCTGCCCGTCCGCCAGCCCGACCATGTTGATACCGAACACGCTCTGAATCTGCGTTTGCTTGTACAGGTTATTCAGAACGACATCGGACAGTTCGCCGCGACGCAGCTCGATCACGACGCGCATGCCGTCTTTGTCGGACTCGTCCCGCAGCTCGCTTATCCCTTCGAGACGTTTGTCGCGAACGAGTTCGGCGATCTTCTCGATTAGGCGCGCCTTGTTGACCTGATACGGCAACTCGGTGATCACGATCGCTTCGCGACCAGCCGTCCCCAGAGGCTCGATATGTGTCCGCGCACGAATATAGAGGCGGCCGCGCCCCGTGGAATAAGCGTTGACGATTCCCTGAGCGCCGTGGATCAATCCGGCAGTTGGAAAATCGGGGCCGGGAACCAGTTTGATGAGATCGGCGATACCGAGTTCGGGATTCTCGAGCAGCGCCAGGCACGCGTTGACGATCTCGCCGAGATTGTGCGGCGGAATGTTGGTGGCCATACCGACCGCAATGCCGGACGACCCGTTGACCAGGAGATTCGGTACGCGTGTCGGCAGGACGTTCGGCTCATGCTCGCTCTCGTCATAATTCGCCGCGAAGTCGACCGTCTCTTTGTCGATGTCGGACAGCAGATCCTGAGCCATCCTAGCCATGCGAATTTCGGTGTAGCGCATAGCAGCCGGCGCATCGCCGTCGACGGAGCCAAAGTTGCCCTGCCCGTCGACGAGCAGATAGCGCATGGAGAAGGGCTGCGCCATACGGACGATGGTCTCGTAGACCGCGCTATCGCCGTGTGGATGGTACTTACCGATCACGTCACCGACGACACGGGCCGATTTTTTGTACGGTTTGTTGAAGTCGTTCCCCAGTTCGCGCATGGCATACAGGATGCGGCGATGGACCGGTTTGAGGCCATCGCGGATATCCGGCAGCGCGCGTCCCACGATTACGCTCATGGCATAATCGAGATACGACTGTTTCATCTCGTCTTCGAGATTGACCGGATAGATTTCCTTTGCGAGTTCGGCCATGTTATTTACCGCAAATACTGGCCCCTCCCGGTCTGCGACAAAGCACCGGGTGAGCTAAAAAACGCTGAGAGAGAAACGGGTCGTCAAACCGCTGTGACCATACATTTTCTACGGCCAGACACGCTCGACAAATCAGGTTCCAAGTACTCAATAATAGGGGCAAATTCTACCATAAGGGAGTCCCTCCCCGTAGGGTTAAGGGGCCGGCAAGCGGCTATACTTCGCGTCATAATGAGGCCGCCGAATCGACCGGACAACCCCTCACGAGTGAGTCATCCAGATTTGAATCAACGCATAGACGCACTGATCTTCCCCCGCTGGACGATCGCTGTGGAACCGGACACTTCGGTTCTGCAGGACGTTGCAGTCGCGGTCGACAAAGGCCGAATCGTCGAGCTCCTTCCTCGCGGCGAGGCGCTCGCCCGTTACACGCCGGATGCAACTCATGAGCGGCCTGGCCACGTGCTGCTGCCCGGCCTCATCAATGCGCACACGCACGCTGCGATGAGCCTGATGCGAGGCTATGCCGACGATATGCCCCTTGCCCGTTGGCTCGAGGAACGCATCTGGCCGACCGAGATGAATCTGGTAAATCCCGACTTCGTTGCCGACGGGACTCGGCTGGCGGTAGCGGAAATGCTGCGGGCGGGTACGACCTGCTTCGCGGATATGTATTTCTTTCCCGACCAGGTGGCTGATGTCGCGGCGGATGCCGGAATACGGGCTGCGGTCGGTATGCCCGTACTCGAGTTCCCTTCGCCATGGGCCGCGGCTCCGGATGAGTACATCAGTAAAGGCTTGGCCGTTCACGATGCTTATCGAGCCCAGCCACTCATCAGTACGTTCTTTGCGCCACACGCTCCGTATAGCGTCAGCGATGAAACCTTCCGGCGCATCCGCCAGCTTGCCGATGAGCTAGAGATTCCGGTGCAGCTGCACGTGCATGAAACGGCGCAGGAGGTCGAAGACGCGCTGTCTCAGTCGAGCAAGCGGCCGCTGAGGCGTCTCGACGAGTTGGGCTTGCTGAACTCGGCGCTCATGGCCGTACACGCGACTCAGCTCACTAACGGCGAGATCGAGCAGTTGGCGCTCGCCGGTGCCAGCGTCGTGCACTGCCCGCGATCGAATCTCAAGCTTGCGAGCGGTGCTTGTCCGGTGGCCAGACTGCTCGAGCGCGGCGTCAATGTAGCGTTGGGCACCGATGGCGCGGCCAGCAACAACCGGCTGGATCTATGGGCTGAGATGGAAGTGGCAGCGCTTTTCGGCAAGCATGTGGCGCAGGATCCGGAAGCGATTCCCGCACCCGTCGCACTCGAGATGGCAACTATTAACGGTGCTCGGGCTCTGGGGCTAGCTGACGAGGTTGGGTCCGTAGTTCCCGGTAAGGCGGCGGATGTGATCTGTGTCGAGTTGACGTCACCGGCCGTGCGGCCGGTGCTGGACCCCTTGTCACAACTCGTATATTGTGCAGGGCGCGAGCACGTTACCGATGTCTGGGTAGCCGGCGAGCATCTCGTTGAACGTAGCGCGCTCACGCGCATGGAACCTCTGGGTGTCCTCGAACGGGCGGACCAGTGGGGGAAACGGGTTCTGGAAGCATGAGCGAAGCCCCCGCAAATTCGGATCCGGCAGAACTCGCCAAATTCGAGGCCGTAGCGGACGAATGGTGGAATCCGGAGGGGCCTCTCAAGACCCTCCACGATATCAATCCGCTGCGCGTGAGTTATATCTCGGAACGTGTAACGTTGAAGGGTGCTTGCGTCCTGGACGTAGGCTGTGGCGGTGGTCTCCTCAGTGAAGCGCTGGCCGCGCGAGAAGCAGATGTCCTCGGTATCGATCTGGCTGAGCCCAGCCTCGAGGCTGCTCGCCGACATGCAGCTGAGAGCGGAAGTGGGGTGGAATATCGCCTGGTCGATGCCGTAGATCTTGCAGATCGGGAGCCCGGCCGATTCGATGTCATTACCTGCCTCGAATTGCTCGAGCACATCCCCGATCCGGCGTCGCTCGTCGCAGCATGCTCGCGGGCAGTACGCCCGGGTGGAAGTGTGTTTTTCTCCACGATCAACCGAAACGCCAAGAGTTTCCTGCTTGCAATCGTCGGGGCCGAGCATGTCTTACGCATGGTGCCGCGCGGAACGCACGAATATCTCAAGCTCGTCCGCCCGGCCGAACTAGCCGCATGGTGTCGCCGAGCCGGCCTGGACTTGCGGGATACCGCCGGCCTGCACTTCAATCCCCTGACGCAGAGCTACCGTATGGGCGGTAATACCGACGTGAATTACTTTTGCCACACAACACGGAGTGCGCCCGAATGAAGATTCGGGCGGTCTTACTCGACCTGGACGGCACACTCGCCGATACCGCGCCCGATCTCGTCGCCGTGCTCAACGAGTTGTTGCTGCGGCACAAACGCTCGCGGGCGCCCTACGCCATCGCGAGAAACGAAGTCTCTAACGGTGCAATCGGTTTGATTAGGCTCGGTTTCGGGACCGACTTCAGCGAAACGCAATTGGAGGATCTCCGTCAGGAGTTTCTCGAGATCTACACCAGAAATGTAGCCGTAAATAGCCGTTTATTCAATGGACTAGATAGTATATTTGATGTCCTATCTAGTAATGGGCAGGCTTGGGGCATCGTGACCGACAAACCCGCTGCGATGACAAACCCGTTGCTGGAAGCATTAGGTTTGAGCGGCTCGCCGGCATGCGTCATCAGCGGCGATCGTTTACCGCAGCGCAAACCTCACCCGGCGCCCCTGCTATTGGCGGCAGAAGAGCTCGGCGTCGACGCGGAACGCTGTGTCTACGTTGGCGACGCGCCACGCGACATCGAGGCCGGTCGTGCCGCCGGAATGAGTACGATCGCGGTAACCTACGGTTATATTCGCCCACACCAGGACCCGTATAGTTGGGGGGCCGATACCGTGATTACGAAACCGTTCGCTCTGCTCGACGCCATCGAACGGCTCGAGACTGCAGAAAGGAATGATATTGCCTGCTAACACCGTACTCGTGATCTATCTTCTCGCTGCCGGTGTTGTTGGCTTTATCATCGGACTATTGGCGGCGTTGAGCTTGTCCAAATCGCAACGTGCGCAACTACGCCAGGAACTCGCTCAAAAAGACGCGGAGATCAAGAATCAGGAGCATCTCGATGCGGAACGCGAACAAGCGCTGCCACTCGCCGCAGAGCGGCTCAGCGCCGCATTCGGCCAGCTCGCTAACGAGCAGCTCCAGAGCCACTCCGAGACCTTCCTGAAACTCGCCCGGGAGAGCCTCGGTACCCACCACGAGCGTGCCAAAGCCGAGCTCGCATCTCGAGAACAAGCGGTGGAGAACCTCGTCAAACCGATCCGCGACGCCTTAGGTCGCACTGAAGCGCAGATCGACGCCCTGGAGAAGGCGCGCTGCGAGGCGCACGGCAGCATCACCGCACAATTGGAGGCCATGGCGGCTGGTCAGCGTACGCTGAGCTCCGAGACCCGCAACCTGGTCAACGCACTCCGACGACCCGAGGTGCGCGGTCAGTGGGGAGAGATCACGCTCCGGCGCCTCGTCGAGCTGGCCGGTATGGTCGAACATTGCGACTTCGTCGCGCAGAATTACACCGAGACGGAAGACGGCGCCATCCACCCGGATCTGATCATCAACATGCCCGATAATCGGCAGGTCGTGGTCGACGTCAAAACGCCACTCGACGCCTATCTCGACGCGACGCAGAACGACGACGAGGCGAGCCGCTTGACCGCCCTGGAGCGGCACGCGACGAATGTAGCGAAACGAGTTCGTGAACTCGCGACCAAGGCCTATTGGGCGCAGTTCGAGCGCAGCCCTGACGCAGCGTCCCGATCTGTTGGACGACGCGCTACGCCAGCAAGTCATTCTTGCGACACCGACGAGTTTCGTAGCGCTGCTGAAAGCGATCGTCTACGGCTGGCAGCAGACGGCGCTGGCGGAGAACACCGCGGAAATTCGTCAACTCGCCGTCCAATTGTACGAGCGTCTGAACAGCTTCACGACTCATCTGAGTAACGTGGGTAAAGAGCTCGGTAATAGCGTGAAGGCCTACAACCAGGCCATCGGTGCTCTGGAGCACCGCGTGCTGCCGGGCGCGCGCCGTTTCACCGAGCTCGGCGTGACCCCCAAACAACGCCTCGAGCCGGTGCCAACAATAGAAGATGTGCCGCGAGAACTCGCCTCGGCCGTGCCGGACGAGGAGAACGACGAGGTGAACTCGAACGATAAGCTCGAGCGGTCCGGCTGATGCAGGTGGTGAGCGGAATCAGGCCTCGGCCATGACGCGGGGCCCGCAGCATTGGGATACGTACGAGCCCGCTGCTGATCTGTTCGCGGACAGGGTCATTCTGGTTACGGGTGCGACATCAGGTATCGGGCACGCCGTCGCGCGGGATCTGGCACGGCATGGCGCAACAGTTGTGCTCCACGGCCGAAATGGGGCGGCGCTCGAGGCCGTGTACGATGAACTCAAGGAGCTGGGCCCAGAGCCGGTTGCAGCTCAACTGGATCTGGAGCGTGCTCAGGGAGATGAGTATCAGCTGTTGACCGAACAGATTGAGGCACGCTTTGATCGCCTCGATGGCCTGCTGCATAACGCCGGTATCCTCGGTGATCTCAGTCCGATCGAACACTACAACATCGGACTCTGGCAGAAGGTCATGCATATCAATCTCACCGCCCCGTTTATTCTGACGCGCTGCTTTTTGCCATTATTGCGGCGTTCCACGGATGCGTCGATCCTGTTCACGTCGAGCGGAGTCGGGAATGCGGGCCGCGCGTACTGGGGTGCCTACTGCGCATCGAAATTCGGTACCGAAGGACTGGCGCAGACTCTTGCCGATGAGTGCGAGAACACCGCGATTCGTGTGAACTGCATCAATCCCGGTTCAACGCGGACGAGCATGCGCCGAAAGGCATTCCCGGCAGAGGATCCGGATTCGCTGCCGACTCCAGAAAGCATCACGGCGCCGTATCTCTATCTGCTGGGTCCAGACAGTCGTGGTGTTTCGGGGGGGCGGTTCGAGGGGCGCCCGGGCAGCAAACCCGCTAGTCAACCTGGCGAATAACCGTGAGAACGGGTTACGGTGCCGGAAGACCGACCGTGTCATAGAGAGCTTCGATCTCTCGTGGCGATAGCGATCGCGAGTCGCCCCTATGGAGATCGCCCAGCGAGACTGGTCCGTAACGAACTCGGATCAGGCGGCTGACGGCGATACCCAGCGCTTCGAACACGCGCCGGATCTCACGGTTACGGCCCTCGTGCAGTGTTATGCGATACCAGACATTGATTCCCGACCCGCCGCCCTTACGAACTTGATCGAGTTTTGCGATGCCGTCGTCGAGTTCGACACCCCGCTTAAGTTGAGCCAGCTGTTCGTGCGTAAGTTCGCCCATGAGCCTTACCGCGTACTCGCGAGAGATTTCGTAGCTCGGGTGCATCAGGCGATGGGCCAGCTCACCGTCGGAGGTCAGTAATAACAGTCCGGAGGTATTAATGTCGAGTCGCCCGACGGATATCCAACGACCATGCCTAGGGGGCTTGAGTTCACTAAAAATCGTTCGTCGTCCTTCCGGGTCGCTGTGGCTCGTAATCTCGCCGACGGGTTTGTAATACAGGCGATAGTATTTACGTCCACGTTCGTTCGTACTGATTTTGAGCGGGCGCCCATCGAGCTGGATCTTCTCGCCACCGGAAAGCTGATCGCCGAGTTGCGCTGGTCGACCGTCGATCACGATTCGACCCTGCTTGATCCAGCGTTCGACCTCCCGGCGTGAGGCTACACCAGCGTTCGCCAGGACTTTCTGGATTCGATCTGCCATCTTAGGCCGGCCGGGTATGCGGCGACCGATATGCCCAGTATCAGCAAGCCTCAGCCCGGTTCTGGCCGCGGCAACGGCGCCACGACGGACGTATCGCCCGTATCACCGGCTGCTGTTAGTTCAAGCGCGCCCAGATCGCTGTTGGCATGCGGGGCAAGGTCCGTTCGCTCGATCCTCAACTCGTCCACGAGATCAGTCTGAGGACTGGGTTCGGGAAGCTCCAGGGCGACATTAAAGTCGTCGAGATCCTTGGTCTCCGATAGCGGTGGAAGATCATCCAACTTCTTGAGGCCGAAGTAATCGAGAAACTCCCGGGTCGTTCCGAACATTGCGGGCTTCCCCGGTACATCGCGATGCCCGACGACGCGAATCCAGCCGCGCTCCAACAACGTCCGAACGATGTTGGTCGTTACAGCAACGCCTCGGACGTCTTCGATCTCGCCACGAGTGACCGGCTGGCGATACGCGATCAGTGCGAGAGTTTCCAGCAACGCGCGACTGTAACGAGGTGCACGTTCCTCCCACAGCGGCGTGAGCCAGTCACTCATGGATCGTTTGATCTGAATCCGATAGCCGCTAGCCACCTCTTTAAGCTCGATACCGCGACCCTCGTAATCTGCGGCAAGCATCTCCAGGACATTCTTGAGCTTCTGTCTGTCCGGCCGAGAGCGTTTCGCGAATAGCTCTCCGAGTCGATCCAGCGTCAGTGGCCGCGCGGCGGCGAGCAGCGCGGCCTCCAGTACATGTTTGATTTCTATGTCATCCATCGGAGGTGCTCACGCAGGTTCAGTTTGGATATCTTGCGAGCTGGCTTGAGCCGCTCGCACATGAATGGGCCCGTAGGATTCGTTTTGCACAACGTCGATCAACGCCTCTTTGAGCAGTTCGAGAATCGCAAGAAAAGTCACGGTCACACCTACCCTGCCTTCGGTGGGATCGAACAATCCAGAGAACTCCGCGTAACGTTCTCCTTCCAGTGATACCAAGATCGCAGACATTCGTTCGCGTACCGATAACGGTTCACGCTGAACATGATGATGCGCGAACATATCGGATCGCTCGATAGCTTCCTTGAACGCGATAAGCACTGCTTTCAACGTTACATCTGGCAGCGTAGTCACGACTTTGCGCTCGAGGACTTCCGCCTCGGCAGGTAGGACATCCCGCTCGAGGCGTTCCAGGCTATTGATGTCCTCAGCAGCCTGCTTGAAGCGCTCGTATTCTTGTAGTCGCCGGACGAGTTCCGCGCGTGGATCTTCTTCCTCGGTCTCCTCTTTTGTCGAGCGAGGCAATAGCATCCGCGATTTGATCTCGGCGAGCGTTGCCGCCATTACCAGATACTCGCCGGCCAATTCGAACTGCATGTCGGTCATGAGATCGATGTAATGCATGTATTGCTTGGAGATCTCGGCGATCGGGATATCCAGAATATCGAGATTCTGACGTCGGATCAGGTAAAGCAGGAGATCCAGAGGCCCGGCGAACGCTTCGAGGAAGACCTTTAACGCATGTGGGGGTATGTAGAGGTCTCGGGGAAGCTCGGTGACGGGCTCCCCGGACACCACGGCAAACGGCATCTCACCCTGAGCGATTGTGCCGGCCTCGTCGGTTACCGGCGGCGCGGTAGGCACGAGCTTGAGTTCGGGCTTACCGGATTGTCGAGTGGGTTCAGTCAATTATCCAAATCCAGCAACCGACCAGAAAAAATCGATGAAGAAATATAAGAATGGCTCCAGCAGCCTCCAGAGTATCCCTGACACCATCAACACCACCACAATCATAAAGCCAAACGGCTCTATTCGATGAAGAATGAGTGATTGTTGGGGCGGCAGCAAGCCTGCCAGTATCCGACCGCCATCCAGAGGCGGTATCGGCAGCATATTGAAGACTGCAAGTATGGAGTTGATGAGAATCCCCATGACGCAGACGCCGTTCAGCCAGTCGGCCGCGGGATCAGGTAGGCCCAATAACATCGCCTGGCTAGCGGCGAGAATCGCCCAGCCCGTGGCCATTACGAGATTGGAAGCGGGTCCGGCAGCGGCGACAATGATCATGTCGCGGCGCGGGTTTCTCAGGTTATGGAACATCACGGGTACGGGCTTGGCCCAACCGAACATCATCGAACCTCCGCTAAACAGCAGCATCAGAATCGGCACGGCAACGGTACCGACAGGGTCGATATGCTTAATGGGATTCAGCGTAAGGCGGCCGGCTCGCTCGGCTGTCGGGTCGCCAAATTGACGCGCAGTCCAACCGTGTGCAACTTCGTGAATGGTGATCGCGAAAAGTACTGGGATGACGGCGACCGAGAGACGGTCAAGGAATACCTCGAGATCCATACCCAGCATCGGCACATTATACGCGCTCCGCCATTAGGCGGTTAGCATCCCGATAATCAGTCGGCGATGCTGGAGATCGGGCCTTTCCCCGCGCGTAGGATCGTCACATCGCCTCCGCTGAGATCGACGACGGTTGTCGGCTCAAGCCCACAAGACCCGCCATCGATAATTGCATCGACTTGATTTTCGAGGCGAGCTCGAATCTCCTCAGCGTCTGTCATAGGTATCAGGTCATCGGGAAGCAGCAACGTAGAGCTCATGATCGGCTGACCAAGCGCCTCCAGCACGCCCTGAACGATCACATGATCCGGAACCCTGATTCCAATCGACCGCCGC
>CAYXNS010000021.1:0-42988 GCA_964466315.1 uncultured Gammaproteobacteria bacterium
GTAGCTATGTACGGACGGGATAACCGCTGAAAGCATCTAAGCGGGAAGCCCCCCCTAAGATTAGGTTTCCCCGGGGACTCGATCCCCCTGAAGGGCCGTTGAAGACTACAACGTTGATAGGCTGGGTGTGGAAGTTCAGTAATGAATGAAGCTAACCAGTACTAATTGCCCGTGAGGCTTGGCCATATAACACCCAAGAAGTTTGTGTGACTTAAGGATCATTCCAGTTTTTGTATTCATGTTTCGACGTGGATGCAAACCAGTTTCCTGGCGGCCATAGCGAGCGGGAACCACCCGATCCCATCTCGAACTCGGAAGTGAATACGCTCAGCGCCGATGCTAGTGTGGGGTTTCCCCATGTGAGAGTAGGTCACTGCCAGGATTTAATTCCAAACCCCAGCTCTTCGAGCTGGGGTTTTCTTGTTGGAGCGACGAGAAAAGGGCCGGAAAAAAGGGGCCGTGTCCCTTTCTTTCGGCCTTTTTTTTTGGACATACTGGTCTCGGCCGGAGTACCTTGACCTGCCCCCTATAGCGGTACCAACCAAACTGAGAGAGTCCGAACTCATTGTGTCGTCATGACAATAGGCATGGCAAGTCTAGTTGCGGGTGACTGGAGGCTCTGTGGGGCTGGTGGTCTGTAACCGAGGTATTCGACGCGTATAAGGAAGGGAGTTTGCAAACGCTTCTCGACAAGAGTGGTGTTCCCTACGACAAGAACACCCAGGACGACCCTTACAGTTTTCTACCGGACTGGCTGCATCCTCGGTAAACGAATCAGCCGTCGCTGTCGTAGGGGTCGTGGTTGCCGTCATCCTCGTTCTCTAGTGCGAGGTCTGGCAGCTCTAGACGTTGCAAGAAATTGTATGTCTGGGCGAGCGGATCATCCTGCTCGTCCGCGAACTCTTCCGCCACGTTTGTCGCGTTCGTTTCCCACTGAAGCATTGGGCGACCGACGTCGTCTTCGCCGACGTGCCAGGGTCTGGGGTTTATTCTCTTACTCATCGTCCCTGTGTTCATTCTTGTCGTTATTAGAATGGCCACACTCCGGTGACTCACCGGCACCAAGATACCATACAGCGCCTTGGTGTTGAGCTGATTATGTCAGGCTTCAGAGCTTATGTTGAACCCAAGCCGCCATGATCCGGAAGAGTAGGATGCAAAAAGCGGGATCACGGTACGAGTTCAATATCCGGTTAACTCCAAGTAGCCTCGTCCGCCTAAACCCAGGCTTTCGCCGATACCGGTGGCAACGACTGCGCCCTCCCAGTAACGCACCGTAAGATCCAGCTCTTGCCGCGGGATCAGCGGGCGGAGTTCGATATTCAGGTGCTCCTCCGGCACGGTCAGCGCCCAGCTCACTGGATAGCGCGCGCCGCTCGCCGCGCTCTGCCAGTAATCTAGTATCGTCAAAGATACATCGCCCGGACCGAGCGCGGTGCGACGGCCGTCGGCTGCGACGATCGAGCCTCCGCTGAACGGGCTCGTCCTGCCCTGGTCGGTGCGCAGTCGGTAGTACATCAGGTCGCGCCCATCCGATAGCTGCAACGAGAACCAGTCCCATCCCGCGAGGTCTGAGCCCAACGCGCTCGTGCCCCACTCCCGGTCCATCCATGCGAGGCCAGTGACGTGGGATTCGCGTTGGCCGACACGAATTCTTCCTGTCGCCTGAAGCCGAGTGATCGAGTAGTAGTGCGACGCATTGCCTGGCTCGGGCCCCTTGCGATCGAAGCCGTCCTCGCCGTGGCTGACCGGATCCTTCAGAGCCGTGAGCGTCAGACTGATTTCGCCGTCGTCGGCACCAGCCGTCAGCTCGAGCGGAAAAAACTCCGGTCCGTCGCTCGCGACCGACCAATCTTCGAGCCGCAGCGCGAACGGATCGAGTTCATTACCGGCGAGGCCAAGTGCCTCGCGGGAGAGTCGCTCCGCGGCGACAAAGCGATCAGCCTGTTCGTCAGTCAGGCTCAAGTGGGCCATCCACGCCTGGTTCGTGCCCCACGCAGAGATCCGTTCAGGTTGCTGCGGAGACAAAGCAAAGCGGAAGAAAGTCAGCTCGAAACCGAACTGGCGGTCATTGTCCGCGCTGAGATTGCCGGTGAAATACCACCACTCCGAACGGTATTCTGGGTGACTGCCATGATCCTCCGGGAACTCGAATGGCCGGCTCGAAAACACATGCGTGTAACCTGGATCGTCCTCGCCGGTTAGAAATCGAGTTGCCGCCGCCGGGCCGGTAGCGGAGATGTTCGCCCGTTCGCTGCCGCACGCGGCCAGCAATACGAGCGGAAGTACCGAAAGACTCAGCCGAAACACGACTACTCTTCGCGCAGCTGAGCCGCGACGGTGCTGCTGCCCGCACGGGCAGCCGGGTAGATGCCGGCGAGCAGCGCCGCGATAAATGCTAGAAGGAGGCCTGTCAATAACGGGGCCGGTTCGATCGTCAGGCCCATGCTCCAGCCGAAGGACCGCTGATTGATGATGAACACCAACAGCGCCGCCATAATCACCCCGAGAGGAATCGCGAGCAGCCCTGCGGCGAGCCCGAGCAGGCCAGTCTGCGTTAACGCCAACGTTGCTATTTGACGCGGTGTCAGTCCGAGCGTTCGGAGAATCGCTACCTCACGCGCGCGTTCCAACTCGATGGACAGCAGCGCGCTCACGAGGCCGAGAAAAGCGACTACGCCTGCGAGTATCCTCAAGACTTCGGTTATCCTGAATGTTTGATCGAAAACCTCGAGAGATCGCTCCCGAATGATATCGTTCGAGCGGACGCGAGCTCCCGGCGCCTCAGCTACGAGAGATTGAATGGTTGTGCGAACCCCCTCCCGGTCGACCGCATCGTGGAAATAGACTCCGACGCCGCTGACGGTTTGATCGTTCCAGTAGCGGCGATAAAGATCCAGTGACAACAAGACCGCACCGCCGTCGGTGATGTAATCGCGAAATATCCCGAGAATGGGAAATGCTCTGTCGCCCGTGGCCGTCGGCAGAATCAGGTCATCGCCGACGCTGAGTCGACGGCGATAGGCGTAAGGTTCCGATAACATGACGCCTGCTGCTGCTTCGAGTCGCGACAACGAGTCCGTTGGAGAACCACCAACCATCGTAAGGCCCCAGCCGAGGGGCCCGGGCCGGACGGCGCGCACATTCAGGTCGCCATCGACGGTCGGTAGTGTCGTGAATCGAGACAGGCTGATTCCGGAAACTTCGGGTAGCGTCTCTATGGCGGCAAGATGCGGCTCATCGAAGACGTTCTGCGTCGTGGCTGCGTCAGATACGCTCAAATAGAGGTCGGCCACGAGCGTAGCGTCCAGCCACTCGGCCAGACTCACACGGAAACTACCGATCATGACGCCGACACCGATAACGGCCGCCACGGCGACGGCGAGTGCCGCCGTGGCGACGCCTGTTCGACTCAGAGACGCGGATACACCACGGACGGCCAGCGAGCCCGGTATGCCGAAGCCACGTTCGGCCGCGGGCTCCGCGAACCGCAGCAATCGAGTCGTGCCCGCCGGAATCAGGAGGGCTCCAGCGACGATGACGAGGAAAAGACCCACGAACCCGATCAATAGACTGCGTGGTGCGGCAATAAACAAGAGCGCCCCGAGGGCCGCAGCCGGCAACGCGAGCCTGGCTCCCGACCGCGAGTAGCGGCGGGCCGTTCGCTCGAGTGCAGCACGACTCATGGCAGCATCGGGAGCGGTATTGGCGGCCTCCATCGCTGGCGCCAGCGCGGCGAGCACGGTAGTGAGCACACCGATTACGAGACCCTTCCAGTAGATCAGCGGTGATGGATCCGCGGCCGTCACGGTCGAAGTGAAGTAGAGATCGCCGATAGTCGCGAGCATGATGTCGACGAGTCCGTTTGCGAGCACATGACCGATCGCGAGACCGAGCAGCGTTGCCGCGCAGCCAATTGCGCTGGCCTCCAGCAGGATGCTCATGAGCATTTGTCGCCGGCTTACGCCGACGGCACGCAAGACACCGAAAATTTCACGCCGTTGCACAATTGCGAACGACATCGTCGCGTATATTAAGAACACGCCTACGAGAAGGGCGAGCAGGCTCAGCGCCGTCAGGTTGATCCGAAATGCCCGCGAGAGTTCCGTGAACGCCGCATTACTGCTCTCCGCCGGCAGTAAGCGCGCGCCGGGAATCGCGAGCGCCCCGAGCCGCTCGGATTCCTCACCGGTAAGAACGAGATCGATCCGGTTGATTTCGTCGGTCGCGAATAACTCCTGGGCACTGGCGATGTCCGTAACGAGCGGAAGGTTCGACCCTCCGGGGTCCAGCGCCGCCTCACGAACTGTGCCGACGACTTGAACGGTCACGATCCTGCCGCCAATCGTCAGCCCGAGATTGCCGCCGTTCGCGAGGCCGAACTCCGAGGTCAGTGCTTCGGGTACCAGGACGCTGCCCGGCTCGACTATCAGGCGTTCTAGATCCGAGCCGCTCCCCGGGATGAAACTCGAGAAGCCTCGCAACCCCGTCTCCTCCAACGGATCCACGCCGAGAACGGTAAGGCGGCGATTCGGCGCCGCGGTGAGACGAACCTCCCCTTCAACCACCGGCGCCGCGAGTACTGGACCGTGTTCGACACGCAAATCACGGTACACGGAGTTCGGCAGGGAGCCATCGAGTCCCACGAGTTGATGCGTGACGCGCCCGAGTACGAGATTTTCGGAGAGCTCGAAGGCTCTGCGCGCGCTGTCGTTGGCGAGATCGACACCAACATAGACGGCGACGCCCAACGCGATGCCTGTAACTGCCAGGCACAGCTGCCACGGGTGCTTGAGGTAGAAGCGGCCGCCGGCGATGGACAACAATCCGATCAACGCTCGGCTTCCTCTAGTTGCGAGTCTCGAATGGTCAACACCCGGTCGGCGAGGCCGATGACTTCGCTGCTGTGAGTAGCCATGATCAGGGTTGTTCCTTGGGCGCGGCAGGTCACATCGAGAAGCTCGAGGACGTCTCTTGCGGTGTCGAGGTCCAGATTACCGGTCGGTTCGTCGGCAAGCACGATCGCGGGTTTATGCGCCATCGCACGAGCGATAGCGATTCTTTGTTGCTCACCGCCGGAGAGATCCTCGGGAAAGCGCCCACCGCAATCGGACATGTCGAACTCATCCAACAAGCTGCGCGTGTGGGCCTCGGCTGCCTCCTTCGAGATGCCATTGAGCGCCATCGGCAGACGAATATTCTCCGTGACGGTCAGCGTGGGGATCAGATTGAAGAACTGAAAGACGAAGCCTAGGTTCCGGCAGCGCAGCTCCGAGCGTTGCTCCTCCGTGAGTTCGGTTAGTGACTGACCCAATACCCAGATCTTTCCGCTCGACGGAAAATCGAGGCCCCCGATCAGATTTAGCAGCGTCGATTTACCGGACCCGCTGCGGCCGACGATGACCACGAACTCACCCGGCCCGACCAGGAGGTCGGTGTCGGTCAGGACCGTGTGCGAATCGTAGGTCTTGCTGACGCTCTCGAGCCTTACATGGGGTGATTGACTATCCATTTCGCGCTTCGACAAACTGAAAATACGGGCTTTCGGAAGAACAAGGCATTTGGGAGTATATTCCCAACCATATCAGCCAGTTATTGACTTCTCCGAGCATTTGCCTAGCATGACCTCAACTTTTGTGGGAAAAAAGTAGCAACTTTTATGTCGTACGAAGCCGCTCGCGAACGGATCCAGAGGTGCGCTACACCCGTAAACGACGAGGCTTCGCAATACGCCGAACTGCTGCAGGCGTTGGAGGAACTTACCGTTGCGCTCGAGACCGATCTGGTCCAGATTAAGAAGGCGCTGAGCCACATCGCTTTGCCCCTCGAGTCTCGCGACGAGGAGTAAGCCATTCGGCGAATCGTCGCGAACGCGCCGCTCCATTTTTTCACGCAGCTACTCCTTCCGACTCTGCCTGAGTCAGCTGTCGCCGATTAGAAGCACGGCGGCACGATTTAGTTCGGTCGCCAATAGCGTTGCATCTCGAGAAAAGTGAACGATGCCGACCAGGTAATCATGACCAGTCCGGTCAGTGCTTCCATACTCGTCAACATTCGGACCGGTCCGATGGGGATAAGATCTCCGAAGCCGACGGTCGTGTAGACGACGGCGGAAAAGTAAGCGTAGTCGGTGAGGCCAGCCGAGACCGAACCCGTCAACTCGCCCAGCTCCCTGATCTCGATCAGGTAGTAATAGCCGAACGTAAAGAGCGAGATCTTTATGGCGTGTGCGAAGAGGATAAATAGAATTAATACGAATATTCGTCGCCGGTGCCGGTGACCGATGTGGGGTAAGAGCCGGTTACAGTTTGCCAGGACTTCGTAGTGAAAGCCGACGCAGAGCATAACCACGACGAGGGTCGTCAAGATTACGATCCAGTAGTTGGCGTCCACGAGTGAATTCGGCAACGGCTCGAGTCCTAGGTTTCAGGCCCTCCAAGTATACGTGACGACAACGAGCGTGATCCCTTCCGCTCGCTCGTGACCTCCTACATAATAGGCGTTCTTACCCGAGCAACCTCCGGTACCATCCAGTTACTCGCAGTCAGTGCCCTCGACTCTCGTCCGGCAGTGGAAACGCTAATCGGACTTCGGCACATCGGTATCGAAGTCGCGATACTCGCTCCGGCGCGTTGCCGGTATTCGGAACTGGTTCTTTCGCAAGGCGTCGCTGTAGACGAGTTGCCGCCGTTTCGCGGTGCCGGAATTCGGGCGGCTATGGCAGTTCGAGCAAGGTTTGCGGCCCGCCCTTTCGATATTCTGTACCTCGATTCAATCTCGATGCCCTGTGCGATCGTACTTGCTACCATTGCGATGCTGCCGAGACTCGTCGTGCGGCTTTCCTACCTGGAGTGCTACGCACACCCAAGTACATTGGCACGTATCCTCTATCGGTCTGCGCGGGTCGCGATGATCTCGTGTGATATGGCACCGGAAAACGCTCACGATTCGGTCACCGCTCGCTGGCTCGGTGACAAGATATCGATCCTGCCTTCGGGGCACAGCACCGAGTGGTACGAGAAGGACGCCGACCTGCAAAGCTTCGGTATTCCGGCCGGAGCGTTCGCGGTGGCCAGCGTCTCGGATCAGCAGGATGATGCGGGGCTTCGATGGCTCGTTGCCAGCGCGCACTGGGTCCCGATGGATCTGCCGATTCACTTTCTGCTCATCGCGCCTGAGTCTGGGCATGAGCGATTACGCCGCTTAATTCGTAAAATGCCATTCACACAGCGCTTTCATCTCTGCACGAGAATGGAAGACGCACCGGGCTTGCTCGCATCATCCAGTGTGGCTGTCATCACAGGCTGGCATTCCGAGTTGCAACGGAGAGCCTGCATGCTGTGTCTTTCGATGGGGGTGCCGGTCTTCGGAGCCGATACCGCCGTGATACGCCAGGTGATTCAACCCGAAGTCAATGGCGAGCTGTTTACGGTGGATGATCCTGAGCCACTGGCTCACAGCATCTTCGAACTCTATGAGAACCAGGAGCGGCGTTCGCTGCTCAGCGCCGGTGCTCGGAGGTCCGCGCGTCAATGGCCCTCGATGCCACAGCATCTTTTGCAGCTACGCACGGCATTCGAGCGGATTCTGGTCGGCAGCTCCGAGCCGTAGCGCAACCGGGCGCCGCGGTGTCTATAATCGCCCGACATGCCGCTGCGATTTCACCTCGGGCGGCATGGATTACAACCACACTCGACTTCGGCGGAGAGGCCCGTATCCATGCAGTTTTTCGATTTTCGGCTGGCGCCCAGCCCAACCAAGGTGCGTATTTTCATCGCCGAGAAAGGCATCGAGATTCCAACCGTGGACGTAAATCTACGCGAAGGAGAGCACAAAAAGGAGGAATTCCTAGCGCGCATACCAACGGCGACCGTGCCGGCGTTGGAACTCGACGACGGTACGTTTCTGTATGAGAGCAACGCGATCTGCCGTTACCTCGAGCTGACTTATCCCGAGCCGAATCTCATGGGTGAGGGCGCCAAAGAGCAAGCTCTCGTGCTGATGTGGCACGACGTAGCGACGCTCGAGGGTTATCTCGCGTTTCAAGAAGTCTTACGAAACAGCCTGGAAGCGTTCAAGGGAAGAGCACTACCGGGACCGCATGGTCACGAGCAAATTGCGGCGCTCGTCGATAGGGGCCGCAGGCGTCTCGACATCTTCTTCGACAAACTGGATGAGCGCCTCGCCGAAAGCCCCTACCTCGCACTCGACCGATTCACCTACGCCGACATCGTGGCCTATGTCTACAAGGGCTTCTCTGCGCGAGCAGCGGGCGCAGACCCCGCCGAGGGGCGCGACAATCTCGCGCGTTGGTATGCGGAGGTTGCCGCGCGCCCGGCCGTGCAGGCGACCACGACCTGACGACAGGCGCAGATCTGCCGAGGAGAACCCGTCCTGATTCGTTACCGCGTGCGTCATGCCGACCTCAATCGGCATTACTATGAAGTGGAATGCCGCATCGATCGGTCGGTAGCGGAGCAGTACTTCTCGTTGCCCTCGTGGATTCCCGGCAGTTATCTTTTGAGGGAATTCGCCCGCCACGTCGTGAGTATTCGCGCGGTCTCTTCCGGCCGCGAGGTTTCCATGGAAAAGGTCGATAAGGGAACCTGGTGCTGCCGCGGCGCGGAAACGGGTCTCACCGTTACGATGGAGGTCTCCGCGCTGGATCAATCCGTGCGCGGCGCCTACCTTGACGGTGAGCGCAGTTTCTTCAACGGTACCTGCCTGTTTTTGAGTCCACTCGGCCTCGAGCAGGAACCCGTAGAACTCGTGATCGAGGCGCCCGATGACGACCGCTGCTCCGCCTGGCGAGTGGCAACTTCGATGAAATCGGTCGAGATCGACGACCGAGGTTTCGGTCGGTACCAGGCCGCGGACTACGATGAATTCATCGATCACCCATTCGAAATCAGCGACTTTGCAACGATGGATTTTTCTGCTGGCGGCGTACCGCATCGATTTGTCCTGGCCGGTTGCCACGAGACGGATCTCGAGCGCATCGTGGTGGATCTCAGCCAGCTCTGTGGCGCACACATCCGGTTTTTTGGCGGAACGCCACCGTTTCCGAGCTATGCGTTCCTCGGTCTTGCCGTCGGCAAGGGTTATGGTGGCCTGGAACATCGCGCCTCGTCGAGCCTGATTTTCAGCCGAGACGATTTACCAAAGCCTGGCGAGACGGGGATGCCGGCCGGCTACCAGCGATTCCTGAGCCTCTGCAGCCATGAGTATTTCCATAGCTGGAACGTGAAGCGAATCAAGCCTGCGGCATTTTCGCCCTACCGGCTCGACCGCCGCAATCAGACCCGACTGTTGTGGGTCTTCGAAGGCATTACCTCCTACTACCAGGACCTGTTGCTGCTGCGCAGCGACTTAATCGGCGTCAAGGATTATCTGCAGCGCCTCGGACAGATGCTGACCCGCGTCTATCGTGCGCCGGGCCGGTCCAAGCAAAGCCTAGCCGAGGCGAGTTTCGATGCCTGGGACAAGCACTATAAACCCGACGCCAACTCGATCAACGCTACGATCAGCTATTACAGCAAGGGCGCGCTAGCCGCATTGGCCCTGGACCTGACGCTACGCCACCTAGCGGACTCGCCGATAACTCTGGACGAGGTCATGCTCGAGTTGTGGAGGCGGTATGGCGAGGCCGGTGTCGGTGTGGGCGAGGACGATTTCGAAAAACTGGTCGAGGAACTTAGCGGCCAGGATCTCGCGGAATTCTTCGACGCTGCCATACGCGGCACCGAGGATCTGCCACTCGCCGAATTGTTCGCCGGCTTCGGTGTAAAGATCGGTTTTCGCGCGGCCGCCGGTCGACAGGATCTCGGGGGCACGCGGTCCCATACACCCGCGCGGAGTTTGCTGAGTCTCGGCGCACGTATCAAGGATCGCGAGACTGGCATCGAGCTGATGCAGCTCGTCGACGGTGGTGCCGCTCAAGCGGCAGGGCTGAGCCCCGGCGATCACATGCTGTCACTCGACGGGATCAAAGTGACGGCGAGCAAGCTGGCCGATCATCTGGCACGCTTCGACGAAGGCGATACCGTTTCCATCACCGCATTCCGTGGTGACGAACTACGGGAGTTCTCGCTGACGCTTGGGCCGGCGCCGGCTACGACCTGCTATCTCGAACTCGACGATGGCGCCGAGCCCTCGGATCTGGCACGCCGTGAGCTGTGGCTCGGTAACTGATACAGTAACCGGCTCTTCGAGAACCGAATCATGCAACCGGCGATCTCCGTCAGGAATCTATCCAAGGTCTATGCAGGCGGTTTTGAGGCACTCAAGGATGTCAGCCTCGAGATCGACCACGGCGAGATCTTTGCTCTTCTCGGCCCAAATGGTGCGGGCAAGACAACACTCATCAGCACGATATGCGGAATCGTCAATCCGACCGAAGGCAGCGTAAAGGTCGACGGCTACGACATCATCGACGATTATCGCGCTGCCCGCTTTATGATTGGGCTGGTCCCGCAAGAGCTAACGACCGATGCGTTCGAGACGGTCTGGGCGACCGTGACTTTCAGCCGCGGTTTATTCGGTAAGCCCGCCGATCCCGATCACATCGAACGGGTACTGAAGTCGCTGTCGTTGTGGGACAAGAAGGACAATAAGATCATGACGCTGTCCGGCGGCATGAAACGCCGGGTCCTGATCGCCAAGGCCTTGTCACACGAACCACAGATTCTCTTTCTCGACGAACCGACCGCCGGCGTCGACGTCGAATTGCGTAAGGCGATGTGGGATGTCGTTCGCTCATTACGCGCGTCGGGTGTGACGATCATCCTCACGACGCATTATATCGAGGAAGCGGAAGAGATGGCCGACCGGATTGGAGTCATCAGCCACGGCGAGATCGTTCTCGTGCAAGAGAAGACCGAGCTCATGCATAAGCTCGGCAGCAAGCAACTGGCATTGCAGCTACACGAGCCGTTGGCACGAATCCCGCCCTCGTTATCCGATTACAGCCTGGAACTCAGCGAGGAGGGTGACGAGTTAATCTTTACCTACGACACTCAGGGTGAGCGCACGGGGATCACGGCACTACTCAGCGATCTCAGTCATGCGGGCGTGAAGTTCAGGGATCTAAGCACGACGCAGAGTTCTCTGGAGGACATCTTCGTCAGTCTGGTTACGAGCAAGGCATGAACGTCTACGCAGTTCGCGCAATTTATCTGTTCGAGATGGCCCGTGCCTGGCGGACGCTCTTTCAGAGTATCGTCTCGCCGGTGCTCTCGACATCGCTGTATTTCATCGTGTTCGGTTCCGCGATCGGCTCGCGAATAACCGAAATAGGCGGAGTAAGTTACGGCTCCTTCATCGTACCGGGGCTCATCATGCTGTCGTTGCTGACGCAGAGCATCGCCAATGCATCCTTCGGTATTTATTTTCCACGATTCACGGGAACGATCTATGAATTGTTATCGGCGCCGGTGTCGTACTTCGAGATACTCGTCGGTTATGTCGGCGCCGCGGCGACTAAGTCCGTAGTTCTCGGCCTGATCATCCTTGCTACCGCGGGCCTCTTCGTGCCGCTGCAAATTGCTCACATGTTCTGGATGTTGCTGTTTCTCGTACTGACGTCGATCACGTTCAGTCTATTCGGCTTTATCCTCGGCATCTGGGCAGATGGTTTCGAGAAGCTGCAGATTGTGCCATTGCTCGTCATCACGCCGTTGACGTTTCTCGGCGGCAGTTTTTACTCTATCGATATGCTGCCGCCGTTCTGGCAGACTGTTACGTTATTCAATCCCGTGGTGTATCTGATCAGCGGATTCCGCTGGAGTTTCTACGAGATCGCGGACGTCAATCTGGGAGTCAGTGTCGGCATGACCGCGGCATTCCTCTTCGCCTGCCTCGGCATTATCTGGTGGATTTTCCGGACGGGTTACCGGCTGAAAACCTAGTCAGAGCCCGGCTCGAAGGCCTTCGCTTAACCTCGTTCATACGGGACGGTATCATGGGCCCATGATTCGGGCGGGCGCGCTCCGCTCTGCGAGCCACACGACAACGACAACAACAGGGGAGAGCATTATGAAAACAGCGCGGATCATTCTTGTCGCGGCGGCGGTATTGGTGGTGCCGGGAGCAATGGCACAAACGGAAACCGACGCGCCAATGACATTTTTCGTCACGGGCGAGACTCATAGTGGGAATCTCGGTGGCTTGGCCGGCGCCGACGCAACCTGCCAACGATTGGCGACCGCGGCGGGCGCAGGCAATCACACCTGGCGCGCCTTTCCACCAGGAGCATCTCGCAGCCAGAACCTAACCTGCAACAATTGGACCCACGACGGCTCGGACAGCATTGCCATGATAGGTCACCACGATCGCCTGAGCGGCACGAGCACGTTGTGGAACTCGTCACACTCGACGAACGGATGCTCGCTGGAAGCCTTCAACCAGACGGGTGGCGCGGGGCGATTCTACTGCTTCGCTGCGGGCTAACAAACGAGCAAAGCGATCGCGTCGCATCGGCGAACGCGGTTGAAACGGAGTGCGAATCATGATCAACAGAAGACTTTTCTTGACAGGGGCCGGAAGGGCGGCGGCCGGGATGGCCTTGATAGGCAGTACGTTCGACGCATTCGCTCAGGGGCGCAAGGAAATATTTGTAAGGGGGCGTCGCGTGACGGTAGTCGATATACACGCGCACTGCCTCTTCCAGGAGGTGGCGCCGATCATCGTGGGGACCGAGATGGCGAATGCCGACCTTGGTGACTTCCTGACACTCGGCCCGGGACGTATCGATGAGATGGACGCGCGTGGAATCGACATCGCCGCTTTGAGCGTTAACCGGTTCTGGTGGTATGTCGCCGATCGCGATCGCGCGCGCGAGATCGTTCGTATCAACGACGAGGGACTCGCGGACTGGTGCGCGAGATATCCGGACCGGTTTGTCCCGCTGTCTTCTCCCGCGTTGCAGTATCCCGAGATGGCCGCGGAGCAGCTCGACTATGCCGTGAACGAGCTCGGGCATCGCGGCGCATCGATCGTCGGGCATGTCCAAGGCGAATCGCCATCATCCGCGAAGTACGATCCTTTCTGGGCGAAAGCCGAAGAGCTCGATGTGCCCGTCTTCATGCATCCCGACAACGCGAAGAATTTGATTCAGCCGGGGCAGTTAGACGGTGCGGGCGGCCTCAACAATGTCGTTGGCAACCCGCTCGAAACCGCCGTGTTTCTCACGCAGATGATTCTGGAGGGAACGCTCGACCGCTTCCCGGGGCTGACGCTGGTCGGCGCCCACGGCGGAGGCTATCTGCCGTCCTATCTCGGACGCACCGAAGTTGCCTGTGCTCGCAGCGGTGCCAACTGCGTCAACCAGAGAAGTCCGAGCGACTACCTCAAGGACCAGATTCTGGTCGATACCATGGTGTTCTCTGAGGAGGGCTTGCGTCATCTCGTCGCCGAAGTCGGTGCGAGCCAGGTCGTCTACGGTTCAGATATGCCTTTCGCCTGGCCGGATACCGTCGACTTGATCGTCGACTCGCCTACGTTGAGCGATGCGGACAAGCGGGCGATTCTGGGCGGCAACCTCATACAGCTACTGAGGATCGACTCGGTCTGATCGTGAGGTGGTGTGCGGTAATCGAAACGGCTTCGAGGCGCCAAAGCGACTGATGAAGAAGTACACGCTATTCGTTCTCGCGATCTGCGTTGTCGGTGCAGTGCGAGGTCAGGCGCCTGAGACGGGCCAGGAGTTCAATGTCGAGGCCGAGCGGTTTGCGGATCTGCGTGTGCTTCGGTATCGCGTCCCGGGATTCGAGGAGCTGGATCTGCGGACCAAGACGCTTCTCTATTATTTATACGAGGCGTCGCTTTCTGGTCGCGAGATCATTTTCGATCAGAAGTATCGATACAACCTCGTCATCAAGCGGACGCTAGAAGAGATCATCGAAGGCTACCCGGGGGATCGCACCAGTGCTGATTTCCAGGCGCTGCTCGTCTACGTGAAACGGGTCTGGTTTTCGAATGGGATCCATCACCATTATTCCAACGATAAACTGCCTCCCGGCTTCAGCTTCGAAGCATTCGAGCACTACGTGCGCGAGACGCCTGGAGATTTTCCGCTGCGACATGGGAAGTCCGTGGACGAGTTCCTGACCGAGCTGCGGCCGGTGATCTTCGACCCAACCGTGGACGCGAAGTTGGTAGAGAAGAGTACTGGAGTCGATGTAGTGACAGGCTCTGCTGTCAATTTTTACGCGGGCGTCAACCAGGACGAAGTCGAAAATTTCTACGCGGCCCTGCAGAGGCTGGGCGATCCGATGCCCATCTCTTACGGCCTCAACTCCCAGCTCATCGTTCGAGATGGCGAGACAGTCGAGCAGGTATGGCGCGTCGGCGGTCACTACACGCAGGCGCTTGAGCAAGTGGTCTACTGGCTCGAAAGAGCCGTGACGGTCGCCGAAAACGGCGCCCAGCAGGACGCGCTGCAGAAGTTGGTTCGCTACTATCGCAGTGGCGATCTGACGGATTGGGACGAGTACAATATTGCCTGGGTCAATGACACCGATTCGTTAGTCGACATCATCAACGGCTTCGTCGAGGTCTACAACGATCCGCTGGGTCTACGTGGCACGTTCGAGTCCGTGGTATCCATTCGCGATCCGGTCGCAACCCGCCGCATTAATGCGCTGGCGGAAGAGGCGCAGTGGTTCGAAGACAACTCGCCGATACTGGATGCGCACAAGAAAGCCGAAGTCACGGGAATCACCGGCAAGGTCATCAACGTCGTCGTTGAGGCGGGGGACGCTTCGCCCGCGACGCCTATCGGTATCAATTTGCCCAACGCCGACTGGATCCGCAGGGAACACGGCTCCAAATCGGTCAATCTGGCGAATATCGTTTCGGCTTACGATGTGGTAAGCGGGGGGGCCGCGGCCGAGTTCGCCTGGGACGACGCCGAACGGGAGCGCGCTGAGACGTTCGGCGGGGTTGTCGCGGCGTTGATGACGGATATGCACGAAGTCATCGGCCATGCATCCGGGCAACTGAATCCAGGCGTCGGCACGTTGCACGAGACCCTCAAGAATTACGGCTCCACGCTGGAAGAAGCGCGGGCTGACCTCGTCGCCTTGTATTACATGATTGACCCGAAACTGGTCGAGCTCGACGTGTTGCCGAACATCGAAGCCGGCTATACCGGCTACGATCGATACATCCGCAACGGGCTCATGCAGCAACTCAATCGCATCGCCCTGGGAGATGATATCGAAGAAGATCACATGCGTAACCGGCAGCTCGTGGCGAGTTGGATATTCGAGATGGGTGCCGCGAAGAACGTTATCGAGCGAAGGTCTCGTGACGGTAAAACCTACTACGTGATCCGTGACTATAACGCTTTACGCGTCCTGTTCGGACAGCTTCTTCGCGAATTACAGCGGATCAAGTCGGAGGGCGACTTCGAAGCGGCGCAACTCCTCGTCGAAACCTACGGCGTCGAGGTCGACCGGGATCTGCACTCGGAGATCCTCGAGCGTTACGCGAGTCTCGATATTCCCGCGTACTCTGGATTCATCAATCCCCGGCTCGTACCGGTCGAGGAAAGTGGCGAGATCGTCGACGTCCGGATCGAATATCCGGCGGACTTCAGCGAGCAGATGTTCGAGTACGCGGAGCGCTACGCTTTTCTTCCCGCCTGGAATTTCTGAGGTGGGCGAGCTTTCGAGAGCCTCCGCGCGCGCACGCCAGGCTCAGGCCGAGCAGAATCGCCCACCACAGATCGACGCGGCCAGCCAGCGGCAGTTTGAGCGAGAAGCTTTCGGGGTCGACGCCAAAAGTCAGCCCGAGCAGATTTAGTTCCAGACCCTCCTCGAAGCCACCGAGTACGCCGACTAATCCAAGGACGCTGAGTTGGTATCCGGTCCCACTCGGCGTGCTCGCAATGAAGCTCTTACCGAGATAATCCTTACCGATAGCCGTGGCCGGTAGATCGACGCGCAACTCCGGTATGTCGCGCAGCACGAATGCCGTGAATGTGTTCGAGTTAGGTCCCGGCCAGACGCGATACTCTCCGGCGTAGGTATAGGCGTCGACGGCTGCTTTGATTCTCGAGATGACGCCGTCGACCTCATCGCCGCGCAGATCCGCCAGAAGCTCAGGTCGATTGCCGAACCATCTACCATCGGCGGGTCGGGCACTGCTCTGAACCGAAGTGCCACTTCGTCTGAGACGCCAGCCGTTTACCTCGTATACCGTAAAGGCAGACGCGTTACTGGGCTTCACGGCGATCCAGGTATGCACACCGATGTAGCCACGCCACCGGACCGCGCGAGCGGCGTATACCTGGACCACGGCTTCGCGTGTCGTCGCTGGATCAGGCGCGAGCCCGACGGACGCGCGGCTCGCGGATCGCCAGTTCTGCGCTGCCACGGCGCCACTCGCGGTTGCGAGGACCACGCAGAGCATCAGAGCCGTTCCTGTGTGTTGTGAAGTCATCGATCGAGAACATAGTCTGCCTGTGGCGAATTCACAAGCGGCACTGTAGAGACGACGTTCTATTCTTAGCGGGCTGTAATGAACTCATCGTAACAATCTATGCGAGATCGTTTTGGCAAAATAAATAATAGGGTATAGGCGCAGGTCGTCGGAGACTCTGGTGCCGCGACTACCCGGTGGTGTACGATCTTGGAGGCATCGCGGCATCGTCCGACTTGGCGCCGCGATGGGGGATGCCGGAAGAACATCAAGGGGGGGCGATCATGGCTAATCGCCGGGAATTTCTGCGGACCGCTGCCGGTGCGACAGCGGGATTAGTCGCGCTGGGAGGATTACCGCTTTCCTTGGCACAGGCACCGCGCCGCGAAGTGTCGATCGGCGGCCGCCGCGTCAAGGTTGTCGACATCCACGGTCATTGTGCGATCCAGGAGGTCGAGGAGGTCATCCGCGGCACGAACGTCGAACGCAATATGTCCCGTAACCGCTTGTTGGGGCCGCATCGGCTCGACCTCATCAATGAGCGCGGCATCGACGTCCAGGTCATGAGTGCGAATCAATATTGGTGGTATGTGGCTGACGAGCACCTGGCTCGCGACATTATTCGAGTTCAAGACAAAGGCATCGCCGAGTGGGTCGCTCGTCATCCGGACCGGTTCGTCGCGCTGACATCCGTTGCGTTGCAGCACCCGAAACTCGCTGCCGAGCAACTCGAGTACGCGGTCAAGAAACTGAACTTCCGGGGCGCGTCCGTCGCGGGGCATGTCGGCGATGAGACGTTGACGTTGGCGAAGTTCGATCCGTTCTGGGCGAAGGCGGAGGAGCTCAACGTTCCGGTCTTCATGCATCCTGGTGGCGCGGACAACGTTGTGACCGAGACGGCGTTCGATGGCCGAGGCGACCTCGGCAACATTATCGGTAATCCGCTCGAGACAGCGACGTTTCTAACGCGCATGATTTTCGAGGGAACGCTGGATCGGTTCCCGGGCCTCAAGCTCATCGGATCCCACGGCGGCGGCTACCTGCCCTCATACCTCGGCCGCACGGAAGTGGCCTGTGAAGTTCGTGCAAATGCGAACTGCGCAAACAAGAAACTCCCGAGCGAGTATCTGAAAGATCAGATTCTCGTGGACTCGATGGTCTTCTCCGAAGAAGGCTTGCGGCATCTGGTCGCCGAGATCGGTGCGAGCCAGGTCGTTTACGGTACTGATATTCCGTTGGTCTGGCCGGATACGCTGGACCTCGTTCTCGATTCGCCGTACTTCAGCGATACCGAAAAGGAAGCGATCGTTGGGGCAACTTAACCAAGCTACTGAACATCAGCTAGCGACCGCTTGTGACGATCTAGACGAACTCAGATCCGGGCCGCGGGCCCGGCCGGCACGATCGCGAATGGTAGAATCCGGCTATAGTTAAGTGTCGGTGATCGCAGCGATGCTCGAACTCGGGTTGAAATTCACGGTGGCGTATCTGCTGGGTTCCATTCTCGGCAGTCTCGTCGTGGGCCAGCTGCGTGGCGGCGTCGACATTCGCGAGCTCGGCAGTGGCAATGCGGGTGGGACCAATGCACTTCGAACTCAAGGCAAGATGTTCGCGTTCTGGGTCATGCTGATCGATGTCGGTAAGGGGATTTTTCCGGTGATGATTCTCCCGACGCTCGATATTTCACGTGTAAATGTAGATCCGCTGCTGAGCCAGGAGGTCATCGCGTACGCGGTGGGACTCGGCGCCGTTTTGGGGCACGTCTATCCCGTATGGTACGACTTCAAGGGTGGTAAGGGTGGCGCGACGGCGGCGGGCGTATTGTGCGTCGTCGCACCGTCTCTGGTGCTTCCCGTGATTTTCTGCTGGTTCGCTGTCATCGTTCTGACAGGGTACGTTGGCCTCTCGACGATGGGCGCCGCTGTCGGGGCTGCCGCCTGTATCGGAGTCATCGATTTACCAGATGCCTATAGACGGTTTGTGTTCGCTGTGCTGATTGCGGTGCTCATCATCTTTACGCATCGTGCCAATATTCAGCGGATGTGGCAGGGTACCGAAAATCGAATCTTCCCGTTTCGTTCCGGATAGCGTCTTGTCGGCATCATTCGACTTCCTGAACGAAGAATTCATCCGGACTGAACTCGACCCCGACGTCGCGCGCCAAATCGCGCGACTCGAGATCCACGACGAGATCGATTCGACGAATCAGGCACTCCTCGACGGCGATATTCCCGTCGAGGGAAAGCTGGCCGTATGTCTCGCGGAGTATCAACGTGCGGGGCGTGGCCGGCGTGGCCGAAGCTGGATCGCGCCTTTCGGCAGGGGTCTGTGCTTGTCTGCGGGGTGGCTATTCGATAGGCAGCCGGCGGACCTGACGGCGCTGGCGTTGGCCGCGGGCGTCGTCATCCGGAGGGCGCTTCATGAGACGGCCGGCGTTGCTCTGCAGTTGAAATGGCCCAACGATCTCGTCTTCGACGACAAGAAACTCGGCGGAGTGCTCGTCGAGCTTCGGGTTGGGAACCAGGGCTCCTGCCTTGTTGTCATCGGTGTCGGTGTCAATGTCTCGATCTCATCGGCAGAACTCGAGCAGATCTCGGGTTGGTCCGATGGTGCGATAGATCTCTTCACGGCCACGGGTGGTTGCCTACCGTCCCGCAACAAACTTGCCGCGAAGCTCATCGTGGGGATATCGAGGTTGCTGTCGCGTTACGGTGACAGTGGATTCTCGGCGTACTGCAGCGAGTTCAAAGAGGCCGATTATCTTCGTGGCCGCCAGATCTCGGTTAATGATGCTAGTCGAGGAGTGTGCGGCGTGGCGGCCGGTATCGACGCGGCCGGCGCGTTACTCGTCGATACGGGCGGCGCGATCGAGCGCATCATCGGAGGCGACGTTAGCGTGAGGACGATCGCATGATTGCCGTCGTGGATATCGGTAACGCTCGTATCAAGTGGGCACGTGCTCATAGCGGTGCGCTTTCCGATCACGGGATGGTGCCACATCTGGACGATCCCGATCGAGCCGTCGACGCGTTCGCTCACGCGTTTCCAGAGGCCGTCGGGCGCGTCGTTGCTACCAATGTTGCCGGCGAAGAGATGGCAACGCGCCTTTCGAACGTCACCCGAGAGCGCTGGGACCTGCAACCGGAATGGATCGAGACATCGGCATCGCAACTCGGCGTTACCTGTGGTTATTCGGAGCCAGGAAGACTGGGCGCCGACCGCTGGGTCGCCATACTTGCGGCGCACGCGCTCGCGGACGATGCGGTATGCGTCATCGACACCGGTACTGCGGTGACTCTCGATGCCATAGACGCGAGCGGCCGTCACTTGGGTGGCCTGATCATGGCTGGGTCACGGTTGGCGGCCGCAGCGCTCGATCGACAGACGAGCAATATCGGCCAGACAGCCACATCGGGTGACGTGCCGCAAGGATTGGAGTTGCTGGGTCGCAGCACCGACGAAGGAGTCGCACATGGTTCAATGCTGGGCGTGGCGGCGGCTCTCGATAGAGCAATTTCGGTCGTGACTGCGGTGCTCGACAATCCACCGGTCGTGCTGCTAACTGGAGGTGAAGCACAGGCGCTTTTACCCTGGCTCGAAACTGAGGTTCAATACCGTGCCCATCTGGTTTTGGAGGGACTGGCCCTGATCGCGGCGAAGAGCTAATGCGGAATCTTTTCCTGGTACTCGTACTCGGTAATCTCGGCTTCGCCGCCTGGTATTTCTGGATTGCCGAACCGGCTACAGGTCGCGGTATGGCTCGCGAGTCCGATCTTCCGGGTATCACACTCATGAGTGAGCTTGGTGAGTCGCCTGCTGAAGTCGTGGGTGCCGAGGGTGAAACGGCGCTGACCGATGAGCCCGAATATATCGCAGACGCTCAGGATGCTGAGGACCTCAAGGCGCTGGTGACCGCGAACGACCCAATCTTTCGCTGTGTCGGCATCGGCCCATTCTCCGAACTCGCTCGATTCGATAATGCGACGGAGATCTTGCGCGCGGCTGGATTCGAGTCGCGCCAACGTACGGAGGAGGGGGATGTCTGGTTGGGTCATTGGATCTATCTGGCAAACGTGACCACCCAGGGCCAGGCTGACACCCTAAGCGCCGTGCTCGCCGAGAACGGTGTCGTGGATACGTACTTCGACCCGACGGGGGCCGAGGGCGATGTACTATCGCTCGGCATATTTCGGGAGTTCACTCGCGCCGAGACTATCCGCGAGCGGGTGCTCGATGCCGGATTCGAACCGGTGACGGTTGACCGCACGCGGCCGGGCACCTTGTTTTGGGCGGATCTGATACTGGACACTGATGAGGATCTGGACTTGCAGCCGCTACAGACCGCCGGGCGTATCGTGAGACTGGAGGAGCGAGTCTGTGACGATCCTTGAGATAAAGGGGGCCGAAAAAAGGGGCCGTGTCCCTTTTTTCGGCCCCCTTTATCTCAATGCGTTAAATCGTCGCGTCTGTGGGAGCCGCTGCCCGGCCGCGATCTTCACCGGCTGCATTGCGCCCGATCTCGAACGCATACCAGTCGATCCCTCTCGTCATATACATGAACAAAGCCAAAACGGTGAACAGTACAAGCGTATCGGACAATAACGCATAGTCTTCTGCGTGCAGCGTGACATAGAGACAGGCGTACATCACGGTTAACGTTGCCATTACCGGCACGACTCGCCGTCTCACAGCCAGTACGGCAGTGCTGTACACGCCGATCAGCGTTGTGGACACCGCTGCGCTCAATAAGTACGCAAGCCCGAATGACAGATGCTCGGAGATTGCAAGCAGGAGCAGGTAGAACATGCAGTTGGCGAGACCCAGTAGCAAATACTGAAGCGGGTGCAAGCGCAACTCCGCAAATATCTCGAACAGAAAGTAGATCGAAAAATTCAGCCCGATGAATAATACGGCGTACTTTGCAGCGTGCGTGCTCGCCTCGTAGATACCGATAGGCGCGATGAGATCGACACCGAATGCAGAGCGGGGAATCGTATCCCGGGCATATCTCGATTCGTGCCAACTCAGAGGCGGAATCCTGACGAATTCTGGCGGGATTTCGGAACTCGAACCCACCTTTGTGGCAGTCTCACTCAGTTATCTAATTGAGATTCCTGAAGCTTTGGGAAACGGGCTTCCCTGGGAGACCTTCCTGGAATACGCTATGTCCCCTAACTTGAGGGTCAGTGCCGCAAAGTGGATGGGGGAAAGCGCCGAGAGTGCGACTAACGATTCGTAGGAGAACAATCACGATGAATACAGAAATAAAAACGATAGGGCTATTAACTGGGCTCGTGCTCAGTGTGAGCTTCAGTTCTATGTCCGTTGCCGAGTTGGCGCCGGGATTCGATGCTGCACTCGCGTCTGACGCACGTCCGGCCGAAGAGAAAGCTCGCGATGCGGCCAGAAAGCCTGGTGAAGTACTGAATTTCGCCGGCATCAATGCTGGCATGACAGTTCTCGAGATCTCCGCGGGAGCGGGTTGGTATTCGGAAGTGCTGTCGGCTGCAGTAGGTGCTGACGGTTATGTCATCGCACAGAACTCCCCGCGTTTCGAAGACCGAGTTGGTGACGCGGCTCGCGTGCGTGCCGAACGCTTGGGCAATGTCGAGGTGCAATTCGCCGATATCGGCGATCTTGGTTTGAGTAACGAAGTCGAGGCGGCCTTCACCGCACTCAACCTGCACGACTCCGCGAATCGCGGCGATGAGGCGGGTATGGCATTCGTCAACGGCATCTACGCCGCTCTAGAGCCGGGTGGTGTGTTGGGCTTCGTGGATCACGTGGGTATCGCCGGACAAGATAATCAAGCTCTGCATAGAATCGAGAAGGCGACGGCCATCGACATGTTGACGCGCGCCGGATTCGTGATCGAGGCCGAGTCCGATATTCTCATGAATTCGGCCGATGACCACACCCTGAGCATCAGGGATGACTCTATACGTTTTGTCACGGATCGAATGCTGATCCGTGCCAGAAAGCCGGAATAAGTCCTACGAAAAGCCCGGGGGCTGGAATTCGGCCGCCGGGTTCGCCTGTCTCTGCCAATACCCGTTAGAATTCTGGGGGCGCTGGCGTAGTTCAGTTGGTAGAGCAGCTGATTTGTAAGCACCTGCTGTAGTACCTATACGCTGGTAAACTCGCGGCATAGAGCGAATTAGTAAGTGAATTTATCAATCAGGCCGGTGTAGCTCAGTTGGTAGAGCAGTTGCCTTGTAAGCATCAGGTCCCGGGTTCGACTCCTGGCGCCGGCACCATTTCCCTAGTCTGAAGACACCAAAAAACAGGCTGAATGTCCGCTCTTGCGCACGAAAGCAGGCGTCCAGAATCAGTCTAAATCGAGACCGGGGAACGGCCGCTTAGGAAAAAAACAGACATTCGGCACTATCTCTTATATCAGTACAGCACATCAGCTCTGGATGAGAATCTTTGGAGTGTCCAAACTCATCGATTCGCAGTCACGTTGAGAGAGGATCGCGGATTGCGAGCGTATTGGGATGAGTTCAAGATTGGGTTAGATCCGAGTGTTGTCGATTCAAGTTATGATCCACTCATCGAAGTGGAAGAGGACACGATCGAATTCTTATTTGACGTTAATGTCTAATGGGTTTTACAAAATACGTGGAACATCACGGGACAAAAAAAAGAGGAAAAATTAATGCAATCTCTGAAATTTTGGGTGGGGTCATTATTTGCCGTTGCTGCACTGGCGGCTTGTTCCGAGCAGTCCGAGCCAACAGCAGTTACACCAGATCCGGCCGTGACGGCAGCGCCAGCAGCGCCCCTGGACCCCGCCGCCGACTGGGTGCTTACCAATGGCAAGATCCTTACGGTCGACGAAGACTTTAGTATCGTTCAGGCGATGGCGATCGCTGACGGCAGAATCATGACCACCGGAACCAATGAGGAGATTGCCGCACTTGCCGGAGAAGGAACCAGGCAAACTGACCTCGCGGGACAAACGGTAGTGCCGGGCCTGATTGATAATCACATGCACTTTGTTCGTGCCTCCCAGACATGGTACCGGCAGGTACGATGGGATGGCGTCACCTCGCGTGCCGAGGCGCTGGAGATGCTCAAGCAGCGCGCAAGCGAGTTGCCTGAAGGTGAATGGGTCATGGTCTTTGGGGGCTGGATTCCGGCCCAGTTCCAGGACAACAGTGAAATATTCACGCTGGCGGAACTGGATGCCGTGCTCCCGGACACGCCGGTCTATATTCAGGAGGCCTACGCACGGGCCTTCGTAAATTCGGCTGCCCTCGCAGCTGCTGGCATAACGAGCGACACCGAGTACCAGGGACCCGGCGGCATCACGAAAGATGATGACGGCAATCTGACCGGTGAGTTTGTTGGCGGTACAGCAATGAGCCTGGTTTCGTCTGCTATTCCCCCGGTGGCCGATGGTGTCTGGGATAACAGCCTGCAGGCCACCATACAGAGCATGCATAAGATGGGGCTCACCACAGTGTATGACGTGGGCGGCAACGGGGTAACTCCGGAGTTCTACGATGCCGTGGGCCGCGTCGCTCAGAATGACAACCTGAGCTTGCGTGTCTTCTATTCCCTCAACGGGCAGAACAGCAACGATGACTCTGCGGCCGATATTATTGCTGAGATTCAAAGCCATACGCCCGATAATGAAGGCCTGCGATTTGCGCAGTTCGGATATGGAGAACAGATTTACGCGCCGATGCGAGCCGGTCCGGCCAGGCCCGGGTCTCCACCGTGGGAGTTGTCGCAGGAAGACCTGGATCACTATCGCGACATCGTAGTTGCGGCCATCGAAAACGGATGGCAATTGCATGAGCACTCGCACATGGAACCGAAGATTCAGGCCGTGCTGTCGGTGTACGAAGGGCTGAGCGACACCTACCCAATTGGCGACCTCAGGATGACCATCGCGCACGCCAACAATATCTCCGCCGAATCCATTGAACGCGCCCGTGATCTCGGCATGTTGTTCGCACTGCACAGCACCATGAGAAATACGGGCCCGGAAGCGGCCGAGCGATTGGGCGAGGCAGGCAAAACCGTACCGCCCATCAGGGCGGTTCATGAACTTGGCGCCATCTGGGGACTGGGTTCAGATGCAACGACTGTTGGCAGCCCGAACCCGTTCCACGCCCTGGGCTGGGCCGTAAGCGGGCACAGCGCGGCCGGCGAAAAGACATTGCATGACACAGTGCCTCGCGAGGCTGCACTGACTGCCCATACGCGTTCGAATGCCTACATGCTTTATCGTGAAGACGATCTTGGCAGTCTGGAGCCCGGAAAGCTGGCAGATTTCGCGGTTCTCGACCGCGGCTACCTGACCGTACCCGAGGAAGAAATCGAGACGCTTTACTCGATCATGACGGTGGTCGAAGGTGAGGAAGTCTACAGCGGCCCCTGAAGGCAAGGCAGGCGTTAAATGAAACTGATCAGTTCAAGCGGACTGGTCAGCCGGAGCAATTAGCGGTTGGCCACTTCGCCTGATAGAAGCACTTCCTGTTTTCTCAGGGAAAGGTAATGCTGTCGGTGGTTTGGGCGGCTTCCACCACGCTTTCGTAGAGATCGCTGCGGGCACCGAGATAGGCTGTATTCCGTACCCAGCAAAGGCTCGCCACGTCAATGCCCTCCGCTCTGGCCTCAGCGATTCGGGACCGCGCTCAACGTCAAGTGCCTCGAGGCGTTCATTGAGCAGTAGCAGTGCCCGCCACAGCTCCTGCAGCGAGGCACGGAACCGGCCCGTCAGGCCGTTCTCGGCGTCCTCGATCCAACAGGGAATGGCGGCCCGTAGCGGCCCGACCTGCTTGGGTGCCACCGCAGGCCTCTATACCCACCTCACGGCCCGGCCGCTCGCTTGAGGTGCCGTTTCCACACGCATTGACGTCGTGTACCTGAAAAACCTTCTTTGCCAAATCCACACCAATCCGGGTAATCTTCATATCGGACCCCTTCTTTAAGGCGATTCTGACGATGAGAAAGACGGATTCTCAAATCTACGCTAATACCACGAGTTCGTCGGCCGCCATACTTCTCACCGTGGCGCTGTTGAGTACGGGCTGCGCTCCGCTGGTGCCAGAAGTACCCGACTCTCGGAGCTGGTTGGCGGGGGACCATCATATCCACAGCCGCTACAGTGTTACCTGGGACCGTGAAGCCGACCCCCCTGAGCCGATAATAGGTAGCCACGGCCTTTATCCCATTCCGCTCAACGCGCTAATGGCGGATCATTTCGGCTTGTCTTGGATGGTGAGTACGGACCACGGAGGTCGAAATCACAGCAAGCTGAATTTGGAGGAGGCATATCCCAACTTGCTGGTGTCCAGGGAAGTGGTGCCGGAGGTGATTCAGTTCTTTGGCATTGAGCTTAACGCTCCTGGGGCGGATCATGCCAGCGTCATTCTGCCTCACAGTCACGATGAAGCGGATCGGGTTTATCAGGTTGAATCTCAGTTCGACAGAGTAGACGCGGGACCGGGCGGCAATAATCCAGAAAGGATGGTCGAGGCGCTGACTTTCATGCGTAGTTTTCCGAATAAGCCCATTGTGATCGCAAACCACCCATCGCGGACCGCCATGGGCGGGGCTCGATACGGGCGCACTTCACCCGCGGAGCTGCGGGCATGGAACGACGCTGCACCGGATGTGGCAATCGGCATGATTGGCTCTCCGGGGCATCAAGCGATCTCGATCGACCGGGACGGATCAATCAAACCCGCGGGAGGCATGGGGCGAGGCCAGTATGCAGGCCAGCCGACGCTCGGCGGTTTCGATCCTATGACAGCGATACTTGGAGGATTCTGGGATGCAATGCTCGGCGAGGGGCGACGATGGTGGATCACTGCTAACTCGGATTCCCACATACATTGGACGGAAGGGGGTGTGGACTTTTGGCCGGGCGAGTACTCGAAGACTTACGTCTATGCGGAGAACCGATCGTTCGAGATCCTTGCTGCATTGCGGGCGGGTAGGGTTTTCGTAACCACAGGAGATCTGGTATCCGAACTATCGGTTTCGGCTAGGGCGTCGGGCGATATTGTAGGAATTGGAGGAACTCTAACGACTGAACGCGGCGGAGACGTCACCGTGGTTATTCGCGTCCGCGATCCTGGTGGCAATAATGCTCATGGGCAGAATCCCGCCGTGAGTCGCGTTGATCTGATAGTAGGCGCGACCAATCTTCGATCTTCAGACCCGGATCGAGATACAAACCTGAGTACATATGTGGCTCGACGTTTTGACGAGAGCGATTGGACGCAAGAAGACGAGTTTTTGACGATGACCTACCGGCTAGAGGACGTGGACGATAGCTTCTACATCCGAGTGCGTGGTACGAATACGAGCGAGTTGGAGCCAGAGCCGGACCCTAGGGACGAGGATCCGTGGACTGATCTCTGGTTCTATTCCAATCCAGTTTTCGTGGACATTAACTAACCCTCAATGAGCACTCCTCTAATCGGGTGCCATAGTCAAGCTCCTTTCAAGCTGTAGTTACAGGTGCGTCACTGCGTGGATGACGCTCCTCTACGCGGTCACGCGGGTACGGGATCCAGTGCCTGCAAGCACTGGTCAGACGTTAAGGAGAGCCTTGCTCTTGGGCGTGCTCAAGCTGCAGTCGACGTATACGGCTTTATCCAGACCCCGTCCCAAGACAGGACGTTTCCCTCAAGCTCTCCGATGTTTAGGCGTGGCGCCGATGGGCGTCGTTTTTATCGGCTTGGTTTCAACCGTGAAGTGCGACGGTCAGTTGCAGTCGAGTGCTGTAGGAAACTTCATGTGGTGTCAAGGCGCCGAGACACTCTTTAAGCGGTGGGAAAAACATTGATGCTAACGCACCTTGCCCTCTCTCACCATTCAGTTAGAGTTGCACTTCGCAGTTGAATTCAAGCGGTCTTATTGCGCATCACCTTCGGCGCATCGTTGACGTGATGCGATTCGAGGCACACGCTTTGGAAGCCTGCTGCGGCCAGACCGTCGTGAAGATATTGAGTGAGCATCCCGATTTCGAAGTGGTAGATGCCCTGATCGTCGATAACACACACGGCTACCGAGCGTAGTGATACATCTAAAGCTGCATAATACGTCATGGTCTTCTCCTTGCTCGTGCCAAAATACACGCGCTGAGGTTACAAGGAGCTTGATCCGTTAATGATCCGCCTGATTACAGATGCTACCGGCCGCACGCAGCCGTTGGTTAGCAGTGAATATGCGCACTGACGCATATCTGAGGGAGAAGAGAGGAGGTTCGCCATAAGCAACCAGCCCGTCGTCACGGTAATTTTGTTCACGGCTGTCGTGGTTGCCGCGTCACCGATGCCGCGGCAGGTCATTGCCCAGACATGGGTGACGGCCTCTGTTTGTCCTGATGACACTCCCGCAGTGTTCTACGGGTGTGCTATGGCAGCCGCGAAGACGTTCGATCCGCCCCGTACTCCCGACGGCCGGCCGGATATGGGAGGTATCTGGCATTTCCCGGACGAGAAGCTTGGCGGTGCATACGAGGACCTCGAAGAACATCCCAGCAGCAATGAGGATGAAGGGGGTCCAAGTATTATCGTCGACCCGCCGGATGGAAAAGTTCCGATGCATGCGTGGGCGGATGCGCGACGGAAGGAGCACCCACAACGATACATTCATCACAATGCGGCCTGCTTTCTGTCCGGGGTCCCGGAAACCATGTACATGACGGAGACCTATCAATTCCTTCAAGCGCCCGAGTACTTCGTCATCCTCTCCGAGGACACTCATGCCTATCGTGGTATTCCTCTGGATGGGCATCCCCATGTTGGGGAGAACATAAGGCTCTGGAACGGCGACTCGAGGGGCCGTTGGGAAGGCAATACGTTGGTCATTGACACGATGAATCAGAACGGCAAGCCTTGGTTGGATCAGCGGGGGAGGTTCTACACAGAGGAGGCGCATGTAGTCGAACGCCTGACCCTCATCGACCCTAATACGATCCACTACCAAACTATAGTCGACGATCCGAATGTGTATACGAGTCCCTTTACGATCGCATTTCCCTACAGGCGGAGTACAACGGAGCGGTATGAGATGTTGACAGAAGCGTGCTACGAGAATAACAAAGCGTTCCTGGACGTCTACCGAACCGTGGGTTACGGCATTTATCCCGGAATCAGTGCCGAGGAGGCTCAGGAAGCAATGAAGGCAGAACAATGAGATCAACTGCGACGCTCGTAGCGGCCCTCATTTTTTGGGCCACCTCCCGGCCCGAACTAGGTAAAATTCAAGCCAAGGAGTTGGCTACCGAGCGCGATCCGGAAGCAGCGAGGCGATTTCTCACAAATTAGTTTGAGTCGCCTCAGCTTTCGCGCGAGGGATGCCGATCGCCAGGATTGGGGGCCGAACTAGTATTTGCAACCGTGCTCACTCTCATTTCTAGAGGAGATCTATGAGGCTCAGGTTTGTCGGTGCGCTGTATCTCGCAGTTGTGCTGTCGCTGACCCCATCACCGGCCAGTGCCCAAGCGGCTGGCGGAGGGACGCAGGCATCTGGAACCGCGAGCATTCCACGCACGAGCGACGGCAAGCCCGATCTGTCGGGAATCTGGCAGGTCTTGAACAGAGCCAACGACAACCTCCTAGCGCATTCCGCAAGCGAGGGTGTTCCCGCCGGGCTCGGCGTGGTAAACGGCGACGAGATTCCGTACCGGCCCGAGGCGCTCCAACAAAAAGAGGAGAACTTCGCCAATCGAGAGACGCGGGACACCGAGGCAAGTTGTTACCTGCCGGGCGTGCCACGAATCACCTACATGCCCTTCCCGTTCCAAATCATTCAGCTTCCGGAGAGGATCACTTTCCTGTACGAGTACGTTCACGCGACTCGCTACGTGTATACGAACGGGAGCGAGCATCCCGAGGGGCCAATCAACTGGTGGATGGGGGATTCGCGCGGCCGCTGGGAGGAGGATACGCTGGTTGTCGACGTCGTGCATTTCACCGATCAGACCTGGTTCGACAGGACCGGAAACTTCCACAGTGAGGCCCTCCATGTCGTCGAGCGGTATTCGCTCGTGGATACCGATCACATCAACTACGAAGTGACCATCGAGGATGCCGAAGTATTCACTCGGCCCTGGACGATGCGCATGACTCTGTACCGGCGCACCGAGCTGAACTTCCAGCTTCTGGATTACGACTGCTACGCGTTCGAGTGGGAACAGTACTATCCGTATCCGGGACTTTGAGCGTGGCGGAGGGAGCGTTCAGATGAGACTGCACCAGGCGATATTGGCTCTGGGGATGAGCATGGCGCTCCTCTTGCTGCCCGCCGCACTGTTCGGCCAGAGCGTGGTGCCCGAGCCGGCGACGGTGCCGTGGATCCCGCCACAGACGCCTGATGGCCAGCCAGATGTGCAGGGCGTCTGGCGTCCCGCTAACGGCGGGACGCAGTCGCTTGAGAGCGCGCTGAGCAGTGCGGAGTATTTCGAGCAACTGGCGACGGGAGTCACGACAGACTATCCGAGCCGTATTATCGATCCCGAGGACGGTCGTATTCCGTATCAGCCATGGGCGGCTGCGCTGCAGCAGGAACTCGAGACCGTCTACCAGAACCCGGCCAGGCCTGAGCACATCGATACACAGACGAGGTGCTTGGGGCCCGGCGTGCCTCGTCTGTATTACTTCCCGCGGTTTCGGATTCTTCAACCGGCCGGCAGCGTCGTGTTCGTCTGGGATCAGTACCATTCGTTTCGAGTGATTTCTCTGGACGGCCGGCCGCCCATCAGTCCGAGAATCAAGCTGTGGTCGGGAGATGGGCGAGGACGATGGGATGGCAACACGCTGGTCGTGGACACGACCAATCTAAACGCAAAATCGCGCCTCGATGTCATCGGCGATTTTTTCAGCGACCAGGCACACATCCTGGAGCGATTCATCTTCATCGACGACGCTACGATGCACTATGAAGCGACGATCACCGACCCGGCCGTATTTACCCGACCCTGGACCATGCGAGTCATACAGAGGCGCGAGCCGGAGGAGGAGTTTTGGGAGTATGCGTGTCACGAAGGTGAGCGTGATGCGGCCGGAACAGCGAGTCAGTTCATTGATTCGGATGCAGGAAACAGATAGCAGTCACTAGATACGTTCCTGCTTTCTTGTCGAATGCCCGCTCCTCTAATCGGGCTAGATCTCGATCCACGAAATACCGATCATGAAGTGTACTCAAGAGTTCCCGTGGCTCGGTCTTGGCACAGAGAGGGCCCTATTGGAGGAGTTCCGCTGTGTATGGGATTCGTTCCCCTCAAAGACCCCGCCTTGAACCCGCCGTTGATGCCCTCAGGAGCTGAGCATCCAGCTCCAGGTTGTGCGTCTGGTTCTAGGATAAATCCACTGAGTTTTATAGCCGAAGAATTTCGGGGTTTTTTGGCAAATTCGGAAAAAAACCGGACGTTCGGTTAGGATTGCGATGAAGGGCCGCTAACGAACAATGCGGGCACCCATGGCTTCGAAAACCCGCAATCGGGGTCAGCCCGAATCGGCAGGGAATCAGATTCAGGGAAATGATAAAGGCCAACAGGATTATTGACCTACTCAGCTAGTTTTCTACCGGGGAGAACAATTATGAAATCTCTGAAGATGATGATCTTGTTATTGGTTTGCGGCATAGGCCTGGCAAACGCACAGACACTACCAGCTATACCAAACTTCCTTTTCATTTTTATTGACGACCAAGCCTGGGATGCCACCTCGGTGCAAATGATCCCCGGTGAGGACTTTAGCCACACACCGAGCTACACGATGCCCAATCTGGAGCGTATCGCATCAGAAGGCATCATTTTTTCACAAGCCTATGCGGCACACCCCAAATGCGAAGGTTCACGGTCTGCCTTCCAGATGGGGCGCACATCGACCAGCCTCAACGCAGTTGATAAGCATGCTGACAACTGGAGTGCACCTCCCACTGATTCAATTGCCAACGCACTCAAGCGCGCCAACCCCTCCTACCGCGCGGCGCACTTTGGCAAATGGCAGTGGCCGGCACCGCAAACACCAGCCGCCATGGGCTACGACATGAGTGACGGCGTTACTATGAACGCGGACGGCACCTCGCAAGATCCGAATGACCCAAAATTGACGTTCGGCATGACCCGTCGTGCTGAGGGCTTCATGGACGAACAGGTAAGGGAAGGGCACCCGTTTTATCTCCAGCTTTCTTATTATGCTACGCATGGCCCGAACCAAGCCTTGGCTTCCACTCTTGAGAAATATAGCGGTGAGGGCGCACTCGCGGCGGCGATGACCGAAGATCTCGATACCGGCATTGGAATGCTGCTGGAAAAACTGGATGATCTTGGTATTACTGAGAACACCTATGTGATCTACATGTCAGATAATGGCATGAATTCAGGAATCTTGAAGGGTGGAAAAGCCCTTTTGGATGAAGGTGGACTGCGTGTTCCGCTTGTTGTCAGTGGTCCCGGAATAAGCGGCAATGGTTACAGCGATGTACCTGTTGTCGCCTATGACATCTACCCAACCATCATCGACTTTGTTGCCCCTGGGGTTGCCTTGCCGGAGGGTGTTGAAGGCGGTAGCTGGAAATCCGTATTGCTCAATGGTGGGACAGGCCAGGTAGAGCGTCCGATTGACCGCATGGTCTGGCATCACGATGTCGAGATTACCCATCCACAAACCGCTATGCGTAAAGGCGACTACAAGCTTGTCTACTATTGGGACACGCAAGAAAGTTTTCTTTACAACCTGCCCACTGATTTGACTGAAAGCAATAATCTTGCCACACAGCAGCCAGCGATAGCAGAAGAGATGCTTGTTGAACTGAAAGCACACGTGCAAGCCGGCATAGATGCTCCCCGCTATGCCTTATTGGAAAGCGGACAACATGGTGCAGAAGATACTCGTCCAGCGGGGCGTCGTGGTATGGGCGGCGGAATTTGACACATTTCGGCCGCGGAAGCAGGCGTCGGTTAACGGTTGAATAGAAGCAGGCATACAAAGCTCAGACTCAGAGCCGAGGAGTCTTGCTCATTTCTCGCTCACCTGTGCCATCGATGCAGATCTCACCGTAGCTTCTTACAATCCCTCGAACTCTGCGGGGCGCAATCGTTAGCCGCCCGATGATCTTAGTCCTCGATAGTATTAAATAAAGATACTATAAGCGTGTTTATCCGCTACGAATAACCTAGACGTAGTTATATCCGCTACGCTCCAGCAATCATTGGCCAAATCCATTGGCCAGAGGCAGGGCCATGACACGGATATTCGGACACAGACCCGGAACGTTTCACATCTGGATGACGGCAGTAGATGCGAGTAATTCCGAAAGTGTTGCGAGTGAGAAACGGACGGTCCTTGCGACATTCTAAACGGCGACTTGGCACTGATGAGAGGCTCCGCAGCGGCTTACCGATGCCCGCTCCTCAAGCGCCACCGCGCTGGTATCGCCAAGATAGCGATGGTGGCGTTTTCTTCTCTCGTGATAGTGCGGGTGGGGATCTACTGAGACTGTGTTTGCTTGTGCCGTTTTGGTCTTGCCATGGGCGGGGCTTGCGAGCCTTTCTCTGGCTTCGAGTCTGCGCCGGACAACTCTAAAACCGCTGAGTTTAGATTGCCTCGACGAACGAGATACGCGGCAAGGCGAAACAAGATCGGAAAATTATCGTCCGATAAGTCTGCTGGTATAGCTTCACTCTGCAAGAAGTAAACGAGAGCCCCGAGAAATCCCACATAGTCGCTGGCCCCTGCCGCCCTGTTAGCTGGAGCACCTCTTACAAGGCGAGATTTAGATTCAGCCCTCTGAATCTCCTCTCGCGCTGCCGTGACTATCTCGTTAAGGCCTAGCTTTCTTGCGATCGCACGCTCAACGAACTCATCCTTGTCGAGCACCGTGATTCCCACGAACATGGTTAACGCTCCAATATTACTCCCAGTAGGCGCTAGATGGGTACTTTTGTGCACGAAATTCGAGATGATGCGAACGTCTGTTCCTGGCGTGTGCCGCGCTAAGGTGGCGCTTGAGAAACCGGGTAATGCCGGTGGAGGGAAAGGTCTGAGTTCAAGACAGGCGTAAGAAGCGGTGCGGAGCACGGCGAGGGGTAGAATCTCGTCCGGTCCTCACGGGTTTTTGGCCTGAGCCGCTACGGGCATTATCGGGCAACGGGCCGGTTGCACGTTGACCTTGGTAACACCATTGCTTAGTCAGCGGCACCCGGTAACGTCTCCGGTGCGCCAGCATTCAAGGTCGATCGCAACGCAATGGCGCGATCGCAACCCATCGTGAGGAGTTCAGCCTCCCGACTCAGTCGACGCCACTCGATCACGTGACTGTAGGGCTCGGTGAGATACACTGGGTCCTCTACGGTGTAGTTGAGCACCAACACCTGATCGTTTTCTCGAAGAGAGAAGTTCTCCACCAGATGCTTCTGGTCGCTGCCGAGAATGTTGCGATCCTACCCGCTGTAGTCGAAGTCGGTCGCGAGTCCCGCCGGATGTTCCTCGAAACCGCTGCTTTCTATGATCAGCGTCTCGCCCTCGATTCTCACCATACGCGTACCGAAACCATCCGGTCCATCAGTTATGTCCTCCAGGGCAATGGCTCGTGGCACGTCGAAGTACTCGTTATGGATGACTGGCTGCTCGCCGTCGGTTCGAAATTCGAGCAGATACGGCACGTATAGACGGCCGCGATCGATTTCATGGTACTTCCCCGTGACGACTCGTGTTGTTCTTGAAGTCGTTGTACGCCATTCTGGAAAAGACATCGTGTGTCGTTGTGATCCACGCGGGACCCGGGTCCTTGAGCACAACATCGGCCGTCTTCTCGACCTGATACCTGAGTTACGACCTGGCAGCGGCAACGCCCTCTTTGTATTCGCTCTGCTGGATTGAGATAGAAGTGTTAACGTTAACCCTGATCTGAGGAAAACCTAGTTATGAAGACTTGCCCGTTGCTCTCTTCCCTTTGTGGTGCTGTTTTAGTGCTGTGGACCCCAATGAACGTCGCGCAGACCACCACCAATACAGCCACGGCTACCTTTGCCGGCGGTTGTTTTTGGTGTATGGAGGGCCCGTTTGACGAACTCCAAGGTGTGATCTCGACAACCTCAGGGTACACCGGAGGGCATCAGGCGCACCCAACCTACGAGCAAGTCTCGGCGGGACAAACGGGGCACACGGAAGCGGTCCAGATAGTCTTCGATCCAGGGGTTGTCGGCTATGATCGGCTGCTCGAAGTCTTCTGGCGCAACGTTGATCCACTCGATGCTGGAGGGCAGTTCTGTGATCGCGGCAATCAGTACCGGACCGCTATCTTTTATCACACTGATGAACAAAGACAACAGGCCGAGGCGTCGAAACTGGTACTGGAAAGCAAAGGGACCTTAGCGGGCGATATCGTGACGGAGATCGTTCCAGCCAGAGATTTCTATGCCGCCGAGGAATATCACCAGGACTACTATCAGCGCAATTCGGTTCGCTACAGTTTCTATCGCTACAGTTGCGGTCGGGATCGGCGATTAGTAGAGCTCTGGGGTGAAAACGCCACACATTAGACTCACAGGACCACCAGGGCGGAGTTTAGAATGAGGCGTCTCGTCTGAATGTAGGCTCCTTTGGAACAGTGGATCGTTCGCGTGGCCGGACAACATGGTCCCCATTGAAGTGCCCACAAAACGTGAGCAAGACCAGGTGGAATTCGTAGATCAGTTGTTGTAGAAGGTGAGGGTAGCGATAGCCAATCTACTGGCGGCGATCGGAGAAAAGAATGGCCAACGAGGGATATCACGAACCAATTTAAGAGCTTTCAGACGAAATGAGGGATATGCATCGTGCTAGTATCTCTCTGATGGAGGAACTGGGAGCCGTGGATTGGTACAACCAGAGGGTAGATGCCTATAAGGAGATCGAACTCAAGAGAATCCTCACGCACAATCGAGATAAATAGAAGGAGCACGCGGCTATGATTCTCGAATGGATTCGCCGCAAGGACCCGAGTTTAGATAAAGAACTCAAGGATTATTTTTTTACGGACGACCCTATCGCCCACGGCTAGCACAAGAAAGCCAGTTCCCATGCATCATTCTGTCGATAGCCGATATGGGTTCGTCTTCGAGCGCACGCCATTACACCGTCAATACTGGTCGCTGTTTTTCGGATCGCTGCTCGCGTCTATGCACGCGCATGCGTACCGGCCATTCGCCTCGACGGATGCCGATGTAGCCGATCCCAGGGAACTCGAGACCGAACTCGGATACTTTGCTGTAGAACATGTAGGAGGCGAAGATAGCTTCATCATTCCTCAATTCGTGTTCAACTACGGCCTTACGAGCACACTGGAGGTGATAGGGGAGTTCGAGGTGGAAAAACTCCCAAGCGAGAGTGCTGAGATCGTCGATGCCGCTGTGCTTCTCAAGGGCATTCTCAGGCAGGGTGTACTTCAGGATCGGCAGGGACTCAGCTTCGCCTATGAGGCCGGAGCGCTAATTCCCTCCACTGGGACGGACCGATTCGGCGTTGAAGCGATCGGAATCGTAAGCGGCACCTTTTCCCGTTTCACCTACCACCTGAATTTTGGCGGAGGCCTCGACCGGGCGGCGGGACAGGAATTCACCGTGTGGGGCGCCATTTTGGAATATCCCTTCCGGCCGAATCTCAGGCTGGTTGGTGAGATCAACGGCGAGACCGTTAAGGGCGAGCGCCCCGACAACTCCGGTCTGCTGGGGTTTATCTGGGAGTCCCCGTCCACAGGGAATGCTTTCGACGGAGGGATTCGGTGGGGCATCAGTAGCGTAGCTTCGGACTGGGAACTCACGCTCGGGTGGACCTTCAGCTTCTCCATCAGGTGACGGGTTGAATCGTGAACGTCGTCACCAGTGTTGGTGTGGTGATAGACTTTTGACGCACGATCGAATTCATCGAGGTCTGAACACAGGGGTCTATCCCCGATGCTGATCTAGGAGTCAATAACTGTGATAAGGCTCTTGTACACTCTAGCCACGTTCATCTGCGGGATTGGGATCTCTCTGCCCGCCCATTCTCAAACGCAGCCGGAGGCCACTAATCTGGAATTCACTGGATCGGAAGCCTGCGAAGAATGCCATCAAAACATCTATGATAGGTGGAAGGACACGCTAATGGCCAACGTCCTGGTGGATGTACAAGAGCATCCCGAGGCCGTACTGGGCGATTTTTCCGAGTCAAACTCCCTCGTGACCTTCACGCAGGAAGATATCGCATTCACCTACGGAAGTAAGTGGAAGCAGCGCTACTTCACGAGTATCGGTGATGACTATTTTGTCTATCCGGCACAATGGGACGTTCTGAATGAGGCGTGGCGCCGTTACTATGTCGAGCTGGGCACCGACTGGTGGGCCGAGCATTACCCGGCTGATCAGATGCAGCGTCCGACAGGTCCTCTTTGCGACGGCTGCCATTCGACAAACTATGACGTCGAAACGAAGCAAGTTACCGAATGGAATGTCGGCTGTGAAAAATGTCACGGCGCCGGGGCAGAACATATCAATGCTCCGTCAAACTACAACATCGTCAACCCGGCTCGACTCGATTCTGTGCGTGGGAACGACGTCTGCATCCAGTGCCACTCGCAGGGGCAGCCGTTAGAAAATCCATTGGGGCAGGTGTACTACGATTGGCCGGTCGGCTACCAGCCCGGCGATCAGCTCAGTGATTACTGGAGACTAGAAGAACATCATCTGGGCGAAACGACGTTCACGCACTGGCCTGAAGGATCCGCTCATAAGAACCGCATGCAGGGTAACGACTATGTCGCTAGCTCGATGTACACGAAAGGCGTCGGCTGCTGGGATTGCCACGATGCACACGGGACCGAACACAATGCCGACCTGATCAGGCCTGCGAACACGGTCTGCGGCACTTGTCACGGGCCGAATTCTCTGGCTGGTCCACGTGGCGACTATCTCCAACATAGTCATCACAACCCGGAGAATGCCCAGTGTGTCGACTGCCACATGCCGCAGATCGCCCGCACGATCTCGAACGTAAATGTCCGCAGCCACACCTTCCGATTTATTCCACCCTCGGAGACGGAGATGTACGGCGTTCCTAATGCTTGTACAAACTGTCACACGGACTTAACGAACGAATCGGCGGCGGAGGCGCTGGGTGAATGGCGCAACTTCTCCTCGTGGCGAGTGAGTCCATAGCTCCGAACCGACGAGGACGATCATCGGGCACCGGGCCGGATGGGTCACTCGCTGGGGCGTTGGGAGAACGAGCAGCGACTCGTGGTGCAGACCACGCGAATCGACTGGCCGTACTTCGACGATAGTGCTGGCACGCCGCAAAGCGACGACATGATAATCACTGAAGTCTTTGCGTTGAGTGGCAATCAACAACGTTTCGATTACCGGATGATCATCGTTGATCCGGAACTCTTCACCGAACCCGCAACCGTTATCGAGACTTACTGGGTTGCCCTCGGTGAATCTGTCGTACAGTCGCCCGTTTGCACGAACTGAGCGGAACGGCGAGAACTGCTGACACAATACAGAAACACAGCCTGTATGATGCGTTCTCGAAACTCCAAAGAATAAACAGAACCATGAGCCAGTACGTAGGCGCGATAGACCAGGGCACCACGAGTTCCCGTTTCATCCTCTTCGACCATGCCGGAGATATCGTCTCGGTTGCTCAGAAAGAACACGAGCAGATCTACGAGAGGCCCGGCTGGGTGGAGCACGACCCTGCCGAAATCTGGCGTAACACTCAGGAGGTCATCGGCACGGCGCTCGCGCGCAAGGACGTCCATCGTTCCGATCTCGCTGCTGTCGGGATCACCAACCAGCGAGAGACAACGCTGCTCTGGGATCCCAAGTCAGGCAAACCGCTCTATAACGCTCTCGTCTGGCAAGACATGCGCGTCAACGAACTCGTGGCCGCGTATACGCGGGATGGCGGCCAGGACCGGTTCCGCGCTCAGACCGGGCTGCCTCTGGCGAGTTATTTCAGCGGGCTAAAACTTCAGTGGCTCTTGGACAACGTGCCCAACGCACGCGCGAAGGCGGAAGCCGGCGAAGCGATATTCGGCACCATTGACTCGTGGATCATCTGGAACCTGACGGGTGGTATCGACGGTGGTCTACACGTAACGGACGTGACGAATGCGAGCCGTACCCAACTCATGAATCTGGAGGCGCTGGATTGGGACGCCGAACTTCTTGCGGCGTTCGACATTCCTCGGGCCGTCCTGCCACGGGTCGTTCCGTCGAGTGAGGTCTACGGGGCTGCGAAGCTGGCGACGCTCACCGATGTCCCGGTCGCAGGAATACTCGGCGATCAACAGGCAGCGCTTGTCGGCCAGGCCTGCCTCGAAGCAGGCGAGGCCAAGAATACCTATGGCACCGGCTGCTTCATGCTCATGAATACGGGCACGATGCCGATGCCGTCAACGGCCGGGCTGATCACCACGGTCGGATACCAGTTCGGATCAGCAAAAGCGCATTACGCATTGGAGGGATCGGTCGCGATAGCCGGTGCGCTGGTGCAATGGCTGCGCGACAATCTCGGCCTGATTTCGGATAGCGCACAGATCGAGGCGCTGGCAAGAGAGGTCGAGGATAACGGTGACGTTTACTTCGTGCCGGCTTTCTCGGGCCTCTACGCGCCGCATTGGAAGGAGTCCGCTCGTGGCGTGATTGCCGGCCTGACACGCTATGCGAACCGAAGCCACATCGCGCGCGCTGCGCTGGAGGCTACGGCCTACCAGACTCGCGAAGTCTTGGAGGCCATGGAGCGCGACTCCGGGATCGCAATCCAGGAACTCCGCGGTGACGGTGGGATGGTAGCCAACGAGCTATTGATGCAGTTTCAGGCAGACATTCTTGATGTCCCCGTGCTGCGGCCGAAGATTACCGAGACGACAGCGTTGGGCGCCGCCTATGCGGCGGGACTCGCAGTGGGGTACTGGTCCGGCATCGAAGAAATTAGGGAGAATTGGGCCGTGGACAAGCACTGGTTGCCGGCCATGGACGACGCGGAGCGGGAGCGCCTCTACGCGACCTGGCAAAAGGCGGTCACACGCTCGTTCGACTGGGTGTCGGTCGACTAACGCTGTTCACAGATAATCGTCATAACGAGTTTACCCGGAGGGATCGATGTCGAGTGCATTTCTAGGAGAACTGTTAGGGACGATGACGCTAATCCTGCTCGGCAACGGGGTCGTCGCGTGCGTTGTGCTGAAAGAATCTTATGGTGAGGGTTCTGGGTGGCTGGTCATCACCACGGGATGGGGCCTCGCGGTTACGTCCGGAGTTACCGTTGCGCTGGTGGTGGGCAGCAACGCGCACATCAATCCGGCCGTTACGATCGGCATCAGTATGGCGACGGGTGAGTGGGGCCACGTCGGTACCTACGTTAGCGCGCAGTTACTCGGCGCAATCCTCGGCGCGACACTCGTCTGGGTGCACTACTATCCGCTGTGGGTGGGAACCGACGACCCGGGCGGTAAGCGCGCCTGTTTCTGCACGTCGCCCGCGATCCGAAACATCCCTTCGAATCTCGTTAGCGAGATCATCGGCACATTCGTGCTCGTGTTTATCGCCGCGGCGATCTTCTCCGAGAATCTCGCGCCTGGTGGGCTGGCCCCGGGGTTGGGTCCGTTCCTCGTGGGCCTACTCGTCTGGTGTATCGGCCTCTCGCTTGGGGGCGTGACGGGCTATGCGATCAATCCGGCGCGCGACCTCGGTCCGCGCATTGCCCACGCGATATTACCGATTGCGGGTAAAGGGGAGTCCGGCTGGGACTATGCCGCGGTACCCGTCGCCGGGCCTGTGATCGGTGCGATATTGGCCGGACTCGCCGTGGCTGCACTGCGCATCTAGGCTGGAAATCTTTCGGAGAGAACGATGCAAATCTCGATTAAATACTGCGTGCCCTGAGACTATCTACCCATGGCTTCCGGTCTGGCGGCCAAGATCATGGAAGAGACGGGAATCGAGACGACACTTGTCGAAGGTTCAGCCGGCGTGTTCGACGTGAGCATCGACGGCACAATCATCTTCTCGAAGAACACGGAACGACGCTTTCCGCAGGACGTCGAGATCATAGACGCTGTAAAGAAGCTCCAAGAATAAAGCGATGCCGATTACGACGCGGGTCGCTAAGGCCTCGGATCTCACCGCCATTGTAGAGATCTACAATCAGGCCGTGGCAGGCAGAGCAACAGCTCACCTCGAGCCGGTCACAGTCGCCGACCGACAACAATGGTTCGATAAGCACGGCGCCGACTATCCGCTACTCGTAGCCGTTTCCGGCGACACCGCCGTCGCCTGGTCGAGCTTCAGCCCCTACCGTCCCGGCCGTGGCGCGTTGCGCCACACAGCGGAGATCAGTTGTTACGTACACGGCGCGTATCATCGGCAAGGTATTGCCTCGGCATTAATCGTGCACTCACTCGAGCTCTGTCCATCATTGGAGTTCAAGACGCTTTTCGCGATACTCCTCGATTACAATCGTGCGAGCATCGCGCTACTCGAAAAATTCGGCTTCGAACAGTGGGCGTACATGCCAGGGGTGGCCGATTTCAACGGCCACGAAGTTGGCCACATCTACTATGGCCGGCGAATCTCCTGACCGGCAATCGTCCTAAAACCGCAGTTCGAGTGCGGTACAGAGAAAGTTCATGAGCGGCTTGGCCGTCGCGTAGCGCGCGGCAACTTCGTCGATGAAGTCCGGGCTGCGTATTCGGCTGATTGGGAACTCGGCGATCGCAATGAAGTCCTTGCGCTTGAGATCCTCGATGTAGGGGTGACCGGCAATGTAACCACGCGGTGGACGTTTGAGCTGGTCGCCGCCGAAGCGGAAATGCTCGACGAATCTTTTGGCGTCACGCGCGCGTTTCCAGTTCGTGGAGTTCTCCGCAATGCTGAACCTGATCGCTGCCAACGAGTCGGTGTCCGGCCGCCAGATCCCGCTACCGAGGAAGCAGTTTTTCGGCTGGATGTGAAGATAGAAACCGGGTGCGTGAACATCCTTACCGAGTTCGTGCCGGAACTGTATGCCGACATTCGTTTTGTAGGGTGTCTTATTCTTAGAGAATCTCGTGTCGCGATAGACGCGCATCAATGACCCGCCCGTTCGCTTGCCGATTGCGACGAAGTGCCGAGATATCTTCTCGAGTCTCGGCCCCATCGCGTTGATGAAATCGAGCGCCGGCTCCAATACATGGGACTCATAGCGGTGCTTATTCTCCCTGAACCACTCGCGTTCGTTGTTCTCAGCCAGTTCGAATAGGAATCTAGACATTTGCGCCGGAAAGCCGGTGAAATCCGGATCGGTATTCTTGGCCAAAGATTGTGCTCCTTTCTGTAAGTCCACAATGGTTGTTACGATCCTCAGTCAGTGCTTGGACCGGATTGAAGCGCTTCGGCTACCTGCCGTTCGAATAATTCCTGAAGTTCGTTAGTGGCTTCCTTGGCCGACTGAATAAACTTGGACTCGTCATGGTGAACGGCTTGTTGGCGCTTGAGCAGAGACTCGACAGTGCTGAACACCAACAATTCCGGCGATTCGGTCGAGTAAGCTCTTCACTGTCCGCTGTTTATCGTGAGTCTTCGTTCCCGCGAGCTCTAACGCGCTACGGTTCCCGCCAGCGTAATGACTCGAACCAAAAGTCGTGAATCGTCGGTAGCCAGGTATCCGCCTGCTTGGCGGTGATCCACGCATTGAGAAACGCGAGAAAGTCCGGATCCCCTTTATTGACGGCGAATCCCGCACGTCGCTGCACGAGCGGTCCGGATAGCGGTACGTCAATTGTCGAAGGATTCTCCAACGCCAGGAAGTTGGGGATCGGTTCATCCTCCAGATAAGCGTCGACGTTGGCTTCGAGAAGCGCGTCAGATGCCAGCTCCACACTGTCGAACTCAACCACCTCCGCCTGAGGAAATATCCGTACGGCCAACTCGGCGGCTTCAGATCCCGCGACCGTCGCCAGCCTGTATTCCGGATCGTCGAAGTCCTCGAGGCGCGACACGAGGACAGTCGTCTCTCGATTCACGGCCATCGTAATACCGGTCGTTGAATACGGGTTGCTGAAGTTGACGTGCAGGGCACGCTCCGGTGTGATCGATAATCCGGCTGCGATCAGATCGATTTCTCCGGCCTCCAGGGCGGAGATAATTCGGTCGGCGGTGTAGACGCGAAGATCGATCTCGACACCGAGATCGTTCGCAAGCTCGTTGGCGACATCGATCTCGAAACCCGTGAGTTCTCTGGGTGACGGGCGGATTGCCCAGGGCATAATGAGGACTACGCCGACAATCAACTCGTTCTCGTTGAGAATCTGCCGCAATGTGCGTGCCACGCCCGCCGCCGGCACGGTGAGAGTGATAAGGGCCAGAACAATTCTAGTGCGGTATTTCGGCATCGGGTGTCGCGCGTGCCCCGGCAGCGTGTAGCCTGGTGATGGGCGCAGCAGGATCGTGATTCCTATGTCCGATTATCCTAACCGATCTGGGATGGTAACGCCGATGGGACGTGATCCCATGGATACCAATCAGACGATGAGCCAGAAGTCTCTCTTATTCAAACCGCCTGTTTGGTCTGACTACCGTTGACGGGGCACA
>CAYXNS010000022.1:0-42362 GCA_964466315.1 uncultured Gammaproteobacteria bacterium
AGTCGCTGAGAGAGAATTTCAGTGGAATTGAGGAGAAGGACCGATGGGGCGAGCCAGGCTCTACTCGGTATCTTTTTCGGTGGCGCCGCAATGTGGCGGCTCCAGCAGATACAGATCGATGCCCTTCGCGAGTTGGTGAAACAGATTCATCGAGGCGAGCCTTAGCCAGAGTCCCGGACGCCCACTACCGGCCGATCGTCTCCGTTAAAGATGTTAATGTCTGGCTACGAGTGTAGGCGCACTGTCGACCCCACGAGGATTTAGAGGTTCGTCTTCCGGATAGAGAGTGACATGCAGTTGTTGGCTAATCTCGGGCAAGTGAACGACCGTTTTCCGGCAAATCTCCAACATCGGTGCTGCACGGTTGTGCATTGCCCGACACTTAATTCAACGAGCGCCATTTATCGGGCCAATAAAAACAATGAGTTAGATTGGTAATCCTGGCATCGAAACTGATAGCCGTTCGATCATAGGCGGTTGATCCGGCGAGTATTCTTCGATGGTCCTGCCTAATAGAACTCAGATTCACGGCGTTTCTCGGCCGTTTCTTCTGCTCTCAATGTCTCCGCTAAGAGCTCCCTTTCCTTGCGAGCCTGCGCCGGCGCAAACGTCGCCCTGCGCCCCTTGCGCATAAGCGAGCTCAACCTGGTCGTAGTTACAGCCAACATGAGCGGGAGAAAACCAACGAACGCAACCACAGGAAAAAGATGAACTTCATACGCGCCATCCATAACCAAAATCACGATTTCTCCGTATTTTGTTAGGGAAGCAAGCCCACCAACAAAAGCCCCGAAGAAAAAGGAGAGAGCAGCTAGATAAGCAAAGACGAACTCAGGATCGTGCGAACGTATCGGTTTCAACTCATAACCAGTGCCACGAATACAGAAAAAAAGGAAACTGATGTACCAGAAGACCATAAGGGCGGTACCGCCGACAGACACGAGACCGACCAAGAGAGTGCCTGACGGGAACAGATGCTCAAGAAGAGGAACCCGCGCGTCCATGGGCACGGGAGCTGCGAAGATGATCACCCACCCAACAAAAACCCCCACAAAGACCCCCGACACTATTGTGGCCGTCGTAGATGTCTTTGATAGATACGCGTACGGTGACATAACTATCAATACTAAACGGCTCGAGCCACTACTTCCACGATCACAAAATAGCCGACAGCCATAGAAAGCGAGGCTGATGTGACCTGCCCCCCTAGAACGACTCCAGTCGCTGAGAGAGAATTTCAGTGGAATTGAGGAGAAGGACCGATGGGGCGAAGACACTTCAAGCTGGAGCAGATCATCCACATGCTGCATGAGGCGGAGATCAAGCTGGCGGGTAGCAAGAAGATCGGCGAGGTATGCCGCGAACTGGGGATATCAGAGCAAAGCTATTACCGCTGGTGCAAAGAGTACGGTGGGATGCAGATCTCCCAAGCGAAGAAGCTCAAGGACCTGGAGTGAGAAAACGTCCGGCTGAAGAAGCTGGTAGCTGAACAAGCGTTGGACAAGGCCATTGTTGAGGAAGCCCTGCGGGGAAACTACTAAGCCACGAGGGCCTCAAAGTGCCGATAAAGCAGCCTAAACGGGCTCGGCTGTGGCTCAATGGCGGTTCCTGTGTGCGATTTCGCCCCAAACATCGACACCACGTTTGGTCGTATGAGTTCGTCCGAGATCGTCTTCGATCAAGGCCTGGGCGACCTGTTTGTCGTTCGTGTCGCCGGGAATGTTGCCGCTCCATCCCAGATCGGCAGCGTAGAGTACGCCGGAGAACAGTTCGGCACACAGCTCGTCGTGGTTCTCGGGCATTCTCACTGTGGGGTCGTGACGGCCACGCTGGATGCACTCACCCGTCATGCAGAGTCTTACTCGAAAAATCTGCGTGCGATCATCGACCGTGTTCGGCTAACTCTGGAACCGTTACTGGAGGCAGGATCCGAGCGAGACCCGGAGGATTTTCTCTCGCAAGCAGTCCGCGCGAATGTCAGCGCGTCCGCCGAGCAGTTGCGACAAGGGTCGGAAGTCCTCGAGAACCTGATTCAACAAGACAAGCTCCTTGTCGTAGGCGCGGAATATTCTCTGGAGACCGGGCTCGTGGATTTTTTTGACGGCGTTCCAGAGGAATAGGATACGGTGTACCTAGTAGCCTCGTAACGTGTAACAGGCTAGGATTCGCGTCGAAGACAACAAGAACGGAAGCGATGATCCTATGGCTATTCTTCTCAGGTACTTCACGTTACTCGGACTCGGCGTTACCGCCTCGCTCTGCCAGATCGTACCCGCCGCTGCAGCACCGAACATCGTTCTATTTATGTCCGACGATATGGGTTGGGGTGACGTCAGTTATCACGGCAGCGAGATCAGAACGCTCGAGATCGACCGGCTTGCTGCGGAAGGCGTAAAGCTCGAGCATTTCTATGCGACGGCGGTCTGTTCGCCGACGCGGGCGACCCTGATGACCGGCCGGTCGCCCATGACGACCGGCGTGATGAGCCCGATGAACCCGTGGTACGCGAATGGCCTGGCCGTCGACGAGAAGCTGCTTCCGGAGTACCTTCGCGAGGGCGGATACCAGACGCACGCCGTCGGCAAGTGGCACCTCGGCCCGAACGAGTCGCAGTACCATCCGCTGCGGCGTGGCTTCGATACGTTTTACGGCAGCCTGCATGGCTATCTCAATCACGAGACGCGGGCCGTCTTCGGCCGCGTCGACTGGCAGCGCGATGGAGAGACCGTCCACGAGGAAGGATTCGGCACCGATCTGATCGCGGCTGAGGCAATCCGCCTTATCCATGCCCGGGATCCCGCCCGGCCGCTGTTCCTCTATGTCTCGTTCAACGTGCCGCATACTCCGTTGCAGGCGCACGAATCGACCATCGCCGAGTACGCTCATATCGAGAATGAGAACCGGCGGATCTATGCCGCCATGGTGACCGAGATGGATCGCGCGATCGCGCGCGTGACGGTGGCATTAGACGAGGCGCAGATGACCGACGATACGCTCGTCATGTTCTTCACCGACAACGGCGCTGTCCCGAGCGTCGGCGGCCGCAATGCACCACTGCGCGGCAACAAGGGCCAGCCTTGGGAAGGTGCGATGCGCGTTCCCGCCGCGATGTACTGGCCCGGAACGCTCACGGCCGGCAGTCTTTTCGATCAGCGGATCACGGTCATGGATCTGTTACCGACCTTCCTGGCCGCCGCCGACATTCCTTTGCAGGCCCCGAAGCCCATCGAAGGGCAGAACCTGTGGCCGGCGATTGCCGAGGGCGTACCGATGCCCAGCCAGGACGTCGTCCTGAGCAACTCCGGTGGCGGTGTCGTCCAGCACGCCTACTTCACCGATGAATGGAAGCTGGTTCGTGCTAGAAACGCGGACGGCGAGCTTCAGGATTATCTCTTCGAGATCTTGATCGATCCCTACGAGCAGAACGACCTCGCGGACGTGCATCCCGACATTCTCGCGCGGCTGGCCGCGGAGTTGGATGCGATGCCGGTAGCGGAGCCGCTGTCGATACACGACTTGACGCCAGACTTCAGTGCACCAGGCTCGCCGGGCGGGATCGTTCCGGATTCGAGGCCGCCCATCGCCACGCCCTACGCCGAGAGTGGACCCATACCTCACCCACCCGGGAACTACCCGGAGGCTGAATAGGCGGCAGTTGCGCCGCGCGGCCCAGTAGCATCGCTCTCGTGGAAGTCATAGAAACGCTCTTGCTCGGTATCCTGCAAGGATTGACCGAGTTCTTACCGGTCTCGAGTTCTGGTCATCTGGTTATTGCTCAAGCGCTTTTCGGCGTGGAACCAGGCGGTGGCATTCAGTTCGAGGTTGCCGTCCATCTCGCGACGTTGATCGCGATACTGCTTTTTTATCGCCGGCGAGTTGGCGAATTATTGATCGGTGCAGTATCCGCGGAAGGTGAATCCTGGAGTTACCTCGGTAAGCTGATCATCGGCACGCTGCCGGCGGTGCTGGCCGCGTTGTTGTTTCGGGATGTCATCGAGCAACAGTTCGACCGACCGGCGGCGGCCGGCGTCTGCCTGTTGATTACGGGTGGGATCGTCTGGAGCATGCGCTACACGCTGAGTCGGGGTAGTTCGACTCAGCCGACTTGGGCTGCCGCGCTGATCATCGGTTGTGCCCAGGCGATGGCGATTCTCCCGGGGATTTCCCGGAGCGGCTCCACGGTTGCGGTTGCGCTTGCGTTGGGCGTGGCGCCGTTGGCGGCGGCAGAGTTTTCGTTTCTGCTTGGCGTGATTGCGATGGCAGGTGCCGGCGTGTTGCTGCTGCCCGAGTTAACTGCCGTCACGAGCCCCGTGTTGACCGCAATTACGCTGGGCAGTGTCGCGGCGCTTGTCAGCGGACTGGCCGCATTGCGAATGTTCATCTGGCTATTGCACGCGCAGCGATTCGATCTGTTTGCCTGGTACGCATGGGGCGCCGGCGCAGCGACGCTCATTTGGTTGGGCTTCGCCGCTCAGTAGCTGAGACAAGTCCGGTCGAAGCGCCTAGGGCGACGAGTTCTCCCGCCAGCTCTACCCACGCGTACGGTACAGAAGCCGGGCTCGGACCGCATGGTCGACACGCTCGAGGAACTCGCCATCGAGTACATGGCCGCGAATCCCGGATCGAGCTTCGAAGGCCCGCAGGAATCGATCGTCAACTACGGCAACCCGCCAAGCACCAGCTCTGAATTCATCACGCCGCTGTTGCCGTCGACGCGGATGCCGAGTTATCCCGAGACGACGTTGAGCGATGCCGATGCACGAGCGATCTACGCCTACATCAGCACGTTCGAGTTGAACGCTCCCGACGCCGAGGACATCCCTGCGTTGCAGGCTGTGCTGGAATCGGCTTCCCGTCAGCCGGAGGAATAGGCCCCTTTATTCTGCCTGGTTGCGACCTACCGAATCGTCTCGACCTGGATCGAGCTATCCTCGTGCATGATGTCGCCGGCCTGCTGGGCCTCGGTTTCGCGCTGAGCCCGCGTCGTGCAGACGCGTACTGGAATGTTGGAGTTGGAGGTCCTCTCCCTCGTGCAGGTCACTTGTTCGGTTGCGGCCTGCTGCGCTCGCTGACCGCTCGCAGTCACGAGCGAGCGCCATAACGCTGGTATAGTTTCGCCAGCCGTTTCCTTAGCATTGACGGCGACTTGCGCAGTGGCCTGCGCCTCCGAGAACTGCGCCTCACCGAAATGGGCGCGTGCCCGGAGGTAGGTTAGCTCCGGCGTCCACTCGCCGCAGTCGAGATCCTCGAGCGCGTCGGAGGCATCGTCGTAGTTCCGGTCTTCGACGTGGCGAATCGCCATTCGCTCGATGGCGGCAATCGCAAGCTGCCTGTTGCCGTCGCGCTGGTTAATGACCCTGCGATACTCGCGGCGCGCGCGGCGCGAGCTGCCCTGAAGTGACTCCATGTCGCCGCGCGCCAGCCAATACACCGCGAGTGCGTCATCGTTCAACTCATCGTCGTCGATGGCGTCGAGTGCCGTCTCGGCACAGTCGCCATCTCTGTCCGCAATACACTGACGAATTGCGGTGAACTGTGCCGCCATTTCATTGCCGATAGCGGGTGCCGCCGAAGGCGCATCCGGATCTGCCAGGCAGCTGGCATCTACGCTTGCCTGCGCGACGCACAAGCTCGGGCCCATCAGCGCCAAGACTGCCGAAACAAAGGATCTCATCGGTTTTCCCTCCCGTGACGAGGTCAGTAACGCGCGAGCATGCTAGTGCGTTGACAGCCGTTCCGGCAAGCGATTTTCCTTAATATTTCTTATGGTTGGCGGGGTCGATCGCGTCATAGAGATCCTCGTCGTCTTCGATCATAAGAACACGCTTCGACATCGACAGAGACCCAAAAGCAAACCGTGCGCGGTTGCCCCCAATTGCATTCTACTCCCGATAAAGCGGCCTAGTGCCGCCGCCACCGGCCGACTTCCATGAGTTCGACGCGTTGCTCCGGTGTGAGCACCTCGGCGACATCGCCAAGCGCCTGTACCATGCGCTGCGAGGTCGAATCCGCTTGCAGTATCGCGGATGCGCGCAGTTGTTCGAGCGCTCCCCGGTCGATATCGGGCTGCATCAGGATCTCGCGTACAGTCTCGCGCGTCGACTCGTGCTCGGTAACCACGGCTCGAAGATCGGTGATTACGCCCTGGACGATCGTGCTGACCGCGGCTTGCTGATCCTGGGTCGCGTCCACTCGGCCGAGCAGCATTTCGACCGCAAGTTCGGCGCGTTCAGCCGCGAACTCAGGGTCATGCTCTCCGAAGTGCGCGCTCCTGTGTCCGCCGAATTGTGCGAAAGTGCCCACGGATACGGCCAGAATCGCTCCGACTACTCCGCCGATGACGATTCCACTCAGGAAACCGTGCCTGCCGCGTCGTCCGCGACCGTACCGCTTCTCATCCGTCGATACGGACGGTTGTTCCTCATTGCTCATTTCCCACTCCTTTCATTCAGGATCGCAATATCGCGATGGGACCAGTCTAGGAGTGTGAGGTTATGGGCGTATTTCTCGCTTGTAAAGTTGTGTAAAGGCGAAAAAAGGGGCCCGGTCCCTCGTTAGTACTTCTTGGTGAACGAGAGCCGCCGAATGAGCCATGGGAGCTCTGCCTTTGGATACGGAAGACTCCGGGGTGATGCTTCCTCACCGCTCGGGACGCTTCCTGCCAACGGGATGGGGTCTGTTCGCTCTTCCAGAGCTGATGGACGATCTTAGGGATTCGCATGCGCCGCCTCAGTACCCGCATTTTAGGTTATAATAATCGGCTCAACCGCTCCATAGAGTCTCCGGTGTTAATGTCCAGATCCTCTCTTAGGCGGCGTCAAATCCTTAGGAGATATCATGGGTAGGAAACTATACGTTGGCAATTTGCCGTACTCAGCGAGCGAATCCGAACTTACAGAAAAATTTGCGGCATGCGGAACCGTCGAATCAGCAAAGCTGATTACCGATCGCGACACGGGTCAGAGCAAGGGCTTTGGCTTTATCGAGATGGCGACCGATGCAGAGGCGCATTCGGCCATCGAGAGTCTTAACGGCACCGACTACGGTGGCCGGCCGATGAAGGTAAACGAAGCCAGACCCCAGCAGAAGCGGTCCGGTGGTGGCGGTGGAGGCCGCTGGTAAGTTCTTCTCTCTATCACATCGGTCTGCCGACCATAGGTTCCGCCGCACTTCAAGCCGGCGAGCTTGATCACTTGTACGTGAGCACGCATGACCAATGAATCCTCAGCGATAGTTCAGCCCTACGAGATCGTTTCCGTCAAGCGATCAGACGACCCTCCGTCCGGCACGGAAGGCGTGGGTTGGCATCACTATGTCATCTCGCAGGGCGACAACATGATTAGCGGCTACCGGCAGGGGACGCTCAGGGCCGTGACGAGCGCTGTCGAGGAGATCGTCGTTCAGTTGAACGAGCGGCAGCTGGGGAAACGGGGCCGCGTCAATCTCGTTCCGGCACCGAAGAAGCGAGCGCAGTAGCCACGATCAATCCCTCGTTTCTCGCGAGTGTCCGTCTACTGCCCACGTTGCTGCTGGCCTTGACGATCGTCAACCGAATTCGCGCCGGTATTGTCGAAGCCGATACCCGGCCGCGCTCGGTGCCGTCATGAGCCAGCTATTCGGCCCCGTGGCAGCCGGCCTCGTGATCCTGTTCGCGCGGCTGATCACGGCAGTCCGGGGCGAGTGGCGTGGCTCGGAGCCACTTCTGGTACAGCGAATCTACTTCGCGAATCATGCGAGTAACGGCGATTTCGTTTTGCTCTGGACCGTGCTGCCGCCGGCACTGCGCCGCGTGTCGCGGCCTGTTGCCGCATCCGACTATTGGCTCACGGGTCCGATCCGGCGCTTCCTGATCGGCGACGTCTTCAGGGGTGTACTGATTGATCGTGTGCACATGGAGGACAGCGCCGATCCGATCGAGGTTATGGCTGCGGCCATCGATGCGGGCGACTCGTTGATCATTTTCCCCGAGGGGACGCGGAATACGACCGAGGAGCGGCTATTACCGTTCAAGAGCGGCATCTACCGTCTTGCGACCGCAAGGCCCGAGGTCGAACTCGTGCCGGTCTGGATCAACAATCTGAATCGGGTCATGCCGAAGGGCGAACTATTGCCTATCCCGCTGCTTTGCACGGTTACGTTCGGCGAGGCGCTGCACGTGCGTAAAGGCGAGTCGAAGGAAGCGTTTGTCGCGCGCACACGCGATGCATTGCTCGCGCTGGCGCTACCGGATCATGGTGACGACCCTTGATGAGTCCTATCGAACAACTGCTCGTCGTCTTCGGCAGCATCGCGCTCATTCTCATCGTCGCGACACTGATTGGCCGCACATTAGCCGCGCGCCAGTCGCCCGATGAGCCCAACCCGGTAATCGAGAATCTGAACGCGCGCATCAATTCATGGTGGGCGATGGTGGCGCTGATCGGGCTCGCCTTCATCTTCGGCGAAACGGGCGTGATCGTGCTGTTCGGGCTTCTGTCCTTCGCCGGCCTGCGAGAGTTCATCACGCTGACGCGAACCCGCTCTGGTGACTACTGGGCGTTGCTCATCGCTTTCTTCATCGCGGTACCGGTTCAGTACTATCTGATCTGGGATGACTGGTACGGCCTGTATTCCATTTTGATCCCGGTTTACGCGTTTCTCTTCATGCCGATCCTGTCGGTGTTCCGCGCCGAGACGAAGGATTTCCTGGAACGCGTCGCCGAGATCCAGTGGGGACTCATGATTTCGGTATTCTGCCTTTCTCATGTTCCTGCATTGCTGACACTCGATATCTTGGGCTACGAAGATCAGCAGATGTTGCTTATCGCCTATCTCGTCATCGTGACGCAGTCGAGCGGCGTTTTGCAGTACATCTGGGGCAAGCTTCTGGGGCGGCACAAGATCGCGCCGCGGCTCTCGCCGTCGAAAACCGTCGAAGGATTCGCCGGCGGCATCGTTAGCGCTGCGGGCATCGGCGCACTGCTGTGGTGGATAACGCCGTTTACCGTCGGGCAGTCCGCCTTGTTGTCCCTCATCATCGCTCTAATGGGATTTCTCGGCGGCCTCGTCATGTCCGCGATCAAACGTGATCGCGGCGTCAAGGATTGGGGCTGGTCCATCCAGGGCCATGGTGGAATCCTGGATCGCCTCGACTCGGTCATCTTCGCCGCGCCGATATTTTTCCACATTGTGCGCTTCTGGTGGGCTGGAGCGGGGCTAGGCTGATCGCTGGCAAGCTTGATCGTGCGGCTCGAAATCACCGTTTGAATTCCCGGCTTGAATTCCAGGGACGCTTTCACGATACTGATATTGAATGTGTTGCAGGTGCCCGATGGTGGATCTACCGGAGGGTTAAACGGGAAGACGGTACGTCACCAAGACCAAGCCGTCGCTGCCCCCGCAACGGTAAGCGAGTCCAAGGGTGGTTACACGCCACTGTGCGCTGAGCATGGGAAGGCAATCACTTCGAGTATGAACTCACTCGCGAGCCCGTATACCGGCCTGCTGTTGTGAACGTCGGTTAGCGGAGGGAATAACTAGGTGTTTAAGATCCTTGGAATCGGTCTCTAAACTCCATCCCATCGAGTCGGCTGGCTAGCCTGCCGTGCCGCGATCCGGCCTCTATCGGGTGCTCGGGTGAGAGCGTCTAAAGGATAGGCTCGTGAAGAAACTACTGCTTCTCTCTTGCTGCCTCGCGCTACCGGCTGTCATTTTTGCGCAGCAACCCGGTGAACCCCTCGAGACTGTTCTCGTGACAGCTTCCCGAACACCTGTATCTGCCTCGCGTGCCGGGAGTTCATATACCATCATCGGGCGGGAGGACCTCGAACGCCGGCAGATCGTGTATGTCGCCGATGCGCTTCGCGATGTCCCGGGTTTTGCGGTTAGTCGCTCCGGTACCCTCGGGTCACAGACCCAGCTTCGCATCCGTGGCGCCGAAGCGAATCAAGTCATGGTCTTCATCGACGGTGTCGAGGCGAACGATCCTGCTTCGGGCGATGAATTTCTATTCGATCAGCTCATGGCCACGGAGATCGAGAGTATCGAGATCATCCGCGGGCCGCAGAGCGCGTTATGGGGCAGCGATGCGTTGGCCGGTGTGATTAACTTGATTACGGCTCGCGGCAGTACGCCGTTTGGCACGAGCGGTTATCTGGAGGCGGGGAGTTTCCGAACGACGCGAGCGGGCGGGCAGTTGAATGCGAAGGGCGACATCTACGATATCAATGTCGGAGTTTCTCATTTAGATACGGATGGTGCCAATATTTCACGAAGTGGAGATGAGGACGACGGCAGCCACAACTCGACGCTGAATCTCAACGCCGGTGCGCAGCTCTCCGAACGAACCCGCCTGGAGTTCTTCGCCCGGTACACCGATTCAGAAACGGACATCGACGGCACGGATTTCATCACGACAGGGTTACCGACGGACGCTGATCGCCGCACAGATGCGACACAGAGTTATCTGCGCGCGTCAGCTACGACGTCGTCGTTCGAGAACCGCTGGAGTCACCGTTTCAGCGTCACACGTCTGGAGACCGACAACGAAAATGTCGAGTCGGGTACGTTCCTGGACTCGACGGCGGCGGAGAAGCTCGGACTCTACTATCAGACCAGCCTGGCATTGACCGCGTCGGCGGCACACCGGCTGACGTTCGCGGTCGATAGGGAGGAACAGAAGTTCTCCCAGCGCGGTCCGGCGAGTCCGTTTGGGGATCCGAACCAGGATCAAGAACTCGAGACGACGGGCTTAGTGCTCGAGTATCAGGGGCTGGATCTGGGCCCGTTCTCAGTGTCGGTTGCGCTCCGCCATGATGACAATAGCGATTTCGACGATATCAGTACCTATCGGGTTACCGGCTCCTACCTGGTCGGATCGTCGGCAACACAGCTCCACGTCAGTCTAGGGACCGGCCAGAAGTCGCCGACGTTTATCGATCGATTCGGGTTCTTTTCGGATGAGTTCATTGGCAATCCAAGTATAAGGCCGGAGAAATCCGAGGGTTGGGAGATCGGCCTCGTGCAGCCTTTAAGGGATGAACGTCTGTCGGTTGCAGCCACTTATTTCAACGAGCAGCTCGAGGATGAGATCGATGGCTTCGTGTTTGACCCTGATACCTTTCTCTTTACGGTGGCGAATCGTCCCGGCCGAAGTCAGCGGCAGGGATTCGAACTCAGTTTAGATGCGACTCTGCGCAATGATCTCGACCTGTCTGCGAGCTATACCTATACGGATAGCACGGAGCGGGCATCGCTCGGCAACGAAGTCGACGAGGTACGCCGGCCCAAGAATATGTTGGCCGTAAACCTGAATTTCACGCCGAGACCACGCACGAATATCAACTTGAATATTTCGTATAGCGGTAGCCAGGTCGATGTCCTGTTTCCGCCATTTCCGCTGTCGCCTGAACGCGTCCATCTCGACGGCTATACGCTGGTTGGTCTCGCGGCAAGCTTCCGGTTGACGCCAAGTGTTCAGCTCATCGGGAGAATCGAGAATCTTTTAGACGAGAACTATGAGGACGTCGTAGGCTACAGTACCCAGGGCGTCGGAGCTTATCTTGGCGTTCAGGTTGCGCCATAATGTTGCGGGAGGAGAAATCCATGCCTTACTTCTTGATCGTTCTTGGCGTTATTGCACGCCTCTTTCCTCATCCTTGGAACTTTACGCCCATCGGCGCGTTAGGCCTATTCGCGGGTGCGAATTGCCACCGACGCATCGCATGGCTCGTGCCACTCTGCGCGCTGTTGATTGCGGATCTCATGATTGGGTTCTATACCCCGATCGTTATGGCGTGCGTCTATATTGGATTTCTCGCCGGCCCGCTCATCGGCCGCCTGCTGCTCTCGCGGCGGCGATCGGTACTCCGGGTCGGCGGTGCCGTGGTCGTGTCGTCCACGATCTTCTTCGGACTCTCCAACTTCGGTGTCTGGTTGAGCGGGATGTATCCCTTGACGCTGAACGGCCTGATCGAGGCTTATGTTCTCGCGATTCCATTCTACGGTGCACTGCTCGTCGGCGACGCGTTCTACGCGACGATTCTATTCGGTGGGCAGGAGATGATAACGGCAGCGCTCCGAAGGCGCGGGGGCCAGCCCATTAGCCTGTGATACGTGAGAAACTCGCCCGGCAACGCGCGATGGGTTAGATAATGTGCGGTTTCGTCGGCGGAACGAACCCGGCCTGGGACTACGAGGCCGCGCTGTCGTCCATCGCTCATCGCGGTCCCGATTCACGGCAGCTGCTACGCGCTTCACCGGTTAACGTCGGATTCTGCCGGCTCGCCATTATCGACCTGCGAGACGTCGCGAATCAGCCGATGCTCGCCGACGACGGCGAGACCTGGATCGCGTTCAACGGCGAGATCTATGGCTACAAGGCGGCACGAGCTGAGCTCGAAAGAGAAGGGCAGTGTTTCGGAACCGATTCGGACACCGAGGTCGTGTTGCGGGCGTATCTGGTATGGGGGGACGCATTCGTCGAGCATCTCGACGGCATGTTCGCGATCGCTATCTGGGACGCGCATGAACGCAAGCTGAAGCTGTTCCGTGACCGGCCGGGTATCAAGCCGCTCTTCTACTACTTCGACGGCCGCAACTTCGGGTTCGCGTCGGAGCTGAAGGCGTTGCAGATTGCGTGTCGCGATAACGGGCTACGGAAGGATGAGACGGCGCTTTTCGATTTCCTGACCTATCGTTATATTCCCGCGCCGAAGACGCTCTATCACAACTGTTTCAAGTTACTGCCCGCCCACCATCTCGCTTTCGACCCGAATAACGGCAGCGTTTCGGAGGCGCGCCGTTACTGGAAACTCGAGGTCCCGGAAGCACCCGAGGCCCGCTCACTCGGTGAATGCGCCGAGGAGCTTCGCACCATCATCGATACCTCGGTCCGGGACCAGATGATCGCAGATGTGTCACTCGGTTTCTTTCTCTCGGGTGGCATCGATTCCAGTACGGTGGTCGCGTCGGCGGCCGTCTCAGCCACGGATCTCGAGACATTCTCTATAGGTTTCGATACGCCGGAACATTCAGAAGTATCTTATGCGCGTGAGGTCGCGGATCGATTGGGTACCGAGCATCATGAGCGCACCTTGAGCAAGCGCCGTGCGCAAGCGATGCTTCCCGATGTGCAACACTGGTTCGATGAACCGTTCGCCGATGAGTCTTGCCTGCCGACCCAATTCGTCTCGGCGACGGCTCGCGAGCGGGTTACGGTCGTTCTGACCGGCGATGGTGGTGACGAAGTCTTTGGCGGCTACCGGACCTACACGCGTTACGCGCGCTACTCCCGGTTCCCGGCATGGCCCTCGGTTCTGGACGCCTGGGTCAGCGATCTGCGCCAGCGAGTCAGCGGCCGGCGGATGAAGAAGGCCTTGTCCCAGATCGAATGGGCTTTCAGCAGCGACATCGCGCTCTGGGGCAAGCTAATGGGCGGACTGACGCCTGCCGAGAAACGGCCTTACGCGAGTGAACTCGGCATCCCTCCCGACTACGATCACTACTGGCAGTATCGGCGTCATTGGCACGAGGAAGTGCCGCCCAGGACGCGCTTACAGCTCGTCGACTTCCACACTTATCTGCCGGACGACATTCTGACGAAGGTCGACCGGACCAGTATGTCGGTCTCGCTCGAAGCCCGCGTGCCGCTTCTCGATCGCCGCCTCATTGAGTTCAGCTTCAAGTTGCCGGAAGAGATTCGCTACGCGGGCGGTCAGCTCAAAGGCCTGTTGAAGCACGCTTATCGCGGTATCCTGCCGGACAGCGTTCTCGATCGGAAGAAGAAGGGATTCGGCACGCCGCGGTACTATTTCGGTTCAGCCGGTCCGACCGAGTTGCAGAAGCGTATCTTCGAGTCGTACCGGTAAAAAGGGGTCGTACCCCTTTTTACCTAGAGGATCTCGTCGGAGACAATCTCTGCGATTCGGTGCATCCAGTCGGTTTCCCGGGGCGCCGTCAGCTCCTGTGATCGTTCGAAGTCGGGCGAAAATATGCGCGTCATGAGTTCGTCCACGATCTCGGGATCGGAAGTGCCCAGGTTCAGCTCCTCGTTGATTTGCAAGGACAGCTTGTCGAAGTTAGCCGAACCGAAACAGGCCCAGCCGTCATACACGGCGACTTTGACGTGCGACATACTCGGATAGAGATAAACGCGAATACCGTGCCGCAGCATCGTGTTGATCGCCAACTCGTTGCTGTAGTTCTGGGCCTGGTGATTGCCGTCGTCGGGCAGGATCACGCGAACGTCCACGCCGCGGCGGCGTGCCCGCGCGAGCTCGAACAGGATGACGTCATCGGAGAAATATGGGTTCTCTACATAGATGAAGCTCTGCGAGCGCCGGATGGCGGCAAGTTGAGCGCGATAGAGCTGCGAGTCGTGATCGCGCGTGGTCAGTATCGTCAACGGTACACCTTCATCGCCGGCGCGTCTGTGCATCGGTGTCAGGACGCGTGCAAACATTGCGAGATCGCCGAGCCAACTCGCCTTCGCCCAGGCGACATCCGAGTCACGCTGGAGAAGATCGACGACGGGACCCGTCACTTCCATCATAAGATCGTGCCACTCATACCGATACTCGCGGCCGATATTCATGCCGCCGAGAAATGCGAGCTTCCCGTCGATAATCGTCGTTTTTGTGTGGTCGCCTGTCAGAAACGGATTACCGCTCGTGCGCACGCGGACGTCGGAGTCTTGGCGCAGATGAGAGCGCATCTCGAGTGGAGGCCTGAATGCTTCGGAGATTTCATCGGGGTCCACGCGCGTACCGAGTATCGCGCCGATGCCGTCGAGCAGCACTTTGACATCGACGTCTTCAGAGCGCTTCTTGAGCAAGTCCGCGACCTTAACGGCGTAGTCGTCGTTGTCGAAGATATACGTGCGGATGTCGACAGATTCCTCGGCCGCTTTGATCGTCTCGAGCAGGCGCGGGAAGAACTCGTCGCCGTCGACGAGGAAGTGTACCGTGCCAGTCGTCGACGTTCCCGCGATGCCGGCGAGTTCGGTCTCCCAGGCGTCGAGGTCCATGCCGCGCCGAGGGACGATGGGTGGCAGCGGCTCGTCCTCGAGCGCCTGGAAACGGACCGCGTCGATCGCGACGCGTTGGGCGAAGCCGAAAGAGGACTTAAGAACCAGCGAGATCAGGGCTTTCTCGGTAGAAAATGGCCGAATCAACGGCTCGATGAGAGACACTCTGCCCAGCAGGATGGCGGCCTGCGCGACTTCCGCGGCCCGATGGGTGCCCATATCGGGTGCCGTCGTCGTCGAGTTGCCGTCTGGAGCCACGGGTGCCGAAGTCTCTCGATCGCTGAACGGGGTGGATGCGCAGGCGACGAGAAGCATCCCAGACACCAGTGTTGCCAGGGCTTTGAGCGCTTTGCGCGTGGTCTGGTGTTGCAGTGCCATGATTAGTCTTTTGTCCGGCTTGGGCCCGCTGAGTTCCCGATATTGACCGCCCAGACTACCTAAAATGGGCGGCGATTTCAGGAAGCCGTGCCATAACGTCCACCCCGGACAGAAAACCCGGTACTTTCACACGTTCGAGGCGCCACGGCGCTTACGCAGAGGTAAAATCCCCGGCTCATCGAGCCCGGTACCAGGATGCGTTCATTTTTCAAAGAGCTCAATAGACGCCAGATCTTCAAGGCCGTGGTGGCCTATCTCATCGTCGCGTTTCTATTCGTCCAGATCGGCAAAGAGATTTTCCCGGTCATGCGCCTGCCGGAGTGGGCCGTCAACGCCTTGATCGTTCTCCTCGCCCTGGCTTTCCCCGTGGCGATGTTCATGGCCTGGTCCAACAAGGACTAGGAATGCAGCAGAGTCTCCAGGTCGATATCGAGCGACTCGATGCGCGCGCAGCGTAGGCCATTCTTCTTGAAGGAATTTCCGGCATTCTCCCCGGTCCAGTGATCGAGGGCCACCCGGTCGCTCCTACGAGACCCCTGGTGTCACCGCCGTTCCCAATACAAAAAAGGGGCCGGGTCCCGTTCGCTGTCGACGACCGGCAACACTGTGGTCACCTCACGTCGGTAGATCCATCGGGCCGCCGGGTTTTGATCCTGGCTGGGGTCGATTTCGAGTCTATCCGACTGATTAGGTAGATTGTGAACGCGTCAGAAGAAGCGCCGCCATGACATGAACAATGTCGTCAGAAGCAGGCTTACGACCGCCGATATTAGGAAGATGTGCCAGCTATTATCGGGAAAATAGGGGTCTCCACGCAGATCGTCGCTGACACCCGGGATGCTCCACAGGTCGCCGCTGCCACGGCCGACGACGAGTTGGGCTTTCATGCCGTTCTCCATGTGCTGAGTCATGTCGCAGTGGACGAGATAGGTCTGCTCGTCGCTCGGAACGATAAACGTGCCGGTTTTGCTTTTGCCGCCTGCGGCCTCGAGATGGAACATGCCGCCGGGATAGAGATATTTTGGCAGACCGTGGATCATCCATTGGTGCCGAATGGCATCGTCGTTGATAAACGTTACGGTGATTCGGCTGCAGGGTGCGGCTCGATACTCGTGCTCGCTGTAGCCGAAGGTTTGCCCGTCGGTGCCCGCCGCATAATCCCGCCCCGCGTGTACGACGAGCTCGATAGCAGGGCCGAGTTCGCTGCAGTCGCGAGGCAAAGTCAACTCATTCTGGTTCATGACTGACCCGGCGTCATCGATGCTCATGTGATGATGGCCAGCCATTTCGACGTCCAGCGACATCTGAGCGTGGACAGATGGCACGATGACGAGAGCGCCAGTGAGTAAACCCACACAAAGTCCTAGGCATAAGCATCGAGTAGATAAGCTTCGCGAGTAGTCGCGCATCGTTCAACGTCGCCTGAGCGAACTCAGCAAGAGTGCGGTGATCGCACCGAGCGCGAGCCCCAATCCCAACAAGCGCGCCATCAGCCAGGGATCGCTCCGCGTTGCCGAGAATAAGCCGGGTGCATAAGCTTCCCAGACAGGTCTCTCTTTACGGTAATAGCTTGCGGTGAAGTACGGGTCCCAGCTCACACCCAGTGTTGACGGCCAGCCATCATCCTGCAGGTAGTCCTCGTAAACGATGGCGCTGATATGGCCACCGGGGCCAATGCCGTCGTTCGTGACGCCGCGGCCGCGATGATCGTGAAACGGCCACACGCCGCTGCCGTAGGAATGAAAACCGTCGTTGGTCGTTTCTAGCGATAGGTCGAGCCGCTGCGCCGTTGAGATCGAGACGACATCCCGCGTGACCTGCGCCGCGGGTTCGGCTGCGACGCCGTCGCGATGCGTGATCGTGACTTTATGGCCGTGCATGTGCAACGCGATGGGCGTGTTGCCGCCATTGGCAACCCGCAGTTTGACTCGCTCATCGGGTTCGACGACGACGAGCGATTCCTTAATGGTGTATGGGAACGAGCGGCCATTGAGCGTAAAAAAATCGCTACTAGCCTCGGTAATGTTGTAATCCCTGTGCATCGACTCGGTGATGAGACGCGGGTCGTTGAAAAGACGGATTCTGTTGTTCAGATCGCTATCGAGATCCAGGTAATGCAGATCGTACTCGCGGTCATAGGTCTCGGTCACCGCGCGCGATGGGACGCGAACATGCCCAGCCCCGACATTGAGCGTCTGCAACCAGTTGTCGGGGCGATTCTCCTCGACGACGAATAAACCTTGCAGTCCCATCATGACATGTACGTGCGGCTGAACATGGCAGTGATAGAGTGCCGTCCCGGTTGTGCGGGGCTGCAGTTCATAGCTCCGGGCTTCGCCAGGCATGACCGGCGACTCGCTCGTGAGCGGTACCCCGTCGTTGCCGTCGCCGTCGGCATTGACGAACGGATGATCCACGCCATGAAGATGCACGGTGTGGGGCATATAGTGGCTGTTCTCGAGCGTAATACGGACCTGGTCGCCCTGTTCGACGCGAATGGCTGGGGACGGTGCCCGCAACATCGCTTGTGCCGTCGGCGATTCGAATGTCTCGGTTGCCATGCCGAACATCTTCGGTGCGAACACCCATAGTCCCGGTTGAATGCCCGGCGCGATCGAGTATTGCGCGATCGGCGTGTCGACTTCAGACGAGCCGCCGTTGAGTTCAACGACCTCGAGGCGGATGTGGATCTCGTCCGGGTCACCGTCGCCGTCGAGGTCTCGGCCTTTTTCGACTGCGTCGGGTGTCAGACCGCTTTCGAGTAGGGTCTGTTCCGCCACGTTATTCGTGCCGCGTACAAACGCCGCAACTGCATGCGGATTATCTGCGATGCAGGTCGGTGAGCGGCGCAGATCGACGCCTTCGATGGTCTGTGCGTTTCGCCAGCCGAGCAGGTCTTCGGGGCAGGGAATCTCCGGCTCCTCGGCGAGCGCGGCTCGCGATGCCGGTGGCGCACGATAGCTGCCGGCACCAAACCACTGCGCAAACTGCAGCCGCAGCGCTTCCGGATACCACTGCGGTGGAAAACACAGCAGCGCGACGATGACTGCTGCCAGTAAGTACCATCGTATACGCACTTCAGACTCCGTCCGCTCGCGACGGGTTGAGTTCCGCCCACCAGCGAGTCAATGTGCCGTTGCTCAGCCAGTAGACGAGTTGAGCAATCGCGGCGAGGAGCAGAATAATCGGCAGATAGCCGTAATCGGCGCCGCCGACATGAAACGGAAAGACGGTGCTATAGGTCTTGTCGAGCGTCGGATGGCGCGCCGTAACGACACCAATATAGTTGCCGGGCTCGTCGAACGCATGATCCACTGTAAGAACCGAGTCGGGTTCCTTCGTCGGGTACCGATAAAAGACCGTGTTGCGGTCGATGTCCTCCATCGCGGCGACATCGTCCCAGGTCGCGTAAAGACCGAGTCCGGCGACGTCCTTGACGATGCGAAACTCGACCGGCATCTCCTTCATGCTGTCGTGCAGATAGTCGAGAACGAAGATCGTCTCCGTGATATCCGGAACATCCTCGCAGAACTCCTCGTTCGCGCGCGTTGCGGGTTGATAGATCGTGAAATGCGCTGTCAGGAATCCTATCTTGATGACGCAGATGTCTTCTTCGAACACGACCCCGCCGTGGGCGCCGGCCTCGAGGGACCAGAACAGCACGCAGGCAACGCTCAGGCAGCGGGGCAGGATCGAGGAGAGCCGGTTGCGGTACATATTGTTATCGGAGTCGGGAGACCTCATTTTTTCGGCATCGGGGCCTTCAGGCCAGAAGTCGCTGAAAGGATTGTAATGAAAACAAAAAGTTAAGGCTAATGTGATGGACGCTGGCCATCTCACGCGGTAAGTTATTCCGATGCTGCGATTGCTCAAGGACCCGCTCATTCATTTCCTCCTGCTCGGCGGAGTCCTGTTCCTGTTGTTCGCCTGGCGCGGTGAGCTGGAGGAGGCCGATCCTTTCCAGATCGTGATTACCGACGAGGAAGTGCAGAGTATGTGGCAGGCATTGGCGATCCTGCACGGCCATGTCCCGACCCGCGACGAGATGTGGGGCATGCTCGAGCCGAGTATTAAGGATGAGATTCTCTATCGCGAGGCGCTCGCGCTCGGCCTCGATCAGAACGATTCTCAGGTTCGGGCTCGGCTGACCGAGAAGATGCTGTTCCTCACGCAGGACGTCGCCGAGCCGACCCCACCGACCGACACCGAGTTGGCGGCGTTCTTTAACGTGGATCCGGCTCGTTTCGTCCAATCGGCAACCATCAGTTTCGAGCAACGATTCTTCAGCCCTTCCCGGCATGGCGAGCAACTCGACGTCGTCGCCGAGGCCGCGCTCACGCAGTTACGCGAGGGTGACATCGAGGTCGTTTCCAATGACGAGGTGCTGTTCGATAATCGTTATGAGGGTACGGCCGTCGCAGCGATCGGCCGCGCATTCGGCGACGATTTCGTGGAAGCGTTGGCCGCGCTGCCGGCGGAGAACGTTTGGCAGGGGCCGCTGCGTTCGGACTTCGGACTCCATGTCGTGCGCGTCTTCGAGCGCACGGAGTCTTATCAGCTCGAACTCGATGAGGTCCGCACCGAGGTTACGACGGCGCTCATGGCGCAACGTCGTATTGAAGCCAACGAGGCCGAATACCGCAAGCTGCGGGACCGCTACGAGATCGTCGTCAATCTTCCCGAGTTCCACGAAACGGCACTCGAATCCGACACGGCACCCGAACCGGCGGAATGAAGCCATTCCTATTCAGCATCGTCGTGCTGTCTCTGCTGCAGGGAGGTCGGGCGGTCGGCCATGAGTTCGATCCGGGATACTTGAGCCTGACTGAGTCCGCGGCCGGTGTGTTCGAGATCCAATGGAAGGTTTCGATTGCCGGTGGTCTCTACCAAGCACTCGTACCGCAGCTGCCCGCCGAGTGCGAGTTGAATCCGCAGCTTCGAACCTATGTCGTGCTCGATGCGCAGATCCAGAACACGCAGCTAACCTGTGCGGACGGACTTTCCAACCTCACGATCGTGATCGGCGGGTTGCCTTCGACGAGGACCGATGTCCTGTTGCGTGTCGACTACCTCGATGGCACATCGTTCATCAGGCGCCTCACGCCGAACAATCCGAGTACGATCGTCGCCGAGCAACCGAGTTCATGGGATGTGACCGTCACTTACCTGGTGCTCGGTATCGAGCATATTCTCATCGGCATTGATCATCTCATGTTCGTTCTCGCGCTCCTGTTACTGATACGTGGTGTCCGTCGGCTCGTGCTGACGGTTACGGCATTCACGGCAGCGCACAGCGTCACGCTCGCGGCAACGACGTTAGGTTGGATGACGGTTCCGGGCGCACCCGTTGAAGCGACGATTGCGCTCAGTATTCTTTTTCTCGCGACCCAACTCGGCAGAGCCAACAGTACAACGAGTGCAGGCATCGAGGCACCCGATCTCACGGCTCGCTTCCCCTGGATCGTGGCGTTCTCCTTCGGGCTCTTGCACGGTTTCGGTTTCGCCGGGGCGCTGGCCGAGGTCGGCCTGCCCGACCAGGCAATACCGCTCGCCTTACTGTTCTTCAATGTGGGTGTCGAAGTCGGACAGCTGTTGTTCATCGCCGCGGTTTTGAGTCTCAGCTGGGCGATACGGCGGATCTCGATCTCAGTACCGCCATGGTGGTCGCGTGCGGTCGCCTATGGCATCGGGTCGGTGGCCGCATTCTGGGTATTCGAACGCTCGACTTGGCTGATCTAGCCACGTATCGTGGGTTCACCTCACACGCGTTTTATGAGGTTCATTCGCTAAACAGTAACGCGTATTCGAGATGCTACATCGTCTTATCCTGTCGCCCGCACTCGGAGTGATGATTATGATCGCGTCTCCTTTTTTGAGGCTATTTACATTTGCATTTTGCCTGCTGGTTGCCGGAACGGTTTCGGCTCAGGGGAACATCGACTTCGGCGACGATTCCGGCGATTGGGCTCATGATGGCGAGTGCGACGATCCGCGCTTCATCGGCGAAGGCATGGCAACTGTATTGCTCGATGAAGATCGATTCCGCGACGCATCGGACTGCCGCACTCTTCTGGCAAACGGCGTCATCAGCCTGCGCGCGGATACCGCCAGCTTCGATAGCTCGGACGGCATCAATTACGGGGACGACAGCAGTTCCTGGGCGCTTGACGGCGAGTGCGACGATCCGCGCTTCGAGGGAGACGGCATGGCGTCGATACTCGTCGACGAGGACGCCTACAGCGACGCAACCGATTGCGAGAGTCTCGTCAGCCAGGGTCGAGTCGCCCTGCGAGCCGACGCGGCGGATGGTGGAATCGACTTCGGTGACGACAGCAGCACTTGGGCCCGGGACGGCGAGTGCGACGACCCGCGTTTCGAAGGCGAGGGAATGGCCTCTTATCTCGTCGACGCGGATCTCTATCGTGACGCGAGCGATTGCCGCGACCTCCACAACGAAGGGTTAGTAAGCCTTGCCGCCGCCGACGCCGATTCCAGTTCTGTCGCTGACGGAGGCGTAGAGCGAAATCGGCTCGAAGAGGGTGATGAGACCCTCTCGTCGGGGGAGTACATTGACGATTTCACCTTTTATGGCGAGAGCGGTCAGGAAGCGGTCATCGATCTGCGTTCCACCGATTTCGATCCCTACCTTATCGTCAATACACCGAGTGGCGAGCAGTTCGATAACGATGATTACGAAGGTGACATGACACGCTCACTGATGGCGCTCGATCTCGACGAGACGGGTGTCTATGTAGTCATCGTCACGAGTTATGCTGAAGGCGAAACCGGCGCGTACACGTTGCACATGGACATCAGCGAGGGTGTCGATCTAGCCGGCATTCGCGAGGAGACGGGAACGCTCGAGCCCGAGGACGAGTCGCTCGACGGCGGTGAGTATATCGACAGCTACGAATTCACCGGGCGCCCCGGCCAGCGTGTCACTATCGATCTGAGATCCGATGATTTCGACACGTACTTGATACTGGCGGACCCGATCGGCGGCCAGGAAGAGAACGACGATGGGGCCGAGTCGACCGACAGCGTGCTCGCGTTGGATTTGACCGAGGCCGGCACGTACCGCGTGGGCGTCACGTCCTACGAGGCCGGTGAGACCGGTGACTACCGCCTGATTATCGATCAGGTCGACGCTTCCGGCGGACGGCCGCAGGAGAATCGAGACGTCGCGACGTTGACAGTCGGCGGCTCGGCGGTCGGGGAACTCGAATTCGGTGACCAGACGTTGGAGAACGGCGAATATCAGGACACTTACGTATTCGACGGTACTGCGGGCGAGACTGTCACGGTTGAGATGACGTCCGACGAGTTCGATACCTATGTCGCGCTCCTGACGCCTTCTGGAGACGTTATCGAGAACGATGACTTCGAGGGGAGCACCGACCGTTCGGTCGTCGAGTTGAGCCTGACCGAGACCGGACGATACCGCGTCGTGGCAACATCTTACGAAGCGGACGAGATCGGCGAGTACGTGTTAGCTCTAGCAACGGGAGGCGCGGGCGGTTCGCCGGGCGGCGGCACGTTCGCTGGCGGCAACGCTTCGGGTGGGCGAACCTTCGGTATCTTCACCGGTATCAGCGACTATCCCGGGTCCGGTTCCGATCTAGACTTCACGGCGGGAGATGCGATCCGTGTCCGCGACGCCCTGATCCGCGGCGGCGGTATGCTGCCCGAGGATGCCGTCACGTTGACCGATCAGGATGCGACCGTGGCGAATCTCGAGAATGCGCTCGACGAGATCGCTTCCAAGGCCGGCCCTAATGACACATTCGTGTTCTTCTATTCGGGTCACGGCGGCCGGCTGGAGCGTTCCGCGGGTCCGGAGACGTCCGATCCGGATGCGCTCGACGAAACACTCGTACTTTACGACGGGGAGATCCGCGACGATGACATGCGGGATTTTCTTGAGCCGATCCATGCGGGCACGACGCTCTTATTCCTCGACTCGTGTTTCAGCGGCGGGTTTTCGAAGGATGTGATCTCGGTACCCGGCCGTATGGGTATGTTCTCCTCGGAAGAAGACGTGACTTCTCAGGTCGCGGTGAAGTTCCGCGCGGGTGGTTATCTATCGCACTTCCTGGACGAGGCTATCGGTGACGGTTTCGCCGATGAAAACCACGATGGAAACGTAACGGCGATCGAACTCAGCGAGTATGTGCATCTGCGCTATCGTAACGACGTAAAGTCATCCAATCCGGGTGATTTCGTGCACACGGGTGGCCCGCAAGCGGGTTACCAGCATCTCGTCGTCGATCGCGGCAGCGTGGGCCCCTACGACGTGTTGTTCACGCAGCTGTAGGAGCGGGAACGGCTCAGTCGATCAGACCGCCGGGATTGAGGCCGCTCGGCACCTCGGCGGGGATGGTCTTGTCGAACGAGTCGTCGTTGAGGGCGCCGAGGAACGCGATAATCTCGTCCTCTTCGTCATCGACGTCATCCAGGCGCCGGAACAGCGGATCGAGCTGGTTGCGGTCTACGACGCGGTTTCTGCGGCGACCTCGGCCGTCATCGTAGAAGTCGAGCACGTCGTCGAGATCGCGAAATACGCCGCTGTGCATGTAGGGTGCCGTATAAGCCAGATTCCGCAGCGAGGCTGTCCGGAAGGCGTAGGTCTGATTCGTGCCGCGATCCGATTCCCGTAGCTTGCCGTTGTCGGGAACGCCGATGACGTGAGTCTGGTAGTCGGAGAACATCGGGCCGCTGTGACAGTCGATACAGCCGACGCGTTGAAATTGCCGCATGCCTTCGATCTGGAAACGGGTCATGGCGGTCCGGTCACCGCGCATGTAGCGATCGAACGGCGAGTTGTTCGCGACCAGAGTCCGCTGAAAGGCCGCGAGTGCTTTGCCCAGGTTTTCGCTGGTTATCTCACCGCCGCCGAATGCGTTGCCGAACAGCGAGCGGTACTCGGGAACGCTTTCGAGCCGCTCCACCACGGTATCGATGATCTCTTCTTCAGAGTAGGCGAGGCCCCGCATCTCCTCGAAGGTGAGTATGGGCATCAAGGCCTGCTCTTCGAGTCCCTGAGCACGAACGTCCCAGAACATGGGTGCCGTGGCGGGATCGTAATGGCCCTCCGAATCGATACCGTTGAAGGCGGTATTCAGCACTGTCTGGCTGTTGCGCTGGACGAACGGAATCGAATTCGGCGTATTGAAGTGACGGCCGCTGCCGAGCCCCACACCGTTCACGCCGATGGAAATATCCAGATTCTCGGCGTAGCCGAAGTCGGGGTGATGACAGGTGGCGCAGGCGACATCCTGATCGCCGGACAAGATTGGATCCCAGAAGAGAAGCTTGCCGAGTTCGGCCTTGGCTTCGCTGGCCTGGTTATCGGCGGGCGTCGTTACGGTTTGCGGCAGCGCGGCGAAGTCCGAACTATTCCTTTGCGCTTTGCCGATGCTCGCCAGGCCGAGGGCCAGCGCAATGATCGCGGCCGAGATCACGACCATGGATGAGAGTCTCTTCATGTCGATAAGTCTCCGCGGAGATTCCGCTCGTGAACGCCTTGCCCCCTCCGGCCAGTACAGTCGATGATAGCGTTCTTGATCCCGTGGAATCTCTGAAGAATCGTCAAGCGTACTAATCATTCTCAACAAGCGTCGCGCCATCTCCCGCGAGTCGGCCCCACCGGCCCTCCAGAATCGCCGCTTCCCAGCGCCAGCGCCAAGCCGGCCTGGCTCTTGCACGGGCGCTACAATGAGCGAAATGCTGAGATTTCACCCGATGGTCGCGGGATGGTACGGAGTTGTTATTGTCGAACCGGGACCACCCGAGCCGCTCGTGCCGAGGGAGTGATGTTTCCCATGATGAAATGGATTCCGCGGAATGGCGCTCGCCTGTAGATAACCGCGTGACATGTAGTTTCCACGACAGCGTATAATCTCGTCGAAGTGTCCACACACGACAGCCAGCCGTTGGCGAAATAGGAGCCCCCGATGACCTCGACCACTCGGCGAAAATTTATAAAGAACACGGCCTCGCTTGCGCCGCTCGCGCTGATGCCAGCAACCGGGAAGGCTCAGCAGCTCGCTCAGGCCTCCGGCGAGCAATTCGACTACATCATCGCTGGGGCCGGTCACAATAGTCTCCTGTCCGGTGCTTATCTCGCAAAAGCGGGCAACTCGGTGCTCGTGCTCGACGGCCGCGCGATGATCGGCGGCGGCGTCAAGACCGCCGAGGTCCTGTTGCCGGGATTCAAAGAGGATCTGTGTTCCACGGTCCACAGCGGCTACGCGGCCAACCCGGCCTATCGTGACAACGAGATCGACCTCAGCGATCACGGTTACGAGCTCATGGATCCCGAGATCGTCGTCCACATCCCGTTCCTCGACGGCGCGTCGATCACGGTCTACCGGGACGACCTGGAACGCACGGCCGCGACGATCGAGAAGCTATCAAGGAAAGATGCGGACACGTACAGGCGCTTGACGCCGTCGCGGGCGAAGTATCTTGCCATGTCGCCGGCAGAACGCGCGCACTCGCGCGAAGCTACGTTCTGGCGCCGGCTCGGCGAGCTTTCGGGTTACGATGCGGCGCGTCAGATCTGGGAGAGCCCGCACGTCCAGGCCGCGAACCTCACGACCGGCCACTTCAGCGCCGTCCCCGGCAGCGATATTGGCACGGGCAGCCAGGCCGTCCAGCTCATCACCTATATGCGCGGACGCCCCATCCCCATCGGCGGGTCTGGAATGTTGGCCGAGGCTTTGGGAAGCTACATCGAGGCGCACGACGGTGTCGTCCTCACGAGCAAGCCCGTCGAGCAACTCATTATCGACCGGGGCCGATGTGCGGGCGTCGAGTGCAGCGACGGCAGCCAATACCGAGCGCGCAAGGGCGTCGTCACCACGATCCATATCATGCATCTCTACGAGATGGCGCCGCGCGAGCTGTGGGGCGAGGAGCTCACGGACATCGTCGAGATCTGGCAGCCGGAGCACGCCATGTTCGCGTTCACCTACGCGGTCTCGGCGCGGCCGGCCTATGCTTCATCGGAAGGGGGAACGATCGAACCCTGCGAGGCCGCGATCCTCGATCGGCCGGAGAGCATCTTTACGTTGAATGCCGATCAGGCGAGCGGCGAACTCCATCTCGACGACTATCCGATCCAGGCCGTGCACCCTACGAACGTGGACTCGACTCGGGCACCGGCGGGGTACGGCTCCGTCAAGATCGAAGGAACCATACCGTATGCGCTCAAGGAGGGTCCTGCGCACTGGGACACGCTCAAGGAGCAGGTCGCCGATCGACTCATGACGCGTTATATGAGCCATACGGCGAACCTCTCGAAAGACGACATTCTTGCGAAGATACTCATGAGCCCGCTCGACATCGAGCGCATGAATCCGGCCATGTGGCGCGGGTGCGTGCATCAACGCTCGCGGACATTCGCTAACTGGACGCCGTACCGCCTGCCGATTCCCGGCCTCTATCACACGGGCGGCTGTACGCAAGGCGGAGGTTCCGTCACGGGCAGACCGGGCCGAGCGGCGGCTGCCGCGGCCCTTGAGGACGACGGCAAGTCGATCGATGAGGTTGGCGCCCGGCGGACTCGCAGAGGATAACCCCGGATGACGAGGGGAACCTGGCCATTTGAAGATAAAAAGGGCGGGAGTAGATCAGTAATGAACCGAAACTCACACGGTGTTCGCGTCATGTTGGCCTGCACTGCTTTCACAGCGCTTCTGTTGGCACTAACGCTCAGTGCGTGGGCGCAGCAGTCCGTAGTGGCCCAGGAAGTTCTGGATAACTTCGCGGCGCATCCCGCGCCGGAGCAGCCGATACCCTACAGCCACGAGGTCCACCTCGCTCTCGGCCTAGTCTGCGAGATGTGCCACACGAATCCGGAACCGGGCGCGCAGATGGGATACCCCGCGACCGCCATCTGCATGTCCTGCCACACAGCGATTGCCGCCGACCAGCCCTCGATCATGCAGCTTGCGGAATTCTCTGCCGCTGCAGAGCCGATTCCCTGGGTACCCGTCTACCAGGTGCTCACCGGTGTCACCTGGGCGCATGAACCACACGCTGCGGCCGGCGTTCAATGCGGCGCCTGCCACGGTGACGTCGCGCAACTCGACGAGATGGCAATGACCACGAGTGTGACCGCGATGGCGAGCTGTATCAGCTGCCACGAGGCGCGCGCGGCGAACACGGCGTGTGCGACCTGTCATTCTTGGCCGCTGGACACGGTGTCAGTAACCCCCTGATGAACCTGCGTACGATCGGCGTCGGAGTGGCGCTGAGTTTCACGATTGCCATTTACCTTGCGCAGACGTTCGGCTGGCGACAAGGCGCTCTGCTCATGGTCGGCGTCGGCGCGGGACTCGCGTTGTATCACGCCGCGTTCGGCTTCACGTCCGCATGGCGTAACGTCGTGACCAGCGGTCGCGGCGCGGGGCTGCGGGCGCAGTTACTGATGTTGGCCGTAACCACGTTGGTGTTCCTTCCGTTGCTGTCCGGCGGTCAGCTCTGGGGAACCGAGCTCAGCGGTAACGTCCGACCGCTGAACGTGTCGGTCCTCGTCGGCGCGTTCCTGTTCGGTATCGGCATGCAGCTCGGCGGCGGGTGCGCCTCGGGGACGCTGTTCACGGCCGGCGGCGGCAGTATCCGGATGATCGTCACGCTCGCGGCGTTCATCGTGGGCTCCGCCTTGGGGGCCTTTCATCGGCCCTCATGGGAAGAGGCGCCGGGATACGGGCCGATCTCGTTAATGGCCGAGTTCGGGTTCTTCGGCGCGCTCGCGATGACGCTGGCGTTACTCACATCGATATGGGCAGGTTCCACTCTCATCGAACGCCGCCGTCATGGAAGCGTGCAAGGCCTGGGCGGCGGTATGTCCGGACGGGCTTGGTTGCAGGGACCCTGGCCCCTGGCCGCGGGCGCGATGGGGCTTGTGCTCGTCAATATCGCCACGCTGGTCCTGGCCGGGCGACCCTGGGGGATAACGTCGGGATTCGCGCTATGGGGCTCGAAGATTGCCGCTGCGCTCGGCGTAGACGTTGCGGCCTGGCCTTACTGGCAATCGGCAACTGCGGCTGCGACTCTCGAGTCGAGTGTGTTCGGGGACATCACCTCCGTCATGAACTTCGGGATCGTTCTCGGCGCCTTGATGGCAGCCGGATTGGCGGGGCGGTTCGCACTCGTGTGGCGTGTGCCGGCCCGGTCGCTCATTGCCGCGATAATCGGTGGCGTACTGCTCGGTTACGGCGCGCGTATCGCTTATGGCTGCAATATCGGTGCGTACTTCAGCGGCGTGTCGTCTACGAGCGTGCACGGCTGGGCCTGGTTCGTTGCCGCTTTCGTGGGAAGTGCTTTTGGTACGCGATTGCGACCCGTGTTCGGCCTGGCTAACTGATAGGACTCCTGGTTTAGTCGTTATTGAAGGAAATCGTTATGAAGACATGGTTAACCGTTATAGCGGCCGCGGCCGCTCTCGTGGGGTCGTCGAACCTGGTATTTGCTCAGTCGGCGGAGACGCTGCCCGTGCCGGGCTACGACGCAGCGAGAGACGTACCCGGCTCGTACGAGTTACCCGATCCCGGCATGGTTCACAAAGTCGTCTTCGATGTCGCGACCGGGGCTGCGACCGTCGATGAAGTGAATCCCTGGCTGCCGGCGATCGCGCGATACGTCAACACGCTGGCGAAGCATGGCGTGCCGGCGGAGAATCGCAAGGTCGCCGTCGTGCTTCATCAGGGATCGACCGAGATCATTCTCGATAACGAGACGTTCAAAGAGCACAATGACGGCGCCGACAATCCGAATATCGAGCTCATCCAGAATCTCGCCAACGCGGGCGTCGCGTTCCACGTCTGCGGTCAGGCCGTGCTCGGCCGGGAGATCGATCCGGAAACGATCCAGCCTGAGATCCAACTCGACCTCTGGGCGCTCACGACGCTGATTCAGCTACAGCTCGACGACTACGCCCTGATCGGCGGCTAAACGACGCGGACGGGGATGCGGGGGAGCCATAGCTCCTCCGCGCCGGTATCTCAAACGCTACTGCATATTGGCGAGTTGCTGGAGCAGTTCGCCGCGCGGGCTGTCGGCGGGCACGAATCTCTGTACGCGTTCGCCGGCAAAGACTTCGCCGGTGTAAATGTTGCCGCCCGAGTCCACGGCGATCATGTGCAGGCCGTAGAACTGGCCGCCACTGTCCCCCATGTTGCCCATCTGGCCGACGAGATTGCCGTTCTGGCGATCGACAAACCAGATCCGGTTGTTCGTGAGATCCGAGATGTAGAGGTGGCGCTGCTCGGGATCGGGCGAGAACGCCACGCCGCCCGTCGAGCCGCCCCCGCCTGTGGTGGGCGCGAGAATGAATTCCTTCAGGAACTGTCCGTCTTTCGTCGTGACGTGGATCCGGTTCGCGTTCCGGTCTGCCGCGTACACGAGGCCGTCGTTGGAGACGTTCAAGGTGAGATGCCCGGCGAAATCCCGCGGCATCGGGCCGTTGGCCGTATAAGCATGGTCCGCGTCGTCGGTGCTGATCTCTGCCAGCGGCCGCCCGTAGGCGCCCCAACCCCGCTTGAATTCGAACGTGTCGAGATCGAAGACGAGCACGCGGCCGCCGAGGTAGTTATCGGCGACATACACTTCATTGTCTTCCTCGATAATCCGGATCTCCTCGAGGCCGCCGACGATCATCGGAGTCTCCGGCGGATACTTCTCGCGGAACGCGGCGCTTTCAGCCTGTTCCCGTGCTTCTTCCGCCGCTACCTCCGCAGGGTCGCGTGGCGCCTGTGGCAGAAATCCGGCAACGGGCCCGCGGCCGCCCTGGCCTGGTTCGCGGACGATGGGAGCCGGAAGTCCGACTTGGCCGCCGCCCTCTCTCTCGGGCGTGCGCGCGATCTCGGCCACGACTTCCCCGGTACGCGGATCGTATTTCCGCACCGTATCCTGCCCTAGATAGACGAAGCCTTCGTCATCCACATCCATGCCGTGTCCTTGCGGCGCGTCGAAGGAGCCGATGACGTTGCCGGCGCGGTCGAAGTGGATCATCGACGGTGGCCGAACGCAGCACACCGAGATCGGTGGCGTGGGTTCGGCGCGGAGTTCGAGGGATGTCAGGTCGTTCGGGCGATTGTAGGCCCATACGTTGTCGTTGCTGTCGACCGCGAGTCCGGTGACGCCGCCGATCTTCCAGTTGTTCGGTAGCGGCTTCGGCCAAGTCGGATCGAACAGGTAGCTGGGCGCGGTCTGAGCTTGAGCTTCCCCGGCTATATACAGGCTCGCGAATGCCGTACTGGCGAAGAGCGTGAGCACGATGCCGATTCTTGGATTTTCCCTCATGATGTTTCCCCTCGATCGATTATAGGGTTTGACTTGGAGTCTAGCCCTCCGCAGCTAGAACGGTCAATCGGCCGGTTGCCGGGCTTCGCGCCGTTGGCAGCGATGTACGAACGAATCGTGCGGCGCAACCCCGCACCCGTCATTCCGATCGCGCTCCAGGGCCTTGCGGACAGCTTGTTCGCGCGCGGTAGCGGCCGCTCACTACGAAACTTCTCGTGGTTGTTGTGGGCCAAGATCGCTTTACTCATCGGAACACCCGTACAACCGGAGGCTGTCACCGCGGCCGGTCTCAGAGCGGATGTGGCGCGGTTACTGGGTGAAACCGAGTAGTCTCGTACGACATAAGCCCCTCTCGCGGCAAACTGCGGGCCAGTTCTCAATGCGCACACTAGCCACGGTGTATAAGAATTCGCGTCATCTGGTACACGATCGAGCGCCGTTTCTCGCGATAGGTCTCTCGATTGGTTGCTCGAGTTGTTACTCGATTTATTGGGAGGTTTTCTACATGCGAAACAAGGCTTCAGCAATTCTGTGCACGACGCTGAGCGTCATAGCACTCTCGTGGATATTCGGTGTATCGGTGGCCCAGCAGGCGCCAGCCGAAATCGGCCGCTACCAGTCGTCGACAAATCTCAAGCAGGATGGCCTGAACCGGATCTATGTCACCGTAATCGACACCACGACCGGTCAAGTCGTGCGTCGCGAGCGCCACAATCCGGGCGATTACGAGAAGGGTGGCTTTGCGTCTGAGTTGGCCATGCCCTAGCACGCCCCGGCGCGTTACAGACGCGTCGCCGTCCCGTAAACTAGACGTACTCGGGTTACGGAGTCGGTGGGATGATTTCGCTAGCGCTGCTCGCAATGCTCGCGGCCGTGCAGGGTCAGGCATTGCAACTCGCCCAGCCACACGAGGCCGGTCTGAGCGCGATCGATGTCTCCTGGGACGATCGACGGATACCCTATGTTCGAGTCGAGGGCGGCTGGTTCACGGTCATTGGTATCGATCTGGATACCGAGGAGGGCGAGTACCCGCTTGAGCTTACTCTCGAGTACGAGGGTGGACGCGTCGAGACGCGTGAAGATCTCGTCCAGGTTCGTGGCAAGAGTTTTCCGACGACCGAACTGACGGTTGCACCTGGCTACGTCCAACTGAGCTCGGAAAATCAGGAGCGTGCTGCACGCGAGTCCCGTGAGATCGGCGCGATCTACTCGATGCTGACACCCGACGCGTATTGGGCCGAGGCTTTCCAGGTGCCCATTCCAGGCACGACGGGGGGGCGCAATTTCGGCCACCGGCGGGTTTTCAACAGTGAGCCGCGTGCGCCGCATTCCGGCGCGGATCTGACGGCCGCGACGGGAACCGATATCCTCGCCGTTAACGCGGGCCGCGTCGTACTGGCGAAGAACTTGTTCTTTAGCGGTAACGCCGTGTTTATCGATCACGGCCTGGGCGTCTACTCGACCTATCTGCACCTTTCCGAGATACTCGTCGACCCTGGCTCGATGGTGGAGCGGGGGCAGGTGATCGGACTCGCGGGCGCGACCGGGCGTGTCACGGGCCCGCATCTGCACTGGGGTGTGCGGATCCTGAGCGCGCGCGTCGATCCGTTCACCCTATTGGATCTCGACGCGCTGTAGGCAATAGGGACCCGGCCCCTGTTATTGGCTCGGGGCGCTCGCGGTCGATGCACTCGAAGTCGAGTAATTCGCCATCGTAACGTACCCACCGCTTCTCGATGACCCAAGGCTCTGTGAGCATGACCGGGTCCGTCAGGGTCATTCGTAGCGTCAAGTAGGTGTTGTCCTCGACAAGGAAGTATTCCTCGAGGACGTTCGCTTCTTCACTCGTCCAGAAGAATCCAGTGCTCATGTTCAGGCCGGTCGCGAGGTCGCTGGTTTCGATGATGAGACTGCCATCCTCGTAGCGACCGACCGAACGTCCCATGAGCGTGTGCGGCACATCAGGATCGGCATCCTGCTCGGTGAGCTGCACGATTCTCGTCGTCGCCCACTCCTCGTAGCTGATTGCCACGAAGTCGCCGTGCAATTCAAAATTTATCGGATAGGGACTCAATATCACTCGAACGGCGCCAGGATGTTCGCAACGTGCGGCCGGGTCATCGGCGGGATCGAATACCGCCATCAACGCCTCGCCATGCTCTGAAAGCACGCGCGGCGACTCTTGTAATACACGGCCCGTGTTGCCGCTGCGATCCTGCGTACGCCACCAATTGCCCGATAGGTCGGGAACGGCATCCTGCGCCAACGTCGATGACGCGCTGCCGAGTAGTGCAATCATGACCGACAGAATGCTTATCGACCGAACGGAGCGATTCTGTGTGATCTTTGCTGTTGCCATGTACCTAACTCCAGACAGGGGCGTCATTTCAACCGGCCGATGTAAGACATGCGGTCGTTCGTTAACGATTATCGGCAATCTGCACCGTGAACTGAGGACCGTGCGAATCTCCTTCCAGCTTCTCTATCATATCAGCGATATTCGAGGCGAAGCCTTCGTGAACCACGGTCAGGAAGTTGGCACCAACATGTTTGCTGGCCGTGGCCATCTGTCCGCTACACTGATGGACCATGGCTGACATCGTGGCCTTTTACGACATTAGTGAACGCGATTGCTTTAGAAAACTCGCACAGCTGGCCTGGGTATTCGATCTCCTGAACAACGACCATTCATCTCTGCCGCTGGAGAAGCGCGGGGGCGTCACCACGGTGACGGCGGTGTGCGGCTGGCAATATGGGGTACTCCACCCGCTCCGCAATGCGTCCGGGTAACTCGTTCTCGATGGATTTGGGGTCGTCTGAGTGTGTGCGACCGACTGTCAGCTCAACCGGTCGGTAATAACCGTTTACGGGGCCGGGCTCAGCATCAGCGTATGCGCGGTATCCCCCGGCAGGAAAGGCTGCGCATCGCCGCGTGCCCACGCGTCGTGACCAGCGCGGTAGAACGACGACAGCGGATGTCCGCTCTGGCCGCCTGGCATGTGGAAGTAACCATTCGCTTCATCTCCGGGTGAGACCGCGAAGCGCTCCGACGCGCCGTGGTCCCCCTGCTGTAGGCGTGGGGTGTGATCGCCGCCCGGCAACACGCCGTTGTATACGGTAAGCCACGGTGCGAGGATCGGAATTGTATCGGTGAGCGGGTGGGTGATCTCGACTCGATTGATGGCGCCCCAGGTGCACTCCGCCAACGAGTCGGTCGCGCACTTGGCTGCAGTCTTGTCGACTGCCGACAGAAAAAACTCCTGCCAGGATTCGTAGAACGGTGGCAGCAGATGTTCCGGTCTTTCGGTTACCAGACGCCAGATCGGCCCTTCAGACTGGTTACGGCGCTGTAGCGTCACGGGATCCGGAAAGTCTCCACATCCGGATACGATGCCTGATAGCAGTTCATCGCTCGTCTGCCGGCGGAACTCCCGAATCAGCCGGTAGCCGGCAGTGTCGGGATCCGCGCGACCGTTCCAGCGCGCGACCTCGGATCGGAGTTCGGCTCTACGCGCATCGCCTGCGACGATGCCCGTGTCGAGGACGTTGAGCAACAGCTCGTGCCAGCGCTCGTGCAGCGTCGCGCGATCGTCGAGCTGGATCGCGAGCATATCCTCGATCGTTGCCCGCTCGAGTCGCAGCAGACCGTCGCGGATCTGCCCCGCGCGCGCGCCCAGCGAGTAGCCGCCGGTTCCAATCAATGCGAGATCCGTGCCGTTGACGACGCGCGCGTTCGCGGTCCAGACGACACCCGCATCCGGATTGATGACAACGGGATAGTCGTCGGACGGTAGCCAGCCCTGCCAACCGGTTTGCCCGTCGGACCAGAATGCCGGCAGTCGCGGATCATAGCCGACACGAATCGGGATGCGCCCCATGATTGTCCAGGCGATGTCACCGTTGCTGTCGGCCAGCATAATGTTCTGCGGCGGTGAGCCAACGGTATGCGCGATACTTATGGCCTCGTGCACGTCGCGCGCCCGCTCGAGATCCATGATCCGCAGGTTCGACGCTTCGGGCTCATGCGCAAGCCAACGCAACGCGCGCAACCGACCCTGGCCATCCTCGCCAACGACCGGACCCCAAATCGTCGTGCGGATATTCACCGGTACACTCGGCGAACGCCGCACGTCGATCGTCTCCGTATGAATATCGAAGGGCCGATAGCCATCAGGAGTCATGTAGGCATCCGGGTTGTTCGGGTCCAGTTCCAGCAGGACGAGGTCCGACCAGTCGCCGCTACTATTCGTAAAGCCCCAGGCGACCGAGCCGTTACTTCCGGCGACCACGGCAGGCGCTCCCGGCAGCGTCACGCCGGTAATTTCGAGACGCTCGTCGGGATTGCCTGGATTCTCGACAATGAAGCGCATGCGATACCAGATATTCGGGATTTCCAAATCGAGGTGCATGTCGTTGGCGACAATCGCCCGGCCAGTCGAACTCCGCCGCCCGGCCACGGCCCAGGCGTTGCTGCCCGCCAGCCGCTCCTCGGGAACGATCACGACCCGTGATGGCTGCTCATGTACATAGTGCCGAGTCAGGCGGGTTCGCAGGTCGCAGACGCCCGGTCCGGGGGGAGGCGGTACGGGTAGCGCGTCGCCGACCAGAGGCGCGTCCCACTCCGTGCCCTCGTTTAGAACGAACTCGCGTACTAATCCGGGCAGGCCCTCGTACAGCGTGGCGTAGGCATCGTCGCGGCTCGCATCCGAATCGTTGAGCTGAAAATACATCGCATAGTTGACGAGAATCGTATCTTCGGGCCGCCAGGGTTGTGTCCGCGCGCGCAGGAGGATGTATTCGAAAGGCGCCGCGCGGAGGGATTGCAGGCCCGTGTTGACTCCCTCGGCGTACGCGTCGATGAGTTCCCGCTCGGTCGTGCTCATCTCCCCGACTCGTTCTCGGGCGGCAGTCCGCAGACGATGCTGCCGGCGTTCCCGGTCTAACTGGATGGCGTTTCTTCCCACGAGCCCCGACAACTCACCAGCGGCGACGCGGCGCATGAGATCCATCTGGAAGAATCGGTCCTGGGCGTGCAGAAAACCCGCAGCGCGAGCGACGTCGAGGCGATTGTTGCCGCGAACGGTGGGGACGCCGAAAGAATCCCTCTCGACGGTAACTGGAGCCGCCAAGCCGGGAATTGAGACCGTTCCATCTAGCACGGGAAGACTGCCGCGAACGGCCAGATAAGTCGCTGACGCGACGCAGATCGCAACTACGAGAAGAATATTCGCTAGAAGCTTCATATTGGCTTGTTGGCTCTGAGGTAATCGTAGACGAAGTGGGCGATGGCCTCCAGCTTGGGCAGCACGATCGCGTCGCCCCGTTGTCACCGCGCCTTTAGCTGTTTTTTTCTGTGGGCTATTATCAGAGCTGTCAATCTGGCTGAGCCGAGTCACCGCGCAGTGCTTCCTTCGTTCGATCTCCCTCCAAAAGAGCTTTGTCTCATCAGACTCTCCGCAATCGGCGATATTTGTCATACGGTCCCGGTCGTGCGCGCGATTCAGAAAGCGTGGCCCGAGACTCGCCTGACCTGGATCATCGGCAAGACCGAGCATGGCCTGCTCAGTGGGTTCGATGGCGTTGAGTTCGTCCTATTCGATAAATCGCGTGGGCGCCGCGCGTATCTGGACGTGCGTCGGGAACTCTCCGGGAGGCGCTTCGAACTCCTGCTGCATATGCACGCCTCGATGCGCGCGAATATCATCAGCCTAGTCGTCCCGGCGAATACGAGTCTGGGATTCGATCGGGCGCGGGGGCGTGATTATCAATGGTTGTTCTGCCGTAATCATCTGGCCGCGACGCCGCGGCAACACGTCATGGACGGCTTGTTTGAGTTTGTGGAAACGATCGGGATTCCACGCGAGGAACTGCGTTGGGATATTCCGCTCGACACCGCGGATCGTGAGTTCGCTGCGGCGCATATCGGCGATAACACGCCGACACTGATCATCAGTCCGGTCACCGGACAACGGTTCCGAAATTTTAGAAACTGGAGTAAGGATCGTTACGCCGAAGTTGCGGACCATGCTGCCGAACACTTCGGCGCCAAGATTCTAGTGACCGGCGGGACGACGGATCTCGAGCGCGACTACGGCAGCGGCATCGTAGAGTTGGCGCGCACCGACGTCGTCAATCTGGTCGGCCAAACGACACTGAAGCAGTTGCTGGCGTTACTCGCCCGGAGTGCCGCCGTGCTGTGTCCGGATTCCGGGCCGGCACATATGGCAACTGCCGTAGGGACGCCTGTCGTTGGCCTCTATGCAACCTCTAATCGGCATCGCACGGGGCCGTATTCGAGCCAGGATCTCGTGGTGGATAAATATCCCGAGGCCGTTCGAAAAGAACTCGGCAAGTCTGTTGACGAGATCCGTTGGGGGCGCCGTGTCCGCAACCCGGACGCCATGAGCCTGGTTACAGTCGCCGACGTCAAGCCTAAACTGGGTGCGGCCTTTGAGAGATCATGCGTTCCAGCGAACGGAACTCTTAACCCCGTATCGGGCTTGGTATCATAACGATTCTCGAACTTCAGTCGGTTGGGAATTGCTGGTAGTGGCGCGCGGGAAGAACGAAATATGCTGGAAGCCTATGCGCTGAAAAAATTCAACGATGCGACTCCTGCGGTGATAGAGGCCGCGCTGGAGCAGAGCGACGTTGTCTTCTTCGAGCGCTGGCCATCGCGGCTCGCGGGAAGAAGGACCGAATCAAGGTGGACAAGGGTTTCGCCGACCGTTGTTTCAGCGGGTTGGTGAAAGTCATCGATTCCAGCCCCTACGATCGCAGCATGCGGCGAATTCACAACTACATGAAGGAGTCTCTCGAGTTTCGCGAAAACTTGAGTGAATACCGCGAGATTCACTTTTCACCGTATTCGGCCTGGTCGGTGTTTACCGACGGGATCAGCTACTCGGTGGTGTCGGGATAGTATGCGTTGATCACGACCGGGCTTATCCCGCTGGAGAACTGTCGGCGCCCCGAGCAGACGCCCTACCATATACTCGCGCAGGTCGATTCGTCGTAGAAACGGCCCCCTGCTTTCGGCCCCATTCCCCCCCCCTCCCATTTATTTTTTAACGTTTGTCGTCGCGCAGCCGTGACAGTGCCATGAGTGCCGCACCGGTTCGCGAGAGATTCGGCCGCCGGTCCAACTCATGTTGAATCAGCCGATCCGCCATCGCGCGGTCACCACGGCAGGCCCTTAAGAGATCGTGTTCGACGTCAACACCGAGGCCGGGTTTCTTGGCTCTCTTGCCGCGCCCGGCTCGACGTACGAGGATGACGGCTATGACGACGCCCACGAGCAGCACCCAGAACATCGGGATGTCGTTCATTGTTGCGGTTAACTTCCGGGCCTGTCGGCGAGCCTAATGCGTCATCGCATAGATGATGTAATTGATACCGAAACGATAGGCGAGCGCTGTCATTGGTTCCGGATAGCATGGATCGTCGGCGTGCTCCCAGGCGTCGCCCATGTCCATGTTGAAATTGATGGCCACGAGCAGACGTCCCTCGTCGTCGTAGATGCCGCGCCACCGCGGCGGTCCACCTGGTAACTGCACGGTCGTCTCCCCTCTCGGGTCGCAATACAGATGGCGCCGCCCCGGAATCTGTGTGCGCTGATCGAGGTCGTACAACACATGCAGCAGCGCGTCGGAATCGGGAATGTCGATGATCGGGTACCCGGGAAAGACGAGTCGGATCGAGTCGATGAAGACCGCCCAGTCATATACACCGTGAAAATCGTCGACGACCATGAATCCGCCGCGCAACACATACTCTCTGAGCCTTTCAGCCTCCGTCGTCGATAATTTCCAGTTGCCGACCTGCTGCACGAACAGCCACGGATAGTCGAAGATCCGATCGTCGAAACTTTGCAGGTGAATGCTGTCGTCGGCGACGTCGAGTCGTGTCAGTCGTCGAAGTCCGCGTGTCAGATGGTACTCCGCGGCAGGATAGTCTATTGCCCACCACCCAAGGCCTCGGCCACCCCAGCGGCGACCGCCGCCGATCTGTGCGTAAATCAGACGCGCCATGTGGAACTCGGCCTCGGGGCCGTTCACTGGGCTCGATCCCTGCGTCTGGCCTAATAGCGGTATGACGAGTGCGGCGATGATCGCAAGTTTCACACGCGACGCGACGGACCGGAAGAGGGTAGTTGGCGAACCTGGATCGCGCATTCGCGCATTATAAAGAATCTGCCGAGGCCACGATGAACCGGGTTCTTGTTTAGATCCGTGACACAGCGCTGCGGTTAAACAGGGCGCGGCGTGTGAGTCCGCGCGCCTTTTCGATAAGGCGTGCCGAACGTAAGTGGACGTCCTTGCGCAGTTTGTGGCGGTGGCCGATGGCCGCGACTTACGATTTAGCCGCTGCGAGAATCTATCAGCAGGAATCGGGGCAGTAAGAGCGGAAAATGGGGCCAGATCCCTTTTTTCTCGAGAGCGCATCTAAACCTTGACGGTCCGTGAAAAAAGGGATCTGGCCCCATTTCCGTGGCCCAAAAAACCCCGCGACTCGCACGGGGTTTTTTGCATCAAGGCAGTAGTTCTTCGTTTACTCGGGGATTGTGATCTTTGTCGCCTGAGGGCCTTTCTGGCTCATCTCAGTTTCCATGTTGACGACTTGGTCTTCGTGCAGCGTGTCCAAACCACTCGCTTCCACTGCGGAGATATGAACGAAGATGTCTTTTCCACCATCCTCAGGAGAGACGAATCCGAAGCCTTTGGTTTTATTGAACCACTTGACGGTACCTGTAATCATCTAAAAAACCTCTAAATAAATTAACAACTTGCGTTCAATTGCAAAAAATGAAGGGGATTTGCAGGAGATACCGAGGGGACTTCTGAAATGACCAACTAATCGTGCAATACGAACTTCTTTTCGTGCCTACATTCGGCCACGACGGCCGGATGAAACCACTGATCGCCTAATATAGACCCGCATCCGCGATTTGCAAGGTTAAACAGTGTTAATTGATGCCGTTACCGGGTCCGCTCCGTGCCACGTTCACCCTGAGTCGACGTATCTGCCCCGAGAATTGATGTATTCACAATGAAGGCTGGTGCGGTGGTCCTTCGCCTAAGGACGTCAGTCGGACAACAGCTCTTGGAAGCGATCGCGCAGGCGATCCTCAGCCGAATCAATCGCCTCATCCCTGGCCGCCTCAAGCTCTGCGCGCGCGGCGTCGCGGAGAGCCTGGCCGAGGTCGAAGCTGGGGTCCGGCGCATTGACGTTGCCGGTGAGTTCCAGAGGAATCGGGTCGCCGATCAGCCGGTCGAGCGTTTCGCAACCCGCGACGCCGACACTGTCTGTCAGCGTCGTGATGAGGTCGTAATTGATGTCCCGAGTGGCCATATCGAGCTGGCCGCGACCCGTGACTTCCATGAACGAGGTCGTGGCTTGAAGGTCGTTCGTTCGGGCGATTCCATCCGTGACGATGGCGCTACCGCGCAATAGTTGATAGGCGGTGAAATCGGTATCCGTCGCGGCCGGTCGAGGTTCTCTCCGCGCAATAGTCCAGTAATCGCACATGGTATGGCCGAGGTTGAGACCTTGAATCGTGCCTTCACGAAGCGAGAAATCGACTCGGCCCGCTGCCGACGCCACCGCATCGCCAAAAATTGCGCCGATCCCACTCAGTGAGAGATCGAAATTACCCGTGCCGCTGAGATTGGATTCACCATGGAGTGCGACCAGTAATGGGTCGAGCTGCAGATCAACGGCGGTGCCTTCGAGCATGAGTTGTGGGATGCCGCTACGGGCGTCCAACTCCACGCCACCTTCGAAGTCGCCGCCATAGAGTTCCGCGCGTGCCAAATCTATCGTTCCGACGCCGTTGCGGATATCGAGCAGGGTGGAGACTGCGGAGAATTGCACGCCCGCGAGCTTCAGGTCGTCGACGACAACTCGGCCATTTAATGCGAGGCTGTGCATTGCTTCCGTAGGCAGCTCGAGGGGGCGCTCAGCCGGTCCTGACGCCGCGTTTGGGCCATCGGCGGGCGGCGGCAGGTAGCGATCTATATCGATCTCGTCAATCGCCAGACTGAAGTCGTACTCCGGATTACGGAACTCTCGTACGGTGAAGTTCCCCGTGATTGTGCTGTCATCGAGTTGGAGCCGCATTTCCTCGAAATCACCGCGTTCGGCCGTGATATCGACGCGAGTATCGATGATTGCGCTCGTGAGCACCGAGGGATCGGTATTGACTTGAGGCGGAACGTCGAAGCGCCTGAACAGGTCCCGCGGATTGAATCGCTGGATGTGGAGCGTGCCGGTCCACCGTGGCGAGTCGGCCAGCAGTTCGCTGACTGCGAGATCGCCAGTGGCCTGTAACCCGATCACTTCGGCATCGAGAGCCGCGAGCCTGAGCTCACCTGTCACGGTATCGAATGCAAACTCGGTATTCATTCGCAGCGAGCCGAGTCGCTCGGTGGTGAGGGCGGGGGGCAGCAGATTTGGAAAAACCTGAGCAATGAAATCCGGATCGACGGTTGTGGTGCTGACGGATCCTTCTAGACGGCGTTCAGCGCCGAAATAGTCGACGTCTCCCGTGATCGAGGCGTCCATCACCTCAGCGCGGACGCCGCGAATTGACGTCTGCTGGCGCGGGCCGTCCATCTGAAATTCTGCCGCTAGAGCCAGCGAGTCGATTCCGGAGTAATCGGCGCCCACGAGCATCTCGGCAGAGACGAGATCGAGCACCGCACGCGGGTCGAAAGAAGGAATAGAAATTCGTCCGTAGCCGTTTCCGGCTGCGTCCGCGTTCAACGTGCCGGAGAGCTCCATACCGAGGGCCGACACACTTAATTCGGACAAAGCGAGTTCGCGGCTGCCCGCACGTAGCAGGAACTCGGCGGCGAGGTCGAAGCCGCCGAGCGTATCCGCGTCACGACCTGCCTGTATCGGAAGGCTCAGCAGGTCGAGTGCGGCGCCGAGAGATTCGTCGGCGACACGAACTTGACCTGCCAGCTCGGGTTCATCGAGAAGAGCTCGACCCGCGAGCTCCCAACTTGCAAGGATACCGTTCGTATTTGTCGCTAGGCCCGTGACATCGACCGTTCCAGAACTCAGGTCAATCTGGCTGCTCGACCAGGTTGCGCCGACCTGCAACGCTGCCGGGCCGATCGGCGGATTTCGTAGAGAGGCCTCGAGTTGGGATTCGGAGAAACTGATGGTCCTATCGTCTAGCGATAGGCTGATCGTGGATTGGAGGCTACCGGCGGCGCGCTCCTCGTGGCGGCCGTCCTCGAGATAGAAGCCGAGCCGCAGATCCTCGGCGAGGTAGCGTGAACTCGAGGGATTGATCAGTGCGTTAGCCGTAGCGGTGAGTTGCGCCGTGAACTGCGGCTCGACTCCGACCAGCTCGAAGCCGAGTTCCGCCCTGACGGATTGACCGATCAGTATCGGGCCGGTTTCCAGTGAGAGTTCGGAAACGATGTAACGAACTTCGGTCGTGTCCTCGCGCCAGAAGATCAGGCCGTTCGTGATCTCGACGCCCTCGATGTTTAGGTTCTGCAGCATGCCGTTGCCGCCAGGTACTGCAAGACTTGGGCTTCCGCCAGGGCCTGGGTCTGCGAGCAGATCCTCCCAATTGCCGCGGTTCTCGATGTCCCTGCCGAGATTCAGCCGCAGGCCGTCTACTTCGAGGTTGCCGAGTTCAACGCGCGCCAATAGC
>CAYXNS010000023.1:0-41899 GCA_964466315.1 uncultured Gammaproteobacteria bacterium
AGTTCCGGTCGCCACTCGTGGAGTTCCTGGATGATGATCACGTAGCGGGTCGGCAGAGCCGGGTCCGGATACAAGTCTACCGGCCCCTCTCCTCGAGTCATGGTGAAGCGCACGTAAACATCCCGGCCAAGTTCAGCGGCATTTGTCGTGAGTACCGTCTGACGAATCTCCTGCGTCATCTGCTCCTTGGTCAATCCCAGCTGCATATTGATCAAGCTCGCAGAGTTTTCGAAGCGGGTCCAGTGTTCATCGTAGAAGAGTGGAACGCCATCGTAGGTCCGAAAGACTTCGTAGATGGAATCACCGTAGAGAAACCCACGATCCATAACAGGGATACGCGCATCAGCCGTGCGCGAGATCACGCCGTCGACATTCGCCATGCTTTCGAATCCGTTCACGAAATCGCTCCGTCCAATAGTGTGCAGAGATTACGCTAACGAATCTCTGGAGGCTAGGCGTCGAGGGGAAGGCTCACTTTCACGATTTCGGTATCTGCTTTATCGCTCTTAACGCTGTAGGCGCCTACGCTGACGGGCACGATCGCCGACTCACCTCGAGCAAGATCACCGATAATCGTACCCTCATCCGTCAGGAATTGGGCACGGCCACTGAGCGCGTGCAGGCAATGCGACAACTCTCCGGATACGCTGATAGGATTTGAGGAACTCGGATGAAAATGCTCGACTCGAAACCACACAGAATCGACGGAGCAGAACACGCCGGCGCGGCCCGCGACCGGAACCGGCTCGACCAGGTAATCATCGGCGTGCGTTCCTTTCAAGTTCAGCGCGTCGATCGCGGCCTCAATGTCGACTCCACGAATCGGGAAACGCACGTTGTCCCAAGCACGAAATGTCGGACCAGGCCGCCGGATCTCGAGTGCTAGTATTTCCTTCCCCTCGGGGTTTCCGAGCGCGTGCACCTCGGCAGATGGGGAACGACCGGTTGCCGCAACGATACGCTGCGGATTCGCGTTGTAGATCACCTGACCGGCGCAGACCGGAATCGCGTTCATCGAATCCAGAACTCGCCAATATAAGTCTTTGAGGGACTCGAGCAGATCTAAGATCTCTTCGGTCGATCCCGCGGCCTTCCGAAGTGAAGGGGTGATCTCGTCGATCGCGGCATCGCGCTGAGCCAGCCACGGCGCTACGAGTGACTGGAACTCTCTCGGATCCTGTGCCGTGCCCATCAAGGACAGTATGGTCTCCTGCTGGCGACGTCCTTCAAGGAGCTCCCTCTTGAAGTCCTCGGCATGCATATCTTCCCGAAATCCCAGCCGGATCGTCGCACCCGGCTCGGCCTCGATGATGATATAGACCTCAGTGTTTCCCTCTGGGTGGCCCTGTACCGACAGTAGTTCTCGGATACTCAAGATCTTCGGAAGCAGCGGCAGGCTGGTACCGAAATGTCGCACGAAGTCGCTGCCCAGTATTCCTTCCGCTCGCCGTTCGAGAAGCTCCGGAAGACTCACTTCCGACCCATCCGAAAAGCGAACACGGCTTGGGTATTGGCGGGCTTCCTTATCACCGTCATAGGCGGCGATCTCGAATGCCTCGCCCAGGCCCATGCCGCTGACCGCGCGTTGTTCCGGTAAAGGCAGGAGTTGCTTGAACTCCCGGATGCGCATTCCACCCCAGGGCCGCTCCACGAAATTGTTTTTCAGGGGCTTCAGGAGCCTCGAGGCCACACGGGCCAGCACCTCACCATCCCCTTCGAGTAGAGCTTGGGCTTCAGTGAGTTCTGACTGCAACCCCTTATCCTTCTTAGAGAAACTACATAATTATGCCATGAACGTTTCTCCAAAACGTGACTCCATACTAATTGTATCTGAGCCAATGTCGGTAGCATCATGAATACTGCAAAGGATCGTCCTAGATACCCGGGTTAATGTCGAAGTCACAAGAACTGGCCACCGAGGCGCTGAGCTTGCTTCAGAAAGCACTGGAGAAGTCCGAAGCCCGTGTAGAAGAACTCAGTAAAGAGCTTCGCCATAAATGACCAACCAAGAACGGGTTGGAGAAGCGGATTGACGTTCTCCGGCATCGGCTCAACGAAGTCGAAAAAGGCCGTGAGCACTGGAAGACCGAAGCAGGCCTGCTTGAAGAACTCGTCGACAACACTCATGCCCGGCTCGACCAGCTGAAATCGAAGTTGGAGATCGCGGAATCCGGCCCGGAAAAACTGACCAAGAAGGAAATTAACTTCCGGCGAGCCAAGGCCGAATACGAGTTGGCGATCTCGAGGAACGCGTCAATTCACAAGCTGAGCTCACCGAATCTCTGGAAGGGGAGCTGAAACTCGCGAAGATCGTTCAAACCGACCTCAGTAATAAGACGGCGGAAGCTCAGAGCGAGCTGGATCAGCGGCAGCATGCACTGGATGCGGCATCAGCCGATTCGCATGCCGATCGGGAGAATGATCGACTGATGACCGATGCATTGGAACAGAAAATCGCCGAGCTGCGTGGCCAGCTGTCCGCCAGGCCATCTGCCGGCGAAGACTCAGCGGACGTGAATCAAGATATCCCCAGTGATCTCAGCGATCGGCTCGAGGTGTTCGAGAAGAAAATTCAGGAGCTGACCGACGAGGCGGCAGCCTGGAAACGCAAATATGAGTTCTTGAGCACGGACGCACCTTCCGCTTATCAGGCTCAGGCCGCCGCAGAGAAGTAATCCAGTCTCTGCCTTAGTTGAGGCTCTAGATCCCGACGAACTGTCGCTAACTCGGAAATGGCGCCGAGCTGACTGAGTTGCGTAACGATCAATTTCTCGAATCCGCAGGAGTTAATCCGCTCATACGGCTCGAGATCCATGTCGACGTTTATGGCGATACCGTGGTACGAGCAATAACGTCTGATCCTCAATCCGACGGCTGCGAGCTTCTGCTCATCGACATAGACACCCGGCGCATCGCGGCGTCCGTACGCTTCGATGCCGTATTCGGCAACGGTATCGATAACGGCGGTCTCGAGAGCCTGCACCAACCCGCGTACGCTGATTTTTCGCCGCCTGAGATCCAAGAGTGTATAGGCGACGAGCTGCCCGGGGCCGTGGTAGGTAACCTGCCCGCCACGGTCGATCTGCAAGACGGGGATCGTACCGGGAGACAGAACATGAGATCGATCGCCGTTCAGCCCGAGAGTAAAGATCGACGGATGCTCGACGAACCAAATTTCATCGAGCGTATCGGCATTACGCATATCGGTAAAGTGCTGCATGTCCGCCCAGACCGCGGGGAGTGGCTTTAGCCCCAGGTCCCGGCAAATAAACGAACTCACAGCACCATCATGATTTCGTCATCTGAACTGAGTTTCTGATACAGAGCATCGACCTGCTCACGGCTCTGCGCGTGAATCGTTATCGTGAGGCTTGCGTAGCCGTTGTTGCGGCTACGCTGCTCCCTGACCTGATCCGCGATCGGCTCTTCGCAATAAGAGCTGACGATGTCTACTACTCGCGACCGGAAACCGTCGACATTTTTTCCGAAAACCTTGATCGGAAAATCGCACGGAAATTCGAGCAGGCTATCTTCACTCATCAGGAAGGAAAATCACTGCATCCAGAGCGTAATTTCGTCTTTGATGCGCGTCCAGAAATTCGCTTCGCCTACTGCCTGTAACGCAACAAGCGACGCGGTCGAGATCTCATCATCGTCCAGCGAGATACGGACTTCACCAACCGGCGCACCATCAGCCAGCGGCGCCATCAACTCGGCACTGAAATTCATCACGGCTTCGAGCGCATCGTAGCGACCACGGGGAACAGTCACGAAAATATCCTCGGTCAAACCCAGAGCGATCTCCTGAGGATCGCCCTTCCAGACCCGCGCGGAAGTCACCGGCTCCCCGGCACCATATAACTTGTGGGTCTCGAAATTGCGATAGCCGTAGTTGAGCAGCCCCAGGCTACCATCTTCTCTCGCTCGGGTGCTCGACATACCGGTTACAACTGAGATCAAGCGCATACCGGAACGCTCGGCAGAGGTAACGAGGCAGTAACCCGCCGCTTCGGTGTGGCCGGTCTTCAGACCATCGACCGATTCGTCCCTACCAAGCAGTGAGTTGCGATTGTACTGAGAGATCTCGTTGTAAGTGAAATGTTGCTCTGAATACCACCCGTAATACTCGGGAAACTCAGCAATGATTCCACGTGCGAGCGTTGCGACATCGCGCGCCGTAACGTAGTGACCTTCCGCTGGAAGGCCTGTGGTATTCATGAAGGCCGAATCGGTCATCCCGAGTAACACCGCGTGCTGATTCATCAGGTCGACGAACGCGTCCTCGGTTCCCGCGACGTGCTCTGCCAGCGCCACACTCGCATCGTTACCGGACTGGATAATCATGCCGCGGAGAAGGTTTTCTACCGATACCCGAGTGCCCACTTCGATAAACATGCGTGAACCCTCCATTCGCCAGGCTCTCTCGCTGATGAGAGTTTCATCCTCCAGCGAGATCTGGCCTCGGCGCAGGGCGTGGAACACCGTGTACGCCGTCAGAAGTTTTGTCAGACTGGCCGGCTCCACTCGCTCGTCGGCGTTGGACATTGCGAGGGCCTGTCCGCTGGAAAAATCCAGGAGCATATAGCTGCTCGCCCCGATCTGAGGTGGCGCGGGAATGGGGGCTTGAGCTTCGAGGCTCGACACTGCGAGCAGCAATGCCGTGAATGCCCAGGCTCGTATCATCGGCGATCTCCTAATCGAATATTCCTTAAATGACGTGTTTCATCCGCGAATCTGCTTAACGCTCCACGATCAAGCGGCTCTCGTCCAACCCAAGAGATACCAGGCCCTCGACGACTTCATCATACGCGCCGATGTCTGCAAGCGGCCCGATCCACACTCGGTGCAGGTCACCGGATCTACCAATCTCGGATACGACGAAAGCCGCATCGAAACCACCGGCGCGGAGTGTGCCCACGAGCCTCAAAGCGTTATCGTGTTTACTGAACGCACCGACCTGCGCATAGACGCGTTGCATTGACAGGTCGCTCTCACCGGGCGTGGCCGCTGCAGCCGTGGATATTATCGAGAATCCTCCGGCGCGGGCTTCGGCCGGCTCGGCCACCGTGGACGCGATTGTCGGGCGTCCGGCAGGCTCGCCGAGAGCGCGCACTTCGACTAATGCCGTTCCGGCCCGCACCATTCCTAAGGATTCCGCTGCTGCGTAAGAGAGGTCGATGAGCCGGTCATCGACGAAAGGACCACGATCGTTGACTTTGACGATGATCCGACGTCCGCTCCGAAGATGGGTGACTTCGACCCAGGTCGGAATGGGGAGCGTTTTGTGTGCGGCCGTTAGTGCATTCATATCGAACAGCTCTCCCCCGGAAGTCGAGCGCCCATGGAAATCACTCCCGTACCAAGAAGCCATGCCTCTCTCGCGATAACCCGCACTCGTCCCCAACACGAAGTAGCGCCGACCCATGACCTCATAGGTTGCCGGATTCCCTCGCCTGCCTCTTTCTGGGTTGATGATCGCTTCACGTGCGGCGTCGTCGTCGGATCGTTGCACCGGCTGTGACGAGCAACCTGACAGCACAGCCAGCAGAAAGGCCGCAAAGATGCTCGAAGAAAAATATTGAGGATCTATTATGGGCTTCATGCTCCAGTCGACTCGGTTCCATCCCTGTTACGTAACTGCTCATACGCCGCGCGAACTTCCTGGCCGAGTTCGTAAGCGGCGAGCGCATATTTCACACTTCTGTTGTAGCGGGTAATGACGTGGAAGTTATGGTATCCGATCCAATACTGCTGCTCTTCCGCACCTTGCAACGACAATATGGTCGCTGATTCGGATGGAGGCAACTTGGTTGCAAAGACGTAGCCGAGTTCACTGGCTGAAGCAACCGTCTCCGTCAATTCCATACTGTTGCCCGGCTCGAGTCCCGACCAGTCCGCGCCCAACGTAGCGCGAGCGACAACCGGCTCTCCGCGCCGCCAGCCGTGAACTGCGAAGTAATTTGCCACGCTCGCAAAAACGTCCTGCCAGTCGCGCCACAGATCCCGTCGCCCATCACCGTTACCGTCGACAGCATAGGCGCGAAAGCTCGACGAGATGAATTGCCCTGCCCCCATCGCGCCAGCATAAGAACCAAGCGTTTCCCGTGGGTCGATGCCTTCCTCGCGGGCCAGTAACAGAAATGCCTCCAACTCGGATGTGAAGAAGGCGGAGCGGGGCGGGTACGCGAACGCGAGCGTACTCAGGGAATCGAGAACGTGATACGTGCCCGTGCGTTCGCCGTAGAGCGTTTCGACACCGAGTATTGCGACCACCATCTCGGGGGCGACGTCATACCGCGCAGTTGCTTCGCGAATATCATCTTCATGGGCAAGCCAGAATGCCGCCCCTGCGTCGATACGGGAATCGGTGAGGAATATCGCACGATACTCGTGCCACGGCATGACTCGTTCCGCGGGGCGTGAAATCGCCTCCAGTATCCGGTCGACGATCTCGGCCTCGCCGAGCAAGTGCGTGAGCAACTGGCTGTCGAAGCCATGTGTCTGCACCATGCGCTCGATGAAAGCCGCTCGTGCGACAATAACAGCGTCCTGATCGACGTCGAAGGCATCAACGGCACTGTTCACTGACAGCAGCGCCAAGAGTAAGTGCAGCTGTCGGTAGAGTCCATTCATGGTGCCAGAAGCTTCCTGTTGCCCTGAATCGCCGCGAGCATACCGAAACCGGCCATTAGCGTCACCATCGACGTTCCGCCAGCGCTGACGAGCGGCAACGGCACACCCACGATTGGTAGCAGTCCGCAGACCATTCCCGCGTTGACGAAGACATAGACGAAGAAGGTCAGACTCAGAGCGCCCGCAAGTAAACGCGTAAACGTATCTTGAGCCTGCGCAGCGATCAAGAGTCCACGCCCGACTAGAACCAGATAAAGTGTGAGCAGCAGGAGGAGCCCGAGCAAGCCGAACTCCTCTCCCATCACCGCGAAAATGAAGTCTGTGCTGCGCTCGGGCAGGAACTCCAGATGCGCCTGGGTACCGTTCAGCCAGCCCTTACCGAACAGCCCCCCAGATCCGAGCGCAATCTTCGACTGGATAATGTTGTAGCCGGCTCCGAGAGGATCGGATTCCGGGTTCAGGAACGTCAAGACGCGAGCGCGCTGATAGTCACGCATGAAATACCAGAGCATGGGCGCAGACACCAAGCCCATTACTCCGAACACCGACATCACTCTGACACTCACGCCCGCGAACATGACGGCGAGCCCACCGGCGGCGATGACGAGTATCGCCGTACCCAAATCGGGCTGACGGGCGATCATTACGGCAGGCGTGAAGATGATAAAGAAGACGAGGATTAACTGCAGGAATGTCGGCGGCAGGCGTCTCTCATGCATGAACCATGCGACCATCATCGGCACGGCCAACTTCAATAACTCTGACGGCTGGAATCGAACGATCCCGAGATCCAGCCAGCGCTGCGCGCCTTGGCCTACGGTACCGTTCACGAGCACGAGCACGAGCAATCCCAGGCCGAGAAAAAATAACCATGGCGTCCAGAGTTTGAGCGTCCGCGGTTGAATCTGAGAAACGACAATGAAGGCCATGAGCGCTACAAAGACACGCACACCCTGGCGAATGAGCAGCGCCGTGTCACCGCCGATCGCGCTGTAGAGCACAATGAAACCGATACCGGATATGGCTAGCAGAGTACCGAGTAGCGGTAGATCGATGACGAGCCTGCGCGGCCGGAACGGCTTGAGCACGAGCTCAGGGCCCGCGCCGATCTCAAGGCTGCCGATCGACATAGTCGGCTCCTTCGAAATAGACATCGAGCATTCGCCGCGCAACCGGCCCCGCCGTCACGGAACCACCACCACGATTCTCAACGACGACCGCAACCGAGATACTCGGTGCCTCTATAGGCGCATAGGCGATAAACAGGCCATGATCCCTCAGATTCTCCTCGATATTCTCAGCGTCGTACTCCTCGTCCTGCTCAAGCGAGAAGAGCTGCGCCGTACCGGTCTTTCCGGCAACTCGATAGGGAGTATCACGCATGACGGTACGTGCGGATCCTCCGATCTCTTCCATAACTCCGAGCATCGCGTCATGTATTCGCTGCCAGTGCTCATCCTCGATCTCGATTGTCGGCTGCGCTCGTGGTTCCAGCATCGTAACTTCGCCAGTCACGCCGTCCTCGGTTCCGATAACCAGGCGCGGAATATAACGCACGCCGCGGCTAGCCAGGGTCGCGCTGGCGTGAGCGAGTTGCAGCGGCGTCACGAGCGTAAAACCCTGTCCGATACCCGTGATTACGGTCTCGCCCGGGAACCAGACCTGATCCTCGGCACGAGAGAACTGACCACGCTTCCACTCGCGAGACGGGACTATTCCGCGGGTCTCGCCGCTGATATCGATACCGGTCGGGGCTCCGAAACCGAATGACCTCAGGAACTGATCGATCGAGTCTATCCCTAAGTTGACCGCGAGCTGATAGTAATAGACATCGCAGGACTGCACGATCGCCTGATGCAGATCCATGAGGCCATGGCCTTGCTGCTTCCAGTCACGGTAACGGTGTGAGTGTCCCGGTAAAACGAAATAACCGGGGCACATCGCACGATGATCGGCGTCGACGACTCCATAGTCGAGCGCGGCCAATCCGAGAAATGGTTTGACGACCGAGCCCGGTGGATAGTTTCCGGCGAGCGCCCGATTGAACAAAGGTTTGTCCGGATCGGTATTCAACGCACGAAAATCTGCCTGACTGAGCCCTGTTGGAAATCGATTGAGATCGAAGGAAGGCGCGCTGACGAACGCGAGAACATCGCCAGTGGCTGGATCGATCGCTAGAGCCGAACCGCGCAGACCTTCCATCGCCTCTTCGGCCGCGAGCTGCAGCCGAATATCCAGCGAGAGCACGACGTTATCGCCCGGCGTAGGCCAGCGGGTCTCGAGACTCGCTTGCGTCTCGTTGGCACGGCCGTCGCTCGTATTCGCTGCTGGATCGAACAGTACGCGGCCTTGTGCGTTGACGACCTGTTGGCGGTAACCAACCGTGCCGTGCAGCACTTGTTCGTAGTTTCGTTCGATGCCGGTCTTGCCAATATTCGAACTCGCCGCATACTCGCTGCGCTCGATCCGCTCCAGATCCGCGCGCGAGATTCGGGCAACGTAGCCGAGCGCATGGGCCGCAGCTTCTCCGTAGGGATAGTGACGCACGAGTCCTTCGCGGATATCGACGCCCGGGAAATGATGGCGGCGCACGGCGAACCTCGCAGCCTCTTCGTCGCTCAGATTGTGGAGATTGACTCGCTCGAAACCATGATGCGAGCCTACGAGCTCCCTGAGATTCGTACGCTCATCCGGGTCGATGAGGGCGAGTGCCTCCAACGACTCCAACGCGTAGTCGATATCGGCGACCTCCTCCGGGGTGACGATTAACTCCCAGGCCGGTATATTTTCGGCTAGGATGACGCCGTTGCGATCGAAGATCAGTCCTCGTGTCGGTGCCAGCGGCTCGATCCGGAGCCGGTTGCCCTGAGACATATCCGCGAACTGTTCAAACTCGATGATCTGCAGTTGGAAGAGACGACTAACAAGTACGCCTGTGAGCAACAGGACGACGATCGCGGCTACGATCACACGGGAGAGAAACAGCCGTTGCTCTTTCCCATGATCCTTGAAGGGGACACTCTGATTCATCCTAGACTCGCGCCTGCGTGTCTTGCCGGACGCTCGCCAGATAGCCGAGTACGAGCGACCACACCAATGCCCCGCTAACGACCGGCGCCCAGCGTTCTATCGTCGGCACGCTGCGGCCCGCGACACCGTCGATCCAGAACAGCATGAACTCGTATAGCCCGAGAAGCAGGAGCACACTCATGCTCAGTTGCCAGACGGGAAAAACCCGGATGCGCAAGTGAAACCGGACGCTTAAGTAAACGACCGTGACCATCGCCAGCGCGTGTTGCCCGAGCAACGCGCCCGATAGCGTATCGAGTGCCAGACCCATCGCAAATGCCGTGAGAAGACCGACGCGCTCAGGAGCCATCAGGGCCCAGAAGATAAGGGCGAGCGGGACCCAGTCCGGTCGATAGGGCGCCGCAGCGGCCGGTAGCGGCACGATCGCCAGTACCAGAGCCGAGACGAGTGAGATCGGCAGCAGGTGCCGTCTGCTTCCTTCCTCCCGCATTACGGCGCCTCCGCGACGTCCGTCGACGCAAGCCCCTCGGCCGCGTCGTCGGCCGTCCAGACCAGCAGTACTTCACGATCACGGTCCAGTTGAGCTGTGGGCTCCGCGATGACCTCCGCGAAGGATTGTCCGGGTTGTCGATGCACCTCGAGCACGCGTCCGACCGGATAACCAGAAGGGAACACGCCACCGAGGCCGGAGGAGACCAGCAGGTCGCCGACGTTGATATCCGCACTATTGGTCAAATAGGGCAACCGCAACCTGGTGCTGTCGCCGGTACCAACCACGATGGTCCGCAGACCGTTTCTATTGACGGCCACGGGTAGCGCGTGATCGGCATCACTGATCAAGACCGCCTCGGAGGTGAGCAGTTCGACACGGACGATCTGGCCGACGACACCGCCGGCATCCAGTAGCGCCTGACCGACGTAGACACCGTCATCCAAACCCCGATTGATGGTGAAACGCTGCCGGTACGGATCGAGATCGACGGCGAGGATTTCAACAGCAAGTACACGATCTGAAACTCGTGCACTGGAATCCAACATAGCACGCAGACGATCGTTCTCGGCCTCCAGCGCCGCGAGTCTCTGTAAGCGCACATCGGTATTGAGGCGCTCACTTCTCAGGCGCTCATTCTCCTCGAGCAATGCGGTCTGATCAGAAAGCGCTCGGCTCGCCAGCCGCCAACCGGCAAACGGCAAATCCACGGCCACCTGAATGGGATATACGACGACGGAGAATGCCTGTCGTATTCGCAAGAGATGATCTTCCCGATGATCGAGAAGCATCAATGAGCAACTGACGATGGCGATCAGAAAGAAGCGAAGGCCTAAGGGGACGTTACCCCGCCTAAGACTTCCGCCATTTCCTCCGACAGCATTCATGGCGTAAGCCACTCCCGCTAGTGTCTGCGCTGACCGCGGGCGAGTTACTCCACTGCAAAAGCAGCCGAACCGTACTCGTCCAGTAACTCTAGTATTCGACCGCCGCCCCGGGCCACACAGGTCAAGGGTTCATCTGCGATGACGACCGGCAAGCCGGTCTCCTCAGTCAGCAATTTATCCAGATCGATCAACAACGCGCCGCCACCTGTCAACACGATACCGCGCTCGGCGACATCGGCGCCCAATTCCGGCGGCGTTTGCTCTAGCGCAGCTTTGACTGCGCCGACGATTCCCTGAAGCGGTTCCTGGAGCGATTCGAGAATCTCATTGCTATTCAGTGTGAAACTGCGCGGTACGCCTTCCGACAGATTACGCCCTTTCACAGAGATTTCCTTCACCTCTTGCCCGGGGTAAGCCGAACCGACCTCTTGCTTGATGCGTTCCGCTGTCGCTTCGCCGATGAGGATGCCGTAGTTACGGCGAACGTAGTTCGTAATCGCCTCGTCGAAACGGTCACCGCCGATTCTGACGGAGGCAGCGTAGACGATGCCGTTGAGTGAGATGACGGCAACCTCGGACGTGCCACCGCCGACATCCAACACCATCGAGCCGCGTGGCTCGTGCACGGGCATCCCGGCGCCGATCGCAGCGGCCATCGGCTCCTCGACGAGGTATACCTTGCGTGCCCCCGCGCCCTCCGCCGACTCGCGTATCGCACGGCGCTCTACCTGGGTGGATCCGTACGGTACGCAGACAAGAACGCGCGGGCTGGGCCGAAAATAGCGTGAACCGTGAGCCTTCTTGATGAAATACTGCAACATCTTCTCGGTCACGCTGAAGTCGGCGATAACGCCGTCCTTCAATGGCCTGATCGCGGTGATATTGCCCGGTGTACGCCCCAGCATGTTCTTGGCGTCGACACCGACGGCTTCCAAAACCTTACCCCGGCGCCCGGGTTCTTCCCGAATAGCGACGACCGAAGGTTCGTTCAGGACCATACCGCGCGTGCGGACGTAGATCAGGGTATTTGCAGTACCCAGATCGATGGAAAGATCATTGGAAAAATATCCGAGAAAGCTCTTTAACATTTGGCCCCAAGGCCGTTAACCGACTCCAATTGCGCACTTTAGCAACGGGTAGGACAATGGGCAAGCGGGGTGTATAGTTAAACGCCTTTCTTTCCTGAAACGTTAACCGTGTCACTCAACCGAGAAGACGTCGAGAAGCTCTGTTTACTGGCCCGCCTCGAAATTACGACTGAAGAGATGGCCGATGTCCAAGCGAAGCTGTCGGATATCGTCGAGCTAGTCGATCAACTCCAGGCCGTGGATACCACTGGCGTCACGCCGATGGCACATCCGCTCGACCGGGCGCAGCGCTTAAGGAAGGACGAAATAACGGAAGTCGATGAACACGAGCGGATTCAGACCAATGCACCGTCGGTAGAACGAGCTCTCTATCTAGTTCCGAAGGTCATCGAGTAATAATAAGGGGTCGACAACCTCATGCGACGCGGCGCCGAGTTGATGTCGTGGTGAGACGACTTAGGTCATGCACGAGAAAACGCTCGCACAACTAGCCGACGATCTCGCAGCGAAGCGCGTGTCCGCGACGGAACTGACCGAGCACTACTTGCAGCGAATCGAGCAATATGACGCAAAGCTGAACGCGTTCGTGAGTGTGACCAGAGACGCTGCGTTGTCGCAGGCCGCCGCGGCGGATGAGCGTCTCGCCGCCGGTAACGCGACATCACTCACGGGAATTCCGATCGCGCACAAAGATATCTTCTGTACGGACGGCGTTAAGACCTCTTGCGGGTCGAAGATCCTCGACAATTTCATCTCGCCCTACGACGCAACCGTGGTAGCTCGCCTCAGCGACGCCGGCGCCGTCATGCTCGGCAAAACCAATATGGATGAGTTCGCAATGGGATCGTCCAATGAAACGAGTTTCTATGGGGTCGTGCACAATCCATGGGACCATGAGCGCGTGCCGGGCGGATCGTCGGGCGGATCCGCTGCAGCCGTCGCCGCGAGAATGGTATGTGCTGCGACAGGTACCGATACCGGCGGCTCCATACGACAGCCCGCCGCGCTGTCGGGAATCACAGGGTTCAAGCCCACCTACGGCAGAGTGTCACGCTACGGCATGGTCGCGTTCGCGTCCAGTCTCGATCAAGCGGGGACGCTAACTCGGACAGCCGAGGACAGCGCCCTGATGCTGCAGGCGATGGCGGGCTTCGACGAGCGCGACTCGACTGCTTTACCCGATCCCGTCCCGGCGTATGCCGCGGCACTGGAGAATCCGTGGGAGACGGTCACCATCGGCGTACCCGAGAACTTTTTCGACGATGGGCTGGATGATCAGAGTTCCAAGGCGATCCGCGATGCGCTGCGAATATTCGAAACCCTCGGTGCGACTATCAAGGACGTTCGACTCGAGCACATACATCTTTCCGTACCGGTTTACTACGTCGTAGCTCCAGCTGAAGCTTCGTCTAATCTCTCGCGCTTCGATGGAGTACGTTTCGGACACCGAACCGGGAACGCGGAAGATCTGACGGATTTCTACATGCGTACGCGGGGCGAAGGCTTCGGTTCCGAGGTCAAGCGAAGAATACTGACGGGAACCTATGTCCTGTCCGCCGGTTACTACGACGCCTACTACCTACAGGCACAGAAGGTTCGCCAATTGATCAGCGACGACTTCGCGCGCGCATTCTCCGAAGTCGACCTTCTCGTAGGCCCGACCACACCGACTCCCGCGTTCGGCATCGGCCAAAAAATGGATGACCCGATTCAAATGTATCTCAATGACATCTACACCATCGGCGCGAATCTCGCTGGTCTGCCGGCGCTCTCCATGCCATGTGGATTCTCCGGTGGGCTACCGGTAGGCCTGCAACTCATAGGCCCACATCTCCGCGAAACTGAACTCTTCAGAGCCGCTCATTACTTTCAGAAGGAAACGGACTGGCACACTAGAGTGCCGGCCGATTACGCATAGGCGAGATCGTGAACTGGGAAGTCGTCATCGGCCTAGAGATCCATACTCAGCTTGCCACGGCCAGCAAGATATTCTCCGGCGCGTCTACGACCTACGGCGCACCGCCCAACTCTCAGGCCTGTCTCGTCGATCTCGGCTATCCCGGCATCCTGCCCGTATTGAACGAGCAGGCTATTCGGATGGCCATTAAGTTTGGGCTTGCCACGGATTGCAATATCGCCCGGCGCTCAGTATTCGCCCGCAAGAACTATTTCTACCCCGATCTGCCCAAGGGTTATCAGATATCTCAATATGAACTGCCGATTGTGCATGACGGGCATATCGATATCGTTCTGGACGGCGGTGAAACCAAGACGATCGGAATCACTCGCGCCCACCTCGAGGAAGACGCGGGCAAATCGCTGCACGAGAACTTCGATGGCCAGAGCGGGATCGATCTGAACCGAGCCGGCACGCCGCTGCTAGAGATAGTGTCGGAACCGGATATGCGCTCCGTTGCCGAGGCCGGTATCTATATGCGCAAGATCCATTCGCTCGTGCGCTACCTCGGAATCTCGGATGGCAATATGCAGGAAGGTTCCTTCCGCTGCGATGCGAACGTGTCAATCAGGCCCGAGGGCCAGGAAGCACTCGGTACTCGTGCCGAACTCAAGAATCTCAACTCATTCCGCTTCGTCGAGAAAGCGATCGAGATCGAGGTGGAACGCCAGACCGACATTCTCGAAGACGGAGGGCAGGTGATTCAGGAAACGCGGCTCTATGATTCCGACCGGAGCGAGACACGTTCGATGCGTGGCAAGGAAGAAGCCAACGACTATCGATACTTCCCCGATCCGGATCTACTGCCCGTAATAATCGAAGAGGCGTTGATCGAAGAACTGAAGGCCGATCTGCCGGAACTTCCGGATGCCAAGCGTTGTCGTTTCGAGAAGGACTACGAACTCTCGGCATACGATGCCGGAGTACTCACAGCAAATCTCGGAACCGCTGACTACTTCGACGAAGCTGTCAGTTCAGCCGAGGCGGCCTCGCCCAAACTCATCGCGAATTGGATTCAAGGCGGACTCGCGGCAGCGCTGAATCAGGATGGTCTGGATATCACCGAATCCAGGGTCGCGTCCGTGGATCTTGCGCTACTTGCCGACCGGATCGAAGACGGCACGCTCTCCGGAAAAACAGCGAAAGACGTGTTTGAGCGTCTCTGGAACGGTGAGGGCTCGGTCGACACGATTATCGAACAACGCGGCCTGAAGCAGATCTCCGACAGTGGGGAGATCGAGAAACTCGTCGACGAGGTGTTAACGCAGAACCCGGCGCAAGTCGAGCAATCCCAAGGCGGGAACGAAAAGGTTATCGGTTTCTTCGTTGGCCGCGTCATGCAGGCGTCCGGCGGCAAAGCCAATCCGAAGCAGGTCAACGATATCCTGCGAAAAAAACTCACCGAGTGATTAGGTGAACGAAGTTCAGAACTTTATCTTCGAAGGCCTCGGAATTCGCGGATCCACCGTTCGGCTCGAGGAAACCTGGCGACAGGTTTTGGCGCAGCATGACTACCCCAATAATCTCCGCCGACTATTGGGTGAGGCCGTCGCCGCAACGGTACTCCTGATCACGGGGCTCAAGGGTGCGCCGAAAGTCTCTCTGCAACTACAGGGCGAGGGTCCCGTCAAACTTCTGCTGATCCAATGCTCGAGCGAACTCAAAGTGCGCGGCATGGCGCAATGGCGTGAGGCGGCTACGGACAAAACCCTTCTGGGACGAGGCCGCTTGACCGTGAATCTCGACACGGGCGAGGACGGCCGTTGTTTTCAGGGAATCGTTCCACTCGTGAGCTCGAGGCTGGACGCATGCCTGGAGGAGTACTTCAGGCAATCCGAGCAGCCTCCGACGAGTCTGGCATTGACCGGCACGGATACGCGCGTTGCCGGGCTGCTCCTGCAAGCGCTGCCGAGCAACGACCCTTCCGACAACACATTCGAAACGGCCGTGGCACTAGCCAGCACCGTATCTGCGAGCGAACTCAGCGAGCTTCCCGCAGCGCAGTTGCTGCCGAGACTCTTTAGCGACTACACGATCCGGCTCTTCAAGCCGCGCCCGGTGACCCACGACTGCCACTGTACACCCAGCCATCTCGCCGGTGTCGTCCGCATGCTCGGCGCCGCTGAGTTAGCAAGCCTCATCGCAGAAACCGGCCAGGTGGAACTGACCTGTGAGTTCTGTAATTGCGCCTTCCAATACGATGCGGCCGACGTCGAAGCGATCCTCGGTGGGGCGACACCCAGCCAAACGCTACACTAGAAGAAAGAGGCCAGATTCCTTTTTTCTCGAGATCGTTCCAAATCCCGCGTGGCTCATGAAAAAGGGATCTGGCCACTTCTTCTCCACTCCACGGCCGCTTTTTCTCGGCCCAATTCTGTTAAATCTGGACATCAATCCTTTGACAGCCGTGCCTGTAGACTGTATATAACGTCATCTTTATAAACTGATTTTGCTATGAAGACTTCGCAGGAGCTCGTCGATTTGCTTCGGGTACTCGGTGACCCGACGCGATTGCGCCTGCTGGCGGCCCTTAGGCAGGGCGAACTGACCGTGGGCGAGATCACACGTGTCACTGGCCTGAGCCAGCCGCGCGTCTCCCGGCACCTGAAACTCATGTGCGAGGCACGCGTGTTGCGTCGAACGCGCGATCAGAACGAGGTCTATTATCGAGTAACCATCGACGAGGACCGCCTCTGCCTCGTGCAGGAGGCATTGAACTGCCTTCCCGATGACGATCCCGAGTTCACACAAGACCTCAGTCGCCTGGAGGCTATTCTGAAGGGCCGCCAGGCCCGTGCGCGTGAGCTTCTGAGCGACCTGGGTGTGCGCCCGCTCAACGCAGCCGCAATCACTGAAGTCGGCGCCACGGTCGAGAAATTACTACACGGACACCTGCCGGAGGCAGGAGCTTCGGAGGGATCACTCGGCGACCTGCTCGACGTAGGAACCGGTACGGGCAGCATGTTGCGACTGCTGGCGCCCCGTGCGAGGCGCACCGTCGCCGTAGACCAATCGCGAGAGATGCGGCTGGTGGCGCGTGCGCGAGTCTCCATGGAAGGGCTAACGAACTGCACGGTCCAGGACGGCAACATGTATAGCTTGAGATTTCCGCGCAAGAGCTTTGACATCGTGACGATGGACCGCGTACTGGGTACCGCCGATCGTCCCGGGGATGCCATTCAGCAGGCCGTGGCGGTATTGAGGAATGACGGTCATCTGCTCGTCGTGGAGACACCGGGTTCGCCCGTCAACGAGGAAAGGCTCGGTGCCTGGATCAAGCAAGCGGGCTTGACTCCCGTCGAGGTCAGTCGAAGCAGCGAGAGTGCGGTGCTGGTCGCTCTAGCAACCAGAGCGACTCCGGCGGAAGGAGATATACGCGATGGCCACTGACATTCAGGTCTCGTTCGAGTTCTTCCCACCGGCAACGGAGAAAATGGAAGAGACTCTGTGGCGCTCGATACAGCGTCTCGCGCCGTTGCGGCCGCGCTTCGTCTCCGTCACCTACGGCGCCGACGGCTCTACGCGGGATCGGACTCACCGGATCGTGCGGCGAATTCAATCCGAGACCGAGTTGACCTGCGCACCCCACCTCACCTGTATCGGCGCAACCCGGGAACAGGTACTCGAAACGGCACGGGGCTACTGGGACGAAGGCATCAGGCACATCGTGGCTCTTCGCGGCGACACACCTAAAGACGTAACGGATTACGTACCGCTGGCAGACGGCTTCGCCTATGCCTCCAATCTGGTCGAGGGTCTCATGACAGTCGGTGATTTCGACATCTCTGTAGCGGCCTATCCCGAGGTTCATCCGGAGGCCGTCAGCGCAGAGTCGGATCTGGATTATCTCAAACGCAAGATCGACCTCGGCGCCACGAGGGCTATCACTCAGTTCTTCTTCGATGCGAACGTGTTCTTGCGCTTCCGGGATCGCTGCGAGTCGGCCGGGATAGACGTTGTAATCGTGCCCGGGATCCTGCCGATCACCAATTTCCCGAGGATGCTGAACTTCGCCGCAGATTGTGGCGCGAGCGTTCCGGATGCATTAAAGGACCATTTCGACGGGCTGAACGACGACCCGGAAACGCGCCGGATGATTGCGGCCAGCGTCGCGATCGAGCAAGTGGATGCGCTACATCGCCACAGCGTCGACGAATTCCATTTCTATACGCTCAATCGCGCCGAGCTCACCTATGCGATCTGCCATACGTTGGGGATCAGGCCGGAGTCCAACGACGATGGAGTTGCGCCATGAACCGGCGCGAGCAACTGGAACGCCTGCTATCGGAGCGCATCGTCATACTCGATGGCGCCATGGGCACGAGCATCCAGAATCTAACCCTGACCGAGGAGGATTTTCGCGGAGACCGCTTCGCCGACTGGCCGACCTCGCTTAAGGGTAATAACGATCTACTCTCGATCACGCAACCGGAATCGATTACGAGGATCCACGGTGAGTTCTTCGATGCGGGCGCCGACATCATTACGACGAATACGTTTAATTCCAGCGCGCCCTCTCTCAGTGACTACGAGATGTCCGACCTCGTCGCGGAACTGAACCTGACTGCCGCCAAAATCGCGCGAGCGGCGGCGGACGCTTGCGAAGAAGAAACCGGCACGCCGAGATTCGTCGCTGGCGTGCTCGGTCCGACCAGTCGAACCTGCTCGATCTCACCGGATGTCAACGATCCGGCCGCCCGCAATGTCACGTTCGACGAACTCGCCGATACCTACGGCGACGCGGCCGTGGCGCTCATCGATGGCGGCGTCGATCTACTCATGATCGAGACGATCTTCGATACCTTGAACGCAAAGGCGGCGCTCTATGCGATGCGGACGGTTCTCGATGAACGCCAACTCGACATACCGATCATGATCTCCGGAACGATAACCGATGCGTCTGGCCGGACATTATCCGGCCAAACTCTCGAAGCGTTCTACAACTCGGTGCGCCATGCCAGACCGTTGATCACGGGCCTGAACTGTGCGCTCGGGGCACAGGAACTGCGCCCGCATATCGAAGAGTTGGCAAGTCTGGCTGAGACACTTGTCAGCGTTCACCCGAACGCTGGGCTACCCAATGAGTTCGGCGAGTATGACGACACTCCCGAGCACATGGCGGAGATCATCAGCGAATTCACGCAACGTGGTTGGGTCAATCTTGTCGGTGGTTGTTGTGGCGCGACGCCGGCGCACATACGCGCCATCGCGGCCGCCGTTGCATCGTGTCAGCCTAGGCCGACTCGTAAGATTTCGAAGCAGAGCCGCCTCGCGGGACTCGAGCCGCTGACTATAGGCCCGGAAAGCCTTTTCGCTAATGTCGGGGAGCGCACTAACATCACCGGCTCCGCACGCTTCAAGAAACTCATCGAAGCAGATGACTACGACCAGGCATTATCAGTAGCGCGGCAACAGGTTGAGAACGGCGCCCAGATCATCGATGTCAACATGGACGAAGGCATGTTGGATTCCGAGGCGGCGATGGAGCGGTTCCTCAAGTTGATCTCTTCGGAACCCGACATCGCAAGAGTCCCCATCATGGTCGACTCCTCGAAATGGAGTGTCATTACCGCCGGCCTCAAGTGCATCCAGGGCAAAGGCATCGTCAACTCGATAAGCCTTAAAGAGGGTGAGGCTCAATTTCTCGAGCAGGCGCGCGAGGTTCTGAAATATGGCGCCGCAGTACTCGTCATGGCGTTCGACGAGCAAGGACAGGCCGACAGCATCGAACGGAAAGTCGCGATCTGCACGCGTTCTCACGAACTACTCGTCGAGAAGGTTGGCTTTGCGCCCGAGGATATCATTTTCGACCCGAATATCTTCGCGGTTGCGACGGGAATCGAGGAGCACAACAGCTACGGCATTGCCTTCATAGAAGCCACACGGCAAATCAAGGCAGCGCTACCACATACGATGATTAGTGGCGGCGTTAGCAACGTCTCATTCTCGTTTCGCGGCAATAATCGCGTCCGCGAAGCCATGCACTCGGTATTCCTTTATCACGCCGTTGCGGCCGGAATGAATATGGGCATCGTCAACGCCGGGCAGTTAGCCGTCTACGCGGACATCCCCGAGGCACTTCGAAAAGCCGTCGAGGATGTAATCCTGAATCGCCGCGGCGACGCCACTGAACGACTCCTCAAGTTGGCCGAACGCTATAGCGGAAAAAGCGATCGGCCCGAGGAAAAAGTCGACGAGGCCTGGCGCGAGTGGCCTGTCGAGAAGCGGCTCGAGCACGCGCTCGTTCAAGGAGTCGATACCTACGTCATCGAGGATACCGAGGAGGCGCGACACGGCGCGACGCAGCCGCTCGACATCATCGAAGGTCCGCTCATGGACGGAATGAACGTCGTGGGAGATCTTTTCGGGAACGGTAAGATGTTTCTGCCACAGGTCGTGAAGTCGGCCAGAGTCATGAAGAAGGCCGTGGCTCATCTCGTTCCCTTCATTGACGACGAGAAGAGCGGCGATACTGCAAAAGCGAAGCTTGTACTCGCAACGGTCAAGGGCGACGTACACGACATCGGCAAGAATATTGTAAGTGTTGTACTCCAATGCAATAACTTCGAGATTACGGACCTCGGCGTCATGGTGCCAGCCGATAAGATCCTCGCGACTGCGAAAGAAATCGGTGCGGACGCGATCGGCCTCTCCGGCCTCATCACGCCGTCGTTGGATGAGATGGTCCATGTCGCGAACGAAATGCAACGCCAAGAGATTTCGATTCCGTTGTTGATCGGCGGCGCGACGACTTCGCCCGCGCATACGAGCGTTAAGATCGATCCCGCCTATGAAGGGCCCGTCGTGTACGTAAAAGATGCGTCTCGATCCGTGAGCGTTGTTCAAACACTCACTGGTGAGGGGCGGGCCCGCTTCACGAGCAAGATCGCAAGGGAACATAACGACAGGCGGCGACGGCACGAAGGCAAGAGCTCCAAAGATCCCGAGCTGTCGTTGAGTGAGGCACGGACCAATAGCCTCAGCTGGAACTGGGCAGGCTACTCGCCGCCACGACCAGGATCACTCGGACTGCAGACGTTTTCAAACTACCCGCTCCGGGAGTTGATCGGATATATCGACTGGATGCCGTTCTTCAACGCCTGGGAGTTCCACGGCCGCTTTCCCGAGATTCTCGAAGACGCCACCGTAGGAGCTGCGGCGCGCAACCTCTATGCGGACGCGCAACGGTTGCTCGCACAACTCGTCGACGAGAATTGGTTCGGCGCTTCGGGCGTGATTGGGTTCTTTCCGGCGAACTCGACCGGCGACGACATCGAGGTCTACACCGGCGAGGATCGAAAGAGTGTGTCCGCAATACTGCATCACTTGCGACAACAACGCCGCAAGCGCGCGGACTTGAGCAACGACTGTCTGGCCGACCTGATCGCGCCTGTCGGATGCGGCGCCGACTATCTCGGTGCGTTCGCCATCACCGCAGGAATCGGGCTCGACGAGCACGTCGCTCGGTTCGAAGCGCGGCACGACGATTACTCGGCGATTATTCTCAAAGCGCTGGCCGATCGCCTGGCCGAAGCCTTCGCGGAGCGGTTACACCAACGCGTGCGCACAGAGTTCTGGGGCTATGCCGACGATGAGGATTTCGGCAGCGCAGCCCTTATCGCGGGGGCATTCAACGGAATTCGCCCAGCGCCAGGCTATCCCGCGTGTCCGGATCACACGGAGAAAGGGACGTTGTGGGAACTCCTTGACGTCGAGAACACCGCCGGTATCGCGCTTACGGACTCATTCGCGATGGTGCCGACGGCCGCGGTCAGTGGCTGGTATTTTTCCCACCCCAAAGCGCACTACTTCGGTGTCGGTAAGATCGGGTGCGATCAGGTCGGCGACTATGCCGCTCGCAAGGGTTGGACATTGGCCGAGACCGAGCGCTGGTTGTCCCCAAATCTGAGTTACGAAGCAGAGGCAGCCTGACAAACCGGGCAGCCCGGATCGGACTTTATCGCCACATTTCTCCAATCCCCGCTGCCCGCGTCCCAGAGAAGCAAGCGATCGCGCAGCGTGGATTCGATCCCGAGCAGAATTTTCAACGCTTCGACCGCCATGATCGTACCGACGACACCGGGCACCGGCGCCAGCACGCCGTTACCCTGACAGTTTCCCAACCAGTCGTCCTCGTCATCGTAGAGACACCGATAACACGGGCCCGACCCATCGTTCAAAAACACTCCGACCTGTCCTTCGAACCGGATCGCTGCTCCGAATACCAACGGCGTGCCTGTACGCACGGCCCCACGGTTTACCGCCAGCCGTGTCGCGAAATTATCGCTGCCGTCCAGCACCAGCGACGCCTTGGCGATCTCGGCCTCGAGCGCCTCCGGGTCGAGCCGCTCATGAACAGCGCGCACACTGACTGCTGGATTCGACGCCTCCAGCCGCGCTTGCGCCACTTTGACCTTGAGTTCGCCGACATCGGCGGGACCGAACAGAATCTGCCTCGGCAGGTTACTCTCGTCGATCCGATCGAAGTCATTCAATACCATCGCACCGACACCGCTCGCGACGAGGTACTGCGCCGCCGGGCAACCCAACCCGCCGAGCCCGACCAGCAGCAGGTTCGCGGCCGCGATACGCCCCTGCCCGGCCTCGCCGATCTCCGGCAGCGCAACGTGTCGAGCGTAGCGGATAGATTCCGTCATGGTGCCTGCCCAACGAGAACTCGATCGTGGCCGCTCAGGTCGCGATGGATCTGAACGTGCCGATAATCGTTCTCTCGGGCGAGTGCTGTTACGGCCGAGCCCTGATCGTAACCATGTTCCAGTATGAGATACCGGCCCGGCCTGAGGTATTCACGGGCGCGAGCCAGGATCAGACGGATCGCGTCGAGGCCGTCCTCGCCGCCATCCAGCGCGGCATTAGGCTCATGGCATAGCTCCCGGGACCGACGTAGATCCGAACTCGCAACGTAAGGCGGATTCGCGACGATCAAGTCGTACCGTTCACCTTCGAGCGCGTCGAACCATCTCGATCGTGCCCACCTCACGTCGAGCGCCAATCGTGTCGCGTTCTGTTGAGCTACACGTACCGCCGCGGTGCTCGAATCGACGGCCGTAACCTGGATATCGGGGCGTTCGCGCTTCAGGGCCAGCGCGATCGCGCCACAGCCCGTACCGAGATCCAGTACTTTCGCGTCGTTCATCGGCTCGAGCTGATCGAGTGCCAGGCCGACCAGCAGCTCGGTTTCCGGACGCGGCACGAGCGTATCCCGGCTCACGTTAAGATCAAGCGAGTAGAACTCCTTATGCCCCGTCAGATAAGCGAGCGGCACGCCCCCGCGCCGCTCCTGAATCAGCTCCCGGAAACGCTCGCTTGCGCCCGCCGGCACGAGATCCTCGGAAAAACCGAGGATCGCGCTGCGCGCCCGATCAGCCGCCATGGCCAATAATAACTCGGTATCCAGCCGCGGGGTCGAGCTCGCAGCGGCTAGCGCGCGGCACCCCCACTCGGTGAGTTCGCCGAGACTAGATGTCGCTGACGGCGGCGAGTTGTTCAGCCTGATGTTCATTGGTCAGCGGCTCGATAAGAAGGTCCAGATCCCCCTGAATAATCTCATCGAGTTTATACAGCTTGAGATCGATGCGATGATCCGTAACCCGCCCTTCCGGATAGTTATAGCTGCGGATACGCTCGGAGCGATCGCCGGATCCGACTAGGTTACGCCGCTTCTCGGCCGTCTCGGTCTGCTGTTTCGTTACCTCGGCATCGTGCAGCCGAGCCTGCAGAAGCGACATCGCCCGCGCTCGATTCTTGTGTTGTGATCGCTCGTCCTGACACTCCACGACGATCCCCGTCGGTAGGTGCGTTAGCCGCACGGCCGAGTCGGTCTTGTTGACGTGCTGCCCCCCAGCCCCCGACGCGCGATAGGTATCTATGCGCAGATCCGCGGTATTGACGTCTACATCTTCTACGTCCTCGGGTTCCGCAAGAACGGCAACCGTGCATGCGGACGTATGAATTCGCCCCTGAGATTCCGTTTCGGGTACCCGCTGTACCCGATGGGCGCCGGACTCGAATTTGAGCTTCGCATAGGCCCCCTTACCCACGACACGGGAGATGATCTCCTTATAGCCACCGTGCTCTCCGTCGCTCAAGGAAAGAACCTCTACCCGCCACCGCTTACTCTCGGCGTAGCGGCTGTACATCCTGAATAGATCGCCCGCGAAGAGCGCGGCCTCATCGCCGCCCGTCCCCGCGCGAATCTCGAGGAAGAGATTCGCATCATCGTCCGGGTCTACGGGGATAAGATGAAGCGTCAGACGATGCTCTTGAGCTTCGCTCTGCTCCAGGAGTACCTCCAGTTCCTCCTGGCCGAGTTCTCTGAGTTCCGGGTCGTCACTCTCCAGCATCTCCCGGGCATCGCATATCCCCTGCTCGACTTTCTGAAACGCGCCGAAGTCTCTAGCGACCTCCTCCAGACGGGCGTACTCCTTGGACAAGTCTCGGAACTTGTCCTGGTCACCGATGACGTTCGGATCACTCAGAAGATGACCGATTTCCTCGAATCGTTCGACGAGACCGCTCAACCGCTCCTGAATGGAATCTTTCACGCTTCGCCGCCGGCTTGATCAACGATATGCAGATCCCGCTGAGGATACGGGATAGACAAGCCGGCGGTCTCGAGTGCCCGTTTGATCCGCTCGAGCAGGTCGCTACGGACCAGCCAGTAGTCGCCGCTCTGAACCCACGGTCTGACAGCAATGTCGACACTGCTCTCGCCAAGTTCCAGCAACAGCATGACCGGTGCCGGTTCATCGAGGATGCGGTCGTCTTGAGCAAGCACGCCCCGGATCAACGCCTTCGCTCTCGCAATATCGTCGTCATACCCGATGCCGATGACGAGGTCGATCCTACGCTTGTCTTGAGCCGAGAAATTCGTGATCGAATCCGCATAGATCAGTGAATTCGGAACTGTGATCACACGATTGTCGGCCGTCTTTAAAACCGTATTGAAAATCTTGATGCTCTCGACGGTACCGGCGATGCCGGCAGCTTCGATGTAATCACCGGACTTGAACGGGCGAAAGAAGACGAGCATCACTCCCGCGGCGAAATTCGAAAGCGAATCCTTGAGTGAGAGCCCGACGGCCAGACCCGCCGCGCCGAAGACGGCGAGGAAATTGGTCGTGTTCACGCCGAGCGAACTCAGCGCCGTCAAGACGACCAGCACCATGAGTACAATATAGATGACACTCGACAAAAACCGGTTGAGCGTTGGGTCGACATCGGCTTTACCAACCGTCCGTCTGAACCAGCCGGCGAGCGCCTTCGCGATCCAGCGGCCGAAGATGAAGACAAACAGCGCCGCCAGCAACCTCAGGCCCCAGTCCAGGAAGAGCGGACCCGTTAGTTCAGGATCCAGCCATGTTGTCAATAAATCTCGCAGGCTCCCCATGCGGCCTCCGTCTTGGCTATGTGGCGTGGAACAATGCGCCGTGAAAGGAGGTCGAATTGTCAGTCAATCCCTATACCAGCACAAGATCGTACGCTACCGCACTAGCAGGCTGCACGTTCAGGTATAGTTCAGGCGCAACCCATGACGAATTCCAGCAAATGCTTATTGGCGATAGTGGTCACGTGGCTCGCAGGCTGCGCGACGGGCGGCTTGTGGCAGTCGAGTGTTCCGCGAATCGATATCGATTCCCACGTCGTCCTGGCCTCGATCGCACAGGAACGGCAGGATGGCGCGGAGGCTGTTGAGAATTACCTCGCGGCCGCGCTCCTTTCCGACGATCCGCGATACGCAGAACTGACCGCTGAACTGGCCCATCAACTCAGCCTGACCGAGACCGGCTTGCAGGCGGCCGAGCGGTGGCAGGAACTGACGCCCGACAACCCCCGCGTGCATCAGTATCTCGGTATCTTCCGGCTGCGTTCCGGCGATGCGGATGGCGCCGTCGCCGAATTCGAACAGATTCTCGCGGCGACCGAGAGCCACGGTCCCGCGCTCGCATTCCTGATCGAATTCATGGCGAGCGAATCGGATACACGAACGACAACGTCGGTCGTGTCGCAGCTCGTTGCGGAGTATCCGGACACGCCCGAAGGCTACTATGGTCTAGCCAGACTGGGCTTGCGGTCCGGAGATTATCTACTCGCCCTCGACAATGCGGAACTCGCCGTCGAGTTGGAACCGGAGTGGGTAGAGGCACAATTACTCTATGCGCGGCTGTTGCTGATCGCGGGCCGCACCGAGGAGGGGCTGGAACTCGCCGAGAGCATCGCCGAGGAGCGGCCCGAATTAGAGGTGCGTCTGCAATACGCCGAGCTCCTTCTCTCCACTGGACAGCAAGAGCCAGCCCGGAATCTATTGGATGACATTCTCGCCGAGAATCCTGGCCTGCCCGAAGCCGTCCGTGCCCTGGCATTTCTTACATTGACTCTCGATGATCTTGACGCATCCAAGGGTCACTTCACCGAACTCAGGTCGCAACCGCGGTACCGAGATGAAGCGTTTTTCTACCTCGGCCGGATCGCCGAGTCGGAGGAGCAGGCGCTGCAGGCTTTTCGATCTTACTCTCGTGTCACCTCCGGAACTAACGCCGTCGAGGCCCAGCTCAGAGCCGCGAATCTGCTGTTTTCCGAACTCGATGATCAGGAGGGTGCATTGCTGCACCTGCGAGAGTTCGGTATCGCCAATCCAGACTACGCGACGGAGATACTCGTCGCAGAGACCGAGTTCATGATGCAGTTGCAGCGAGAAGCGGAAGCCATGCAACGACTGGCGGACGCCGTAGCCGAATCCCCGAACGACGAGGTTCTGCAGGGCGCGCACGTCCAGCTCTTCATCTCAATTGCCCAACGCGAGATTAACCGAGCGGAGTTCGATGCCGCGGACGAGACTCTACGTGAAGGGCTTCGGGAATATCGCCGTAACCGGTCATTGCGGTATGCGCAGGCGCTGCTCTATCAAGAGCAGGGTCGTAACCGGCGTTCGGCCAATGCGCTCGAGTCCCTCGTGCGCGACAAACCGGACGACCCGGGATTAATGAACGCTCTCGGCTACCTCCTGACCGATCAGATGAGCCGCCATGAAGAAGCGCTCGAGTACCTGGAGCAAGCGCTCGCACTCGCGCCCAACAACCCGGCAATCATCGACAGCATGGGTTGGGTGCTATTCAACCTGGGCGACTACGAGGCTGCGTTGACCCATTTGGAAAGAGCCTATGAGCTCTTTCCCGACCCCGAGGTCGCCGCGCATATCGTGGACACGCAGTGGGCGCTCGGCAATCAAGAGATTGCGCTCGAACTTCTGCAACAGAAGCTGCAGGAAACCCCGGACAGTCGGCATCTACAGGAGCTGGATCAGCGCCTCGCGCCATGACGCGCATTCTCAAGTGGGCACTCGCACCGGCGTTGCTCGCCTCAGGTTTAGGCGGCTGCGCCCACACGCCGGCAACGCAAGACGAATTCAGCTATCCCGAACGACGAAGTTACCTGGAGCAACTCGAAGGGTGGGATCTACGCGGACGGATCGCCGTCGATACAGGTGAGCGGGCTTTCCAGGGGCGCTTTCGCTGGCAACAGTTTCCGGAGTCCCTGGACCTGTCGATAAGCGGACCACTCGGGGCGGGCGTGCTCGAGGTCGCGGGTCCGCCGGACAAGCTCACCGTACGCGCACGCGGCGAGAGCTGGGAGCTCGCGGACCCGGAGGTCGAGTTGTCCGAGCTCATGGGCTGGTGGCTTCCGGTTAGAAGCTTCAGCGCCTGGTTATTGGGACTTCCGGACCCGATGTACCCCGCTACAACGGCACTCGGCCCGGAGGACGCGTTGCAGTCACTCGAGCAGCGCCTGTGGATGCTGACTTATCAAACCTATCAACTAGAGGATGGCATCTTGTTGCCGCGGCGAATCGACCTCTCTCATCGAGACCTCGAGCTTCGCGTGATCGTCGATCAATGGCAGAGTGTCGTCGTCGACTAGCCGCGGTTCCTGGAGCTAGCTTGAACTGATCAGGTGACCGCCATCACAATACGGGGCAGAAGTGGGGTGTAGCCAAGTGGTTAAGGCAACGGGTTTTGATCCCGTCATTCGCAGGTTCGAATCCTGCCACCCCAGCCATCATCATAAGGCCACTGGCTTTGGAGTTTAGATTGGACCCAGGAACGATCACGGTATTCTCCGGTAACGCCCATCCCGCGCTGGCTCAGAGCATTGCGCATCATCTCCATGTACCGCTCGGAAAGATCAGCGTTGGCCGTTTTAGCGATGGCGAGGTCAAGCTCGAGATCATGGAAAATGTCCGCGGTCGGGACGTTTTCCTCATCCAACCGACCTGCCCCCCCGGCAATGAAAATCTCATGGAGCTCCTGGTCATGGCCGACGCCTGTCGGCGAGCATCCGCGGCCCGGATCACGGCACTGATACCGTATTTCGGCTTCGCCCGCCAGGATCGCCGCCCACGCGCGAGCCGCGTACCGATAACGGCCAAACTGGTCGCGAAGCTGATCGCGAGCGCCGGTATCGATCGCGTCCTGACTATCGATCTCCACGCCGACCAGATTCAGGGGTTCTTCGATATCGCAGTCGATAACGTCTATGCATCTCCGGTTTTGCTCGGGGACGCCTGGAAGCAGGAATATAACGACATGGTCGTCGTTTCGCCCGATGTCGGCGGCGTCGTCCGTGCGAGGGCGTTGGCCAAGCGCCTCGATGATGCCGATTTGGCCATCATCGATAAACGGCGGCCGCAGGCGAATACGGCAGAGGTCATGAACGTGATCGGCGCGGTCGACGGCAAGACCTGCGTTTTGATCGACGATCTCGTCGACACGGCTGGTACGCTCTGCGCAGCCGGTAAGACACTCAAGGACCAGGGCGCCGTGCGGGTCGTAGCCTACATTACCCACCCCGTGCTCTCCGGACCGGCCGTGGAACGGATCGAGAACTCGGTCCTGGACGAACTCGTCGTCACCGACACGATTCCTCTAAACGGCGAAGCCGCGGCCTGCACGAAGATCCGCCAGCTCAGCGTTGCCGAGCTGCTGGCGGAGACCGTCCGACGGATCAGCGACGCGGAGTCCGTTAGCTCTCTATACGTGGACTAGCTACCCCTGGTATCATCCCGCGCCCTCGATAGGAGAGAACGATGAGCACTGGCTTCGAGCTGGATGCAGAGGTACGGGAGAAACTGGGCACGAGCGAGAGCCGGCGCCTGCGTAAGTGCGGTAAGGTCCCGGCCATCATGTACGGCGGCGGCCAGGAGCCGCAATCCGTCATGCTCGAGAAGGACCGGCTTCAGCTTCAGATGGGGCAGGAAGCGTTCTATACCAGTATTCTGACGGTGAATCTCAAGGGCACGACGCAAGCAGTCATCGTTAAGGATGTTCAGCGTCATCCGGCCAAGCGCCAGGTACTGCATCTGGACTTCCAGCGGATTCTCGAGGACGAAAAGATCACGCTCAATGTGCCGATCCACTATATCGGTGAGGAAGAAGCCATTGGCGTTAGAGATCAAGGCGGTGAGATCGCCCACCTGATCACAGATGTCGAGGTCTCCTGCCTGCCGAAAGATCTTCCCGAATTCCTCGAACTCGATGTCACCGACCTCGAGCTGAACCAGCTTCTGCATCTGTCGGACGTCGTCGTTCCCAAGGGCGTCGAGTTGACAGCGCTCGCGCACGACCAGGACCCGGCAGTCATCTCTATCAGCCCGCCGCGACGGGAAGAGGAAGACGAGATTATCGAGCCCGAAGAAGGCGAAGAGCTGGAGGAAGGCGAGGAGCCCGTGGAAGGCGAGGAGCCAGCAGAGGGCGAGGCACCCACGGATTCCGGCGATGCCTCGTCGGAGGAACCCTCCGACTAGGACGATCACGACGAGTCGAACCAAGGCCGCCTTCGGGCGGCCTTTTTGTCGAGAAATCTGATGCAAGTGCCCCGTCCCACAGATAACCTGCTTAAGTCGCCTGCGGATATTCGCGCCTGGCAAAGCGCGGCGACGAGGAATAGCGGGACTATCGCGAGGAACCGCAACACGGCCAGGCGCGAAAAGATGCGGCGAATTAGGTAAATTATCTGTGAGACAAGGCACTAGGGGTGCCGCTATGGGACAGCAGCTTGAACTCATCGTCGGACTCGGGAATCCCGGCCCCGAGCACCAGCGCACGCGCCATAATGCCGGCTTCTGGTTCGCCGACCTCCTGGCCCGGGCTCATGGCGGAGTGTTCAAGATAGAGAATCGATTTCACGGCGAAATCGCCGAGATTACGATCGGCTCGCATCGCATTCGGCTGCTCAAGCCCCAAACCTTCATGAACGATAGCGGCCGTGCCATGGTCTCAGTGGCGTCGTACTACAAGATACCGCTCGAGAATGTGTTGATTGCGTATGACGAGCTGGATCTCGAACCGGGCCGCGCGCAGCTCAAGTTCGACGGCGGTCACGGTGGCCACAACGGCATGCGCGACGTCGTTCAATGCGTGGGCAAAGCATTCTGGCGCCTCCGGCTCGGAATCGGGCATCCGGGCAAAGGGAGACGCGACGAGGTCGTCAACTATGTTCTCAGGGCCGCGTCGTCCGCCGACGAGGATGAGATCCTGGACGCCATCAATGCGTCCATAGACGTGCTACCGATCTTCCTCGAAGACGGAGGGGAACAGGCCAAGACCCAGCTCCATAGCCGCGGCGTCGAACCTCGCGCATACAAGAAAGACGACGACTTAAGCAAGGAGTAGCACGGGTGGGTATCAAGTGCGGCATCGTTGGCCTGCCCAATGTCGGCAAGTCGACGCTTTTCAATGCGCTCACGGCGTCCGAGATCCCGGCGGAGAACTATCCTTTCTGCACGATCGACCGCAACGTCGGCATCGTGAATGTGCCCGACGAGCGACTCCTGGCGCTCGCAGACATCGCGAAACCGAAGCGCATCGTTCCGACCGTCGTGGAGTTCGTCGACATCGCCGGCCTCGTGAAGGGCGCATCGACCGGGGAAGGCCTCGGTAATCGGTTCCTCGCACACATACGCGAGACGCACGCAATCGCCCACATCGTACGCTGCTTCTCGAGCGACGATATCACTCACGTCTCCGGCGAGATCGATCCGATAAAGGACATCGAGGTTATCAATACCGAGTTGCTTCTCGCAGATCTCGAAACCGTCGAGAGAGCATTCGACAAAGCCGCGCGGCTGGCCAAGGCCAATGATAAGGAGGTGGTAAGTTGGCGCGATCTCTTGGGACGCGTCCTGTTAGCGCTGGAAGCCGGGACGCCGGTCAGGGATCTGGCGTTCGAGCCGCGGGAAGCACTGCTACTGCAGAGCGTGCATCTCATCACCGCGAAGCCCGTGATGTATATCGCGAATCTCGCCGAGGGCGGGCCGGAACACAATCCCTATCTGGAACGAGTCGTAGCCTATGCCGAGCAGGAGGGCTCCCCCGTTGTCGCAATCTGCGCGGCGCTGGAGGCCGAACTCGCGCAGCTGGATGCGGCCGAACAGGCGGAATACCTGCGAGAACTTGGTTTGAGCGAACCCGGGCTGAAGCGCATTATTACCGCAGCGTACGAACTGCTCGGCCTGCAGACCTTCTATACGGCGGATACGAAGGAAACCCGTGCCTGGACCGTGCCGCGAGGCGCGAGCGCTTACGAAGCCGCGGGCGAGATTCATACCGATTTTCAACGCGGCTTTATTCGTGCGGAGGTCATCACCTGCGACCGGTTAATCGCGCTTCGCGGCGAGCAGGGCGCGAAGGAAGCCGGGGAGATGCGCTTGGAGGGAAAGGATTACGTCCTCGCCGACGGCGACGTCGTCCGCTTTCAATTCAACGTTTGATCGCACCGAGAAAAGGGGGAGAAGAAGGGGCCGTGTCCCTTTTTTCGCCGCGGTTCTTAATCCTCGCTCGCGGCGACTTCGAGGACGGCGTACCACAGGAATTGCACGAGATTCAACAACGAACCCTCCATGATGCGCTCGTCATCGCCGTGCGCTCCGCCGCCGCCCGTGATATCGATCTCGGTCCTGATCGGGCCGAAGCCGTAGCACTGCGTACCGCGCGCGCGAATCTGAGCCATGTCCGTCGCGCCCGTGAGCATCGTCGGCAGGGTCACGGCGTTCGGATAAAGTCTCGTCGTGACAGCCTCGAGCGCCCGAAACATCTCGTTGTCGAGATCGGAGGGCGGGCTTGCCGGCCGGTAGATATCTTCGGGGATGATCTCGATATTCGGATCGTTGACGACACCAGCGAGATCACGATAGAACTCCTCCGGATTTTCATCCGGTAGCCCGCGAATATCGATCGTCGCCTCGGCTTCGGAAGGGATGACGTTGCGGCGAAAACCCCCGCTTAGAATCGTCGGCACGACCGACGTTCGCAGTAGAGAGTAATGCTGCGGTTCCTGTTCCGCGAAGTAGCGTTCGATCCGAGACTGCCGTGCGGGATCGAGCACACCCTTGTAGCGGTTGGCTGCGTCGGGCGGGCTGATATCCGCGAGGCGATCGAAGTACGCCCGCGTCGTCTCGTTGAGGCGCAGTGGCGACTGCCAGGCGGCGAGTCGCGCTACGGCCCTGGATAACATCGAAATGGCGTTGTCGATTCTCGGGACTGAGCCATGCCCAGCGGTCCCATGGGCGACGAGCCGGACACGCATCGGATACTTCTCCGTTGTCGCAATTGTGACGTGTTGCACTTCGCCATCGCGCGACACAGCCCCTCCCCCCTCGGCCAGGCAGTACTCCGCAGCAATCTCGTCCCAGTGGTTCTCGACCATGTAGTCGACACCGAATCTCGTCGTCCCCTCCTCGCCGGACTCGGCCAGAAAGATGACATCGCGGTCGAGTGCAACGTCGAGACGCTGCATCAACAGCATCAGCATTAGCGCGGCAGTGACATTATCCTTGTCATCGAGAGACCCGCGCCCATAGACGTAACCGTCTTTGAGAACGGCACCGAATGGATCGATGGTCCAGTTGTCGTGTTGCACGCCGACGATGTCGGTGTGCCCCATGACGAGAAGTGGCTCCTTGCTGCCGTTACCGCGACGCCGCGCAACCATATTGGCGCGCGCCGGGTCGAGGGCAAAAAGATCGGCATCGATACCCGCCTGCCCGAGCACGCTCTGGAGATAGGTCGCGGCCCTTGTCTCGTTGCCGGGCGGATTGCTGGTATCGATACGCAGCAGTGCCGAGAAATGCCCCATCGACTCCACGGCGACCGCCTCCCAGTCGACCGCGTAGCGGTCCTGGGCGTGAGCGCTGCCGGGTACGGCCGCCAGAACTCCGCAGAACAGCGTTGCCACAAGGCTCTGATATCCCCCAAACCACCGTGTCGAGACCATCGAATCACCCTCCGAGCGTGTTTCCGGATTCTACAGTAGGAACGCTGGCAAGAAAGGCAAGAATGGGGCCAGATCCCTTTTTTAAAAGGGATCTGTAAAAAAGATCTGGCCCCATACGAAAAAGGGATCTGGCCCCATTTCTTTTGCCATTTCTTTTAGCCCCATTTTTGCACTAGAGTTGACCCGATGAGACCGACTCACCCCGACACCTGCACGCTGAGAGCACTTGCCGGCAGCATCTTTTTGCTGTCGACATCTCTCGGCATTGCGCAGGACGACTTCCCGGTACGCCCCATCAATGTAGTCACACACGCGTCACCAGGCGGCGGTACAGACGCAACGGCACGCGCTATGGCCGTTGGAGTCCGGCTTGCGCTCGACACCGACATGGCCGTGGTGCCGCGGACAGGTGGCGGTGGCGTCGTCGCGATGAACTACGTGAACAACCGCCCACGCGACGGCTATACGGTCTTGGCAATCACGCCGACTCATCTGTTCGCGATTGCGCGCGGGCAAGGACCGCTGACGATCGACGATCTCGTCGCGGTCGCACGAGCAACTGACGATCCTCTCGTCGTCATGGTCCGCGACGACAGCGAAGTACTGTCGCTCAACGATCTCATCGAACTCGGCCGCGAGCGCCCGATCAAATGGGGTACGACTCAGATCGGCGGAGTCGACCATGTTGCAGGAGCGATTCTCGCCCAGGTCGCGGATACACGGCTCAGTGTCGTGCCTTTCTCGGGCGGAGGCGAGATCGTCACGAACCTGATGGGGGGAAATATCGATGCGGCTGGGCTTAACCTCACGGAGGCGCTGGACCAGATTCGACGCGGTGATTTCCGCGCGCTCGCCGTCATGGCGGACGAGCGCCTGGCGATCATCCCGGACATTCCGACAACTATCGAGCTCGGCTATGACGTCGTGTATTCCACGGTTAGAGGCTTCCTCGTTCTCAAAGGGACTCCCGAGGATAGAATCCGGGTACTGGAGTCCGGGATGCTCGATGCCATGCGGCAAGACACGTATCAGTCCTATCTTAAGGGCTCAGGCCTCGATTCGACCGGAGTAGCCGGTCGTGAGGTGTGGGCGGCTCAGATCCAGCGCCTCTATTCCGACGCTAGACAAGCCATGATCGACCTCGGCATCATCGATGCAGACCAGTAGTCTCCTCGATCAAACTGATCGGCGATTCTTAGCATGAGACATCAGGACACCTTAATCGGCGTCGTATTGCTCGCTCTTTGCGCAATCGTCTACTGGCTGACGACGGGTTTCACGGAAGTGCCCGCCATGCTCTCGCAGAATGTGCCACCCACTTTTTTCCCACGACTCGTCCTCGGCGTCGTCGCGGCACTGAGTATCGTGCTTATATTCAACGGGCTTCGAAGGAGTCCGGACGTCACGGCCCGCATCTCACCGGCCGTGCTCGTGACGGCATCGATTATCGTCCTCGCCGGCGTTCTCGTCGGGATACTCGGGACGCTGCCCACACTGAGCTTCATCGCCATCACCATTCCGCTCGCCTGGGGAGAGCGGCGCCTGCGTCCGATCGCGATTCTCGCGATCGGTCTGCCCGCGGGCATCTATCTGGTCTTCAGCGTAGCGCTGGGTATCCGCTTCCCGCCCGGCATGCTCCTCGACGGATTCCTCTAGGCCATGGGCTTGCCCGCGCTCGAATATGCGATCCCGGTTTTCACGGACCCACTCGTCATCGGGCTCATCGTTCTTGGCACGATCGCGGGCGTCATCGTTGGTGCGTTACCGGGATTGTCATCGTCGATGGCGATCGCGTTACTGTTACCGTTCTCGTTATACCTCGACCCCGTCCCCGCGATCGCGCTACTCGCTGCGCTGTACTGCGCCGGAACTTTCGGTGGCTCGATCACGGCCATCGTCATCAATGCGCCGGGAGCTCCACCGGCAGCCGCGACAGCGTTTGACGGCTACCCCATGGCCGTCAAGGGCGAGGCGGGCCGCGCTCTCGGAATCTCCGCGATCGCGTCGTCGATAGGCGGCATCTTCAGCGTCATCGTGCTGTTGTTCGCTGCGCCCTTCCTTGCACGGGTCGCCTATAGCTTCGGTCCGGCCGAATATTTCGCACTCGCAGTTTTCGGCTTATCCATGCTCGCGTCGATCAGCGGCGAGGCTCCCGTGAAGAACTTGATCGGCGGCTGCATGGGTCTCCTGATCGCAACCATCGGCGTGGACCTGACCACGGGCATCGAGCGTTTCACGTTCGGCGTGCCGGAGCTCTATGAGGGTATTCACTTCATCCCCGTACTCATCGGGCTGTTCGCCGTCACCGAATTGCTGACTCAGGCACAGAATCTCGGTCAGGAGAAACTCAGCATCAAAGTGTCCGCAATCAAGTTACCGTCGCTCGAGGATCTGAGGCGCATCAAAGGTTCGATATTGCGATCGAGCGGGATCGGCACCTTCATCGGCATACTGCCAGCGGAAGGCGGAACCATGGCGGCCATGATCGGTTACAACGAGGCTAAGCGCTGGTCCGATGAGCCGGAGGAGTTCGGCAGGGGTGCGATCGAAGGCGTCGCCGGACCGGAGGCTGCGAACAATGCCGCGACGGGCGGCGCTATGGTACCGACTCTGGCGCTCGGCATTCCCGGTAGTGCGACGGCGGCCGTGATACTCGGCGGGTTACAGGTCCAGGGGTTGCGCCCGGGCCCGTATTTGTTTGACGAGCAACCGGCGCTGCTGTACGGCATCTTCTTCGCGATGTTGCTCGCAAACGCCTTGTTTCTGCTTGTCGGCCTCGTCGGCGCTAAGATCTTCTCACGTATCAGTCTGGTTCCACCGACGCTGCTGTGGCCCACCGTCTTCGCACTATGCGTCGTCGGCGCCTACGGTCTCGAGCAGTCGATAGTCGACGTCTGGATCATGATGATCGCGGGCGTCGCCGGATTCATCTTGAAGCGATACGGCTTCAGCCCCGCGCCGATCATCATGGGCTTGGTGCTCGGCGGCCTGGTCGAAACGTCTCTGGCCCAGTCGATGATCATATTCGACCAGCAATGGACCGGATTCCTTGGACGGCCGATCGCGTTGACCTTCTTCGCGCTCGCAGGTATGAGTATTCTTTCTGCCCCGGCGCGCGCGGTTGCCCGCCGTCTTCTTTCCCGAAGCCGCGGAACCGCCTAGACTCAGATAATCGAGCCACAATAACCAGAACACGGATCAACGGAGATCATTTCATGACAGCGGGTGGCAATGCGGAAATCCAACACTTCACGCCGGATATAGAGTCCCGCCGCGGCGAGAACCTGACGCGGGAGGTCGCGTGCTTCGTCATCGACACGACTTTCGATGAGCTACCGCAGGATCTGCTCGACCTCAGCAGGAAGTCGCTACTCGACGGTCTCGGCCTGGCCCTGTCAGGTTCAGTCGCCGAGAGCGGGCACCTCGTGCAGGAATATTTACTGAGCCAAAATTTGAGCGGCGACACGACGGTCATCGGCACGAGTCTCCGCATGCCGGAAAGATTTGCCGCATTCGCCAATGGCGTCGGCGTGCACGCCGACGACTATGACGATACACAGCTCGCTGTCGGCAAGGATCGTGTCTATGGATTGCTTACTCATCCGACAGCGCCCTGCCTTCCCGCCGCATTGGCGATTGCCGAGACCGGCGACTTCTCCGGTCGTGACCTGCTCCTAGCGTACAACCTAGGTGTGGAAGTGGAGGCGAAAATCTCCGAAGCAATGTCGCCGCGACACTACCAACACGGGTTTCACTCGACGGCGACCTGCGGTGTATTCGCCTCGGCCTCCGCAGTCTCCAAGCTCTATGCTCTGGATGAAGAGACGACGCTACGCGCGCTCGCGATCGCGGCGAGTCAGGCGGCCGGCCTGCGCGAGAATTTCGGCACCATGACCAAGCCATTTCACGCCGGACGCGCGGCAGAAGCCGGCGTGGTAGCGGCGGATTTCGCCAGGGCAGGCTGGACCGCGACTGACAAGATTCTTGAATCCCCGCGTGGATTCTTTCAGGCTCACGGCGGCGGCTATTCGTTGGAGGCTTTGCACGACAAGCTCGGCAATCCCTGGACCTTCGTCGAGCCCGGAATCTCGATCAAGCCGAACCCGTCAGGTTCGCTCACGCATCCCGGCATGACAAAGATGCTGGAGCTGATACTGAAATACGACATCAAACCCGAGGACGTCGCCAGCGTGGATGTGGGCACGAACCACAACATGCCCAACGCGTTGATCCATCATCGGCCAACGGACGAGCTACAGGCGAAGTTCTCCATGGAATTCTGCATGACGATCCTATTGCTCGAGAGGCGTGGTGCGTTACCTGAGTTCACCGATGAAGTCGTGAATCGAGAGGACGTGCAAGAACTGATCGGCCGCGTGAACTTTGGCGTGCATCCCGAAGCCGAGGCGGCCGGTTACGACAAGATGACCACGATCATCGACATCAATCTCAACGATGGCCGGACGATCTCCGGCCGCGCCAATTTCGGCAAGGGCAGCCCCGCGAATCCGATGACTTACGACGAGGTTGCGGATAAATTCAGGGGCTGTGCGGAGTTTGCTGACTGGCCTGACAACCGAACCGAGGACGTGATCGATATGGTGAGAGAATTGGAAGAGGTTGCATCTGCCCGCGAACTTACGGCGCTTCTCGCGCGCTGACGGGCGGCTCCTAAAGTGACCGGGAACAGAGCGGGTGTGAATCTAGCGGGCGAGACCGCCGTGGTCGTCGGCGGCACGCGGAACATCGGGCTCGCAGTCACTCGGATGCTGCGGGGTGCGGGTGCGAACGTGTGCGCGGTCGGTGGCTCTGATACCGAGGCGTTAACGAACACCCTGAGCGAACTCGATGCGGACGACGGCAAGACGACGGGTATCGTCGCCGATATCAGGGATGAAGCAGCCGTAACTAAAGCGTTCGAACACGCGGAGCGGGAACTCGGCCCGGTCTCCATACTCGTGAACGGCCCCGGGTTTCGCCCCCACGGGCCATTCATGGACATTACCCTGGAAACCTGGAATGCCGTGCTCGACGTCATGCTCACGGGCCCCTTCCTGACCTGCCGGGAACTTTTCAGGCGACTGCCGGTAGATCGTAAGGGTGCGATCGTCAACATCGGCGGGCTGAGCGCGCATCGTCCGGCCAAGGATCGTGCGCATGTCATCGCCGCCAAGGCGGGCATCGTCGGCCTGACGAGGGCGCTGGCCGCCGAAGGTCAGGGTCAGATTCGTGCCAACTGCATCGTGCCGGGGCTCATCGAGACGCAACGCAAAGCGGGGCAGCCGCAGGCCCACTTCAAAGGTGACGACCTAGCCCACGGCAGCTGCGATGATGTCGCCCGCTTGGTGCTCGCGTTCTCGAGCCCCGGAGACAGTTACGTCACGGGACAGACCGTTCACGCCAGTGGTGGACGCTACATGACTTGAGCCCATGCCATGAGCGAGGCCGACCGCGAGAAATGGGAGAAGCGCTATCGGGAAGGAAGCTACCGGGCACGTACGCATCCCACGGAGTTGCTTGCCGAATGGTTACCGCGATTACGTCGCGGACGTGCCCTGGATGTCGCTGCTGGCGCAGGCCGCAACGCGCTATTTCTGGCTCAAGCCGGCTACGAGGTCGATGCGCTCGATATCTCGAGCGTCGCTCTCGACCGTCTTCGCGAGACGGCGGCAGCACGTGGCTTAACCGTAAACCGCATCGTGACCGACCTCGAGTCCGAACCTCTGCCCGATCGAAACTACGACCTGATCGTCATGGTGCGTTATACCAGCGCGGATCTGATATCTCGGTTACTCCCCCTGCTGAGCGAGGGCGGCCACTTCATCTGCGAAGAGCATCTCGAGACCGATCAGGATGTCATCGGCCCCTCAGACCCCGCCTTCCGGGTAGCGCCGGGGGAACTGCTGAACCTCACAAGCGATCTGAGTCCGCTGCTCTATGACGAAGGGATTGTCCAGGACCCGGATGGCCGGGCCGCGGCGTTAGCGCGTCTCGTCGCACGCCGGGATGCGGACTAGCCAGCGCCAGCGTTATCTACCGGTCCGCCAACTCCAGATCGCTGCGCCGATGAGCGCGAACAACCCGACGGACTCCACGACTTTACTGAACGCGATATACATCGTACCGACGATGAGGGCTGCCAGTATTGCGGCGATCACGCTCAGGTCGCTTTAGGTAGAATAATTTCTTCTCAGCGAATGCGCGCGAGAACTTTGGGTTCTCGGTAAGCAGCCGCTTAACGGTGTCGTGCGCATCTTCCTCGCGGCCGAGATAGGCGAGTGCCACCGCTCTGTGAGCCGTAGTCCAGTATTGGCAATTCGGGGCCTCGCTTGCTTTCTCCGCCCACTGCACGGCCGCGTCATAATCGTGCTTGAAGATCAGTGCGGGCGCGCCGTAGGTCAAGAATACCCATCGCTGGAGGTCATTCGGACTGATCTGGAGCGCCTTCTCGAACCGCTGAATCGACTCATCGTAGCGGCCCTCGTAAGCCAGCGAATCGCCAAGTCCACAGATCACCGCGGCGAGCGTAGGATTCAGTCGTATGGCCATCTCATTCTCGACGACGGCGCAGCCGTACTCTCGCTGCGCGAGCTGAACCCGCGCTTTGAGCGCGTAAAAAACCACGTTCTGGTCATCGAGTTCGAGCGCCTGGTGTGTGGCGGCCAATGCTTCGTCCAGTAGCTCGCTCGAAGGACCCGTGTCCCAGTAGACCATCCCGAGGACAACTGCATAGGCCCACCACGCGTGCGCTTCGCCGAGTCGAGGATCGAGTTCTCGACTACGCTGGAGTAGGCGCTGTGCCCCGAGATTATCCTTGGCCGTGAACTTGAAGAAATGAGCGACGCCAAGACGCGTGATCAACTCACGGTGGCTCTCCTGGCCCTTGTGGATCACTGCAACATGGCGACAGACGGTACCATGGTCGTGAAGTGCGGCTACCTCGAGACGCTCATACGGAAGCAAGGACCGCTAAACTGGCAACTTAGCATCTGAGTGATGAACTCGAGACTTCGATCAGAATCGGAACGTACGGCTGTATTTCACAGTGAACTCGGATGCGCGCGAACTCAATCCAGAGAAACTCGCGACCGCATCCGCGTTGTGATTCCAGACGATATAGAGATCCTCGCCGGCGCGCGGATTGAAGCGCAGGCGGCTGTTGAACCCGACGGTATCGGACACGTTGTCGTACTGTAACAAGTTGACCCAGGACCATCTGACGTTGAACGCGACGCTCGCACGGAGTTGGATGAGCCGAGTCGTAAAGTCTCCGACGGGTAACTCGATGTCGTTGTACTCGTAGTCGGCGCCCACATACCAGCGGCGGCTCGGGCGCCAGTCAATACCGCCTTGGACCGTTAGCTTCTGGCCGCCGTAATAATTGCCGGCGGCGATGGAGAAGCTCGGGGACACAACACGATCCGACGCCATGTCCAAGCCGATCGAGACGCCCTCGATATCGTATTCTCCCGCGGCAATGACGACCCCATCCGAGATCTCGAAGGGCTCGAGCAGCACCTCTTTCTGCGATCTGAGCGCCAGATTGTACTGGTCACCTCGATGATTCTCGAGCCGGAGCAGCCGAAAGAAAATAGAGCGCGACTCCAGTTCGCCAGTGATTTTGCTATCGTATTGCGAAACCCAGAGCCCGGTCTGATTGCTTCTAATCCAGGGGTGATTGACAGGGCGATGCCGGTAAGACGTCGAGAGCCACATCCGCTCATAACCGGAACGGCTCACGAAACCCAGGGCGGGATTGAAGTTGTCCTCTATCGCTTCATATCGCGCGTTGACCGAGAAACCCTCACTGGCGGGCAACGAGAGAGTGGCTCCATAGGCAGCTTGTTCAGTCTCGACGCCCTCCGAGTCGGACTGCTGATACCATACCGTGCTTTCGATGATTCGCCCGGAGGGCAGGCGGGTATTCCGGTACCGGAAGTCAGCGCCGATGACTGAGTTGTCGAGATTCGAGCGCGGGTTGCCCTCCGTCACGATCATTCCGACACTGGACTCCTCGAAAACATTCGACGACACACGACCGACAAACAGGTCGCTCTCATCGACATCGCCGTAACCGGCCTGCTGCACGCCCAGTATGCCTACATTCCAGCGGCCAACCCGCCCCGTCAGTTTGCCGCCGACGTCCAGGTCGACAGGCTGACCCATGCCGCTCAAGCCGATGCGGCGAGAGAAGAATGGAATTCCATTTCTGTGAAGGTCGCCGAAAGAAAAGATATCGACATCCTGGAGGAAGAAATCCCGCTTCTCGGGAAAGAACGTGGAAAACCGGCTCAGATTGACCTGCCGGTCGTCGACCTCCGTCGCCGAGAAATCCGTGTTGAGCGTCAGGACGCCGGTCAAGGACGGGGTGAAGTTGTAGAAGACGTCGAGAGAAGGGTCGGTCTCTGTATCGCTCTGGGCAGCGTTATAATCGCGATTACCGGCAAGGCTTATGGACGGGATGACATCAAGGCCCCTGCCCTGGCGGAGATCCTCGAACCCGCTCAGCACACCCGTGGCACTCAGA
>CAYXNS010000024.1:0-38861 GCA_964466315.1 uncultured Gammaproteobacteria bacterium
GGCCAGGCTTCGAGAACACGCTCTGCTTGCCGGGACCCTGTAAACTCTCGGTGCTGCTCCACGAGTTCACGCAGCTCCGATGCATCCTCTTCAGCATCTACGGGATCCAAATCAACCGTGCCTAGGTTGCACTTCGACTCGAAGTCACCGCATTCGTCCCAGATGTAGGCGATGCCGCCGGACATTCCCGCGGCAAAGTTGCGGCCCGTCGGCCCGAGCACTACGGTGCGGCCACCTGTCATGTACTCACAGGCATGATCGCCAACACCTTCGGTCACGGCCTTTCCTCCGCTGTTACGAACACAGAAGCGCTCAGCGGCGCGGCCTCTGAAGAACGCCCTACCGCCGGTCGCGCCATAGAGCGCCACGTTACCGATCAGAACGTTCTCCTCCGCGGCGAAAGTACTCTCGTGCGGCGGATACACGATCAGCCGTCCACCAGATAGGCCCTTGCCGACATAGTCGTTGCTATCGCCTTCGAGTTCGAGCGTAATTCCTCTGGCCAGGAACGCGCCGAAGCTCTGGCCCGCCGAGCCCTCGAATTTGATATGGATCGTGTCGACGGGCAGCGCGCGCTCACCCCAGAGCTTCACGACATTGTGGCTGAGCATCGTTCCCACCGTGCGATTGGTATTCACGATAGGCATTTCGAGGCGAATTTTTTTGCCGTGGTGGATCGCATCCCGCGATAACTCGATGAGCTTGTTGTCGAGAGCATGCTCCAGCCCATGATCCTGCTCGATCGTGCAGTAGACATCGGCATCCTCATGAGTCTTCAACGCCGGCGTGAGGATCGACGCCAGGTCCAGGCCGTCGGCCTTCCAGTGCTGTATCGCCGCGCGCGTCTCGAGTACGTCCGTGCGTCCGATTAACTCCGCAATCGTACGGAAGCCGAGTTCCGCCATGATCCCCCGAGCTTCCTCGGCAACCATGAAGAGATAGTTAACGACATGTTCCGGCTCGCCGGAGAATTTCTTTCGTAAAACCCGATCTTGGGTCGCGATACCGACGGGGCAGGTATTGAGGTGGCACTTACGCATCATGATGCAGCCGAGCGCGATCAGCGGGCCGGTCGAGAACCCCATCTCCTCAGCGCCGAGTAAAGCGCTGATAATGACGTCCCTGCCCGTCTTGAAGCCGCCATCAGTCTGCAGAACCACGCGACTGCGAAGGTCGTTCATCACGAGGGTCTGGTGCGTCTCCGCGATACCGAGTTCCCAGGGCAACCCGGCGTGCTTGATACTCGTCAGCGGGGATGCTCCGGTACCGCCAGAATCACCCGAGATCAGGATATGGTCCGCGTGCGCCTTCGCGACACCGGCCGCGATGGTCCCCACCCCGACCTCCGACACGAGCTTGACGCTGATGCGAGCGTCGGGGTTCGAGTTCTTCAGATCGTGGATCAACTGCGCGAGATCCTCGATCGAATAGATGTCGTGATGAGGCGGTGGACTGATGAGTCCGACGCCCGGAGTCGAGTAGCGGATACGCGCGATGATCTCGTCCACCTTGCGTCCGGGAAGTTCACCGCCTTCACCAGGCTTTGCGCCCTGGGCCATCTTGATCTGCAATTCGTCCGCGTTCGTCAGATACCAGATAGTCACGCCGAACCTACCGGACGCGACCTGCTTGATTGCGGATCGCCGAGAATCGCCCGAAGGCAATACCTTGAAGCGCTCGGGATCTTCGCCGCCCTCGCCCGTGTTGCTTCGACCACCCAGGCGATTCATGGCTACCGCCAGGGATTCGTGCGATTCAGCCGAGATAGAACCGAAGCTCATTGCGCCCGTGCAAAAACGCTTGACGATTTCGCTAGCCGACTCTACATCCTCTAAGGGAATGGCCGGTCCGGCGACGCCGGTCTTGAATCGCAGTAACCCTCTGAGCGTGCAATTCGCGCGCGCATCGTCGTTAGCCTGGTCTGCAAACTGCCGGTAAGCTTCGCCATCGTCGGCGCGCGCTGCCGCCTGCAGCGAAGCGATCACGATCGGGTCCCAGGCATGGCGCTCGCCCGCACTGCGCCAGTGAAATTCGCCCGGGTTCGGCAGCATGGGCAACGTTTCATTATCTCTTCCGGTATAACCAAGCGCATGCCGTCGCCGGGCCTCCACTTCGAGGACGGAGAATCGAACTCCCTGCAAACGGCTGGCCGTGCCTGCGAAACAACGGTCGACAACATCGTCTGCGAGACCCAGCGCCTCAAATATCTGCGCACCCTTATACGAGTGCAGGGTCGAGATACCCATCTTCGCCATGACTTTGAGCATCCCTTTTGCGACACCCTTCCGGTACGCTGCGACGATGCTCGCATCGTCACCGTGCAATTCCGGATCGAGTTGCCCTTCGCGCCGTGAATTCCACAACGCCTCGAAAGCCAGATAGGGATTGATGGCATCGGCACCATAACCGATGAGCAGGCAGTGATGATGAACCTCACGGGCCTCGCCGGTCTCGACGACGATACCGATTCGTGTACGCTTTGCCTGCCGCACGAGGTGATGATGAACCGCCCCGCACGCAGCCAGCGCACTCACGGGCACCCGGTCCGCGTCGATAGCACGATCCGACAAGACAACCAGATTATAACCTTCGTCGAGCGCTTGCTCCGCTTCCTGACAGACTCGCTCCAGCGCCTTGACGTAAGCGCCCGCTGCGTTCGTGCAGGCGAACGTGATATCGATCGTCTTCGACTTCCAGCCGCGATGGTCCATGGCCTTTATCACCGCCGCCTCGCCGTTCGTCAGGATTGGGTGCCGTAAACGAATACGATGGCAGTGCTCTTCAGAAGTGTCGAGAAGATTGCGTTCCGGCCCAATATAGCACTCCAGCGACATGATGATCTCTTCGCGAATCGAGTCGATCGGCGGGTTCGTGACTTGAGCGAAGAGTTGCTTAAAGTAGTCATACAACATTCGCGGTTGATCGCTAAGACAGGCCAGCGCCGAATCGTTGCCCATGGAACCGACGGGGTCGCGGAGTTGTTTGATCAGTGGTTGCAGCATGAACCGCATCGTTTCGGTCGTGTACCCAAACGCCCGCATGCGGGGCACGAGGGATTCCTCTTCGAAGGAATCTTTCACGGTATCGCCTACGATCTCGCTTAGCGTGATTCGCTGTGCTCGCAACCACTCCCGGAACGGCAGGCGATCGGCGAATGTATTTTTTAGCTCCTCGTCGGGAATCAGCCGGCCCTGATCGAAATCGATGAGAAACATACGGCCGGGCTCGAGCCGGCCTTTGTATTTCACTATCGCCGGATCCAACGGCACGACACCCACTTCGCTGGCCATGACGACGCGGTCGTCATGAGTCAGATAGTAGCGGCTTGGCCGCAAGCCATTGCGGTCCAGTACTGCGCCGATGTAATGACCGTCGGTAAACGCGATAGATGCGGGGCCGTCCCAGGGCTCCATGACACAGGACAGATACTCGTAGAAAGCCCGCTTGTTCCCGGTCATGAGGTCATTCTTCTGCCAGGCCTCCGGAATCATCATCATGACTGACTCCTGGAGTGTTCGGCCCGTCATCAGCAGGAACTCCAGGACATTATCGAATGCGCCGGAATCGGAAACATCGGGTTCGACGACAGGGAAGACATCCTTCAGCGAGTCGCCGAACAGTTCCGTCTTGGCGACACCCTCTCTCGCGCTCATCCAGTTGACATTGCCGCGCAGCGTATTGATCTCGCCGTTGTGCGACATGAAGCGATTCGGCTGAGCGCGGTCCCAACTTGGAAACGTATTCGTAGAGAACCGTGAGTGGACCATCGCCAGATGGGAGATGTAATCGTGACTCCTGAGGTCCGGGAAGAATGTCATGAGCTGATTCGGGGTCAGCATGCCCTTGTAGATCAGAACCTTCTTCGACAGACTGCAGACGTAGAACGATTCGGCCTGTTTGATCTCCGCATCGTTTCTGAGTAGATGGCTCGCGCGCTTTCGAATCAGGTAGAGTTTTCGTTCGAATTCGTCACCCGCGAGATCCTCCCCGGCGGCGATGAACACCTGCTCGATATTCGGCGCGGCTGCTCGGGCCGTCGGGCCGAGGTCGGCCTTGTCTGGATCGGTGGGTACGACGCGCCAGCCGACGAGTTGTTGTCCTTCCGCCGCGCAGATCGCGCCTACGGCATCTTTGCAGCGCTCGCGCTCGATGTCGTCGGTCGGGAGGAACACGATTCCCGCTGCAAACTTGCCAGGCGCCGGGAGCTCGGTCCCTAGCTCCTCTTTGGCGATTCGCGCGAGGAATGTGTGTGGCAACGCGGTGAGGATACCCGCACCGTCACCGGTATTCGCCTCGGCGCCGCGAGCGCCACGATGATCCATGCGGCACAGCAGATGATCGGCGTCGCGGATGATCTGATGGCTGGCTTTCCCCTTGATGTGAGCAACGAACCCGACGCCACAGCTGTCGCGCTCGAGGTCGGGGTCATACAGACCACGGGCTGCCGGCAATCTCGACTTACGCAGAGACCTCATGGATTCACTTGCTCAACACCTAGAGTCATGGCATTCCCTGAGCGGAGCCGCCGCTCCGCGCGTCGTTGTCATCCTTGCAGGGCTTGTAGGTGGCGCGGCGCCTTGTTCTCAGGCGGCCGCCGGCATCTGTGGGCGGCGAGATGACCGCTCTTGTGGATTCAGTCGGACATCGCCAGAGCTGGATATAATAAGAAGACGGTCGGGGCTACGTCAAATCATTACTGTATCGCAGCATCCACTGAAACTATGAAAATCAAAGATTTAACGTGCTTCGGCCGCGACCGTGAGTGGGATCTGGCCGCGTCTGAATAGGGCCAGAGGTTCCCTGAGAGTGGCCTCGAGAACGAGCTCGCCGTGGAATTCGTAAGTCAGCACGTTCTCCGGCCCCTCGGAAAACGCCATGAGCCGGGACGCCGAGGAGACGAGAGCGCTGAAGACCTCGACATTGACTATCTCGCTGCCGCGAGCCGGCAGGGTGAAAGCCGTATCATGTTGGCCGATCAGGCGCCCTTCGCCGTCGAGGCGAATATCGAAATCGAGGCGTACGACTGGAATCTCGGCTTCGTTGGGGTTGACGAGTTGTAACCGAAAGGCGAAGAGTTGCCCCTCCGGCCTCGACTCGAGGACGTTGAGGTCGAGCAGGTTCGCCTGCGGTTGCGCCAACCGACGCGGCACGGACGAACAGGATAGAAGCGACAGGGAGACCGCACCCACCAGCATAAGCGCGGCAAAGATTTTCCGGATACGAGCATCGCGCTTACCGGTTCCCTTCATCGACTTGCCTCCGCTGTTCAATCGCCGCCCCAGATCTCGAGCGAACGTTCCCAACGAGCACCGTTGATCTGCCACTCGCCGCTATCCTGAACGAGTTCGAGTTCGAGATCGTAGAGGCGCCCGTCGAGCCCTCCTAGCAAGGATGCTCCGGCGCGCTGCCCGAGCACGCCGGCCAGTAGCGAGATCTCCGCGGCATCATCGCCGTTGAGCTCGATGGTGTCGATTCTCGTCAGAACCTCCAGGGAAGGATGCATGAGAAAATAGCCACGCACAATGTCGATCATTTCATCGTAGTCGTTACCGCGCACATCGGTATAGGTAGCCGACAGGAGTCCTCTGAAGTGGTTGGTCTGGCGCTCCTCGGCCGCCGCCGCCGCGGCATCGATGAGTTGCCGGAGTTCGGAAGTCGCGTCGTCGGAACTACAAGCGGCTAGAGCGGCGAGGACTGAGCAGACGAGCGGCCAGCGACTCGACATGCAGAAACTCCTGGCTGGGAATGAGCTATTGTAAACGTATGGCCCCTAAAATTGAGGACATACTCGAGTTCTGGTTTGGTGGCCCGCCCGCGAACCAGAACGAAATCGGCCGCCATATGCGACGTTGGTTCGGCTCCGACGACGAAATGGATGCGGTATTCGCGCGGCGGTATGGCGTCTTAATGACCAGGGCGAGTGCCGGTGAACTCGACCGCTGGGGTGACTCTGCGCGCGGGCGGCTCGCGCTTATTTTACTTCTCGATCAATTCCCGCGAAATACATTTCGAGGAGATTCTGCGGCTTTCGCTCAGGATAGCCTCGCGCTGTCGTGGGCTCTGGATGGATTGTCCCGCGGCCTGCATCTAGAACTCGAGACTTTGGAGCGACTGTTTTTCTACATGCCGATGCAGCACTCCGAATCGCTGGAGATTCAGCAGCGGCCCGTAGAAGCGTTTGTCGATCTTGTGCGTGCCGATAGTCCGGAGTTTTTAGTCAAGTTTTTGGTCGATTCGGCCGAGTTCATCAGGATATCATTGAAAGATTCGGCCGTTTCCCGCACCGTAATTCCGTTTTGGGCAGAGAGTCGACGGCTGATGAGACAGATTATCTCGAGAAAGGGGCGCCGACGTTTGGCCAGTAGTTCAGTTATCTCCCGCGTTCCGGCAACGCTAGCCGGATCGATGCCGTAATGCGAAATCAACCGGCGCGCCGTGTGGCGGTTATCGGTGGCCTGCGGCTACCTTTCTGTAGATCGCATACGACCTACCGTCATTGTTCCAATCAAGACATGCTTACCGCGGTTTTGAGCGCACTCGTCGAACGTTACGATCTTGCGGGTCAGAGGCTCGGAGACGCGGCGTTCGGTGCTGTCATCAAGCACTCGCGAGACTGGAACCTGGCCCGCGAGAGCGTCCTGTCCTCGGGCTTGGCGCCGGAGACCCCGGCATTCGATCTGCAACGCGCTTGCGGGACCAGCTTATCCGCCGCCGTGCTTATCAGCTCGAAAATCTCTACCGGGCTCATCGATTCCGGGCTTGCCGGCGGGACGGACAGCTTGAGCGATCTCCCCATCGTCTATCCAGCCGCCTACCGCCATCTCCTGCTCGAAAGCGCAAGAGGGCAAAACTTAGGGCAGAAGATCCGGCCCTGGCTGGGTTTGCGCCCACGTCACTTCAAGCCCGAGTTGCCGGGCGTCGTGGAACCCCGGACCGGTCTTTCGATGGGCGAGAGCATGGAACTGACTGCTAAGGAATGGCTGCTGACTCGCGAAGACCAGGATCAATTCGCGTTGGAAAGCCATCAGAAGGCCGCCCGCGCGTACGAAGAAGGCTATTACGACGACCTTGTCGTCGAGTACCAGGGAGCGAGTCGTGACAATAACATCCGAGCGGACACGAGCCTCGAGCAGCTTGCGCGACTTAAACCGGTTTTCGATCGCAGCAAAGACGGCACGATGACGGCCGGGAACAGCACTCCGCTCACCGACGGCGCATCCGCCGTACTACTGTCCTCCGAGGAGTGGGCGGCGAAACGGGGTCTGCCGGTTCTTGCTTATCTCACCTACGCCAAAGTCGCCGCTGTCGACTTCGTTAATCGCGAAGGCCTGCTCATGGCACCGGCCTACGCAGTTTCGGAAATGCTTGCGGACGCCGGTCTGGCGCTGCAGGATTTCGACCTCTACGAGATTCACGAGGCTTTCGCGGCGCAGACGCTCGCTACGCTCAAAGCCTGGGAGTCCGACAGCTTCTGCAGGGAACGTCTCGACAGATCCGCAAGTCTCGGAGCAATCGACCGCCAGAGGCTCAACATCAAAGGCGGCAGTGTCGCCATCGGACATCCTTTCGCTGCGACCGGGGCCCGGATACTCGCATCGCTCGCGAAACTGCTGCATGAACGAGGCTCGGGCCGCGGTTTAATCTCTGTTTGCACGGCTGGCGGCATGGGCGTCACGGCGATCCTCGAAGCACCCTGATCCACACCCAGGAGTTACTCAATGGCCGGATTCGACGCAGTGCTCATCACTCTGAACAGTATCCTGTGGCACGACTCGGCGCTGCTGATTCTGCTCGGGACGGGCGTAGTCTTCACGTTCTGGAGTGGCTTTAGTCAGTACAGGGCTCTGACCCATGGCGTGCGGGTCGTACGCGGCACCTACGACGATCCCGACGATCCGGGCGCGATCAATCACTTCCAGGCGCTTTCCGCGGCGCTCTCCGCGACAGTGGGACTCGGTAACATCGGCGGTGTCGCACTCGCGATTTCGCTGGGCGGGCCCGGCGCAGTGTTCTGGATGTGGGTTGTGGGGCTATTCGGTATGGCGATCAAGCTTACCGAGGTCACTCTCTCGATGCTCTACCGCAATACGGACGACCCCAACAATCCACATGGTGGACCGATGTGGGTCGTCAGTAAAGGTCTCGAGCGGATGAACCCCAAGCTTGCTCCGCTTGGGAAGCTCATCGGCGCAATCTTCTGCATCACCTTGCTCGTATCGACGGTCACCGGCGGAAATATGTTCCAGGCATGGAACGTGGGCGAGATCACCGAGGAATATTTCGGTATCCCGAGTGTCGCGGCGGGAATCATCCTCGCAATCCTGGTCGGCATGGTGATCATCGGCGGTATCAAGCGAATCGGCGCGGTGGCCGGCCGCCTCGTTCCGATCATGGTCGCGCTGTATCTGCTCGCCGGGACTTACGTCCTGGTCATGAGCGCCGATCAGATCCCCGCGATGTTCGCATTGATAATCCGGGCGGCTTTCTCGCCGCAGGAGTTCAGCGGGGCATTTATCGGTGGTACGGCCGGCTATGCCTTCTTGTTCGGCATGAAGCGCGCGCTGTTCTCGAACGAGGCCGGCCAAGGCTCGTCACCGATAGCGCACTCCGCCGCGAAGACCGACGAGCCCGTGCGCGAAGCGCTCGTCGCCGGTCTCGAGCCCTTCATCGACACACTAATCGTCTGTACGTTCACGGCACTCGTCATTCTGTCGACGGGAATATGGAACCGCGCACCAGAAGCAACCTTCGCGACGCCGCCAGCCGTCCTTCCGGTCGGAGCAAGCGAGTGGAGCCTCGAGACGCTTCCGGTACCGGAACGCATCGGCGACGAGTGGACCAGTGGCGACGCCGTCTTCATCGTGCTACGCGCCGGTCCAAACACTCAATCGGGCAACAATCTGCACCGGCTCGACGGCAAAGTCGTCGATCAGAACGGCTCGCTCGTGATCGAGTGGGCGACAATGACCGGTAGTGCACGCCCGGAGGTCGACGGTCCCGGTATCTATGCGACCTATATCGGCGCGACGCTGACTGCGAAGGCGTTCGACTCCGTCACGCCCGGTCTCGGCAAGTGGCTCGTGACGTTGGCCGTCTGGCTGTTCGCCTTGTCGACTATGATCTCGTGGAGTTATTACGGCGAGCAGGGCATCGTGTACCTATTCGGCGAGCGGATGGTGCTCACTTACAAGGTCGCCTACTGCCTGCTGATCATCGTCGCAACCTGGGGGCTGATCAAGACCGACGCGGATCTGGATAATCTTACGGGCGTGGGCACTGGCGTGATGTTATTCGCCAACGTCCCGATCATGTGGATCTTCAGCCGCCAGGCGATGCGCGCCTATCACAACTACATAGACCGCTTGAAAGCAGGGAGGATCGGCCCGGATCACGCGCCGCCATCGCTCGAGGATCTAATCAGCGGACGCGACGTTGAGTAGTCACTGACTGATCCACAGAATGTAGGAAACGAGAAACGACAAAGAGACTGCGCTGAGCAGGATCAAGACGGAAAGGAGAATACCCGCCAGCTGCTGAGTTATTTGTCAGCTTTCTGCGGTCGATAGAATCGGCGTATGCCGTTTCTGCGAGAATACACGAGTATGCTAGGCAGATTCCTGGAGCTCAGTGTCGCCGCGAATCCGATTGGAGAATCGTTCGAGTTCTACCAGTCTTTGGGATTCGGGAGCGTTCAGACCAGCGACATCTTGATTCACCCTTACGCCGTGGTCGACGATGGCCGGCTCTGTGTCGGGCTGCACGACCGCGATTCGGATGAGCCTCGTCTAACGTTTGTTCGGCTGGATCTTAAGAATTACTCGCGTGCGCTGCGTCGGCAGCACATCATGTTCGAGTCCACGAGATTGGCAGACAATGAATTCAACGAGATCGGATTTCGCGATCCCACCGATCAGCTGATCGTGCTGATCGAAGCGTAGACCTTCTCGCCCGGCGCACGTCAGGATCGCAAAAACTCGGGCTGCGGCAACTTCATCGAATACAGCCTGACAGCGAGTGCCTTAACGAAAACCGTCGAGTTCTGGCAGGCACTGGGATTTGCCACGGTGGTTACCGGGAAAACACCGCACCCGTGGACTCGGCTCACGGGCTACGGAATTTCGATCGGTTTTCACGAGACCCCGTATTTCGCGCCCGGTCCGAGCTTTGTAGCGACGAATCTCGACGCGCGGCTCGAGTATCTTACGGCCAAGGGCCTCGCGACGGAACGAGGCGCGTCCGCCGGAGGAGGTTTGGGCGCAGCGGTAACACTGCACGCACCGAACGTTATGCCGATCTACCTCTTCGACGAAAGCGCCGCAAAAAAAGGGACGCTTTATTAGTTTATTAGGGCCAGATCCCTTTTTTAAAGGGATCTGGCCCCATTTTTTCATCGTCCAATTTTTCTCCATCGCTCCTATCGCGCAGCGAGGCGGGCGAGCGCGCCCGAGACCTGACCCAGATAGCCGCTGCCGAACAAATTGAAGTGGTTGAGAAGATGGTACAGGTTGTAGACGTCCACGCGCGCTTCCCAGCCCGGCGGCAGCGGCCACTCGTCCGCATACGCATCGTAGAACGCAGCACCGAATCCACCGAACAATCTCGACATTGCGAGGTCCGCCTCGCGGTCGCCGTAATAGACGGCCGGGTCGAATATGTAGGGCACATCCGATGCGCTTGCGCCCCAGTTTCCCGACCACAAGTCACCATGCAGCAGGGAGGGCACCGTAACTTCAACGTCGAAGAATCTCTCGAGCCGATCCAAAAGTTCACTACCCGCGTCCTGCGTCTCCCGTGGCAACCCATTTTCGGCTGCGAGAGCGAACTGAAATCCGAGTCGCCGCTCCCGCAAGAACTCGACCCAGTCATCGGCCGGTTCATTGGGCTGGGGCGTAGCGCCGATAACGTTGTCTCGCGACCAACCGAAGCGCTCGCCTGCAACGCGGTGCTGACGCGCGAGCCCGACTCCGAGCGCGGTCTCGGCCGCCACCGACTTCGCCCCGAGATCCAGCCACTCGAGAAAAAGATATGCAGTCTCCGCAACACGGCCCAGGCTATGAGCCTTAGGTACGGCAAGCGAAGCGGTGTTTTCGAGCGCCTTGAGCCCATCGGCCTCGGCTTCGAACATCGTGAGAGCGACCGTGTTGTTCAGCTTCGCGAACAATGGCCCCCGATCACTCGGCACGCGATAGGCACGGTTGATACCTCCCCCACCGACCGGGATTGCCTCGTCCGGCTCTGCCTTGATTCCCGTATCGCGTTGGAGTTGTCGTGTTGCTGCGCGCAGGCTCAAGATATGGTCACGAAGCCTTACGCTCGCGAGCCAACCGCCCGCTCAATCTTACATGCAACGGTGAGGTCCGCGGAAAATGCGTAAGCAGATACTCCATCTGGTCGGCCAGCACCCAGCGCCCCTTCAGATAGATGTACTCCGCGTAGGTCGGAGTAAACGGCACGGCAACGAGTTGCATTCCCGCCTGCTCCGGTGACTTGCCGCCCTTATGGTTATTGCAGCGTCGGCAGGCCGTCACAACATTGGTCCAGACATCGCGCCCGCCGCAGCTGATCGGCGTAATATGATCCCGAGTTAGGTCGGAGGTACGAAACTGCTGCGCGCAGTACAGGCAGAGATTGGCATCGCGTTTAAACAACGTGCGGTTGTTGAGCGGTGGCGTGTATCGATCTCGATTCCGCTCGAGCGTATGCGTATCACCGTGGGTTGCGACGATCGAATTGACCCTGACGATACTGCGCCGACCGCTCACGGCGTTGTATCCACCGCGAATTTCGTAGATCAGGGAACCACAGGCGTACGCGACCTGTTCGGTGTGGTAGAGCCGAACCGCGTCGCGGTAATCGATCCACTCCAGAGGCATGCCCGCGACATCCGTACGCAAGACCTCCTGGGTTACAGCACATAGTTCCATGCAGCACACGCCGAAATTCAGTGTCGACGATGACCAGTGTCACCGAGACGGCTGTAAACTTCAATAACTGTTGTCGCAAAACTGCAACAACGACAAAGAATCACGACGAGGGCATCGCTCGAGAAAAAGGGACACGACCCCTTCTTTCTTAGCCTACAACTCCTTCAAAACCGCGTCGAGACTCTCCCTGGCGTCACCGAACAACATCCGCGTATTGTCCTTGAAGAACAGCGGATTCTGGACGCCAGCATAACCCGTCGCCATGCTGCGCTTGAGCACGATCGTCGTTTTGCCCTTCCAGACCTCCAATACCGGCATCCCCGCAATCGGACTCTCCGGCTCATCCTGTGCGGACGGATTGACGATATCGTTAGCGCCGATGATTACCGAGACATCGACGTCCGGAAAGTCATCGTTGATTTCATCCATCTCGAGCACGATGTCATAGGGAACTCGTGCTTCGGCCAATAGCACGTTCATATGTCCCGGCATACGCCCCGCGACCGGGTGGATACCGAAGCGAACGTTGACACCCTTGTCTCTGAGACAGCGCATTATCTCATGAACGATGTGTTGAGCTTGAGCGACGGCCATGCCGTAACCCGGCACGATAACGACCTCTTTCGCTTCGTTGAGCAGGCCAGCGGCTTCTACCGCATCGATCGCGACGACCTCGCCCTGGTCGGTGGCACCTGCCACGCTCTTCCCTCCGGCTGTTCCGAAGCCACCGGCGATGACCGCCAGAAATTTCCGGTTCATCGCGCGGCACATGATGTAACTCAGAATAGCGCCGCTACTACCGACGAGAGCACCGGTAACGATCAATAGATCGTTACTGAGCATGAAACCCGTCGCTGCCGCGGCCCACCCTGAGTAGCTGTTCAGCATCGAAACGACCACGGGCATGTCGGCGCCACCGATCGCCATTACCATGTGCATGCCGAAGAGCAACGCAACTCCGGTAATGACGGCCAGCGGTATGAGTGCATCACCACCCGCGGCGGACTCGAGGATGAATTCTCTGCAGTACCAGATCGAGATCAACAACAATCCGAGATTCAGCCAATGACGCGCGGGTAAAATCAGCGGGCTTCCGCTGATGCGGCCACTGAGCTTACCGAACGCGATGACAGAACCCGAAAACGTCACGGCACCGATTAGTATGCCGAGGTAGGTCTCAATATCGTGGATCGTTAGTTCGACGCCGGTGAAATGAACGGCCGGATCCATCGAGTTCGCGAAACCCACGAGTACGGCCGCTAACCCGACGAGGCTGTGGAGAATCGCGACGAGTTCCGGCATCTGCGTCATTTGAACCTTGCGCGCTAGAATCAATCCGATAACGCCACCGATCACGATGCCGCCAACGAGTATTTCGTAGTGGGCGGTGACGACACCGAATACCGTCGCGAGCAACGCAACACTCATGCCGATGATGCCGTATAGATTGCCGCGCCGTGCCGTCTCCGGGTGGCTCAAGCCACCGAGCGCGAGAATGAAGAGTATCGTGGCGCCAATGTATGCGACCGTAACGACGCCCGGTTCCAATATCTGAAGCATCGTTTAACCTCTACTTCCGAAACATGTGCAGCATCCGGCGCGTTACCGCAAAGCCGCCCGCGATGTTGATGCTGGTAATTAACACGGTGATCCCGGCAACCCACATGATCCAGTTCTCAGGGGAACTGACCTGCAGTAGCGCGCCGATGATGATGATGCTGCTGATCGCGTTGGTGACGCTCATCAACGGCGTGTGCAACGCCGGCGTGACATTCCAAATCACCATGTAACCCACGAAACAGGCTAGAACAAAAACGGTGAAGTGCGCCATGAACGAGGGCGGGGCGACCGTACCCAACCCCAGTAGCACCAGGCCACTGATACCGAAGGTAAGGAACGAGCCCAGCCAGCCGGGCTTTTTCTCCGGTGCGGCTACGGGTATTGCGGGCGCTTCTTCGGTAGGCTTCGCCGGCGCGGCCGATAACTTTGGGGCTGGCGGCGGCCAGGTAATTTCTCGATCTTTGACGACCGTCGCGCCCCGCACGACCTCATCCTCCATGTCGACGACGAGTTCGCCATCTTTCTCGGGGCACATGTCGGTCAACAAGTGTCGAAGATTCGTCGCATACAGCTGACTCGATTGGGACGCAAGGCGACTCGGCAAGTCCGTGTAACCAATCAGTGTCACGCCGTGGCGTTCGACGATCTGGTGCGGCTCGGTCAACGCGCAGTTTCCGCCCTGCTCCGCGGCGAGGTCCACGATCACGCTACCCGGCTTCATCGACTGGACCATCTCCGCCGTTATCAATTCGGGCGCCGGCTTCCCGGGAATCAGTGCCGTGGTGATAATGATGTCCACTTCAGCGGCCTGCGCGGCGAACAGCGCCATCTCCGCCTTGATGAACTCGTCGCTCATGGCCTTAGCGTAACCGCCTTGCCCGGAGCCCTCCTCCTCGAAGTCAAGTAACAGAAACTCGCCGCCCATGCTCTCAACCTGCTCTTTCACCTCCGGGCGTGTATCGAACGCCCGTACGATCGCGCCCAGGCTCCTGGCCGCGCCGATCGCCGAGAGTCCGGCAACCCCGGCGCCGATGACCAGCATCTTCGCGGGTGGGATCTTTCCCGCTGCCGTGATCTGTCCCGTAAAGAACCGGCCGAAATGCTGTGCGGCTTCCACGACGGCCCGGTAGCCGCCGATATTCGCCATCGAGCTCAGCGCATCCATCTTCTGAGCGCGAGAGATACGCGGAATACTGTCGACCGCCAGGGTCGTCACGCCTTTCTCCGCGAGACGGTCCAGCAGTTCCGGGTTCTGCGCGGGCCAGAGAAAACAAACGAGTACTTGACCTGAATGCAGCAGTTCAACCTCGTCGCGGTCGGAGTCCGCTGATTTCTGCGGAGCCCGAACCTTCAGGATGATGTCGCTGCTCGTCCATAGGGCCTCGGCATCGTCCAGGATCGTAACGCCCGCATTACGGTATGCGCAGTCATGAAAGCTCGCCGCTGTGCCCGCGCCAGCTTCGATAGCTACTTCGAATCCCAGCTTGGCGAGCTGCGCTGCCACCTCCGGCGTGGTCGCGACGCGCTTCTCGCCCGCATAAACTTCCTTGGGAACGCCGATTCTCATGCACATTCTCCGTCCAGGGTAATCTGGCTAATTATCTGTTTCTTAAGGATTTACACCGAGCTGTGACGAGCCGTGTGTGTGCCGCTCTGCTCGTTAATACGTCAGTGCCCGATGAACTCGGGCGAGATTGTAAACAAATTGAAGGGTGACCGGTGGTTCTCTAGCGACCCATACCCATAGCGCCACCCGGCCGGTCGGTCGGCCGCAGGCGCGTATCGCGGAGGCGTCGAAGCTGATCGGGCGTCAGATCGCGAAATTGTCGCTGAAGTTCCTGCCGACGATCCGGCGGCAACCGCTGAAAGCGTCGATAGGTGTCCTGAATCCGGCCGCGTGCCTCGGGCGTCAGGCCCAGAAAGACATCGTAACGGTCACGGATGGCCCTGCGTTGGTCGTCACCGAGATCTTGCCACTCCCGAAATCGGTTCTGCGCCTGCGCCTGCTCCCTTTGATTCATCTCGAGCCAACGCGCCGCGCCCGTCACGATCTGCTTCTGGCGGGCATCATCCATCTGATCCCAGGTACCCGCATGCTCGGCCAGCAGCGTCTTCTGTCCGGCCGTTAAATCCTCCCAAGCAATGCCCTCTTGCGCATTGGCTACCCCGGCCAATGCCAGCACACTTGCCATTAATACAACGAATTTAATTTTCGTTTTCATCATCAATCCTCTGTGCCGCTGCACGTGCATCCTCCCTGACCTGTCCTGCGCCCTCCCACTCTGCGATGGCCAACCACTCTGCATCGCTCTCCTGCCAACTCCCGAGATATGCCAGGAAATCCAGATCCGGTGCGTCTTCGTCAGCCTGCGCACTCGGGCAAAATACCAGACCCATCGCGGCAAGCCCCAGCAGAGAACGAAGTAGTCGTTCCAACAATCCCTGATCAGCCAATACCATCCTCCACGATCTCGCCTGATGTCAGCTCAGGCTGTTCTTCGAGCCATGCATAGAATTCGAGTTCCTCAATCATATCGAGTTCCTCTTCACTGAACAGAATCTCGAGATCGGTAACTGCCGCTACATCGAAACCGTCGTCCGCGACCGGCTCCATCTGTCCCTGCCAGAGCATGACACTCATCAAAGCTACCGCTGCCATCGCTCCCGCCGGCAACCAGGATCGGCTCCAGGTTGGCTGCGGTCGTTTACCAAGTTCCTCTAAAGCTCGATACCGCGCCTGCGCAAGCTTCGAGCGAGTTGCACCATCCAGCGAAGCAACGCTCTGATCGAAGAGTAGCTTCATTCGCTCCTCGAAATCGCGGTCCTCTCTCACATTCTCGCTGTCCATTAGACATGTTCTCCAAGCTTTTCCCGCAAACGGTGCACGGCCCGGGAGTAATGTGTCTTTACGCTACCGTCAGAACATCCCATCGCGGCAGCCGTTTCGGCGACATCCAATCCTTCAAAGTTGCGCAACATGAATGCCTCCCGCTGACGTGGTGGCAGCTCATTGAGTGCTTGCTCGAGGGCCGCCATCGCATCGCTGTGCTCGAGCGCCACGGTCGGGTTCTCCGAGGCCGGTCCGGGCGCCTGAGCTACCGGATCGTATTCCTCGCCCTCCTGCCCACCGAAAAAGCTCATGACCCGCCCTCTGACTATCCGGCGTCGCTGCCAGTCGCGGATACGGTTCTTGAGTATCCGATAGAACAGTGGGCGCCATTCATCTACCGATCGATCAGCGTAGTGACGGGTCAAGCTGATCATCGCATCTTGAACGATGTCCAGTGCCTCGTCGGCATCACGTGTACTAACAACTGCGATTCGGAAGGCCCGAGTTTCCACTTTGCGGAGAAACCCCTCCATATTGGTACTGGCTTCCAGTATCCCGTCCTCCCTCTGCGAGCACAGCTCAGCCTGGAACGTCGCCGCAAGCGCCATCAATCACGCCCTCTGCAGCATCTTGAACGGATTCTATGGTAAATGTTCATATCTTCTCGACAGCATCCATATTCATCGCTAAAGATAACGCTTCAACACTCCGCCGGGTTGACAGGGAATTCCCGGTTAACTCCTTAACCACCAAAGAAAAGCCATTCACATAATATGCGGCAGAGCGAGAAAGACGCCAGCATCGGCTCATAGAGCGTAAGTAATTGTATTTTATATATTTTTTATCGGATTATCCGGCCTGATGGCGACCCAGGCAACAGTTCTTCGCGTCGCCGTCCCCGTACCGATTCCGGGCGGGTTCGATTACCTGTGGCCAGGACCGGGCACGCCACCGGCTCCCGGGTGCCGGGTGCGCGTGCCCCTGGGAAAAGGAGAGCGTATCGGCACGGTACTCGAGCATGCCGAAATGAGCCGCATCGCCCCCGACAAGCTCAAAGAAGTACTAAATGTAGTCGATTCGACGCCCGTAATCGGGTCTGATCTACTCGAGACGCTTACCTGGTGCGCAGACTACTACCACCATCCTATCGGCGAGGTCGTGAGCCAGGCGGTCCCGGTTCTGTTGCGTCGCGGGCGCAGTCTGCCAACTGGGGAAGCCATCGGCTGGCGACTCACTGACGCCGGCCGGACACAGAACGTCGCGCTGGTCGGCAAGCGCGCGCCGCGGCAGGCGCTGGCTCTGGAAGCGCTCGCCGGCGGCGCCGCGATCTCCCCCGAGACTCTACGCTCGGCGGGCATCGGTCGAGACACGCTGACGCGGTTGGCCGACAAGAGCTGGATTCAAAGAGCTGCGCTCGCGGGCGACACCGAGGGACGCAGCCGCGGTACGACCGATGTGATCGCTGTACCGGAGCTCAACGAAGATCAGCAGGCCGTTCTAGGTGTGATTTTCGCGAGTCCCACCGGTTTCCATCCATTCTTGCTGCAAGGCGTTACGGGCAGCGGCAAGACTGAAATCTATCTGCGACTGATCGGCAGACAGCTCCAGGCGAAGCGCCAGAGCCTGCTCCTGGTACCGGAGATCGGGCTCACCCCGCAACTCGTTGCGAGACTCGAGCAGCGCTTCGGCGAACGATTAGCGCTGATGCATTCGGGTCTCACCGATCGCGAGCGTCTTAGTGCCTGGCACGATGTCTACTCGGGGGATGTCAGGATCATCGTGGGAACGCGTTCCGCGATATTCGCGCCACTGCGGAATCCCGGGTTGATTATCGTCGACGAGGAACATGACACCTCCTATAAGCAACAAGAGGGCTTCAGGTACTCCGCGCGCGATCTGGCGGTATTCAGGGCGCGGCAGTTGAGCATCCCCGTTCTGCTCGCGTCCGCCACACCTTCGCTGGAGAGCATCCATAACGCTCATCAGGGCCGCTACGAATTGCTCTCGATGCCGCAACGAATAGGCTCAGCGGGCACACCGTCTGTGCGCATCATCGATCTCAATCTACATGCGGCACGACACGGTTTGTCGACGCCACTAATTACAGCCATGGAGCAACACCTGGCGAACGGGAATCAAGTGTTGCTCTTTCTCAACCGCAGAGGATTCGCGCCGGTTCTATTCTGTGCTGAGTGCCGGTCGGTAGAGGAATGCGCAAATTGCGACTCCCGCATGACGATCCATGCGGCAAGCGGAGAACTCCGTTGTCACCATTGCGGATCGCAGATCCCACTAACCTGGGCTTGCGGCGAGTGCGGCGCCGAGCGAATAGCCATAGGTGCCGGAACTCAGCGCGTGAAGGACGAACTCACGGCACTGTTCCCTCAGACGCGTATCGCGCGGCTCGATCGTGATATCGCGAACCGCAAGGGAATACTGGCCGAGGTACTGGCTGATGTCGAACACGGCGACACGCAGATTCTCGTCGGCACGCAGATGTTGACGAAGGGCCACGACTTCCCGCGCGTGACGCTCGTCGGCGTATTGAACGCCGATCAGGGCCTGCTAGGCGTGGACTTTCGCAGCAACGAGCGACTCGCCCAAACCCTGCTGCAGGTCGCGGGCCGGGCGGGCAGACGAGATCAGCCGGGTGAAGTCTATGTCCAGACACATTATCCGACTCACCCGTTATTGAATTGTCTAATCCAACACGATTACACAGCGTTCGCCGAACTCGCGCTTAAGGAGCGTCAGGAAACACTTTGGCCGCCATATTCTCATCTCATCGTCTGGCGGGCGCAGGCAAACTCACGAACACCAGTATTTCAATTTCTGGCCCGCGTCGCTCAACATGCGCGCCGCGAAGCCGGCAAGGTCACGACTCTCGGTCCGGCGCCCGCGACCATGGAACGTCGCGGTGGAAAATTCCGTGCCCAGTTGCTTTTCCAGAGTCAAGAACGCACACCGTTGCACGAACTCGTGGGCGAGTTGCTCGACGTGGCGCGAGCATGGCCCGAGTCTCGGCGAATTCGCTGGAGTATCGACGTCGATCCGGTAGAACTCTAGTAACCCAATGGGCCGGATAAGCATATAAGCGGCCGCCTGGCCGCGATAGCGCGTCAGGCGGTAGAATCGCGCCTTCCCCGACAGGTCTGATCCGTTGCGCGCCCAACTCGACCTTCTACTCCGTGAAACTCTGCCACGCCTGATCGGCGATCAGAGTTCCGTCCGAACCGACGACCTGGAGCCGCAACTCGAGCGTACTCGGGATCCGAAGCACGGTGATTTCACGAGTAATGTTGCGCTCCGGGTCGCGAAGAAGCTGTCCCGACCGCCGCGCGAGATCGCCGCCGAGATCGTAGCCGCATTACCGGAGTCGGCGCTCGTCGAAAATGTCGAGGTCGCGGGCCCCGGGTTTATCAACTTCGCACTCGCGCCGGCAGCATACGACCAGGAGATCCGGGATATCCTCGCACAAGGCGAAGCATATGGCCGATCTTCTGCCGAAGGCGCACAACGCATCCTGGTCGAATACGTCTCGGCAAATCCAACCGGACCGCTCCACGTCGGTCATGGGCGGCTTGCCGCATACGGCGCATCGCTGGCGAACCTCCTTCGAGCGACGGGCCACGAGGTGTATGAGGAGTACTACGTCAACGACGCCGGCCGCCAGATGGATATTCTCGCGGCGAGTGTCTGGCTTAGATATGCGGAACTGCTCGATTCGAAACTAGAGTTTCCGGCCAACGCGTATCAAGGCGACTATGTTCGCGAAATCGCATCGACATTGCATGATGTGCACGGCGATGCGCTCGCGGGCGAGTTTGACGCTCTCACGATGATACTCGAGCACTCCGGTGTAGGGCCGGAGGAACGCCTGGATCTCATTATTGCGCAGATTCGATCGCAGCTCGGCGCTGGTCGCTTCGAGACGGTACTCGCCGCCTCTCTGGAGAGCGTACTCACGGACATAAAGGACGACCTCGAAGGCTTCGGAGTTGCGCCACAAAAATGGTATTCGGAACGCAGCCTCGTCGACGGAGCGATCGACCACGCCCTCGAGGTTCTGGAAGAGCGGCGCATGCTATACATGCAGGATGGCGCGAAGTGGTTCAAGGCTAGCGAGTTCGGTGATGAGAAAGACCGTGTGGTCGTCCGCGAGAATGGCTCTACGACCTACTTTGCATCGGACATCGCCTACCACCTTGAGAAACGCAAGCGTGGTTTCGATGTGTTGCTGGACGTTCTCGGTGCCGATCACCATGGTTATATAGCTAGAGTTCGCGCGGGCCTCGAGGCCATGGGTGAGCCGGCGGAGAGTCTAGAGGTGCGCCTCGTGCAGTTCGTCGCACTTTATCGCGGGCGCGATAAGGTTCAGATGTCCACGCGCTCAGGGGAGTACGTTACTCTGCGTCAACTGCGTGATGAGGTCGGTAACGATGCCGCCAGATTTTTCTACATCTCGCGCTCCAACGATCAGCATCTGGATTTCGATCTCGAGCTTGCCACTTCCGAATCCAAGGACAACCCAATCTATTATATCCAGTATGCGCACGCTCGCATCACGAGCCTGTTGCGCCGGATGGAAGACGAGGGCCTGCTTGTAGATAACTTCGGTACTAGCGATTTGAGTAAGCTGACCCAAGAAGCGGAACGATATCTAATGGTGGCGCTGAGCCGTTATCCAGAGGTCGTGCAGCTTGCGGCACTGAACCGTGCACCGCAACACCTCGCCCACTACCTTCGTGATACCGCGGCGGCGTTTCATGCGTGTTACGACTCGCACCGCGTACTCGTAGACGACGCGTCACTGCGTGACGCGCGTGTCGGACTGGCGGTGGCCGCTCGGCAGGTCGTCCGTAACGGCCTCTCGTTGTTGGGCGTCTCCACGCCGGATAATATGTAGGCGGGACGATGGCGAAGCCTAAGAGAAAGTCGAGAGTGGGCGCGGGCGGCGCTTCGGGCTTCGTCTGGATGTTGTTCGGCTTGAGTATCGGCCTCGTCGTTGCGGCCGCCGTATACATCACGGATCGCCGGGAGCCGGTGGCGTCCACATCGGCCCAGGCCGAAGCGTCATCTCCGTCCCAGAATGAAACGGTCCAAATCATCGATGACACCGCCGCCGCGGAGGAGCCACACCCGGCGACCCGCTTCAACTTCTACGATATTCTCCCGCGATCGCGATTCGAAGTCGTCCTGCCTGAGGTCGAGTCGCAGGCTGCCCTGGATCGCGAAGCGGTATCTGTCGGCGAGCCCGGCACTTACGTCCTGCAGGCGGGCTCATTCACGGCGCCCGCGGACGCCGAACGGATGAGGGCGAATCTTGCCTTGCTCGGCATCGAGTCGCGGCTACAGCGCGTTTCTATAGATGATGACGTCTATCATCGCGTCCGCATCGGTCCGACCGATGACCTGGACGAGCTCAACTCCATTCGCCGCCGAATCAGGGACGCTCAGATCGAAGTAATGTTGATCAAGGTTCCGAACTGATACTCCGATGATCGCTTCATGGCCTCGAATTCTGGCCCTGATTAGTGTCACAAGTGGTTTAGCATTCGCCGACGACACGACGCTCACCGTCGTAGCCGTCGGCGACATCATGCTCGGCACGGATTATCCGGATGATCGGCTACCCGAAGATGACGGCGAGAACTTTTTGTCGGTAGTCGGCCCCGTCCTGCGAGACTCCGACATTTCTGTCGGCAATCTCGAGGGCGTCATCCTCGCCGGTGGTACACCGGCGAAGACCTGCAGTAGAGCACTATCGTGCTTCATGTTTCGCTCGCCGCCTCGCTACACCGGTTACCTGCGTGACGCAGGATTCGATGCCATTAGTCTGGCGAATAACCATGCCCGCGACTTTGGAGAGCACGGCCGCAGCGCCACGATGTTAGCTCTGGATGCTTACGGCATTCGCCACTCCGGGCGACGCGGTGACATCGCGAGCTGGCGGCACGGAGAAATCACGATAGCGTTCATCGCGTTTTCTCCAACGCGGCAGTCTTATTTATTGAACGACATTCCGGTCGCTGTCGAACACGTCGCTTCGCTCGCGGACACTCACGACATCGTCATCGTTTCCTTCCATGGCGGCGCCGAAGGGCAGGCCGCGACGCGGCTACCGTTCGAAGAAGAATTCTATCTCGGCGAGACTCGGGGTGAGGCCGTCAGGTTTTCGCACAGCGTCATTGACGCAGGCGCCGACATCGTCATTGGACACGGCCCTCACGTACCTCGCGCCTTGGAACTGTACGGCGGCCGGCTGATCGCCTATAGCCTCGGAAACTTTGCCACGCATTTCGGCGTCAGCGTCGAAGGAATGGCCGGATGGGCGCCGATACTGGCTATGGAGATCGGCCGGAATGGAGAGTTTCTGACCGGTCGAATCCACTCCGCGCTACAGGAGCGCCCCGGGGGTCCAGGCTGGGATCCCGATGAGCGCGCTTACATGATCATACGGTCGCTGACCGAAGAAACGTTCGGTTCGGAGATGCTAGCTTTTGATGAGGACGGCCAGTTTTCGCCTGGGGTCACTCGTCGGCCATAACCCGCCGGTAGTCGACGCCCAAGGAGCGAAGCTTTCTATATAGATGCGTTCTTTCCATACCGATACGTTTTGCCAGCTGGCCGACTTTCCCTCCGCAGAGAATGAGCTGCTGTTGCAGATAGGCGCGTTCGAAATGTTCTCGAGCTTCGCGTAGTGGCATCGAGAGTAGATCCTGCTTAACTAGCGGCTCGTCAGAAGGCGCATCGGACGGCAGCTGCGCCTCGACTTCCGGCAGTGTGATTTCCTCATCCGCGCCCAGAATCAACAGGCGACTCACCATGTTCTTCAACTCGCGGATGTTTCCGGGCCACGGATAGTTTCGCAGCCGATTTTGGGCCGCAACCCCGAATCGTCTGAACGGAAGCCGGTCCGAATCTACGAGCGTATCGACGTAGAAACGCAGAAGTTCGGGAACATCCTCCGCATACTCCCGGAGCGGCGGAATCCTGATCACCACGGTACTCAGATGCGACAGCAACTCGCGGCGGAAACCGTTGACGTTCTGCTCAAAGCCCGCGGGCGCGCTCGAGAGAATGCGCGTGTCCAACGACAGATCGTCGTCGCGGCTCGCCGGCCGAAATCTTTGCTGCTCCAGGACACCGAGCAACAGCTGCTGCGTACTCGCCGAGATATCGCTAATCTCCTTAATGAACAGTACGCCGCCTTCGGCGCGCTCCACCACGCCCGGTTCGTCAGCCGTCCCGAAGATCTGGCGTCGGCCATCTTCATCATTTAACGACCCGCCCATTACCGTGATAAAGGGCCCGGCCGAACGGTTGCTCAAGCTCGCCAGGTATCTCGCGAATGCTTCTCGTCCACTTCCGGGCTCGCCCGTGAGAAGCGTGTGCGCGTCATGGTGAGCGATCCGCTGAACCTGATCTCGAAGCGATCTCATCGTCTCACTCTTGCCGACGGGCGTAAGCATCGGCGGTACGAGACTACGACGCGGTTGAGTGGAGCGCTTCTGTGTCAACGCCTTGTCGACGGTTTGCAATAACTTCGCGAGAGATACTGGCTTCTCGATGAAATCGAGCGCACCGAGCCGGGTCGCCTCGACGGCAGTATCAACAGTGCCGTGCCCGGACATCATGACGACGGGTTCGAGTTTTCCGCCAGCCGACCATTCCTTCAGCAAGGAGATCCCGTCGGTGTCGGGCATCCAGATATCCAGCAGGATGAGATCGTAATCCTGACCGGTACGGGCCGCTCGTGCTTCAGCCGCATCCGCGGCAACCGTGACCTTATAGCCCTCTTCGCTGAGAATTTCCTCAAGAAGAACCCGGATATTGGATTCGTCGTCGACGACCAAGATTCGCGCTGTTTTCACGCGCGCTCCCTCCGTTTATCGTGACGATGCGCAGCAGACAGCATGGCATCCCCTGCTTCTCTCGTCACCGGTAGCAGTATAACTAGCTCCGCACCACCGCGCTCGCTGTTACGAGCTGCGATCTGCCCACCATGTTCTTCAATCAATTTCTTCACGATCGCCAGACCCAAACCGGTGCCCTTCACTTTACTCGTAACATACGGATCGAAGGCTTCATCCACGATGTTATCCAGGAACCCTGGACCGTTGTCGATGACCTTGATCTCCGCCAACTCGACACCATCCTGATGAATATAGCGTGTCGATATTTCGATCTCCTCCGCGGATTGTTGCTCCATTGCTTCGAGTGCATTTCCGATCAAGTTATGCAGAACTTGTCGCATGCGTCCTTCGTCAGCTTCTACACGGGGCAGGGCCGAATCAAGTTCGAGCGTAAGAGATAGCGGCCGATCGCCGTGCTGATACAGATCTGCCACCTCGGTGATCAGCTCGTTCAGATCGAAGCGACTGAGATCCATATCCGGCGTACGAGCGTATTCGCTGAACGCGTTGACCATCTCCTTCATCGCCTCCACCTGTTGGATGATCGTGTGCGTTGCGCGATCCATGAGTTCCGCGTCGGCGTAATGCGCCCCGAGGTAGCGCCGGCGTAAACGTTCGGCGGAGAGTTGAATCGGCGTCAACGGATTCTTGATTTCGTGAGCTAACCGCTGTGCAACCTCGCCCCACGCCGCGTCACGTTGTGCTTGCAGGAGCGCCGTAATATCGTCGAAGACGACGATGTAGCCGCCCGGATCTTCCCGCTCACCCGACAACGCGGTGCAGGCACACATCAGCACTCTTCTGCCGACTTCGCCGCGCAACACAATCTGTTCGCGCCATTCATAATCACCACGGTCGAGATGCGATCTCGATACGGACAGGAACTGCGCCAACAGCGGGTTACTCCCGGAGAGCGTCACGAGCGACTCGCCGAGATGAGAATTGAGATCGACACCGAGAATAGCACCCGCCGATCGATTTGCGGTCCTGATCCGCAGGTCGGTCTCCAGAGAAACGACACCCGTCGACAGCCTGGCGAGAATGACTTCGACTTTTCTGCGCTCACTTTCTACCTGCTGTTGACTCAGGCTCGCCTGCTTGCGCGCTCGTGCCAGGCGCTGCGTCATGTCATTGAAGGAATTGATCAAGAAGCCGATCTCGTCTCGAGCCGGAATCGGCAGGCGAGTATCGAAGTCTCCGCGAGCCACCGCCCGAGTTCCGGCCATGAGCTGTTGAATCGGAACGACGAGCCGCTTCGCGGAGAAGAAGGCACCATAGACCGCCGCGAGTAAGGTTACCAGCAACACGATCGTCAGCATGACCGTAAAATTCGTCTTCAACGCTTCCCGCAGGAACGACAACTCAGCGTACTGCTCGTAACTGGCTCCGACAAGATTGGCTAAGTCACTGAGCCTCTGCTCGACCTCAAATCTCGCCTGCAGTATCCGTGGCTCACCACCGGGCGCTTCGGGTGAGAGGTTGGCCGCAGCCAGTATTTCGTAGCCTCCTCCAGGTTGAGGCTCCAGGCTCAAATAAGGGCCACCACCGTCCAGTTGCAAAATCACTTCATCGCTTGGCGGCTGCGGCACGGTCAGCGCGGGATTTACCGAACTCGTGACCAATATCTGATCGTTGGCCGCGAAAATAGTCAATTCGACAGCCTCACTCTCGCGCCGCAGATCGCCAAGCTCGGCGACGACATCGGTCCGATTGCTGCCCGCCAGATACTCCGCCATGCTCTCGACGTCACCCAGATTTTCGCGCATCTGCAGGCTGAGAGCGGTCTGACTGAGTTCGAGTGCGTTGCCGAGTCCTTGCTCGACGTCGATATCGAACCAGCTATCGATACCGCGGTTGATGAATAGCACCGCGAATGCGTACACGATCACGAGCGGAGTCACGGCAAGCACGACGAGCAGAAACATCATGCGTGCCTTGAGGCGCGATCCCGGCACGTGCCGGCGATAATCGCGAATGAGCCGCAGCATGCTGACCAATATCAGGAGCAGTAACAGCGCGATACCCACCAGGTTGATGAGCAGCATCCACGGGAGTGCGCGTGAAAAATCCTCGGATTCCTGAGCGAGCGGCGCAAGCAGCATCAGCGTGGAGAACCACACGAGCACGCCGACTATCAGCGCGAACGCAACTGCCGCTCTTTTTATTCGCCCAGCTGCCACGTGTACCACTCGCTTCCCAAGGACCAGTCACGCCGCCAGAACGCCAGCAAGCGTAGCGGCCCTGGAATGTCTTCCGTACTGAGCACAGCCCTGATCCGGATGTCATATGCGGCGTCGGACTCCAGTAATGCTGCGTCGATCAACGGCAGTTCGGTGATTCTCCCGAGGGAGTTGAGCGCCGAAAACAACGTCGCGAAAGAACTCTGCTCACCGCTGTTTAGATTCACGACGAGATAACGCTCGCTTAGAGCATGATACTGCAACTCGTAGCTCTGCAGCAGGCCGGCTTCTTGTGGGTCCAACCAAAAGCGCCGCTGGCGGAGAAATTCCACCTGGGTTTCGAGCGTCAGAGCGACGCCCGCATCCAGCGCTTCGCGTGCTTCGGTCGATAGGCGGTACTCGACCCAGGCATCAAGGTAATAGACACCCGATCTGAGTTCGACGCTGGCCGAGCGTATCTCGAAGCGCCCCGGGTCCTCCTGGCCGTGGCCGTCTTGAGCAATACCGGTCGCGACCGCGACTGCGGCAATCAGACCGAACCTGCGGACGCGGGAGCCTCCGCAGCCACTAGCCCGCTTCATATTGCCCACGAGATTCACAAGATACTTGCATCATTCCTTTTTATCGATACAAGCATAATAGAACCCATCCATATTCGCCTCCCCGGGCAGTATCTGGCAGCCCTTTCCGGCCCCGGGGCCGGCCAGCTCTGCGTCTGGCGTTTCGTCGAGAAAGCCTGAAATCTGGCCGCAAGCCTCCTGTTTCGTGACGGTACACACGGTGTACAACAGCCTTCCGCCCGGTGCGAGCAAGGGCCACAGCGAATGCAGAAGCTGCCTCTGAGTGACGCAGATCGTCGCTATATCCCCCGGCCGCCGGAGAATCTTGATATCCGGATGGCGCCGAACGACGCCCAGAGCGCTGCACGGCGCATCCAGCAGGATCCGATCGAACGGCCGACCGTCCCACCAGACCGACGGTAGAGTGGCATCCCCATCGATGATCGTGCCATCATGGCCGAGACGGGCGAAGGCCTCGCGGAGCGTCACTAGGCGCTCGGCATCCCGATCGAGGACGGTTACCTCGGTAAGCTCGGGGCAGAATTCCAGAATGTGGGCGCTCTTGCCACCGGGTGCTGCACAGGCATCCAACACTCGCAGACCCGGCCCGAGCGCGAGGTAGCCCGCGGCTAGCTGCGCAGCCGCATCCTGTACGGAAACCAGACCGTCCTCGAAGCCCGGCAAACTGCTCGCCGGTTGGGGTTCGAGGAGCTGAATCGCAGAACCGCCAGGATCGGCGGGCGCCGTGGCGATATCGGCAGCCACCAGCAACTTTAGATAGTCCGCGCACGCTATGCGCCGCCCGTTGACCCTAAGCCACATCGGCGGCAATTCGTTGTTGGCATCGACTATCGACTGCCATTGTGCGGGCCAGTCCGATTTGAACACTGCGAGCAACCAGTCCGGATGGCTGGTCACCGCGCTCGGCACCTCGAGCATGCGCTGATCGAGTTCGTTACGCTCCCGCAGGAAACGCCGTAGCACTGCGTTGATGAGCCCCTTGGCGCGCCCGACTCCGAGCTGTTCGGCTGCGTCAACTGTCGCCGACACCGCGGCGTGGTCGGGGACTCGTAACCACTGCAGTTGAAAGAGCCCGAGCCTGAGCAGCCCGGCCAACTCCGCGTCGCGAACTTTGAGCGGGCGACTCAGGAGTTGCGCGATCTGCCACTCGATACGATGGTGCCAGCGCAGCACACCGTAGGATAACGATCGCAGCAAGGCGAGATCTTTCGATGCCGGTTGCGGTGACTCCGCGAGCGCGCGGTCCAATGAGAGCCCGTCGCGAACGACTCGTTTATTGATCCGCGCGGCTAATGCCCGCAGTTCTGCGCCAGAATCATTGGACAAAGGAGGTATCCGTGAGCGAATGAGCATTGAGGTATGCCGACACGGGCATCACTTTCGCCGCAGGCGGTTGAACCTCCAGCAGGCGCAGAACGCCATCGCCCGTCGCAACGTCGATGCCCTGTTTGCCGATCGCGGTTATCGTGCCGGGCGCAGCCGATGTCGATCTCGACAGGGCCTGTGCTCCGTGAATCCTGAGATTGCGCCCATCGCTCAATGCCGCAACGCAGACTGGCCATGGATTGAATGCGCGTACCCGGCGCGCTAATGCGCCTGCCTGATCTCGCCAGTCCAAAGCGGCATCCGCCTTACTGATCTTTCCCGCATAGGTAGCTGCGCTCTCTTCCTGCGGCGTCGCTCGAAGATTGCCATTCAATATGGCCGGCAGCGTTTCAAGTAGTAATTCCGCGCCAATCTGAGCAAGTCGATCGTGCAGCATGCCGGCGGTATCGTTGCTGTCGATCTCGAGCGACCGCTGCGCGTAAATCGGGCCCGTATCGAGACCGAGTTCCATCTTCATGATACTGATGCCAGTCTCCGGGTCGCCTTCGAGGATCGCGTGCTGAATCGGCGACGCACCCCGCCATCGCGGTAGTAGCGACGCATGGATGTTGATCGCACCGCGTAGCGGCCAGTCGAGCAGCCACGCAGGAAGAAGAAGCCCATAGGCGACCACGACGAGCAGATCCGGAGGCGGACCCCACTGCGCCAGAATCGTATCGTCTCGCAACGTCGCGGGTTGCTCCACACGCACACCCCGTTTATCGGACACCTTTTTTATGGCGCTCCGGGCAAGCTGTCGCCCCCGCCCCGCAGGCCGATCGGGCTGCGTCAGTACGCGCACAATCTCCGCTCCGCTCGACAACAGGGCCTCAAGCGCGGGGACCGCAAACTCCGGCGTGCCGGCAAAAACGATACGAGTATTGGGGCTCACCCCGATTGGGACTCGCGCAAACGACTCAGATTACGGGGGCTGACATTCGAGATGAATCGCGTTCCTCGGGGCTGTCGCGTCTGGCTTTTTTCACGATTTTCTTTTTCAGCCGATCACGCTTGAGTGTCGACAGGTAATCGACGAATAGCTTGCCCTCCAGATGATCCGTTTCATGTTGGATACAGATCGCGAGCAGCCCCTCAGCGCCGAACTCCTTTTGTTCGCCGTTCTCGTCGAGAGCCCTGACTCGGATTCGCTCCGCGCGATTGACGGGCTCGAATACGCCGGGAACCGAGAGGCAGCCTTCCTCATAGGTAATCTCGCCCTCCTGACTCAGAATCTCGGGATTGATCAGGCAATAGGGCTCGTTGCGCTCCTCCGAGATGTCCGTGACGAGAATTCGCTTGTGGACATTGACCTGCGTCGCCGCGAGACCGATGCCGGGAGCCTCGTACATGGTCTCGAGCAGGTCCGCGATGAGCTGGCGAATTTCATCGCCGACAGTCTCCACCGGCGTCGCCCGGATGCGCAGCCGAGGGTCCGGATATTCGAGAATTGGGAGGCATGCCATTGTGATTAGCCCGGTATTTCGTGTATAACGCAACGAAGTTTACTTAACCCTATGACTTTACAGGAATCACAGTGTTCCCTCAGTCGCTGATATCGTGGGTCGAGCGTCCTTCTCTGGGGCCCAGGGATTATAGCAGCAACGCGCTGAGGGTCACTGTTCGAGCCATTTTGACTGGCCTCAGGGAGCGTGGAGCCATGTTCGACGCTTATCTACCGCCCGTTCGCATCACCCGATCCGGCGCACTTTCCGCGATTGTCTTGGGACTAGTGACCGGTTGCGGCATTGCGCCGCCGCAGAGTCAAACCACCGCCGCGCCGCTAGCTGGCGCGGTACTTCCCGTTGAAACGGCCGGAAGCAGCATGGCGCAACCCGACCGAAATCGCACTCTGGCAATCGGGCAGATCGCGCCGTCGCCGGTTCTCGTCAATCCGAGACATCCGGATCAGTATGTCGTTCAACCCGGTGACACGCTCTGGGACATCTCCGGGCTATTCCTCCAGGACCCCTGGTATTGGCCCGAGATATGGCAGATCAATCCGCAGGTTGCAAATCCGCATCTAATCTACCCCGGAGACATTCTTTCGCTGGCCTACATTAACGGCCAACCCATAATTCAGCTCGAGCGTGGCGTCGTCGAGCGGCTGTCGCCACGCGTTCGCGTGGAGCAGATCGACGACGCGATTCCCACGATTCCGACCGAACTCGTGAGAGCCTTCCTGCCCCGCACGGCCGTCGTCGAGGAAAGCCGACTCGACGATCTGCCCTACGTGGTTGCGCACCCGGAAGGCCTCATCGGAAATGCCGGCGAAGATGTTTATGTGCGTGGCGTCGGCGAGCAGGTAGACGCCATCTACGATATCGTCCACCTCGGCGATCCGCTTGTCGATCCGGACGATAACGACGTTCTAGGATACGAAGGGCTCTATGTCGGACAGGGGCGTGTATGGCGCACGGGCGATCCCGCGACCGTCCTCCTTACCTCAACAGCTCGTGAAGCTCGCCGCGGCGACTATCTGATCGAGATCGAAGACGTCCAGCCAGCGGAGTACTTTCCGCGGGCGCCGAGCGGCAACATCGATGGCAGAATTATCTCGGTAATCGACGGACTGTCACTCATCGGCCAGTATCAGGTAGTCGTACTAAATCGAGGCGCCATTCATGGGCTCGAGGCCGGCCACGTCTTGCGCGCGTTTACGGCCGGACGGCTGGTCGACGACGAAGTAGATCAAAGCGGCTTCCGTACAGAGAAAGTGCAGTTGCCCGACGAACCGGCAGGCACGATGATGGTCTTCCGAATTTTCGATCGTATGAGTTATGCCCTGGTCATGGAGGCGACGACCGATATCCGCGTGCTGGATAGCGTTCGCAACCCATAAGCCGTTACCTACGCTGCCGGGGTTGAAGCCCCGGGAATCTCACGTCAGCATCGGTGGTTATGTGTCTTGACGCATGGCTCACGATTCTTCACGCGACCCGTCCGGGTTCATCTCGTGTGCTGGAGCTGCTCCGCTCAGACCAGAGCGCGGCGGATATCGTTAAGCTTTCACGTCGCGAACTGCTCGCCGCAGGCCTCGAGGAAAAGATCGTTACCCGGCTGCAATATCCGGACGCAGACCTACTGGAGACGCATAAGCGCTGGCTGGAGCGCCCGGGTCATGCGCTCATCACGCTCGGTACCCCCGGCTACCCGCCGCTGCTCAATGCACTGCCCGACGCGCCTATAGCGCTATGGACCGTCGGTGCCCGCCTGGAACTCCTGAGCGCTCCCCAACTCGCGATGGTAGGCAGTCGCAACCCGACTCACGGCGGTCGCGATACGGCCAAAGCGTTTGCACATTACTTAAGTGACCACGGGCTCACGATCACCAGCGGTCTTGCGACGGGTATCGATGGCGCATGCCATCGCGGTGGCCTTGCTGGAGCCGCTGGAACCGTCGCAGTACTCGGCTCGGGTCTCGACGTCATTTTTCCCCGAACCCACGACGCGCTGGCGAAGAGCATCATCGACAACGGCTTGCTGGTCTCCGAGTATCTGCCGGAGACGCCCGCACGAGGTTTTCAGTTTCCGCAACGCAATCGGCTCATCGCCGGACTCAGTGTAGGCACGCTGGTCGTCGAGGCCGCCCGCCGTAGCGGGAGTCTGATCACGGCACGCCTCGCAGCGGAGTACGGCCGTGAAGTTTTTGCCATGCCGGGATCCATTCATAGCCCGCTCGCGAAGGGTTGTCACCGACTCATCAAGGATGGCGCCAAACTCGTGGAGGATGCGACCGATGTGCTCGTGGAGCTTGCGCCGTTGCTGCAGCTTGAAGCTCCAGCGGTAGTTGCTACGGAGAGTCCCGCAATTGGTTCCAGCCCCTTAACAGAACAACCCGGATACCCGGAGATGCTCAAGGCTATGGGCTTCGAGCCTTGTGCCCTTGGAGACATAACCGAGCGAACTGGATTGACGACGGCGGAGGTTTCCTCCATGCTCCTGCTACTGGAACTAGAGGGATTCGTTGAGGCATTGCCCGGCGGCCTCTATTCTCGCCTTCCGAAGAGAACTGCATGAAGGAAACCGTGCTCGACGTGCTCATGTATTTGTTCGAATCATTCGTGGATAGCGAAGACGAACCCGAACCCGACCGAAACGAACTTCGTGAGGAGCTCGCGCGTGCCGGGTTTCGAGACAGAGAGATCGATCGTGCTCTGGATTGGCTCGATGGGCTCAATGCGTCGGACGTCGACACCGGTGCACCCGGACCTCGTTCGACCACGGTAAGAATTTTCGACCGCTTCGAGCAGGAGCGACTGGATTCGTCTTGCAGAGGGTATCTCCTGCATCTTGAGCAGGTTGGCATTTTGACGCCCACACAGCGAGAGCTCGTAATCGATAGACTTCTCGCACTCGATGCCATCGATATCGACATCGAGCAGGTCAAATGGGTCGTCATGATGCTGCTCTTCAGTCAGCCCGGTCAGGAGCAGGCCTACGCGCGAATGGCGGATCTCGTATTCGCCGACGATCCTGGTTGGCTTCACTGACCGCAATCTAGTAGATCGAGTGTGCTTAGGCGATTGTCTCTAGCCGTTGCCTCACTATGAGCAAGAATCTCGTCATCGTCGAATCCCCCGCTAAGGCGAGAACCATAGAAAAATATCTGGGTAAAGACTACCAGGTTCTTGCGTCCTACGGTCATGTGCGCGAGCTCGTGCCGAAGGAGGGCGCTGTCGATCCCGATGACGACTTCGCGATGAAGTATCAGCTCATCGACAAGAACGAGAAGCACATCGAAAAGATCGCGAAGGCTGTCAGTAAGGCTTCTGCTCTAATCCTCGCAACAGACCCGGATCGCGAAGGCGAGGCGATCTCATGGCACGTCTACGAAGTATTGAAGGAGCGCGGCCTGCTGGACGAAAAGGAAGTCAGCCGAGTCGTGTTTCACGAAATTACCAAGCGGGCCATCCAGGAGGCTATCGACCATCCACGGGAGCTATCGGAGCAGCTGGTTAACGCGCAGCAGGCTCGTCGAGCGCTCGATTTTCTTGTTGGTTTCAATCTCTCGCCGTTGTTGTGGAAAAAAGTGCGGCGCGGCCTATCGGCCGGCCGAGTGCAAAGTCCGGCTCTGAGATTGATCGTCGAGCGGGAAGACCAGATCTCCGCTTTCAAACCGCGAGAATACTGGACGATAGGCGCTGTCGCCGAGCACGAGAAGGAAGGTCTAACGGCTCGGCTGTCGTTATTTGAAGGTGAGAAAGTCGAGCAGTTTACTTTCACGGACGAGAAGACCGTGCGCGCGGCCGAAAAGGCAATCTATCAGGCTGCGTGTGATGGTGAAACAGCCGACGTAGCGATTAACAAAGCCGAGGGTACTGGCGAGTCGGCAGAGCGCGTACTGACCGTCGCCAACGTCGAGAAAAAACAGAGACGACGTAATCCTGCCGCGCCGTTTACGACCTCTACGCTCCAGCAGGAAGCGTCGAGGAAACTCGGCTTCAGCGCACAAAAGACGATGATGGTTGCGCAGCGGCTCTACGAGGGTATCGACGTCGGAGACGGATCGGTCGGTCTTATCACCTATATGCGCACGGACTCGGTGACGGTCGCGAACGAGGCTCTCAAGGAACTCAGGAGCCTGATCCAGGATCGCTACGGCGAGGAAAACCTTCCGGACGAGCCGCGACAGTACACGACCAAGGCGAAGAACGCACAGGAAGCCCACGAAGCGGTACGGCCCACATCCGTCATGCGGATCCCGGAGGAACTCAAACCGCATCTCGAGAATGATCAATTTCGGCTCTATGAGCTCATCTGGAAGCGCACAGTCGCCTGTCAGATGAGCCCGGCGCTGTTCGATACCGTCGGTCTCGATCTCGTCGCAGGACGGGCGGCAGACGGGAACATTCGCTTTCGCGCGACGGGTTCCGTGCTCGTGAAACCGGGATTCATGACAGTTTATCAGGAAGGGTTGGACGACAGCACACAGACCGATCAGGACCGCATCCTTCCGCCGTTGAAGGCGGGCGATGAACTCGATCTGCAGGAGATCCTGAGCGAGCAGCACTTTACGGAACCGCAGCCCCGTTACTCGGAGGCGACGCTCGTCAAAGCACTGGAGGAATACGGCATCGGCCGGCCTTCGACTTACGCCTCGATTATTTCGACACTCCGCAATCGAGAGTATGTGGAAATGGAGAGTCGCCGTTTTGTCCCGACGGACGTCGGCAAAGTCGTCAACCGCTTCCTGACGGAGCACTTCTCGCAGTATGTCGATTACGAGTTCACGGCCCAGTTGGAGAACTCACTGGACGAAATCTCCCGCGGCGAGAGTGAATGGCTGCCACTGTTGCGCAACTTCTGGGCACCGTTCCACAAACTCATCGAACATACCGAAACATCCGTTACGCGTGAGCAGGCATCGCAAGCTCGCATCCTCGGAACGGATCCGAAAAGCGGGCGGCCGATAAGTGTCCGCATGGGTAGATACGGCGCTTTCGTTCAAATCGGCACCCGCGACGATGAGGAGAAGCCCTTGTTCGCCGGTCTGAGACCCGGCCAGAAAATGGATGAGATCACACAAGAGGAAGCTCTGGATCTCTTCAAGTTGCCGCGGACTCTCGGGGAGACGGCGGACGGTGAACCCGTATCGGCCAGCATTGGCCGATTCGGTCCCTATGTACGCTACGGTAACAAGTACGTCTCGATTCGCAATGACGATCCTTACACGATCGGCCTGGAGCGAGCACTGGAACTCATCGAAGAAAAGAAGATCGTCGACGCCAATCGCATCATCCAAGATTATCCCGATGCGGGGATTCAGGTCCTGAACGGACGCTACGGTCCCTATGTCACCGACGGCAAAAAGAACGCCAGAGTCCCCAAAGACCGCGAGCCGAAAGACCTGACCCTGGAGGAATGCGAGGCGATGATTGCCGCTGCTCCCGAACGCCGCAGCCGGCGAGGAGCGAAGAAGACGGCCAAGAAGACCGCCGCGAAGAAAACCACCAAGAAGAAAAAGATGGCCACTAAGAAGCGTACGAAGAAGAAGGTGCGCAAGAGCGCGGCACCGGAACCCGCTGTGGTTGCCGAGACCGCCGACGATGGCGGCCCAGGCGAGAATCAAGACTGACGCCGGGACTTCGAACACGTGTTCACCATGCGTGAGGTCACCGAAGACACTTATCAGCCGCGCCTCGAGAGGACCGCTCGGGCTCTCGTCGCAGGCGGACTGATCGCTTATCCCACTGAGGCTGTGTACGGTATCGGTTGCCTGCCCGGTGAGCGCGCCGCGGTTGAGCGCTTATTGCAGGTCAAGCATCGCTCCTGGCGAAAAGGGCTGATACTGATCGCGGCCGATATCGCACAATTGGAACCGTTGATCCTCTTTCCCAAAGGCGGGTTGCGAGAAGAGATTCTCGCGAGCTGGCCGGGCCCTGTCACCTGGTTGCTGACGACCCAGAGCGGTATACCGGCGTACTTGAGCGGCGGACGAAAGAAACTGGCGGTACGCGTAACGGCGCACCCGTTAGCCCGCCACCTCTGCATCCGTACGGGCAGCCCGCTGATCTCGACGAGCGCCAATCGCTCCGGGCGACCGCCACTCAAGCGTGCTCTCCAGGTTCGGAGAGAGTTCGGCGACGAGTTGGACGACCTGCTCGTCGGCCCGCTCGGGTCGCTGGAGCGGCCAACGTCCCTACGCGACGGCCTGACCGGACAGATTCTGCGCTGACTCGCGCGTTGGATCCAGCACGAGAGCCTCCGGCAAGCCCCCGGCGGGTGCTGTCCCAGGCATTGGTGCAATCTTCGCACTAGCCATGGTAGCTTTTGAGGAATAGCCCTTAACTGACGGAATAAAAAGCAGATATTAAGTATTCGCTATGGTCCGAGTGCGGCTTACAGTCAGCTTGATGGGGTTGGTTGCCATCCTCACGGCCTGGCCGGATTCAGGCTCCACCGTCGATCACGGAGCAGTATCCGGCCCGCTGACCCTTGCCTCGCCCATCCGCCCGATGAAGGGGCAGCGCCAGACCTACCTTGTCCAGCTCAATGAGGCCACCGCATTAAATTATCGAGGAGTGAAGGCCGGTTTCACCGTGACGAAGCCCGCTCCCGGCCGAAAGCTTGACCGCACCTTGGGAGCCGTCGAAAGCTACGTCGGATATCTCCTCGAGGGTTCGCACGACCGGGCTCTACGGGCTTACGATCCTAAGAATGGGCTCACCGTAGAAAAAAGGGGCTGTGTCCCTTTATTGCCGCGATCTTAGTCCCCGGCGCCCGGCAACCCCCCGGGCCACTCGATGACTTCGCAGGGAAAGCGGATCCACTTGAATTCCTGATCGAGCAAATTGAAGCTCACGCTGCGAATCAGCGGCGTGGTTAGATACACCGGATCTTCGATGATCGAAATGAGCGTGAGCAGATCGCCATGACGAACGAAGTGTTCCGTCATGACGGCTTCTTCGCTATTCGGCACGCCGTTGCGACGAATGTATTTCTGCCGCATGTGTGTGGTCGTCACCGTTAGTGTGTCACCGTCCCATCGGCCCACGGAGTGCCCCATGTCCGTAGCGGGTCCGGGTTCGCGGGCACGGCCGGCGAGATAGATCTTGCGCTCGCGGCCCATCTCTAACTCGATCTTGATGCTGATCGTATCCGCATCATCGTAAGACAGTTCGAATCGCAGCGGGCTGCGCATGATGTATGCAGCGCCATGCATCTCGCACTGATTCTCCGGCTTGTAATTATCTTCGGGGTTCCAGACATCGGCGATGGCCCTAGCTGCATCGTTTATCGGCAGGCCCGAGTAGTCCCGCGGTGATGGACCGGCCGTCCTGAAAATCCGATCCTCATGCATGATGGGGGCCCAATATCCCGTCAAGTCTGTTTCCGCCCCAGCGGAGTTGCTGGTGAGCGAACCCACGCACACGATAGCGGCAATCGCTGCCGCAGTCAGTTTCTGTTCCACGATTCTGCTCCCCGATTCTTCGGTTATCGTTCGAGATTGTCGATGTTGCCGAATTGGAATCCATCAGCTAGCCGAAGCAGACCCGTGAAGTGCAACGCGGTACGGCCGCGGCGGGCGGGATTACCGACAATGAGCAAATGATCTCCCGCTTCGAAATCGTCAGGCGTGAGACCTCGCAATGCCAACCCGGTTGCGTTCGCAAACTCGACATGCCAGGTCCTCGTCTCACCATTCTCTTCTTCGATCGCGACAAAAAGAAATGGATGGGGATTTCGCCAAACCCAGTCCTCAACAACGCCGTTGAGCGTAATGATTTCTTCCATCACATAGCTGGCCGGAAAGGAGTGATGGGCCTCCAACGAGATGGACGCCCCCAGCAGCGCCAGGACTATAAGTATTTTTCGGTTCATATTCCCCCCGATGTTCGCCTAGTTACTTTGTCGTTACTATGCTTCCTATGTGAGATCACCGCAATCCCTGTCGCTGCGACCAGTTGCTCGCCGATGCTATTGCAGAGAGTCGAGTCACTCTGGTCGTCCAAGAATTCACTTGAAGATTGGCACAAACTATGCGACGACCGCTTGTGGCCGAGCGGACGTCGAGACTCAGTCTAGATCGAGGTTTCATTATGGTTGCTATCGGGGAGAACAGCGGACATGAGGCATTCCTGGGATTTCTAGACCGGGTAGATTTCTCCTGATTTTGGGCCATCTGCGGGTGGTATCTAGGTAGAATCAATCTCAAGGAACGCTCTGGAGTCAGAATGTCGCTCGTGGGGGGAGATCAAACGCCGAAAGGTTTTTAATGAAATACATTCTACTGTTGTGCGCAATAACATCATTGATCGTTTCTGGATGGGCGTCAGCGTATCATACCAATTTTACGACCTATGACACTTCGACGGAAATCACTGTTGAAGGAATAGTTACTGCACTGGAGCTAGTCAATCCGCACGCTTGGATCTATCTGAACGTAACTAATGAGGCGGGTGATCTTGAGCGGTGGAAAATCGAACTGGCAGGCAAGCTTTCCTTGTCGAGAAGGGGACGGACCGACAACAGCGTAGCCGAAGGCGATCATATAACCGTTATTGGTAATCCGTCGCACTGAGCAAATCGTGCTACGGCGTCGGCACGATCTCAGCCCGAACTAAGCTAAGCACGGGGAGCCCAGCTTCAATGCTGGACTCCTTGGCGCGGAGTACGCATTTGATAATGGAATGGCAGAGTTATCTAGTTGCACCGAAAAGCATGACATCACTCTTACGCGGAAGAATCCATTATGCGATTGCCGTCTGCGTCACTGCATCTGTCTCGCTCGCCGCTTGTGTTAGCGGGTCGCCGGATGGACCGTATCAAGCGACGGGAATTAAGATCGGCGAGGTCACTGGGTCCAGCGCAACGATCTGGACACGACTGACTCGGGACTCCGAACGCGAGCAATCTGCGATCTCTCGCCCATCCGTTCAATACGTACATCCAGAGACTGGCGAACTCGTGGATCCCCCACCGTGGCCACAGACGCCTGCCGACTGGGTCCCGATCGTGCAGTTACCGCAAAGTATCACTGTAGACGACCTAGAGGGCGCTGTCCC
>CAYXNS010000025.1:0-37266 GCA_964466315.1 uncultured Gammaproteobacteria bacterium
GGCCATCACTGCCCCGAGGGCGTAGAAACGCACACTCGTTTGAGCGGGCCGCCTAGAAACCTTCGGTGGAGGTAAACAGCCCCACACGCAGATCCGTGGCCTGATAGATCGTCCGGCCATCTACATCCATCTCGGCATCCCCGAGCCCCATGACGAGTTTGCGCTTGATGACACGCTTCATATCGAGACGATAGGTGACCAGTTTGTTCTCCGGCAACACCTGTCCCTGAAACTTGACCTCACCGACGCCGAGCGCCCGCCCTCGTCCGACACCACCGATCCAGGCAAGATAATAACCAACGAGCTGCCACATGGCGTCCAGCCCGAGACAGCCGGGCATAACGGGATCGTTCCGGAAGTGACACGCGAAGAACCACAGGCTCGGGTCGATATCCAATTCAGCCCGTACCTCACCCTTCTTGAATTTACCGCCCGTATCATCGATATGCGTGATTCGGTCGAACATGAGCATATTGGGTAACGGCAGGCGTGCATTACCCGGACCGAAAGTCTCGAGTTCACCCGCCTCGATAAGATCTTCGCGCGTATAACTCGACTGCCGTGGGTTGCCCGGCAGCACAATGTTTTTTTTGTCAGAGTCATCCATATCGTATCCGTTTCGTGCTGCGTGCGGAGCATACGTGTTAGCGGAGTCAATGTCCCTCTTTTTGCCTGTCCGCTCGCAAATACCCCAACGTTCAGCCTATTATCCGACTAATCGTTACCAGTAACAGTCGGCCTCAGAAAGACGTCCGGCGGAGACCGTTGCATGAAACAATCACGCCGGGCGTTCCTAAAGCGCTTCTCCCAAACTGCGGGATGCGTTGTCGCGACGGCATCGGTTGCTCCGCTAGCAGGTTGTTTAAGACCTCGGCTCGGTGCCACGGGTTTCTCGTATCCCCAGGGCGTTGCCTCCGCCGACCCGCAAGCGGATTCCATCATACTTTGGACGCGCGTCGTGCCCGAAGACTCGACGGCAACGAGCATCGATCTATCCGTCCAGATCGCCCGCGACGACGCCTTCAACGAGATCCTGCTGGAGCAGAATGTGCCGGCGGAGCAGGACTACGACTATACGGTCCGGTGCTTTGTCGACGGCCTCCAGTCGAACGGGCACTTCTTCTATCGATTCATTGCGCCGGACGGATCTACCAGCCGCACGGGACGAACGCGTACCGCGCCGGCTACGGGCGACGGCGTCAATCTGACGGCAGCCGTCTTCTCATGCCAGCATTATGAAGAAGGCCACTTCAGCGCCTACCGGCGTCTGTTGTTGGACGATGAGCAGGGGCCTCAAGACCGTAAGATCGATATCATCATCCACGTGGGCGATTTCATCTACGAAGCGAACAATCGCCGCGATGTGACCAATCTCAACGATGAAGTCGTCATCGTGACCAATGGCGACGGCTCCCATCGACGCTTTCAGGGTCTACCGTCGAAGGGCGCCGTCCAACCCGGCGTCCAACTCGTCGCGGAATCTCTCGACGACTACCGTGAGCACTATCGAACTTATCTCTCCGATCCGGATCTACTGGACGCGCGTGCGGCCTTCCCCTGGGTATGTACCTGGGACGACCATGAGTTTTATAACGATGCCTGGCAAAGCTACCATCCGTCGGGCCCCGCACAAAACCGCAAGCTGCATAGTAACCAGGCTTGGTTCGAATACATCCCCGCAGCTTTGACACGCGCCTCTGCCGGATCCGGGGGCGGAAACCCCGCGCGGGATTTCTCCCGAACACCGGTCGAAGACGTCGCGCTCGACGATTTCGACGATGACTATCTGAGCCGCGAGCCGAACAATCTGGCTGCAATCGCGTCGATGTCGATCTATCGTAGTCTGAGCTGGGGCGATCTCGTCGAGTTATTGATCGTCGACGGGCGCAGCTACCGGGGACCCAGGGGCGTCGACGAGTCGATCCCGGGCGCCGACTTCATCACACCGTCGCCTATCCCCGTCAGTCTCATCGAAACGCAGAACGCCGGGCGTACCGCGAACGACGGCGATCCGCCCGATACCGTCAAACTGGATGGCGCACCGATCCCGAACAACAGAAAGAATGCGCCACGCGGCTCGCTACTCGGCGCCGAGCAAAAAACCTGGCTCAAGGAATCGCTGCAACAGAGCCCCGCTCGCTGGAAGCTGCTCTGTAACAACGTCCCGCTCATGCGTTTCGGTTTCGATATGCGGTTTCGCGACCACGGTAATATCAACGATGTGTGGTGGCACGATACCTGGGATGGTTACCCGCTCGAGCGCCGGGAACTCATGAACTTCATCAAGGCACAGTCTCTGACGAACGTCGTCTCCATGACGGGTGACCGCCATGCCCATTTTGCCGGCCTGGTCTACGACGATTTCGACGGGCCGGACCCGTCTGCCGTGCTTCCGGAGTTTGTCGGCTCGGGGGTCACGAGCGGACCACGAATGAAGAACCAACGCAATACGACACGCGGCACACCGGAACTCGATTCACGCGTGCATTTCGACGGCACGAAATTCGGTTATGACCAGGTCGTCATGCCGACACTTAATGCTTGGCTATTGTTCGGAGCGGATGCCGCCGCCAGGCTCGGCGAAACCGGAAACCCCGACATCGCGCTCGAAGCATCGGATGCGGCTGTCAATCCGCACTTGAGCTATGCCGACACGGACGGGCTTGGCTACTTCGTCGCACACTTCACAACCGAACGACTCGAAGTCGAGTTCGTTACGATCCTCGAACCGCTCGAATATTTTGGCCTGGCCGGCCCACCTTTGCGACGCCGCGTGCGTTTCGCTGTACCGGCGTGGACGGCCGAGAAGGAGCCGCAGATCAGAGCCGAAAGCCTGGACGGTGAACCGCCCCTCATGGGTCTCAAAAGTTAGTATCCGAACTATGTCCATCAAGCAAGCTTCCACACCCGTTCTCCCCAAACCGAAACTTAGCCTTATTCCGGTGACCGAACCCGTAACGGGCGTCGTCCTCTCGAACGATTCGTGCATACACGGAAAGTCAGCGAGTTTCGTGAGGCACATGGAGATAGATATCTCCGGCACCCCTCTCGAAAACAACTTTCTCGTCGGCCAGGCGTTCGGGGTCATCGCTCCCGGCACGGATGAGCGCGGCAAGCGCCATAAGGTCCGGTTGTATTCCCTCGCATGCCCGAGTTCTGGCGAAGACGGCGCCGGCAAGATCATATCCACCACGGTCAAGCGTATGATTGATGAGCGCAGACCTCAAAAGAAAGGCGACGACCCCGACGACCACCGGTTATTTCTCGGTGTCTGCAGTAACTATCTCTGCGATCTTCGCATCGGTGATGAAGTGAAGGTTGCTGGGCCGAACGGCAAACGTTTCCTGCTACCGACGAACGGAGATGCGCACGACTACTTGTTCGTCGCTACCGGGACCGGTATCGCGCCATTCCGAGGCATGATCATGGAGCTTCTACTCCGATCCCCCGAACCGGTAACGAGCCAGATTCACCTCGTAATGGGTTCGCCCTACACGACCGATCTTCTTTATGACGACCTCTTTACGCGCCTCGCTACCGAGCACTCCAATTTTCATTACCACACAGCGATCAGCCGGGAACCTCTGATCGATTTACGCTCCGGTCCCTACGTGCATCACCTGCTGAATCAGCGCATTGATGAATTCGCGCCGCTGTTGAGAAATTCGCGCACGCTCCTCTACATCTGCGGACTCACCGGCATGCAGTGCGGCGTCTTCCAGACCCTGGCGCATCATGATCTTGCGGATGGCTATTTCACCGTTAAGAGAGAACTCGCCGCCATAGATCCAGGTAATTGGGACTTGAAGAAGATTAGACGCGCCTTTCACTGCGCCGAGCGATGTATGCTCGAGGTCTACTGACTGCTCTTCAGTCCGGCAAGTAGTGCCGCTCCCACCTGGAGCCAAGACCCGTCAATAGTTCGTAGTTGATCGTACCCGCCGCGTTCGCTACCTCCTCAAGAGGCAGGTTCGCACCGATCAGCTCCACCATTGCTCCCGGGTAAACGGCTTGGCGCGGCACCGCCGAGACATCCAAACTGATAAGGTCCATCGACACGCGCCCTACCATGGGAATGCGGACGTTACCGAGGAAAGCCTCACCGCAGTTACTGAGCGCAAAGGGGATTCCATCCGCGTAACCAACACCGATCGTCGCCAGACGGGCCGGGGCTTCGATACGGCGTGTCGCGCTGTAGCCGACTGTCGTCGCCCGCGTGACTTCCTGAACCTGCAGCACCGGCGCCATCACAGTCACCACGGGTTCCATGGGGTTCGGAGGGTCAACGAAAGGGTTACCGCCATACAGTGCGATGCCCGGCCGCACGAGATCGCCCCGATACCGCTCGTCCGTAAGTAGTCCCGCCGAGTTGCCGATAGAAGTTCTCGCAGCCGGCACCCGTGCGCACAACTTATCGAAGGCATCAACCTGCTGCCGATTGAGCGGGATCGAAGGCACGTCGGCACACGCCAGGTGCGTCATGACGTAGGCGATTTCCAGTCCTTCGAGGATCCGCTCGTCGAGTGCGAGCTGACTAAGCTCCCGCGCGTCGAGGCCCAGGCGGGTCATGCCGGTATCGATGTGGACGACGGCGGGATATTGCTTGGCATCGCCGAACTCAACCCAGCGCACAATCTGTTCATGAGAATTCAGTACGGGGATCAGATTTGTCCCGCGTAGCCGCCGCTCCTCGCCGGCTCGAGCTCCCGCGAGCACATAGATCTCGGCCGTTGAGAGCCGCTTCCGCAACGCGATGCCTTCGGTAGCGTCGGCCACAAAGAAATGCCGGCATCCCTCTTCGAAGAGCCGGTTCGCTACGGGTTCAATACCGAGCCCGTAGGCATTGGCTTTTACCACCGCACCGCAGGTTGAGGGCGTTGCGGTCTTTCGCAGTAACCGGTAGTTGCGCGCCAACGCGCCCAGATCGACGGTCATGAGGCCGTTTCTCGGAAACTTCGTCGTGGAAATCACAGCGTTGTATTTCTTCTAAGGGTGAGGCCGCAGCTAGCTATCCGGGCGGAGCCCCTCTACCATACCGATCTTCCGTATTCTTTTCGAGAGTAGCGCAACCCGAACTCACCGACTGCACGATGGATAAGTCATTCCTTGCCTACCGCATCCACCGAACTGATGGAAACGTCCACGGCAAACTGGAGAGCGTATCTCGGGATGATCTCGACCCCGGCGATCTACTCGTGCAAGTCGAATACTCGGGGATCAACTACAAGGATGCGCTCGCAGCGACCGGCTCTGGAAGGATCCTGCGGAGCTTCCCACTCATCGGCGGCATCGATCTCGCAGGCGAGGTTCAGGAATCCAACGACGAACGCTTTCGACCCGGCGACAAAGTATTGGCGCTCGGCGCCGGTCAAAGTGAAACCCGCAACGGGGGTTACGCGGAACTCGCCCGCCTGAACGCCGATGACGCAATGCCGGTACCGGCGCAGTTGGATACGCGTTCGGTCATGGCGATCGGCACCGCAGGGTTCGCGGCTGCACTGGCTGTTCATCGCATGGAACAGAATGGCCAGCGGCCCGAACTGGGCCCAATTATCGTTACCGGCGCGACGGGCGGCGTCGGCAGCGTCGCAATCGATCTTCTGAGTACGAGAGGGTATGAGGTTACGGCATTGACCGGGAAAACGGACCAGCGCGACTATCTCGAGTCACTCGGGGCAACGGCGATACTGGATCGTCGGACATTGAAGTTCGGGATGAAACCTCTCGAGCACGCCGATTGGGGCGGTGCTGTCGACAATCTCGGCGGCGAGACTCTCGCGTGGCTCACACGCACTGTGAAACCCTGGGGTAATATCGCAAGCGTGGGCCTCGCCGCCGGCCACCACCTCGAGACCACGGTCATGCCATTAATACTTCGCGGCGTGAGCCTTCTCGGAATCAATGTGGATGTTCCGGCCGGCCTTCGAGACGTGCTGTGGCAGCGGCTCGGCAATGATCTACGGCCGCGGCACCTCGAGCAGATCGTGACCCGTGAGGTGACACTCAGTGAACTTCCTGGCAGTTTCGACGCCTATATGGACGGCACGGTAATAGGCCGGACGCTGGTACGAATTCAATAATCCCGAGAACTCGGAGACCTCCTTCCATGACAGACAGAGCAAGAATTGCATTGTTTCCGCTTTTTTTATTGGTGTTTTCGCCCCTGGCCGCACAGCCCGATATCGCGGTGATACTCGCGGATCCCAGCCGTCCCGCAGCGGACCGGGAGCGCGACGCCGGGCGTATGCCGGCTGCGATTCTCGACTTCTTCGATATCGGCCCTAGCGACTCAGTCGCCGACCTACTCTGCGGCGGCGGTTATTACACGCGGATTCTCACCCCATTGGTGGGAGACGATGGTGAAGTGTATGCTGGCAACAATCCCTTCTTCGCGCGCTTCGGCGACGAAGCGCTCACCGCCCTTCTCGCCGAACCCGGCTTCGAGAACGTCCACCGTATCGATGGCCCCGTTGACGAACTGGCCTTGCCGGTGGACGGCTCGCTCGACACCGTCATCATCGTACTCGCGTATCACGACCTGTGGCTCACAGACGAAGATCGCGACGAGATGAATCGGCGCGTGTTCACATCACTCAAGCCCGGCGGTGTTTATGGAATCGTCGATCATCACGCTGCCGCGGGAACCGGCACAGATGTCATCCAGTCGCTCCATCGTATCGAGGACAGCGTCATCATCGACGAGGTCACGGGAGCCGGATTCTCGCTGCCCGCACGTGCAGACTTTCTGAGCAACTCAGATGATGACCGCTCGCTGCGGATCTTCGATCCGAGCATCCGTGGCCAAACCGACCGCTTCGTGCTGCGCTTCGAGAAGCCCTGATACGGGCGGGTAGAGGCCGAATCGCGCGCGTTGAGCGTACTACTGGGCGGGCTGCCGCCGAAGGTAGTAGTCGTACGGCGTCCCCGCACGCCGTGCGTTCAGCCAGATGATGAGCATGCCTTCCAGGACATGCGCCGAACGCACCGAGCCCACATCGATCGACTCGAGCCCCATGCCTTTCACGAGTGCGGCAACTGTCGCTTTCGCATCCGGATCATTGCCGGCGAGCGGGATCGTTACGGGGCCGCCGGAAGTCTCCGGGTCTATCATCGTACGGAAATTCAGCGTGTTGAAAGCCTTGACAACCCGCGCGTCGGGGAACGTCGCCTGAATATCTTCTGCATTCGACGTAGCGGACGGGTGCGACATGAAGCCGTCGTCGCCCGGTGCGACCTGGTTTGTCGGATCGATGATGATCTTTCCTGAGAGATCTCCCAGGCTCGCCGCGACCTCCTGAGCGACACCGCCGGGCACGGCCAGAACGACGATATCGGCCTGCACCACGGCCTCGGCCTGTCCGGTTGCGAATGCATTGCCGCCCGTGCCCGTGACGAGTTCAGCGACCTCCGCACGATCCGGATCACGGGAACCGTAAATGATGTCGTGCCCCTGCTGTGCGAACTCGGGGCCGAGTGCGCTGGCGACATTACCGGTACCGATGATTGCGACCGTGTCGGCCGACGCCCCGAGGCTAACGGTTAGTAAGAGAGGAACTGCGAGAATACTGGCCAGCAGCGAGGTTAGCGTGCGAGTTGCTGTAGTCATGACGGCTCCAGAGTAACGAAATTGTTTGGAAGTCTTAGTAATTTTTTTTTGAGATCCAGGAGGATCTTGATCGGTCGATAATAGCTCAAACACCATGCCTTTGATATTCCGCCGAGCTCGTCCGAATGGCTAGCCCGTACTCGGCTCCAAAGCAATTAAACAGTCGCCGAACTCCGATGTGAGCCGGTCGAGCATCTCCTTACCAATCAGTGAAACTCCACCGGTCACGGCTGCAAGCCCCCCAACGATCAGCGTGCCGGGCTCGTCGAGGCCGATACTGGGCTCGGCCAGTGTCCCGTTAAGCTCGACGAATGGCGTGACGAATTCCACCGCGGCGAGGCCGATTTCTTCGTGGGGTTTCGTGTCGAATGAGATGTCGATCTGCCCCGACTCGAGATCTATCGTCCCCGCACCCGCGATCACCATATTGCTCGTTCGCATCAGCAATGGAGACAGGTACGCAGTTCCCTCGCTGAACTCGGCGCGAAGGACACCGCATTCGAGCTCCGTGTACGGATCCTCTTCCGCGAACGGATTCAACGCCGAGAAGATCTCCGCTATAACATCGTTTGCAGAAACCCCAGCACTTCCTGATCCCGCCGACCGGGGCCCTGCTTAATCATAATTTCGCCGATGGCCGACAGAACGACCTCGTGCGGCGTCGTTCCATTGCCGCGTAAATCCAAGTCTATATTGAGGGGCGGCGGTGCGGCTGCCGGATAGGCACCCGCCTCGAGAGGATCTCCGAAACGGATCTGTTCGCCACTGTCGACGAGCGTCGCTTTGAAGGCTGTCGCGTCGATACGAACGGGATCCGATTCCAGATCCAGCGACAACTCCGTATCGATCTGCAGCCTGCCAATCTCCGGAAGTGGGGCACCTGCGAGCGCGGCAAGCCCTGCCGCATTGTCACTCGCGAGGCTCAACTCTACCGAACGCAGATCCTGCAATGTAGAGAGCGCAATCGCGCCGGTGATCGATTCCGTATCGATGGCCGCCGCGTACTCACCGGCCAGGCGCCCTGTACCCAGCGGATCCTCCAACATCGAGTGCTCGATGAAGAAGCGGATGGGTTCCGCGTCGGCCGTCGTCTCGATACCGATCGACGCGCCGCTGGTGTCCAGTTGTTCGATGAGGAGCGGCCGCGCAACAGAGACCATAGAGACACCTGCGCGAATACGTGCTCGGCGGTGAGTAAGTGGTCGGCTTGCGCCGACTCCAGATTCGCGATCTCGATGCCCTCGATCAACAGGGTGGGGTGCAGCGAGAGCATCGGTTCGAAGGTTCCCGCAATAGTAACCTCGTGGCCAAGCCGGTTCGATGCGAATTGCTCAGCCGTTGATTTGAAGCAGCTAAGATCGATCTGCAGCGCCGCGATAGCCAACGCGAGAACGATGGCGGCGGCGGCGATGACGCCAATTTAAAGTTTCCGTCGACCAGACACGCCTGTTCCGGCCACTTATCTCAGCTCACCGCCCCAGATCCCCAGATAATCCAGAGGGGCGCTGTAGACCAGAACGGCGTCAAGATTCGTGCGATCGACACCCGTCACCTCGTATAAGGCTTCGAGTGCAGGCACGTCGTCACCGGTTACGGAGGGTAGCCGGGTCTCCAGCGCCATCACACCCACCGGATTCGTCAGGGCCTGTGCCGTGTGCATGAGCCCTTCGTCTCGCGTACCCGCAACGATCATGACCTGGTTGTCGCCCGGTCCCGGGAAAGTCGAGAACAACCCATAATCCGTATAGTTGCCACGCTCGCTACTCGGGATTCCCGCGCCGCTCGTATAGCTCTCTCCAGATTCGATGTTGAACAGCTCGTCGTAGGTCTCGCCGAGTTCCAGGCCGGACGATGCAAACACGAAGTCCATGAGCTTATCGAGGGCGCTGATATAACCGACATAAATGACATGACTGTTTTTCAGGTCGGCAATGTTGAGCGCCGACATCGGTGTCACTCGAACCGGCTTATCGGATTGGTAGACGACGCGCAGGAGATCCTTCAATGCCGAAGCGCTGGACTGTGGCAGGTACGTCAGATCCAGATCGAGATAGCTCTCCATCAACTCCGGCTCGAAAATGAAACGATCTTCGAGATCGTCTGCGGAGTTCACGTCGAACTCGCGAACGAGCCGGTCGACGGTACCAAAGCTGTCGAGTTCGGCGAAGATATAGTAATCACCGACGACGACGAGAAACGGTAAGTCGTCATCCATGACGCTCGACCAGATCGACGCGCGCGACACCTGAGCGTAAACGCCGTCGGCCAGCGTGCCACTCCGGCCAATGAAGACGACTACCGCAAGGTTGATGACGAGCGCGGCGATCAGAATCAGGGCCCAGGCCGGTGGCGCACGGCCGCGTGCCGCCCCCGGGGGCATCGCCTCCGAGGTGGAGGCAACGACGAGCCGGTATTCGCCCTTCGGGATGGATACTCGCTCGGAGACCGCGTTCTCCGGGCGCGCGTAATAATTGTCAAGCTTTTGGCGTAGATTGTGCACATAAACCCGCACGAGCGAGTCCTGGTTGGGATCGAAATCGGCACCCTTACCGAAAACTTCGGAGGCGATCTCGAGTTCTTTCGGTACCCTCCCCTCCGCCGAGCAGATCGCCAGATACTCCAACAATCGAGCATAGGAGCGGGAGCGGCCCAAAACACCGCTTATCGTTAGTTTCTCAATCTCTTGTTTTATAATGTCTTTATCAATCATTTTGTGCGGGCTACGCGCGATCCGTGGCTCGAGCCTGGCACCTTAGCCGAATTTTAACCGTTAATAAACCGATTCTAACTCACTGTTTTGACAAAGAATCCTGGAATCTCTCCCATAACTACCGGTACCAGGGGCTTTTCGGTTCTAATAGCCTCCACAATCGTTCAAGATCCACGGGCTCCGACTCGAGTGGTGCTCACAAGCACCACCGTGACCTGAGCCACTGTACGCCATGGTTCGATATCTATTTCTCCTGCACCGCTACCTGGGTATCGCCCTCGGGCTCGTGATCTCGCTGTGGTGTCTGTCGGGCTTCGTCATGATGTACGTTCAGTTTCCGAACTTGAGCCACGAGGAACAGCTCCACGGGCTCGACGAACTCGATCTATCGGGCTGCTGCACGTTGCCGACGGGCTTCAGCGATATTGCACTCGACCGATATCGAGTCGAAATGATGGCCGGGCGCCCCGTACTCCGGCTCTCGGTGGGATTCGGACAGTACGTCATTGATCTCGCGGACGGCGAGTATCGTGTCGATATCTTCGATCGGGAGGCGCACGCTATTGCGGAAACTTTCTCCGAGAATCAGGATCTCAACGCGGACACCGAGTATCTCGGTCTCATAGAGCGGGATCAGTGGACGATTTTCGGCGGTCTGAGTCGCGATCGGCCATTTTTTCATTATCGCGCCGCTGACCCGGCCGGCACGGAGTGGTACGTCTCGAGCCTTCATGGCGAAGTCATTCAAATGACGACCGCGGCGGAGCGTTTCTGGAATTGGGCCGGCACAGTCACACACTGGATCTACCCGACGATAATCCGGCAACACACGGGAATCTGGCTGCAAACCGTTATCTGGCTCAGCATCGTCGGCTTATTCTTGACGGTCATCGGAATCTATATCGGCATCAGGCAGCTCAAGAGCCGGCACAACAGCCGCTGGTCGCCGTATCGTGGCGCCACGCTTTGGCACCACTACTGCGGCCTGATCTTCGGCGTCCTGACGTTGACGTGGTTATTCAGCGGCTTGCTTTCCGTGAACCCCTGGGGCGCGTTCGAGAGGCGCAGTTATGCCGGCGAAGTACAGCGCATTCGCGGGGGGAATCTCGGGTTCTATCAGGCCCGTGACCTGCTGGAAGCTCTCCCGACGGAACGTCTGCCCCAAGGGACCGTACGTCTCGAGGGATCCATTCTAAACGGTCAAGCGTACTTTCTTGCATGGGATAACGGCGGTAGAAGCACGCGCCTCGATGCGCACACGTTGGGCGTCAGTGCGTTACCCGACCCGACGTTCTCCAAAATGGCCGAGTCGATACGGCCGGGCGAGCCGATTAGCGATCAAGGCTGGTTGTACGACGGGGATGCCTACTACTACAGCCATCACAATGTCAGACCCTTTCCCGTTTATCGTATTCAATACGCGGACGGTGAGCGCGTCTATCTAGACGAGATCAGCGGCCAGTTGGCCTATGCGGCCGACAACAACAGGCAGTGGTCCCGCTGGCTGTTTACAGGCCTTCATCGTGGAGACTTTTTCGGGCTAATGCGGCAACGCCCGCTCTGGGATCTGATCCTGTGGCCGCTGCTCCTGGGTGTGACGCTGGGCGCCCTGACGGGGACGTGGATGGGCTTCAAACGGCTGACTCGCTGAAGATTCGTTGGCGGAGCGGCTTCTTAGCCTCCGATCACATAGCGCCCCGGGCCGACGGCCGCAAGCAACAGGAGCCCGCCGACAATCGCGAGGTGCGCCATCGCGATGCGGCTCTGATCGAGCCGGTCGCTGCCGGCCCGATTCCAAAAATTGTGTGCCTTGTAAGACGCGAGCAGAGTGAAGATCGCGAGTGCGATCGCCACCTCCTGGACGAAAACACCCAGTATCAGGCAGATCGACGCGACGGTGTGCAGGGTGACCGTCACGACGACGGCAGCCCCTACAAACGGTATTGTCGCCTGCTGAAACTCGGCAAGCGCTTTCTCGTACCAGATGCCCTTGTGAATCCCGCTGACCAGATAGACGAGGGCGAGAAAGGTCCGCCCGATCAGTAAACTCAAGGACAACCACGGCTCTTCCACGATGTCAGCCTATCGCTCCAGGAATCGACGTACAGGCATCGGCTCAGCTCGAGCAGAACTCGGTCGCCCAATCCCGTTGCTCGAGCAGGTTCCGGAACTTATCGAGGAACGCTGCTGAGTATGCTCCGTCGATCGCACGATGATCGAACGACTGCGACAGCACACCGATAGGCCGAATCTCAATCGCATCGCCGTCGGGGCCTTCGATGACGACCGGCTGCTTCTTGATCGCATCGACGGACAGGATCGCGACTTGCGGCTGATTGATGATCGCGGCGGTCATGAGCGTGCCGAACGAACCGTTGTTCGATAGCGTGTATGTGCCACCGGACAATTCATCTGCCGTCAACGCACCGTCGCGGGCACGAGCACTGACTTCGGAGATCTTTCTTGCAAGGTCGGATACCGTCAAATCCCCGGCATCACGGATAACGGGTGCGACGAGCCCTTCGAGCCCTAAAGCCACGGCGACCGAAAGATGGACCGTCCGGTGGATCACTAGAGCGTCCCCGTCTACGCTCGCATTGATGCGCGGGAAATCGCGGATCGCGATACAGGTTGCGCGAGCGATAAACGGCAGATAGGTCAACGAGAATCCGTTCTCGCGTTTCCACGCCTCGCGCAGCCCGAGGCGTACCTGATCCACGCCGCTGAAATCGACTTCGACGGCCTGTAGCACGTGTGGACTCGTCACCTTGGAACGAACCATATGCTCGGCCGTGACGCGGCGGATGCGATCGAACGGCACGCGCTCACCGTCCACGTACTGCGTGGCGGCGGGTTGAGTGAGTGCAGCCGACTTCGCGGCCGGTGTGGCGGTCCGAGCATCGGCAAACGCGATGACGTCGCTTCGAGTAATCCTTCCGTCGCGACCGGAGCCCTGAATCTGGTACGGATCGAGCTGATGCTCGGCAATCAACCGGCGTACGACCGGCGACAAGCGCAGGCGTTTACCGGGTTCGGCAGATTGCGCCACCGAAGTATACGACTCGGGCTCGGATTCGGTGGATTCAGCCGGCGGCGGCGCCGCGGCGGGGTCGGGCTTCGTCGTTTGCGTGGGCGCGGCATCTTCTTCGCCCTCGTCCGGCCCATTGATGACTGCGAGTACGACGCCAACGTCCACGGTCTGGCCTTCCTCGACGTTAATCGCCGTGATGACACCCGCTTCGGGCGCCGGGACCTCCGTCGCAGCCTTATCGGTCTCGACGTCGAGGATGATCTCATCCTTGGCGACCGTATCGCCGACTTTCTTGTACCAGGCGGCGACCGTGCCCTCGGCTACGGTCTCGCCCAACTGAGGCATGAGGACGTTCATTGCCACCGTGCTCAATCCACGAGTTCTCGAACGGCCGCGACGATACGAGCAGGACTCGGCATCACGGCATCTTCGAGCGCATCGGCTGAAGGCAGTGGTATGTGCGGCGTCGTCACACGCACGATGGGACCGTCCAGGTCCCAGAACAATTCCTCCGCAACTATCGAGGCCAGTTCCGCGCCCCAGCCGCAGAGCCGCGGATTCTCCTCGACGGTAACGAGCCGGCCTGTCTTGCCGACTTCCTCGAGTATCGTCTTTGTATCGAGTGGCACGAGCGAACGGGCGTCGACAACGGTTGCGGAGATCCCGTGCTCTTGCTGCAGCGTTTCCGCCGCTTTCTCCGCCCTGGGCACCATGGCGGCAAGCGCTGCAATCGTGACATCCGTCCCTGAACGCACGACTCGCGCTTCGCCCAACGGTACGACGTACTCTGCTTCGGGGACATCGCCCTTGACCGCGTAGAGCGACTTCTGTTCGAAAAACAACACCGGATCGGGATCGCGAACCGATGCGGCCAGCAAGCCTTTCACGTCGGCTGGGCTTGCGGGCGCGACGACCTTCAAGCCGGGAACGGCCATCGCCCAGTTCTCGATGCTCTGCGAGTGTTGCGCACCGAAGCGGCTGCCACCGCCATTCGCGCTGCGAAGTACCAATGGGAAGCTGCACTGGCCGTCCGTCATATAGCGCGTCTTCGCAATCTGGTTTGCGACGAGGTCCCAACAGACGGCAAAGAAGTCCGAAAACATGATTTCCGCGATCGGCCGCAGACCGGTCATCGCCGCACCCATGGCGGCTCCCACTATCGCCTGTTCGGAGATCGGTGTGTCGCGAACACGGTCCGGCCCGAATTCGTCCTGCAATCCCAGTGTCGTCTTGAACACGCCCCCCGCGGCCGCTACATCCTCGCCGAGGAACACGACGTTCGGATCCCGCCGCATTTCCTGGGCGATGCCCGCGTTCACCGCTTCTCTATAGGTCAGTTCCGCCATGAGGCGCTCCCATCAGCCCATACGTCGAGATGGGCAATCTCTTCTGGTGGTGGATTACTGTTGCGCGCCGTCTCGGTCGCTTCATCGATCATCGCCTCAGTCTCGGCTTCGATAGCTTCCAGGCTGGCCTCCTCGATACCGAGCTTCAAGAGCCGCTCACGATAGTTTGGCAGAGGATCTCTCTTCAGCCATTCGGCGATTTCCTCGTCCGGTCGATACTTACCCGGATCGGCGCGGGAGTGACCGCCGTGCCGGTAAGTCTGCGCCTCGATCAGGCTCGGGCCTCCGCCGCGTCGCGCCTGCGCCAGCGCTCTTTGCGCCGTCTCGTAAACGACATCGACGTCGTTGCCGTCGATGAGGATGGGTTCGAGCCCATAGGCCATGGCGCGATCCGCTGCCGGATTCTCGACGGCCGTAACGTCGCTTATCGGCGTGTATTCCATATAGCGGTTGTTCTCGCAGACGAAGACCACAGGAAGCTTCCAGATCACGGCGAAATTCAATGCTTCGTGAAATGCACCGATATTCGTCGTGCCGTCGCCGAAGAAACACACCGATGCCTGTGCCGTGCCACGGTACTGCGCCGACCAGGCGGCGCCGGCGGCGACGGGAAGATGCGCACCGATGATCGCATAGGACCCCAGCGCGCCGTGCTCCATGCTCATGAGATGCATGGAGCCACCCTTGCCTCTGAGCAATCCGCATTCACGGCCCATGAGCTCGCCGAGGATCGACGTCATCGTGACGCCGCGGACGTAGGTGTGGTTGTGACCGCGGTAGGTGCAGAACGTATAATCGTCCGGGCGCATGGCGACGCCGAACCCGGCCGCGACAGCCTCCTGGCCAACAGCGAGATGGGTCGTGCCCTTGATGAGGTTCTGCATGAACAGATCGTGAGCACGTTTCTCGAGCACGCGGCACTCGAACATCTTGCGGTAGAGCAGGAGGCGGGTGTCGGGATCGAGCGTAGAAGATGAGTCTTTGGTCAGTACGATGTCGTCCATTAATGGGTAACCCTCAATATCGACGGTGTCCGCCTCTTTCGCGATTAATTCGATGTTTTTAGCCGCACGGCTATTTTATCGACAGACCCGAATCACGGGCAAGGGAATGATAGCCCTTTGGCTCGCTCGATCACAGTCTTGTGGTCAAAACAAAGCCCCCACCGATCACTCGGTGGGGGCTTTGACTAGCTTAGCAACTAACGCTTAAAACTAGAACCGATAGGTTAGGCCCACGCCGATCTCTCGCGGATCGCGAGGCAGCATATGGAAGTTACTGGCTCCCATGCCGCCCTGGTTGTAGTCCGTACCTTCCGACACGATACGCGGTGTATCGTCGTCGGTCAGGTTGCGGCCGTAGAGCCGGAAGTCCCAGTTGTCGTTGCGGAAGTCGACGCTCGCATTCAGCGTCTGCGTCTCGGGCAATGCCATCATGTTGGCGTTGTCGAGCCACTGCTCGCCGATGCTGCGCCAGTCCAGGCGCGCCACCATGTTCCAGTCCGTGTTCGTGATCGGACGGCGGTAGGTCGCCGCAACGTTATAGGCGAGATCCGGCTGCCGCGAGAACTCGTTGCCAATGGCGCTCACACAGTCAAACAGCACTCCGGAGCCGTCGCCGACCGTATTCGTCGGTGTCAGGCCGATGTCCTTCACGGCGCCCGGCGAACAGAAAGTCTCGTACTCGGTCTGCTGCCAGGTGAACGAACCGCGCAGATCCCAGTTGTCGTTGATGAACCACTGGGCCTCGGCTTCGATGCCGTGCACGTTGGCCGAGCCGAGATCGAGCTGCGCTCGCAGCATATAGTCACCCGGGGTCAGGCCCGGAAGAAAGCCCGGACTTGGGAGACCCTGCTGGGCCGCTAATGTATTGGGATTGAAACTCAGCGTGAAGGCCTGATTGTAGTGCTCCCAGTCCATCTGGTAGAGCGCCGCCGACAACTGCACACGGTCGTCCGCCAATCCTGCCTTGATACCGACCTCGAAGTTCGTGATCTCTTCTTCTTCGTAGAAGAGCACGCTCTCGAGCTGCCATTCAACGAGGCCGGCGTTGAAGACCGACTCGTGCGCATCCATGACTCGCGGGCTGCGTGCAGCCGGGATGACGCCAGCTGGGTTCAAGCCGCGCGCGAGCTGCGCGTACGCCGTGACACCGTTGTCGAAGCTGTGGTTGATGGCCAGACGCGGCACGAACGAATTCGTCGTATTCGTGAAGGATTCACCCGTGACCTGGTTGACGTTCGTCATGTCCTCGGTCTGATAGCGGCCCTCGAGAGAGACGGTCGTGCGGTCGTTGATGTCGTAGCCCACGTTGGCGAAGATCGCCTGATTCTGCGACTGCTCCGAGATGATGACGTTGGGCTGAATGGCCAGTTCCTCCTGCAGGCCCGCAAGGATACCCGCGTACTGGCTCCAGACGAGCGTCAGGAAGTCGTAGTCGTAGATCGAAGCGCCAACCGTATAACGCATGCGCCCTTCGTCCGGTGATAGCCAGCGGACCTCGAGCATCTTCTCCTCGATGTCCGTGGGATCGGCCATGTGATTGACGGTCATCGGACCCATCGCGACCATCGCCACGCCACCCATGACATCGATCATCAAAGGAGCATTGCTGCGATCGCCATCGGCCCAGCGGATGTACGACTCTTCCGAGTAGAAACTTAAGACCTGCAGGTCGCCCGAATCGAAGCTGAAATTGAACTCGGCCTGGATGCGGTCGCGCTCGTTGGTCTCGCCCGGATCGTCGATGTTGAAGGTCGACGCGAGCTCGATGGCGAGCGGGTCTGTGTGACCTGCCGTGACGTCGATGTTCGTCGGGATACCGGTCGCTGGTGCTGACGTATCGCAATCGAATGTACCGTCGATCCAGCGCACGCCCATGAGATTCGGGCTGACGAAATTCGTGCACGACGCATACGAAGCGGGGTCGATGTAATAACGCAGCGTCATGTCGTCGTCCGTACGCAGCGACTGGACCCGAACTTCACCGCTGAACGTATCGTTCGGCGCGAAGTTGAGCTTGCCGCTGATGTACTCGGTCTCGGTACCGCCTTCGTGGATGCCGTCGGTCGTGACCCAGGAGTCGTCGCCGTCATACTCGTCGACGTTGACGTCGAGGGTGAAGCCGAGCGTGTCGCTGATCGGACCACCGAGGGCCAGCGTGATGTTGTTGCGGCCGAGATCCGTGGTGCCGATTCTGAGATCGCCCTCGAACTCGTCAGGAGCGTCACGCGTTACGTAGTTAATTGCGCCCGCGAACGTCGAACGGCCGAAAGCCGCACTCTGCGGGCCGCGGAATACTTCGATTCGCTCGATACCGGCAAACTGCATCGTGCCCTGTGCGCCGACGAGCGGCAGCCCATCGATGAACGACATGACTTTCTGGCGCGTCGTCGCCGTCGCCGTGGACTGGATGCCGCGCACGGATGGCGTCGCATTATTGCGGTCGCCGTTGGTGTCGAAATCGAGGCCCGGCGTCAGCTCGAAGAAGTCGCGCGGCTCGATGATGCCCGCCTCCTGAATCAGACCGGCGTTCACGACCGAAATCGAGACCGGAACCTCCTGGAGGTTCTCCTCTCGCTGTCGGGCCGTAACGACGATCTCCTCGAGTGTAGCGCCCTGCTGGGCGGATACTGGTGTGCCGATAAGCATGAAACTACCAGTAAGAATCGTGAGCAGTATATAGTTTCGCATCGTGATCCCCTCATTCTTGAGAGCGCGTCATCGCGCACGAGTGTCCCTATGCAGAGACAGCCTAATGTACCACGCTAGACTGCTGCGATAAATACACTCTAATGGATGCTGCTATAGATCTGATGTATCACCAATAACAGTTCAATGGCATAAGCCCATCAAAGAGTATATGTTTTATTGTGAATAAGTACCGGATCGACCGCGGTTGGAGCCGCGTTAGGGGCTGATCTGCAGGACCTGGTCGACTTCATCCTCGTCGGCGCTCTCGGAGCGCCGCTTCTCCTCGGTCTCTTCATCGATCGGGGCCAGGAGCGGCGTATCGGAGAACAGCATCGCCTTGGCTTTCTCGGAATCGACCGGCTTGCTGAGCAGATAGCCCTGGACCTCATCGCATTGCAGGTGTCGTAGATGGTCAAGCTGCGCTTCAGTTTCGACACCTTCCGCAACGACGCTAAGCCCCAGTCGATGTGCCATGGCAATGACAGCAGCGACCAATGCCGTGTCGTTGATATCGCGCTCCATATCCGCGACAAACGTGCTGTCTATCTTGAGATAATCGAACGCGAAGCTCTTTAGATAGGCTAGAGATGAGTAACCGGTACCGAAGTCATCTATCGAGATATACACGCCGCTGGACCTGAGGCCCTGCAACTGGCGCGCGGCAATCTCGACATCCTCCATCACGGCCGTCTCCGTAATCTCCAGCTCGAGATTTCTCGGCTCCACGCCCGTCTCTTCGAGAATCGTCAACAACTCCTCGATGAACGTTTCGGACGCAAGCTGCACCATCGAGACATTGACGGCGATTCGGATATCGGAGAGACCATCGTCGATCCACTCTTTGGCCTGCACACAAGCGTTACGAAGCACCCAGGCGCCAAGCTTTACGATAAAGCCGGTCTTCTCAGCAATCGGAATGAATTCCGTGGGCCGGACGAGTCCCATCTCGGGATGTTGCCAGCGGATCAAAGCTTCCATGGCCGTGATTTTCCCTGTGGCGAGATCGATCTTCGGCTGGTAAGCCAGCATAAATTGATCTGCTTCCACGGCATGCCGCATCTGCGCGTCGAGACGAATTTGCTGACTCGCCAGATGATTCATCTCCTCGGTGTAGAACATAAATTTGTTCTGCCCGATACGATCCTTTGCATGCGAGCGAGCGGTACTTGCATGGCGCACGAGCGTTTTAACGTCTCTACCGTCGCCCGGAAATACGCCGATACCGATACAGCAATTCGCATAGATCTCTTGCCCTTCGATCTCTACCGGCTCATCGAGACAACTGAAGAGCCGTTGCAGAATCCAGGGGATCGACTCCGGATCCTTGAGATCGGTCAGCGCGATGCCGAATTCGTCGCTAGAGAGTCTCGATAATCTTGCCGGCCTGCTACCGCCACCGACATAAGCAACGATGTCGCTATTTCTGAGTGCAGCCGTCATACGGCCGAGTATCGTGACGAGTAGATGGTCGCCAGCCTCGGAGCCGAGCGTGTCTTTTACGTGGCCGTACATATCGATATCGAGGAAAAGAACAGCAAACGAAAGATCCTGACGTTCACTGCGCTTGAGCAACTCCGACAGGCGATCGTAAAAAAGGAATCGATTCGGCAAGCCTGTCAGATCGTCGAAGGCACCGTGATCGTCCATCTCCACGTCCTGACCTGCGATCGCAGCTTCGAGTTGCGCGACTCGGTCTCGCAGACGTTGTATATCCTTCGGCGGTAGGTCGTACACGCCGGTCGTCATCATCGCCGGCATCTGCGTTGTCGCTATCCTCCGCGTTAGGGCACTATCACTGTCCAGCGCGATGGCCAGTTCCTTCGACTCCACCTCTTCCCAGCGTACATAGCGATCCCGGCCGGCTTCCTTGGCCGCATATAGAGCGGTATCGGCCTGATTCACGACGTCCATGCTAATGAGATGTTCGGATGTTTGGGTCGCGACGCCGGCACTGACAGTGATTGTCAGCCGGCCCTTAAAATGAACGCCGCTTGTTTCTCTGATCTTTTCGCAGAGCCGACCGGCCACCGCAGCTGCATCGTCCATGTCCAGCTCGGGAAGAATGATGCAGAACTCCTCACCGCCATACCGGCAGACCAGATCGTCGTCTCGGCATTCCAGATTGAGAACGTCCGCCATGAAACAAATCACGTCATCCCCGACGGAATGGCCGTGGTTATCGTTGACCGCCTTGAAGTGATCGATATCGAACATGATGCACGACAACGCTTTACCTTCAGCTTTAGCCTCCCCAAACAACAGATCGTAATGCTCGAAGAAGGCGCGACGATTCAAGCAGCCGGTCAATGGATCGCGTGTCGCAAGGAAGCGTAACTCGACATTCTGCCGATTCATTTCGTCCGTAGACTTCTCCAGCTTCTGCAGCGTTCTCTTAAGATCGGTGTTCTTTTTCTCGATGTCGGTTACATCATCGAACGTCGCCAACGCACCGCGAGCCGTTCCGCGGCCATAAATGATGGGCGCTCCGTTGACTCTAAACATCTTTAACAATCCCGAAGGCACCTGCATGAGCAACGGCACGCCCTTCTCACTGACTCCCTGGCGCATAGCTCGCAGCCATGGAAGGTTTTCCGCGTTGTCGCCCGCCCTCATCGTCCGCCAGCCCAGGGCCGAAGCCTTCTTTCCCGCGAGTGATTCAACCGGTTGTTCAACCAGCGCCGCAAATGACTCATTAGCCAGAACGATATTTTCGTGTTCATCCATGATGAGGACGCCTTCGGCCAGTGAATCGAAGGCACCTTTTACACGATCGGGGATGACGCCGGATGGGTCGAGCTCGTTCAGCGCACGCCTTAGAACCAGGAAGAACCCTAGTCCACCTAATATGACGGTAAAACCGAGAATCCCGAAAACTGAATTCTGTATCGACGATAGGCCGAAACCCGTATCCAGCGGAACGAAACTCAACTCGACGGTGCCCCGCTGCTGGTCACGCGCGAATAGCGGAACGCGGATGTGAGTCGGTGTCGATAACCCATCAGCACTCGCTTCCCAGTGCGTATCGTGGTCGCCGGCGACTGCGACTATTTCACCGCTGTCTCTGCGCAATGCGGCGGATAGGAGATCATCGTTACGACCGACGATAGACGTCAACGTTACTTGCAGTGACTTGAAGTCGTTTTGCGATGCCGACCAGGATAGCTGCGTCGCGAGCGATTCCGTAATGTTCTTTCGAGCGTCGAGCGCGATACGTGAGTGATCCGGCAAAAAGCCCAGTAGCTGAGCCAGAAGTAACAGGCTTGCGACCAACGAAACCAACCCGATCGTCAATCGAGCTGTCGGTGAGAGTTTGCGACCAATCATTTCGACTTACTCCCGGTTAGTTTGTCATTTCTGAACCGTCCGGAAGTCGAGAACATGCGCGCGAGATGCTCTCCGGAAACAGGACGACGGCGCGAATGGCTCCGGCCACATCGCGGCACTGCAACTCCAGCCAGGACTGGATTAGATGCTCTGTATTCACAGTCACAGTCACCGTCTTCGATTCCGCCGAGACATCGATCAGCGGAAAAATCTCCTCCGAAAAATCCGGGAGTTACTAAGCTATCGGCCGCCCAAGAGCGAACTTAAACCAGCGCCCGTGGACACACCGAGCCTAAGTGTTCTCACATAATTGTGCGGTGAATCACGGCCTGGACAGGCCGCTAACGGTAAGTTCTACTAGCGAAGATCAGTATCCGCGTGCATCGATTGTTCTTAAGCGTCACGCGGACCTAGGACTGTCTCCAAATGGCTCTCGGGAAGCCGTACAGATACACGCGACACTAGAATCAGCACCACGACTGCGATCAGTGCGGCGATGGTCGCAGACGAATACGGGCTTGCGGCATTGAAAGCGAACCACTCTCCAAATGACTCCAGATTCGTACCGCGAAGCCATTCCCCGGAGACGATCTCGCCATGAATCAGGATGAAGAGGACGGCTCCTGTCCAGAATCCGGCAATTGCTCCGGCACGCGTCACCCCGCGCCAGATCGAACCGACGACGAGTGGGCCCATGAGTGCGGCGATGAATCCCCCAACGCCCATCCAGACCAACAGAACGACATTCATGTCGATCACGAACCACGCAAGCGTCGCCGAACCGATCAGCGTCAACGCAGTAACAACGCGGCTGATAATCAGCACATTTCGATCGAGTTCGGCCTCATCCCGGTCCGGATGCAGGCGAGGCGCGATGCTGCATCGATAGATATCGTTGGCGAATACCTGGGACGTCGAGATGACGAGCCCATCCGCCGTCGACATTACTGCCGAAAGAATACCCACACCGAGCAATGCCGCGATCCAAGTGGGAAAGATCTCGATGAACAGCGCAGGAAGAGCCGTGTTGGCGCCGCCGCCAGTAACCAGGCTATCGCCCAGTACTCCGCGCGCTAAGGCACCGCCCAACGTTATGGATGGAAGAATCAATCCAAACGTAAATGCAAGAACGAGAAATCGAGTTTGACTGCGTTCATCCTTTAACGCCCATAGTTTGTTACCGATGTGCGGCAGCAGGCCTAGTGGAATGTGGGCAATAACGAGGCTCACGTGGGCCCATACTGATGCGGTAATGGCGGTCGCCGGGTGAAAGTTCTGCACGAACTGCGGATCCTGTGACCTGAGATTGTCTAGCAACTCCGCCAGCCCGCCGCTACCCACGCCGAGAAAAAACATGACCAGAATCGCCAATGCCAACGCCACCATGAGCAATCCCTGCGCGCCGTCGGTCAGGATATCCGCGTGCGCACCACCAAGCGTGATATAGCCAAGAAGTACCAGCGTCGTAATACCGAGCGCCCAGATCTGGGGTAGCCCGAGCATCATCTCGAACATGACGAGCCCGGCGACTAACTGTCCCGCCAGATAGAAAAGAAGTATCAATGAGAAAACAGCGGCCGAAATCCGCAGAACCTCAGATTGATAACGCTCTCCGAGATACTCCGGAATCGATCGCGCGCCGGCAAAGTTTCCATAACGCGCAATCGTTCGCTGGGAAATCAGGATCCCGAGATAGACCCCGAATGGATAGAGAAATGCTATCCACAGCGTCGAGAGTCCATAGCTGTACGTCAGGCCAGGCAGCCCCAAGAACGTGGCGCCACTCGCGGCCGTAGAGGCGAATGCGAGCGCAAGCAGGACCGGTCCGTAGCCACCGCGCGCGGTCGCAAAGTCGTCCGCGCCCGCAACTCGACGGTTTCCCAAGACGCCGAAACCGACCATCACTGCGACGTAGCCGAGCAAAAACAGCCAAGACCAGGTATAAAGGCTCATACGCACGTTCCTTCAGATGATTCTCGACGCGATCCCCTGCCTCGGACGCGCAATACGTTCGCAAGGGTGAGTATAGATTGCGATGATCGACAGAGTGTGAAAAAATTTGGTATTAACGAATTTATCGCCTTGCTCGTAAGAAAAAACAAGGCTAGCTGAGCGAAGCGGATACCTACCGGCGTCTACAAATCGGCGTCTACATATAAGGAGAGATACATGGTTAATGCGGCAATCGCCGGACTGGGTTGGTGGGGTAAAACCCTGGTGGAGTCCGTATCCGGTGTCAGTGATGACCTTCGCTTTGTTGCGGGCGTAGATCCGTTTGTATCCGACGATACAAAGGCCTTCACGGACCTGCATGGTATAGAACTGCATACCGAGTTCGAGGCGGCCCTCGCGAATCCTAAAGTCGAAGCGGTCGTGCTCGCCACCCCACATTCACTGCATACGGACCAGGTGGTGGCCGCCGCCGAAGCGGGCAAACACGTGTTCTGCGAGAAACCGTTCGCCCTGCATAAGAGCGACGCCGAACGCGCGGTAGCGGCGACACAGAAGGCGGGCGTTACGCTCGGCCTCGACTACAACCGGCGCTTGCATCCCGAGATGACGAAGCTGCGAGATCGAATCGAGTCCGGCGATCTCGGTACGATCCTGCATGTCGAAGCCAATATGACCTTCCCGAATGCATTGTCTCTGAAGGGCGACGCTTGGCGAGCCGATCGTGAGGAAGCGCCCTGCGGCGGCTTGACACCGATGGGTATACACGCGATTGACGGCATGATCGACCTATGTGGCGAAATCGACGAACTCTACTGCCAGAGTTTTCGCCGTGTCGTGGAGATCGATGCCGACGACACGACATCGATCCTGTTCCGGATGAAGGAAGGCATGTCCGGTTACCTCGGCACCATGACCGCAACGGGCGGCGGATTCAGCTTCCAGGTCTTCGGGTCGAAGGGCTTCGTACGGCTCGAGGGTATGACGCACATCGCCGGGGCGCCGTCCGAGGAGCGTCGCAAGAAATGTTTCGGCACCTGTATCTATAAGCCGATCAAGGGCGGCGCTGAAGTCTGGCAGGCCGATGAGGTCGATATCGTCCAGACCGTGCTCGACGCATTCGGACAGTCCGTGACCAATGGTACCCCGTACTTCATTCCGATCGAGGAGATGATTCACGGCGTCGCCGTAACAGAAACCGTGGTCAAGTCGGCGGCATCACACCAGATAGAGAAAGTGGCCTGACCCGTGCCCTGCGCGGAGCAGCAAGCATTAAAGTCGAACGAACCAAATAGATTGAAGGAGACGAAATAGTGCGAGTCGGCACACATGGAATGGCGCAGGTGGACTATGAGCAGCGGATGGATATGGACCGCATGCGCGAGTACAGAGTCTCCCGAATCAAGAAATATATGGATGAGTTCGACGTCGATTGCTTGCTGCTGTTCGAGGCGGGCAACAAACGCTATTCCACGTCCACTGCGGTTGCCTCCCCCGAGGTCGACAACATGGGCCGCTACGCGATTGTTCCGCGTGACGGCTATCCGCACATTTTCGGCTTCGGCTCGGAAGTTGCGGCCGAGAAGCTCTACTGCCCGTGGGTCAAGGACACGACCTTCCCCGCGCACGGCACGATGCATGGCGCGCTACCGATGGCATGGAAGTGCTACGAGGGCTTTCTCAAGGACCTGGACATGGTTCTCGATAACCACAAGATGGACAAAAAGAAGGTCCGGATAGGGATCGACATCATCGAGTCGCAGATCATCCTCGCGCTCCTAGAAGGCGGTTACAACATCACCGATGGCCAGGGCGTCATGCAGTACGCTCGAGCCATCAAGAACGAAGACGAGATCATGTGCCTCAAGCACGGCGCCGCGATCGTCGACGGAGCTTTTCACAAGATCGCCCAGACTATCGCGCCCGGCATGAAGGAGAACGATCTTCAAGCCGTTGCCGCTCATGAGATGCACAGGCTCGGAGCGCAGTGGGTGCACAACGTCCAGGTAACCTCTGGAAATCGAACTCATCCCCATCCTCACTTGAGCTCGGACCGACTGATCCAACCCGGCGACATGATCTTCATGGATATCGTCTGTATGTATAACGGCTATCACACCTGTGTGTACCGATGTTTCTGCTGTGGTAAACCCACTCAGAAGCAAAAGGATATTCACGCGCGCTGCCTAGAATATCAAACCGCGGGTATCGAGGCCGTCAAGCCCGGGCTCACGAGCGCCGACGTCTGCACGGTATGGCCGGACGCGAAGACCATGGGCGCCAAGTCCGAATCCGAAGTCTTCGGACTGCAATACGGTCACGGCCTCGGTGTCGGCCTATGGGAGTTCCCGATCATCTCGCGCGCTTACAGCCTCGAGCATCCGGTCGAAATCGAGCCCGGGATGGTGTTCGCGCTCGAAACCTATGCCGGCGTGGATTATGACGGCGTGCGTCTGGAGGACGAGGTCGTCGTTACCGAGACGGGCGTCGAGGTCATTACGAAGTTCCCGACCGATGAACTCATCGGTTGCGGCATGAATTACTGATCGGACTCCTCAAGTCTGCTAGTCTACAGGGCTGCCCCCGCCGACCGTTCAAAGGATTGGCCGGCGGAGTCGATCTGTATTTGCTAAGGACGAACATGGCACGGATAAGTTACGTAGCACCTGACGAGATAAGCGACCCGGAGGTCCGTGGCTGGCTCGAAAAGTCCATCGAAAAAGGACGCCCCGGCCCGGAGAACCAGTCTATACGCGCGCATCAACCGGATGTGATGCGCGCATTCACACTGACTCGCAAGCTGCTTTTCAACAAGAAGACGGACGCGGGTGTGGTTGAGACGGACTTGAAGGAGCTGACACGCTACTTCATTGCTCGAAGTCTCAACTGCGAATACTGAAGTAATCAGGGCGTCGCCCGTGAGGCGAAGCAGGACCCGGCGAATAGGTTGAATAACCTGGAGAACTTCGCGACCGACGATCGGTTCAATCAGCGCGAGAAAGTTGCTCTGCGCTACACCGACGCGATTCTCTGGAATCCGGAGCTCGCCGACGACGACCTCTGGGCGGAGTTACACGCCGAATTCAGCGAACCGGAGATCGTGGAACTCGGTTATTGGGCTGGGTTCACGTCCGGTGGGCAACGATGGTCGCATACGCTGCACACGCGACAGGGCGAACTGGCAGCCTATATCGAAGAGCGAGAAGCGGCCAAGAAAGAATCGGCGTAGATCATCGGCGAGTGCACCTGATTTCATCCTTTCCTACACGAGAAGAGCAACAAAATATGACTGATTATCACTTTGCGAATATTCCTGGAGATGGCGTCGGAAAAGAGGTGGCCGATGAGGCGGTCAAGGTACTCAAGGCTGCAGCCGACAAATTCGGCTTTGGTATCAGTCTCGACGAATATGACTGGAGCTGCGACTACTATCTGAAACATGGCGAGATGGGGCCCGAGAACGTGCTCGATCTACTGAAGGACACTGACGGAATATTTCTCGGGTGCATCGGCGACGCCGCGAAGGTGCCTGATCACATTTCACTGATCCTTCTACTCCAGATTCGCAAAGGGTTCAATCAGTACGTCAATCTGCGGCCCATCCAGCTATACCCGGGCGTGGACACACCACTGAGAACGGCCACGCCGGAAACCGTCGACATGTTCGTGGTTAGAGAGAACACAGAAGGTGAATACGCAGCGGTTGGCGGCATTTTCAAGCCTGACGCGCCGGAGGGTTTTGCCGCGCAAACCGGAATTTTCTCCCGCCAGGGCTGCGAGCGAGTCATGCGTTATGCGTTCGAGCTCGCGCGCAAGCGGAAAAAACTCGGTGACGGAAACCAGGTCGGCCTCGTAACCAACTGCACAAAGTCCAACGCCCTGAACTACTCGATGGTTTACTGGGACAAGATCTTCGGTGAAGTCGCTGCAGATTTCCCTGATATCAAGACCGACATGGCGCTAGTCGATGCGATCACGATGTGGTTCGTTAAGAACCCGCAATTTTTCGATGTCGTCGTCGCCTCCAATTTGTTCGGCGACATCATCACGGATCTCGGCTCCATGCTACAGGGCGGAATGGGGATCGCAGCCGGTGCCAATATCAATCCGGAGAAGGAATTCCCCTCGATGTTCGAGCCCATCCACGGCTCGGCACCAAAATACGAAGGTAAGAACATCGTCAATCCAGTCGCGGCTATCGAATCCGCCCGCATGATGCTGGAACACATTGGCGAGGAAGATGCCGCTGCCGGCGTCCAGCAAGCGGTCAAGAATGTTTTGGCTGCGGGTGAAGTGCGAACGAGGGACCTTGGCGGAAGCAGTAAGACGCCTGAGGTCGGCGACGCGATCGTGAAGGAGTTTCTCGCCTTATAGATCGGGAAATGGGGCCGCAGTAACGCGTTAGGACACGGTAACCTCGATGTCCTCAGGATGGATATCGAGGGCGCCGAGTACGAAGTCCTGGAAGCTCTATTGGCGAGTTCACTGCGGCCACGGCACCTGCCGGTCGAATTTCATTATCGCTTCGCGGGTATCGGTAAGCGTAGCGCTGCCCACGTTCGTTCGCGGCTGAGCGATGACGGCTGCAGAACCATATTTATCTCGCCCACCGGCAGAGAGATCTCATTCATCCGGGATTGACTGAATGTCACGAATCAGACATTGGCTCCTCGCCGAGAACTCGACCGTACGACTGTGGCCGGTGGCTGCCTTTACCATGACGTATCTCAGCGCGTCATTGGCGATCGCGGTGAGGCACGGCAACCTCGAGTTTCTTCTCTATATCGCGGTGATGCTGATCCTGATTCTTGCTGTGTGGTTCGTACACCGCTGCGTTGTCCTAAGCACAGCGGTGTTGTGGAGCCTGAGCATCTGGGGCCTGGCGCATATGGCTGGCGGTCTACTGCTGGTTCCCGAGGGATGGCCCGTCGAGGCAGAGAGCCGCGTTCTCTATTCGGCCTGGATATTTCCGGGTCGTTTGAAGTATGACCACGTGGTGCATGCGTATGGATTCGGCGTGACGACGTGGGTGTGCTGGCAGGGATTGCGGGCAGCAATTCGGCGTCGGGGTGGCGAGGTAAGCCCTACATTCGGCCTCATGGTGTTATCGGCGACTGCCGGCATGGGTCTGGGCGCCTTGAATGAGTTAGTCGAATTCGCAGCGACTTTGTTGCTCCCGGAAACTAATGTGGGTGGGTATCTGAATACGGGCTGGGATCTCGTCGCCAATCTTTTCGGAGCAGTGATCGCTGCGATGCTCATCAGGATGCACGGCCGTACCCAAACGACGGATGCATCAAGCAGCTCGGCCCTCTGACAACACCACAGCCAAATAGCTGAACCGATAGGTGAATCTACGAATTACTCGTGCCCACTCTAGCAGCGTGCAGCTATAATGAATCTGCCTCTGATCCAATGAGACGCACAACGAGGGGAACGACATGACAGGCAGAAAGCTCCCGCTACGATCCATCATCCCGTTCGCACTGACCATCGGCCTAGGACTCCCCGCTATCGGGCTGACCGAGAACGCGTTTCTCAAGACGGCCCACACACTCAATAACGAGGTGCGCGGTTACTGTCTCGATGTGCCCGGCCACACGCCGAATATCAATGTGGACGGCCCGCTGCGGCTGCACTCGTGCAAATACGGCGAGGACGCCACCGACCAGGAGTGGGAGTGGGTCGGTAACGGGCAGATCAGCGCCCCGCCGTTCGATCGATGCCTCGCTGCAGATAGCTTCACGGCAGGCGGCGATCTCTACATTCACGAATGTGCGAACACACCGGAACAGTCCTGGACGATCGGGCCTGGCGGCGAGATCAGCCCCGAATCCCGGCCGGATCTCTGCATAACGATCGAGAGCGATTACCGGCTTGCGGGCGCACCGCCATGGATCTCACCGGTCTATTACGCGCGCGAGGCGGACTTGCAGCCCTGCGCGGCATCGGCGCAAGAGTTCAAACAGTTTCGCTGGGGAGAACTGGATGAGCTCGCGCGAACCCACGCCGACACAGTGGGCCGAGAGATGCCGATGGAGCTGGCTGCACAGATACGGGAGGTAGTCAGCCGCGGCGCCGGCGCGCAAGAAACGTCGGCGCTCTATGCGAATCAGCCGAGAGTCTATGAGCCGGGCGAAATAGAGGTTGTCGAGAATCTGGCGTATGGCCCTCATGAACGCCACCGGCTCGACGTGCATACGGACAACTACCGCTACGGCGACATTCCGATGCCGGTCGTCATGTATTTCCACGGCGGCGGATTCGTACGCGGTAATCGAGCGGCAAGTCGAAATGTCGCCGACTACTTCGCGAGCCTCGGCCTCGTGGGCGTCAATGCTACCTACCGGCTCGCACCGGAGGCGCAGTGGCCGGCCGGATCTGAGGACGTCGGCGCGGCGGTCACCTGGGTCAAGGAAAATATCAGCGACCACGGCGGCGACCCCAACCAGATTTTCGTCATCGGTAAGTCCGCCGCGGCATTCCATGTGGCGGCTTACGCCTTTATGCCGGAGATTCTCGGGCCGAGCGCTCCCGTTCCCGCCGGCGTGGTTCTCGTATCGGGAACCTATGGCGCGGATAGCAGTAATCCCTCGGATGGCCGTGTGGCCTATTTCGGTGAAGATCTTTCACGATGGCCGGAGATCTCGGTTCTGGGGAACATTCAACGGACTGACATTCCGGTACTCCTATCCATATCCGACTACGATCGTTCCACGACGAAAGCATCTTTCGTGGATCTCGTACGGGAGTTGACTGTCGATCATGAGCAAATGCCGCGCGTCGTCCAGTTGATCGGGCACGACCACTACTCACCGAACCCGAGTATTGGAACCCAGGATACGCAGCTCAGCGCAGAAATCCTACAGCTGATTCGCTCGACGGCAGGGACCTATCAGCAGATGACCGCCCGCTAGAATCCCCTTGATGACCCCTGGCAAATGTCATGGCCGCTGGTCGAGAGGCATTCGTTCGTACGTTTCGTTGGAGAGATGATCGATGGCGAAGAGAGCTCTAGGCCCTAGTACGACGTGGTGGCTCGAGATATCTGCGCTCTACATCCTGGCTATGCCGGGCGCGGTATCGGCCCACCATTCCATCGCAGCCTTCTATGACCGCAGTGCGACGTCAGAGGTCGAAGGGGTCGTCACATCCATGTTCTGGCGGAACCCCCACGTCGGCATCACGCTTCTTGTCGAGAACGAGCAAGGTGAACAGGAAGAATGGAAGCTAGAAGGCGGTACGTTGAACGATCTGAGGCGAACGGGATTCGAGACGGAATCGTTGAACGTCGGTGATCGTGTTCGCGCAGTCGGCGGCCCGTCCCGGCGCGGCGAGAATGCCCTCTCCCTCAGCATTCTCTATCTTCCCGACGGTCAGGAGGTGTCGTTCTTCGGATACGGCACGGCTACATCTACGGTAGCAGCGGCCGCATCTAACACGCTCTCCGCGACGGGTATTTTTCGCGTCTGGAGCAACGCTGGTTCGCTCTATCAGCTTCGTGCGCCACTCTCGCTTACACCGGCCGCGCAAGCTGCGTTAGACGCCTGGGATCCGTTCACCGACGACCCGGGCCTCCGTTGCGAGGCGCCGGGGATGCCGAACGCGATTCTCAATCCCTATCCGATCGAGTTCGTCGAGGAGGGTGATACGATCCAAATAAGGATCGAGGAGTGGGACGCGGTTCGTACGATTCATATGAACCCGAACGCATCGCCCGGGCCGCCGAACCCGCTCGGCCATTCGGTCGGGCGCTGGGACGAGGGCACACTCATCGTCGAGACCAGTCAGATCGACTGGCCGTATCTCGACGACAAGGGTGCGCCGCAGAGTGAGGATGTCACGATCGTCGAGCAATTCACACTCAGTGAGGATGACACACGCCTCGACCAAGAGATTCTCGTCACGGACCCGCAGTATCTCGTCGAACCGGCTATCTGGGATGCCGTGTGGGTCTGGAAGCCCGGTGTAAGGATACGGCCATTCGAATGCGCCGTGCGCTAGCCCCTACTCGTCCGGCGACTCGAGAATCTCCGTAACGTCGACGACCCGGCCTTCGCGCGCCGATTTGGCGCCGGCACGAATCACCGCAAGCGATTCGGTCGCACGCTGGCCGCCGACCTCCGGCGTCGCCTGCCCGCGGACGCAGGCCGCGAACTCCTCGAGCTCCTCGACAATGGCATCGTTCTTCTCGCAGGGAATGGGGCTCGCCGCCGTGTCACCGCGCTCGAGATACCGTAAGCCTCCGAAAAGGTCATAGTAAGCACTGGCTTCTTTACCGTAGACGTTCATCATGTAGTACTCGGAAGCCGACGCATAACTCGCGGTCAGGCTCGAGATGGCGCCGTTCTCGTGTTCGAGAATCATATTCGCAATGTCGGGGTTGTCGCCCGGCAGTACGAGCCGTGCCGACATGCCGGATACCCGCTTTACCGGCCCCATCAGCATTTCGAGTACGTCGGTGTAGTGAATGCCGATCTGCAACATGACGCCGCCCGGCATCCCTGCCGCCTGGTAGCGCCAGGAGTTGAGATCGAACTTGCCCAACCGGTCGCGGCTGATGTTGCATTCCGCCTGTACGAGCTTCCCGAATCGCCCGGCCACGATCTGATCTCTGATCCAGCGAAAGTGATTCTCGCGGCGGCGTTGGTAGCCGATGAACAGGATCACGCCGGCATCGGTGCAGCTTTTCTCGATCGCTTTGCCGTCCGTCACGGTATTCGCGATGGGCTTGTCCAGAAACACATGCTTGCTGCTCTCGGCGGCTTGCCACACGGTTTCAAGATGAACGAAATTCGGCGTCGTATTGATGATCGCCTGGACGGAATCGTCGGCCAGAACTTCCTCGTAGCTCGCGACGGCTCTGCAGCCGTATTTTTCGGCAAACGCGGCGCGTTTGTCCTCCGAGCGCGTATAGCAAGCGACGATATCGATCTGTGACGTTCGCCCGGCGGCGTCCGCGAGGACGTCCGACCACCATCCCAGCCCTAAACAGGCAACTCGAACTGGTTCTTCACTCATCAATTACTCCGATAGCCCTGGACGCGTTTCCCCTGCCGACCGTTCTCGCCGTGCGCTGGCTACCGACCAGGCGATGGACACTGCCGAGAGGCTGAGAAATAAAACGCTAAAGGGCGAGGTAAAAAATATGGAAACGTCTCCCTGCGATCCCGTCAACGCAATCCGAAGATGTTCCTCGAGCGGGCGGCCGAGCACCAGAGCCAATAACAATGGTACGACCGGCATATCGAGCCATTTCATGCCAAGTCCCAGCAACCCGAACGCGAACATGACGTAGACATCGAATACCGAATTCCTCAGGGCGTAGGAGCCGACTACGCAGAGAATTGCGATCGTTGGCATCAGGATTGCTCGAGGCATCGAAATAAGTTTGACGAGCAATCGCAGCCCGGCGAACGCGATGATCAGGTTGAAGATATTCGCCCAGAAGAACGAAAAGATTACACCGTACGCGAAATCGGCCCGTTCTATAAACAGGAGTGGGCCGGGCGCCAGGCCATGGACGAGCAGCGCGCCAATCAGAATCGCCGTTACCGGATCTCCCGGGATGCCGAGGGTCATCATCGGCACCAGCGCACCGCCGGTTACGGCATTGTTCGCGGACTCGGGAGCTGCGATCCCTTCAACCGCGCCCTCGCCGAATTTCTCCGAGCCGCGAGTCGTCTTTTGCGCATAGTCATAGCTGATAAACGCCGCGATCGGGCCGCCGGCTCCGGGCAGGATTCCGAGAAAAGTACCGATTACGGAACCGATACCGACAGGAAGCCGCATTCTTCGAATGTCCCGTAGCCTCGGAAAAATGCCTTGGAGCCGCACCGATGGCGCGCCCGCTGCTCCCCGCGGATCCTTAGCGCCCAGGTTCTCGACGAGTTGCGGAATCGCAAACAAGCCGATTAGTGCCGTAAGAAAATGAATCCCTGCGAGAAGATTCGCGTTACCGAATGTGAATCTCGCGGTCCCCATCACGGGATCCTGTCCGATCGAAACGATCGCGAGTCCGATCACAGCCGAAAGCAGGCCTTTTATCAAAGACTTCGCGGCGAAGGAGCAGATGATAGTCAGCCCCAGGAAGACCAGACTGAAGAGGTCCGGAGCGCGGAATCCGAGCGCCAGATTGGCGAGGTTGGGCGCAATGAGAAACAAGCAGACAAAGCTGAACAAGCCGCCCGCGAAACTTGCGAGTATCGCGATGCCTAGCGCCCGCCCCGCTTCACCTCGCCTTACCATAGGGTGTCCGTCGAGCGCCGTGGCCGCTGCTGACGGCGTACCGGGAATATTCAACAGGACGGCTGAGAAACTTCCGCCCATCATGCCTCCGACATAAAGTCCGAGCAGCAACGCGATCGACATATTCGGATCGAGTACGAAGGTCAGGGGCAGCACGATGATGATCCCGGTTGAGATCGTCATACCGGGAATCATGCCGACGGATATGCCGAGCATCGATCCTATCGCCGTCGCCAGCAGGCTCGAGGGTTGAACCGCTTGCATGAAGCCCTGGAGTACGTCGCCGCTCATCACGTCCTCACTACCAAACTCCAGCCGGCAGCAGAACCTGGAAGCCGTAACGGAAAACGAAGAGCAGGCCGACCGGGACGATGAGCGTGGCCAGCACCAACACCAGGCGGTTACGCTCACCGTATTGCCACATCAACCCGGCGAAAAATGGAACGCTCGTGACGAGGAAGCCGGCAAATGGGAGTAGTGCCAGATAAGCGGCAAACCAGACGAGGGTGAGCAGGCGTTCAGATATCAGGCGGCCCGACGACCCGCTCGGGGATTCATCGTCGTTCTCCAGCAACGATCGAGCGAGCAAGGCGGCCGACAACAGAATCAGACCGCCGGCGATCAGCCACGGGAAAAAAACGGGGCCGGGCGTGTTGGGCAGGCTGCGGTTCGGGAGACCTACGGTCATCAGGCCATAGATAACACCGATGACGAGCAGGACGGCCCCAGCGATGACATCGCGCCGAATGATGGATCAATTCTCCACGGCGTCCGATGGATCAAGGCCAGCATCGCGTACGATCGCCTTGACCTTGGCATCCTCTATCCGGAGTAATGCCTCGAAAGCTTCCACCGGCAACGGATCTACGGTGAAACCGACTTCTTGGGCGAGTTCCATGAAGGCGTCGGACTCGGCCGCCCGCACCATCGCGTCGGCCAGCAGTATTTTGACCTCGAGCGGCGTTCCTTTTGGTACCGACAGGCCGCGGAAGAGATCGAACCCGGCGTCGACGCCCAACTCCGCGGCAAACGGGACCTCCGGAATCACCGGATTTCTGCTGTCGCTCAGTGTCACCAGCAGATTGAACCGGTTGGCTCTGGCGAGGCTGATGGCACCGGTAAGTGGCGCTACCATGGCGTCGGCTTCTCCACTCAATACGGTTCCGTTACGCCGCTGGATTCCGATTGGCAGGTGCACCGCCTCGCAGCCGGCAGCACTCAAGAGCGACAGCGCGCCGAGATGAGTTCCGCTACCGGTTCCCGAGTTGGACACCTTGAATCGGCTCGGATTCGCCCTGCAGTCTTCTAGGAATGCATCGAAGTCGCTCCACGGCGCCCTCGAACTAACCGCGAACACCATCGGTTGGTACTCGACACGGCCGATATGGTCCATGGCGTCGTGCCCGAACGGTACGTTGCCGAGATTCGTGACTGTCAGTATCGAAGTCGAATTCCAGACCACCGTATACCCGTCCGGCGCGGCATTGTTGATGTAGGTATAGGCAACTGCTCCTCCGGCGCCCGACTTATTCACGGGAACTACGGGCACGCCGAGGATCTCGCTCATTTCCTCAGCCAAGGTTCGCCCCTCGATGTCGGCGCCCCCACCCGCAGCGAAGGGAATCACGAATTCGATCGGTTTTTCGGGGAAGTCGCCGAGAGCGGCCGGTATCGGCAGGCTGGCAGCGAGACCCAACGTAAGACTCAGGGCGATTGTTCCGTACGTCTGCATAACTATCTTCCAGATCAGCCCGGCAGCGATGCACCAACTGCGGCAACGGCTGCTTCCGCGATGCGCTCATCTTGTTCCCAATCGCCACCGCTGACCCCAATGCCGCCGACACATTCGTCGTCAAAGAAGATCGGGAAGCCGCCTTCCATGGCCGTCCAACGCTCGGGGCCGGCCGCTAGCGACAGACCAACGGCATGGAGCGTGTCGAGATGTTGTCCCTGCGCGCCTCCTGTTGTCGTTGGCCGCCGGTTGGATGCCGAACACACTGCCTTCGTCAGCGAAGAATGAACGGTATGGAAGCGCCCACCGTCCATTCGTTCCAGCAGCATGAGGTTACCGCCGGCGTCGACGATCGCGACTGTTGCCGCGATACCCAAGGAACCCGCCTCGCCTATCGCCGCGGCCATCATCGTTTTCGCTCCCTGCGACGTCAGCCGCTTGGCGTTGACAATAAGCTCCATGTTTCCCTCTTTCTACTCCGGAGAACCGAGTTGGACAGAGAGTTCCTTGGCACAGCGGCGCACGCCAGCCAGCACGATCTCGAGTAACTTCGTCGTGGCGCGCATCTCCGGTATCGAAGAACTCACGGCCGCGATTACGGCGCCGTGATGATCGCGAACCGCCGCGCCGACGCAGACGACTCCCGTTTGGAACTCTTCGTTGTCGAATGCGTAGCCGTTGCGCCGCACGTACCGTAACTCCTCCATCAATTCTTCGATATTCGTGATGGTGCGGTCGGTAAATTTTCTGAGTCCATTCTCGGCGATAACTTTGGCGATCTCGACATCAGGCAGCCAGGCCAGGATAGCTTTACCGGTCGCGGTCGCGTGAGCCGCCGTCGATTCACTGACCGTATCGCTGCGCACCTGAATCGCGTGACTGGAGTCGAGCTTGGCGAGCATGACGAGCTCATACCCTTGCATCGTACTGAGCTGTACCGCCTCCCCGGTCTGCTGGTTCAGGCGCCGCAACTCCGGCATCGCCATCTCGACGATGTTGAACTGGCTAAACCGACGATGAGAGAGCTCCGAGACCTTGTTACCGATGAAATAAAGCTTTCCCAACCTCGAACGGCCAGCGTAACCTCGCTTGACCAATGTCGCGAGCAGATGATGGCAGGTCGAAACGTTGAGGTCCGTCCTCGCGGCGACCTCCCTGAGAGGTAGTTCCTCACCCGCGTCCGCCAGCGCCTCGAGCACGTCGAGCGCGCGGTCCACGGACTGAATCGTACGGCTCGGTTTGACCCGGGCCGGCCCGGCGCTCGTGTCCTGAAGTTGAACTGATTCTTCGCTAGCCATGTTCTTGGATGTATGGAGCCTGCGTCAGCCGATACTCACGGATACCAAGCATAGTGTCAAGAATTTTTGAGGATATGAAAAATGCGGCTGAAAGCGAATCAATTACGACGTGCCGCAGCCGCTCGAACTCCTGAGCTACACGGCTTATTGCACTTCGTTCCTACGCCGCTTCGCCGCTTGTAGAATCGACGGAGATGCTGCAAGATGCTCACAGCATATTTGATATTCTGCATAGAGGGGGAATAATGAGAAGCGATGTTTCCGGTAAGCTAACGACCGCGCTCAGCGCTCTCATCGTTCTGATGCTGAGCCACACCGGCCATGCTCAT
>CAYXNS010000026.1:0-15700 GCA_964466315.1 uncultured Gammaproteobacteria bacterium
GTATGCGGCCGCTGCTCGTGCGCGATGGCGACTACTTTATTTCCCATCGGGATCGAATGGGGCAGGCTCACCGTGCCGAGGCCGACCTATTCGTCTCTATCCACGCCGATGCTTTCAGCGACAGCCGAGCGAGCGGCGCCACGGTGTACGTGCTGTCGCAAAAGGGTGCTTCGGATGAGGCATCGAGGCGGTTGGCGGAGCGAGAGAATGCATCGGACCTGCTCGGCGGGGTTTCTTTAAGCGATAAGGATGACTTGTTGGCGGGCGTGTTACTGGATCTGTCGCAGAGTGCGGCCATCAGCGCAAGTTCAACGGCGGGTGCCTATGTGATCGGGCAGTTGCGGCGTATCACGCGCGTACGGAAATCCGAGGTTCAGCAAGCGCCGTTCCTCGTGCTGAAAGCTCCCGATATTCCCTCGCTCCTGATCGAAACTGCCTATATCTCCAATCCGTCGGAAGAGCGTGCTTTGAACGATGGACGCTTTCAAACCGATCTCGCGCGCGCAATTCGCGACGGGGTTGTCGATTACTTCAGGGCCAACCCGCCACCTGGCAGCTATGTTGCGCTGCATCCACCGCCCGTGCGCCAGAGCCCCGTACGCCACGTGATCAGCCGTGGCGAGACGCTGTCGGAGATCGCCGAGCATTATCGCGTGCGACTCGCCGCACTGAAGCGTTATAACCAGATCACGGGGGACGTGATTCACATCGGTCAGATCCTCACGATCCCGATCTAACAAGAGGGCCGGAAAGAAGGGGCCCATTGTTTTTGAAGCGACGCCTTCGTCACGATTCTTCTACAATACCAGTTGTGACCATCCGGCTCCTGCCTCCACAACTCATCGATCAGATCGCCGCGGGCGAGGTCATTGAACGTCCCGCATCGGCGCTCAAAGAACTCGTTGAGAACAGTCTCGACGCCGGCGCTAGACGCGTCGATATCGATATTAAAGCGGGCGGTACGCGCCTCATTCGAATTCGCGACGACGGCGTAGGTATCGTGAGGGACGAACTTCCGCTCGCGCTTTCGCGCCATGCGACGAGCAAGATCGCGAGCCTCGAGGGGCTCGAGAGTGTTGCGACGCTGGGATTCCGAGGCGAGGCCCTGCCCAGTATCGCGTCGGTTGCACACCTGAAATTGACATCGCGAGCGCAGGGCGAGGAATCGGGTTGGTCGGTCGAGTGCAACGGTGGGAAGCTTGGCGAACCGCGACCGGCCCCTCATCCGCCCGGGACGACGCTCGAAGTTCGGGATCTTTTCTTCAATACACCGGCGCGCCGAAAGTTTCTGCGTACGGAGCGTACTGAGTTCTCCCATATCGATACCGTGGTGCGAGGTTTGTCCCTCGCGCGTTTCGATGTGGCCTGGCAACTCAAGCACAATCAGCGAGCGAACTATGCGTTGCCGCAAGCGGAAAGCCGGGAGGAATTCGAAGCGCGCCTGAGCCAGGTCTGCGGTGAAGAGTTCCTCGCGCATGCGCGCTATTTCGAACGCGACACCGAGGGGGCACGCCTGTTCGGCTGGTTGGCCGACCCCACGTTCTCTCGAAGTCAGGCCGACATGCAATATACCTATGTGAACGGTCGCGTGGTCCGTGACAAGGTGTTACGTCACGCCATACGCATGGGTTATCAGGATGTACTCTTTCAATCCAGGCAGCCTGCTTATGTGGTTTTTCTGGAGCTCGATCCCCGGCGGGTCGACGTCAATGCGCATCCCGCGAAAATGGAGATTCGTTTCAGAGATTCGCGTCTGGTTCATGACTTCGTGTTTCGCACCGTCGAGGCCGTGCTGGCGAGTACGCTCGAGTCCGGTGAGCGCGACACAGATCGCCCACCGGCAGAAGTTGCGCTGAGTCAGACGCGGAACTTCACCAGGCAGCAGCCACTCGGCTTCAGCGGACGAAGCAATGCCGCGGCGGTGCGCGAGCGTCAGCCGCTCTACGAAGCCCTGCATTCCTGCCCTGATGCTGAGCCGCTCGAGCAGGAATTGCCGCCACTCGGCTTCGCGCTCGCGCAGCTAGGTGGAATCTATTTGCTCGCGGAGAACAGTGAAGGCTTGATCATCGTCGATATGCACGCAGCCCATGAGCGCATTACTTATGAGCATCTCAAGCTGTCGTTCGGCGAAGACAAGCTAAGGGGTCAGCCGTTGCTCGTGCCGATCTCGCTCAAGGTGTCGGCACGCGAGGCCGAGGTAGTAGAGATCCATGCCGTAGAACTAGCCCGGCTGGGGTTTGCCGCCGTGCGCCGGGGACCTGAAGAGATTCAGATTACCGCTGTGCCGTTGATACTGCAGCATGCTGAAATCGAGCCGCTCGTGCGGGACGTGCTCAGCGATCTACTCGCGGCGTCGGGCGGCGGTCGAGTCGAAGGCGCCGTGAACGAGTTGTTGGCGACGATGGCCTGTCACAGCGCTATCCGGGCGAATCGGCAACTCACTCTCGATGAGATGAACGCGCTGCTGCGGGGGATGGAGCAGACGAAAAGAAGTGCTCAGTGTAACCACGGTCGCCCGACCTGGACGCGGATCACCACGGCGGAACTCGATCAGCTTTTTCACCGTGGGCAGTAAGTGAGTTCGCGCGGTGAGCCAGCCGCGACACGGTGCGTCTGCCTGACGGGCCCTACCGCCTGCGGTAAGACTGATCTCGCACTCGAACTCGCGGGACGGATTCCGCTCGAGATCGTCAGCATGGATTCCGCGCTCGTCTACCGCGATATGGACATCGGCACGGCAAAGCCTTCTGCTGCGATCCGGGCCAGCGTGCCTCACCACCTCATTAATATCGTTGACGCGTCGGATACCTACTCCGCCGGACGCTTCGTCCGCGATGCGAGCCTGGCCGTCAAAGATATCGCTGCGCGTGGCCGTTTGCCGCTACTCGTCGGTGGCACCCATTTATATCTACGCGCGCTTCGCGACGGGCTGGCAGATCTGCCGCAGGCCGATCCGTCGATACGTGAGCGCCTCGACGAGGAAGCTGCGAACGATGGTTGGCCGGCGCTGCATGCGCGTCTCGCCGAGGTCGATCCGGAAGCCGCTCTGCGGATATCGCCGAGAGATGGGCAACGGATCCAGCGCGCGCTGGAGGTTTACGAGTTGACGGGCGAGGCGCTCAGTGTTCAGCAGTGCCGCGCGTCAGCCGAATGTCGCCCCGAGGTCAGTACTCTCGCGCTTCTGCCTGAAGATCGCGGTACGCTTGCGGAACGGATCGAGCAGCGCTTCGACGCAATGGTAGAGGCGGGATTCGTCGAGGAAGTCTCTAAGCTCAAGGTTCGCGGGGATCTGACCGCAGCGACACCCGCAATGCGTGCCGTCGGCTACCGCCAGATCTGGGCCTATCTCGAGGGCGAATGTGACTGGCAGGCCGCGCGAGAACTGGCACTTACTGCGACGCGCCAGCTCGCGAAGCGTCAGCTCACATCGCTGAGATCGGATGCAGAAGCCGAGTATTTCTCGACCGCCAGCCCGGGCCTCGACCGGACGCTCCTCGACCGCGTCCGCTCGGAGCTCTGAGCCCGGTAGTTACCTATCGCGGCTAGCATTCGGCGTCTTGGTGCCGGTTATGGGCTCGTAACTCGAACGAATATCGATTCAGGCCTTGAAATCCGGGGTCTGTGCTACTATTTCAGGCGTGTGGGATGACACTTTTAGTGAATAGCGGAGTTTGGGCTTTTATTCAGCCGCAGCGCGTGCGGGAAGTAACTTCGGCCCTTATCTCGAAAAACCGAAAAATAAGGAGATATCCATGGCCAAAGGGCAGTCATTGCAAGACCCGTTCCTGAATGCACTGCGTAAGGAGAAGGTCCCAGTCTCAATCTATCTGGTTAACGGCATCAAATTGCAGGGGCAGATCGACTCCTTCGATCAATTCGTCGTGCTGCTCCGCAACAGTGTCAGCCAGATGGTCTATAAGCATGCTATCTCGACCGTGGTGCCGTCGCGGAACGTGCAACTGACGATGGACGATGAGGACGTCGAGGAATAATCGCCCACGCGGGCAGGGAGCCCGGAGTGCTTGACCGACCAGGAAGCGGTGAACGCGCGCTTCTCCTTCATATCGGCCTGAAGAGGCCATGTGACGAAGACGAAATCCAGGAATTCAGAGCGCTGGCCCTGTCGGCCGGCGCTGACATTGTGGACGAGGTGAAAGCGCGACGCGCTCGGCCCGCGCCACGGCTCTATATCGGCCAAGGCAAGGCGGAGGAACTGCGCGAGCGGGTCGAAGCGAGCGGCGCCGAACTCGTCCTGGTAAACCAGCCGCTAAGTCCGAGCCAGGAGCGCAATCTCGAAATACTGCTCAAGACGCGGGTCCTCGACCGGAATGGTTTGATCCTCGATATCTTCGCGCAGCGAGCGGCGACGTTCGAAGGTAAGATCCAGGTCGAACTCGCGCAGCTCGAACACCTGTCGACGCGACTCGTGCGAGGCTGGAGTCACCTGGAACGCCAGAAAGGCGGCATCGGTTTGCGGGGACCGGGTGAAACACAGCTCGAATCCGATCGCCGCCTCGTCAATCAGCGCATCCGACATCTGAAGGTACGCCTGGGCCGGATCGAGAAACAGCGCGAAATGGGTCGTCGCGAGCGGCACCGTGCTCAGGTCGCGACAGTCGCGCTCGTCGGCTATACGAATGCCGGCAAGACGAGCCTGTTCAATGCTTTGAGCGGCGCGAACGCCGACGCTCGTAATTTACTGTTCGCGACCCTGGATCCGACGATCAGGCGCCTGAGCTCCGACGGCGAGAACGAGATCCTGCTCGTCGACACGGTGGGCTTTGTCCGGGATCTGCCGCATGAACTCGTGGCCGCGTTTCGAGCGACGCTTACCGAGACGCGTGAGGCGAGCCTGCTCCTGCACGTGATCGACGCGAGCGATCCGCATCACGCAGACCGGCGGCGGCAGGTGGAACTCGTCCTGGAAAGCATCGATGCGGCATCCGTACCCTGCATCCAGGTGTACAATAAGACCGATAAAGTGCGCAATACGACAGTGCGGCCACTGAATGGCTCCGGCAGCGCGAAGGTCTGGGTTTCGGCGGAGACGCGAGAAGGGCTGATCGAGCTGACGGAAGCGATTCGGAACCAGTGTCTGGGCCCACCCATCACTGGCCGCCTGAAGCTTGGGCCGGATCAGAGTCGGCTGCGCGCGAAACTGTTCGACCTGCGGGCCGTACGCGCGGAGCGAGCCCGGGAGTCTGGCGGCTGGATCCTGGAGGTAGAGCTCACGACGAACCGGTGGAAAGAGCTTTGCATACGGGAAGGAGTATCCGATGATAGCTTTCAACAGGAAGTGCGAGTGCAATGAGCTGGAATGACCCTGACGACAAAGACAACCCGTGGCGATCCGCAGGCGAGCGAGGCGCGGCTGACTTGGACGCGATCGTAAAAGATCTGCAGCGCAAGTTATCGGGGCTCCTGGGTGGCCGCCGTGGTGGCGGCGGCAACGGCGCGTCCGGTGGTGGCGGCGGTTCCGGCCGGCGCAACGTGAGCCGTGGCCTGATCAGTGGCGCGCTCATGCTGCTGGTCACAGCATGGGGATTCACGGGGTTCTACCAGGTGAACGACGCCGAGCGTGGCATGGTGCTGCGGTTCGGCGCTTTTCAAACGATTACGCAACCGGGTCTCAGGTGGCACATCCCGTGGCCGATAGAGGCGGCCGAGAAGATCAATACCAATGTGACCGAGCGCTTCCCGTACCAGGGCAGCATGCTGACGAGGGACGAGAATATCGTGTTGGTCGACCTCGTGGTCCAATTCCGCCGGACCGACCCGGAGGCGTATCTGTTCAATATGCGATCGCCCGAAGGCACGCTCGGAAATATCACCGGCAGCGCGATCCGCGAGGTCATCGGTAAGAACGAGCTGGACTTTATCCTGACCGAGGGCCGGGCGGAAGTGGCGGCCCAGGCGCAGGCCCTGATTCAGAGTACGGCGGATGCTTACGGCACCGGGTTGACGATCTATGAAGTCAACCTGCAGGAAGCCAACTTCCCCGGAGATGTGGAGGCCAGTGTGCAGGATGCGATCAAGGCCCGCGAAGACAAGGAGCGCATGAGTTTCGAGGCTGAGGCCTACGCGAACGACATCGTGCCGAACGCACGCGGTGCGGCCGCTCGCCAGCTTCAGGATGCGGAAGGGTATCGGGCGCGAGTCATCGCAGACGCAGAAGGTGAAGCCAGTCGTTTTACGCAGATCCTGTTCGAGTACGAGAGGGCGCCGAATGTCACTCGGCAGCGTATCTATCTAGAGACGCTGGAAGAGATCTTGGCGAATTCGACCAAAGTGCTGCTGGATGCGGAAGGTGGCGGCAACTTGATCTATCTGCCGCTTGATCGGCTCATGGAGCGCCGGGAGGAGCCGCAATCCAGCCTGCTGGCACCCGCTCCCACAGTCAGTGACAGCTCGAGTTCTACTGCCCAACTGCGGGCACGTGACATTCGCTAGTGTGGAGTGAGGTGATATGAGCGCGCGATTCAATCTGTTGTTGGTGCTGGCGGTTCTTGGCGTGCTTTTCGGCCGGATGGCGGTTTTTACGGTGGACGAGCGCGAACACGCAGTCAAGTTCCGCTTCGGCGAGATCGTCAAGTCCGACTACGAGTCGGGATTGCACTTCAAGATTCCAATCGTTAACAACATTATCAAGTATCCGGATCTCATTCTGACTTATGGCGAATCCCAGGAACGGTTTCTGACGGGCGAGAAAAAGAACCTGATCGTTGACTACTTCATCACCTGGCGTATTACGGATCCCGGCCAATACTATCGCTCTGCCAGGGGCGATGAGTTGTTCGCCCAACAGCGACTCTCCGCGATCATCCGCGAAGGTATCAAAGCGGAATTCTCCCGCCGGACGGTAGTAGAGGTCGTGTCCGCCGAGCGCAGCGAGATCATGGCGCAAATGCTCGTACAAGCGAAGCAGAGGGCGCCTGAACTGGGTCTCGAGGTCGTCGACGTCCGCGTCATGCGTATCGAGTTATCCGACGAGGTCAGCGATTCTGTTTACGCGCGTATGCAGCAGGAGCGTGGTCGTGTGGCGGCGCAACTCCGGGCCGAGGGCTCGGAAGATGCCGAGCGAATTCGTGCGGATGCCGACCGCCAGCGCACGATCATTTTGGCGGAAGCGTATCGAGATGCTGAAGTCATGAGGGGCGAAGGTGATGCGCGGGCGGCTGAGACCTACGCCGACGCCTATGGCCAGAACGAGGAGTTCTACGCTTTTTATCGGAGCATGCAGGCTTACCGCGCATCCATCGGTCGCGAGCATGACGTGCTGGTATTGAGCCCCGATAGCGATTTCTTCCGGTTTTTGCAGGAGCAGTCCGGCGCGACGCCGTAAATACTGAATTCCCGCATCCCGAAACGGAGACAGGAGGCTAGGACTTTGGCCTGGGCAGATTTTTTTGCGGGCCTCGCTTTCTACCTGATCATCGAAGGCCTGTTGCCGTTTGCTAATCCCCGGGGATGGCGCCAAGGGCTCTCGATTCTCGGCCAACTCAAAGACGGTCAGTTGCGAAGCTGCGGTCTCGGGCTCGTGATCGCAGGTCTGGGTTTGTTGTATTTAGTGCGAGGCTGAGTTTGAGCAAGAACGTTGTTGTTATCGGCACCCAATGGGGTGACGAGGGTAAGGGGACGATCGTCGACCTTCTTGCCGAGCGCGCGCACGCCGTTGTCCGATTCCAGGGCGGCCACAATGCGGGTCATACGCTCGTTATCGATGGCGAGAAAACGGTACTTCACTTAATTCCTTCAGGAATTCTTCGCGAAGGCGTTACCTGTCTTATCGGTAACGGTGTCGTCGTGTCGCTGCCCGCGCTGATTGAGGAAATGGATGACTTGCTCGCCCGCGATGTTCCCGTGGCCGCGCGCTTGAAGCTCTCGCCGGCATGCCCGGTGATACTTTCGTCGCATGCGGCGCTCGACAATGCGCGGGAGAAGGCGAGAGGGCAGCAGGCGATCGGGACAACTGGCCGCGGTATCGGGCCGGCGTACGAGGACAAGGTCGCGCGTCGCGCGATTCGCGTCGCGGATCTCTTCGAACCGACGACACTCGAAGAACGGCTCGGGACGTTGCTCGAACTGCATAATTTCCTGTTGCAACGCTTCTACGATGCGGATTTCGTCGATCCCGGCCGGGAACTCGAACGGCTACTATCACTCGCCGAGCGCGTTAAGCCTCTAGTCGCCGACGTAACGGAATTACTGCATAACATGCAGGCTGCCGGCAACAACATACTGTTCGAAGGGGCTCAAGGTGCGATGCTCGACATCGATCTCGGTACCTATCCCTTTGTGACTTCATCGAATACCACGGTCGGCGGTGCGTCGACGGGAACCGGTATGGGTCCGGCGCCCGTGGATTATGTGCTCGGGATCGTCAAAGCCTATACGACTCGAGTCGGCGCGGGCCCGTTTCCCACGGAGTTGTTCGACGATATGGGCCGGCATCTTGCGCAGATCGGCGCAGAGTTCGGCGCGACGACGGGACGTCCACGACGCTGTGGCTGGTTCGATGCCGTCTCCCTGAGGCGTGCCGTATTCACCAATTCCTTGACCGGCCTATGCGTCACGAAGCTGGATGTCCTGGATGGACTGGACGAGATAAAAATCTGTGTCGGGTATCGGCTCGATGGCGAGTTGATCGGCACTCCACCGTTATTGATGGACCGCTACGGTGAGTGCGAGCCGGTCTACGAGACCATGCCTGGCTGGCAGATAGCTACGTCCGGCGTTACGGCGTACGCAGACTTGCCCGAACAAGCTCAGGCCTATCTGACGCGGATAGAAGAGATTCTCGCCACGCCCGTCGATCTCGTGTCTACCGGGCCGGGGCGTGAGGCGGTCATCGTTCGCCGCCACCCCTTCGACTCGCCCTGAGCGCCCCCCGTGCGAATGATCACCTTCGGTGGCTAGTGATCCACGTCTGGCATGCGAGGAGAAAGTACTATAATATTTAGTCATAACTCGTTATAAAAAAAGGGAAAAATGTTGTAGTATCCCTTGTTTAATCGGATAACGACGCTATCGGCGGATCGTGAGCTGCGTCCGGGCAAGTCTGGACGGATGGACATAATCTCTTTATTTTCTTACGCATCGTTTCGCGTGCCGGGATAGAAGTGCTTATGAGGTGGTTTTGGTTCTTTGCAGTGGCCGTCGGGGCTATCGGCAGCGCCAACGCGCAGACCGCTGATCTACCGCGCCCCATGGAGTTGGAGCCGGACGTTCGGTTCTGGGTTCGTGTCTATACCGAGATCGATACGCGCAGCGGCTTTATTCACGATTCCAAACACCTCGGTGTCGTTTACCGTATCGTCCAGTTCCCCGAGGGCATAAGCCGTCGTGAACGAGCACGCCGCCTCAACGCGGCCTATCAGGAAGTTCGGGACGTGTTGGCCGTATTGGCCGAAGGCAAACGCGATAATCTGACAGCCGACGAACGACAGGCTCTGGCATTGTGGCCAGAAGGCGTATCGAGCGCTGAATTGCGTGCTTCGTCCGGACGCCTGCGTTTCCAACTCGGCCAGTCCGACCGATTCCGTGCCGGACTCAAACGCTCAGGTGTCTGGCGACCCTATATCAAAAGTGTTCTGGCTGCGCGTGGATTGCCGCCGGAGCTCGTTGCATTGCCGCACGTGGAATCCTCATTTGACCCGACCGCGTATTCGCGCGTCGGCGCCGCGGGCATGTGGCAGTTCACGCGCTCGACGGGACTTCGCTACATGCGGATCGACCATATCGTCGATGAGCGGCGAGATCCGTTTACCTCCACCGTTGCCGCGAGCCGGTTGCTCGAGAACAACTACGATGTCCTGCAGAGCTGGCCTCTGGCGATCACGGCGTATAACCACGGCCAGGCTGGAATGCGCCGGGCCGTGAGACAACTCGGTACGGATACGATCGAGACGATCCTGCGCAACTACGAGGGACGCACTTTCGGCTTCGCGTCACGAAACTTCTACGTCGCATTTCTTGCTGCCGTCCAGGTAGATCGGAACTACGAGCAATACTTCGGCCCGCTCGAATTCGATCCCGCCGCGGATACCGCGCTCGTGGCGATTCCCGACTACATGACGGTAGCGACACTTCAGGCGGCGCTCGATACGGATCGTGGCGTCTTGCGAAGTTGGAACCCGGCGCTGACCGTTGCTGTGTGGGGCGGCGATAAATTCGTACCCCGCGGCTTTGACCTACGCCTGCCCACCGAGATCCTGAGGGACGGTTCCGGCGGTATTGCGGCCATTCCCGAGACGCAGCGATACACGGCGCAGATGCCCGATATCATTCACCGTGTGCGCAGTGGTGACACCATCTCGGAAATCGCGGAGCGGTATCGCGTCAGCGCGACGTCGCTCGTGCAACTCAACGGGCTGCGGAGCCGAAATTTCATTCGCGCGGGCCAGGTCCTGCGCCTGCCGGGTAGTGAAGGGACCGTCCCGTTAACCCTTGCCCAGTACAATGGCGATGATCCGAGCGACATCTATATCGTGAGGTCCGGCGACAGCATCGATCTCATCGCGCGCAGATTGGGTATCGCCATCGATAGCCTGCTGGCCGGTAACAGGATCGCCAACGCCGACCGGATCTATGTCGGCCAGGAGCTGCGCATTGCAAATCTCGGTGAACTCGGCGATGCGCCGGCCCCCGAGGTAGTCCTCGCCAGCGTCCCGGAGTCACCGGTGGCGCTGATACTGGATACGCCGCCGCTGTCGGTGCCGCAGGCCGCAGACGAACCGATTCAGCCGGTCGCCGAAACAGCGCTGGCAGCGGTCGAGACGACCGAACCACTCCTACCCGGACCGCTCGAGTTTCTACCGGCGGAGCGTATTCCGGCGCCCCCGGTTCTTATAGGAGAGACGGGTGAGCCACTCGTGGCGGACACCTTGGCGGACGATGCGTCGCTGGCCTTCGTGGCGGGCGCGCTGGAGCCTGAGCCCGAGTTCTTGCCGGACGAGAACGTGTTGGCGAGTGCTCAAGCGGAACTGGCCGCCGATCCGAGCGACTACTTTATCAGTGCGGACGATACGATAGAGGTTCAGGCATTGGAGACGCTAGGGCATTACGCCGATTGGCTCGAGCTTCGCACTCAACGGCTCAGAGATGTCAACGGATTGCCGTTCGGCCAGGCGGTCGTCATCGGGCAGCGTCTCGAACTCGACTTCTCGGCGGTCGATCGTGTGATCTTCGAGCAACGCCGGATCGAATATCAGCGCCAGACTCAGGAAGCCTTCTTCCTCGCCTACCAGATCACCGATACGCGTGACCACGTCGTTCGGTCGGGCGAGTCGCTCTGGGTGCTTGCGTTGCGAACCTACCGTGTACCCGTGTGGCTGCTGCGCCAGTTCAATCCCGACCTGGACTTAGACCGGGTCACACCCGGCACGGTCGTCAAGTTCCCGGAACTGCAGGCAATTGCGGCCCTCGATTTGGAGACCCGCGCAGCGACCGGCGGCCAGTCCGATACGCGCGACGATATCTGAATCTCCCGGCACACCACCGGACATAGGTACAATCCGAAATGGGAATGATTTGCATTCGCGTTAACGGTTTCTTATCCTGCGAACTCTTTATAGTTACGACATCGCATAAATGTTCCGTATGGCACAAATTCGGCTCGTATTGGTTGCCCTCATCCCTCTGGGCGGCGTTCTTCCCGCCACAGCGCAGGATGCGCCGACCGTCGAGGCGCTATGGGAGATCATTCAGCAGCAGCAGAGCGAGATAGACGAGCTCAGACGACAAATCGGCTCGGCGCAAGACCAAATCGTAACGGCCGGGGCGTCCATAGAGACGGCGCAGGAGATGGTTCTCGCGACGGCCGACTACGTCGAGGCGCTCGAGATTCCGGCCGAGAGCGGCACGGCTACGACGATCGGCGGTTACGGCGAGCTGCACTATAACCAAGTTGCAGCCGATGACCCGGCGCATGACTTCGAGCAGATCGATTTCCACCGCTTCGTGCTCTTCGTGGGACACGAGTTCAACGAACGCGTGCGTTTCTTCTCCGAGCTCGAAGTCGAGCATTCGATATCGGGCGACGGTCAGCCCGGTGAGGTCGAGCTTGAGCAGGCCTATGTCGAGTTCGCGTTCAACGACAACATAGCGGCACAAGGCGGTTTGTTTCTTCTGCCCGTCGGTATCTTGAACGAGACGCACGAGCCGCCGACTTTTTTCGGCGTCGAGCGTAATTCCGTCGAGAACGTCATTCTCCCGTCGACGTGGTGGGAGGCGGGGGCCGGGCTCAGCGGTAACTTCGCGTCCGGGCTCAGTTGGAATGTCGCGCTGCATTCCGGTCTTGCGATCCCGACCACGGGCAGCAACGCGTTCCGGGTTCGCAGCGGGCGCCAGAAAGTCGGTAAAGCAGACGCCAGCGATCCGGCATACACGGCGCGATTGAAGTACACGGGAGTTCCAGGTCTGGAGTTATCGGCCAGCTATCAGTATCAGGCCGATCCGAGCCAGATCGCCGGCGACGGCTTGGACTCCGGTAGCCTGTTTACGACTCACGCCATATATGACCGCGGCGATTTCTCGCTGCGCGCGCTCTATGGCGCATGGTCATTCGACGGCTCCGCCGTCGAGGCTGCAGCCGCCAACGAACAATCCGGTTGGTATGTCGAGCCTAGCTTCAGGCTGTCCCCGAACTGGGGCGTATACACGCGCTACGAAGACATCGACGGCGCACGGCGCCAGGATAAGTTCGCGCAGTGGGAGGCGGGGTTGAGTTACTGGCCCGTACCGGGTGTCACGATAAAGCTCGACTATCGTTCCAGAGAGCACGATCTGTTGTCGTTTGCGGGAAGGGATTTCGACGCGCTCGATCTCGGGATCGGCTATCAGTTTTGACGGCAAGGGATGGGTGAGCTAATCGGAATAATGCGAATCCCGATCTACGTCCTCGGAATGATCGGCGTGTCGCTGGTGTCGGCGCCGGTTTTAAGCCAAGGGCGTTACATGGAGAGTGCCGACTATGTCCGGGCCGCGTTCCCGAAGAGGGAGCCGAGCCAGGACACGCTCTGGGTAACGAATGAGTTGCGTGAATCGGCCGAAGTTTTGCTCGGCTACGGCATCGAGCCGCTGCGGGTTCGATACTGGCAGCGGGACCGTCGGACCGCCTGGATACTCGATGAGATCGGCAAGGAGCGCCCGATTACGATTGGCGTCGTCGTTGAAGACGGTACGGCTTCGATGGTTCGAGTGCTCGAATTCCGTGAATCGCGGGGTTGGGAAGTTCGTTATCCCTTCTTTACGGACCAGTTCGAGGATGCCGGGCTCGATGGGCAGGACGAGATCGATTTGCGAATCGACGGTATTACTGGCGCGACGCTGTCTGTCGAAGCAGTAACGCGAGTTGTTCGTCTGGCGCTCTTCTTGTACCGGTATACGGGGGATGCGATTGGCTGACAGTTGCTCCAATTCGGCTCGCTCAACACAACGATTGTCGCGTATCCACCGGTGGTTCGGCATTGGCTCGATAGCGTTCGTTGTGCTGTTGAGCGTTACCGGGATTGCGCTGAATCATACGGACGATCTCGGTCTCGACCGGCAGTTCCTGAGTTCTTCTTGGCTACTGGATTGGTATGGCGTCGAGGTTCCGCCGCCGCAGGCCAGTTTCGGCGTGGCTGGCCATCGAGTCAGCCTGATCGGCGAGCGTCTCTACTACGACGATGGTGAGCTCACCTCCGGAGTTTCCGAATTAGTCGGCGCGGTCTCGACACCATCGTTCATCGCCATCGCGACACCCTCGGATGTGCTGCTGGTCATGCCGGACGGCGCTCTCGTGGAACGAATCGATGCGGAGAGCTCTCTGCCCAACGAGATCAGCGGTATCGGCGTCTCCGGAGCACGGCTCGTTCTGCGTAGCGGCGGCGAGCTGCTTGAGACGGATGAGTATCTGTTAGCTTTCACCCCCTGTTTCGAGTTGGATCTCGCCGACGTTCAATGGTCGATCCCTTCGGCGATACCTCGAGATCAACTCGCGGTGCTGCGACAGTTATACCGCGGACGAGGCATTAGCCTGGAGCGCGTCTTGCTGGATTTGCATAGCGGAAAATTCCTGACGCGAGCCGGACCGATTCTTCTTGATGTGGTCGGCGTCCTGCTGATCGCGCTGAGCTTTCTAGGTATCTTTATGTGGTTCGGTAGGAGCGGCGGTTAGAGCACACTTGACTGACACGCCTTGGCGGGATTGGTATGCTCGCCGCAGAACAACAACTATCTACGAGTCTCACAAGGAGCATCGATCCCATGCGTAAGCTGATTCTTAGCGCAGTGCTGCTGGTAGCAGCCTGCGGCACGGAGCCGCCGGAAACGGTTCAAGAAGTGGCAGACACGAGCGCTGCCCCGATCCATTTGATCACGTCTTTCCCTGCGGTAGGTTCCTCCAGCCGGACCGCGCGAATCATTGCGCCGAAGCTCGAAGAGTACTTCCAGCGCCCCATCGAGATTATTTACAACGAAGGTGGGCGAGGAGGGGATATAGGTGCGCGTACGGCTGCAGCAGCTGCGCCGGATCAGCTAACGTTGTTCGTTGGCACGGTCGGCAACGTCTCGTTGCTCCCGAACGTGCTGTCGGACTACGACCTGGATCCGTTGGAGGATTTCCGTCCAGTCACGCAACTGACGGTTACACCCGATGTCCTGATCGCTCATGCTGGTCTCGGTATCGAAAGTCTCGACGATCTCGTGGCTTACGCGGCCGAGGCTGAGAACTCTTTATCCTATTCGCACATCGCGCCATTGAGTATTCATCGCATGGAATTTCTCCAGATTTTCGATGACCTCGAGATCGAAGGCCAGAACGACGAGTCGATAAGGGGCTCGGCGGCAGCGATGGAGGCTGTCGGATCTGGCGCGGTCGACCTGGCCATGACGACGGCGCCCTACGTCGCGCCGCTCGTCGAAGAAGGCGTCGCCATACCGCTCGTGGTGGCGAATGAGTCACGGCTGGCCGCGTTTCCGGACGTGCCGACGATGGCGGAGGTGGGTATCGCGATTCCGCACGGCTCCTGGGCCGGTGCGCTCGTACCCGCCGCCACATCGGATGAAGACGTGGAGGACATGTTCAGAGCGCTCGAAGGTGTGCTGGCCGATCCGGATGTCGTCGCCCAAATCGCGGAACTCGGCATGATTCCCGCACCGAGCTCTTCGCCCGAATCGTTCTCCGCGTACATCGCCCAGGAGACCGCTCGTCTCGGAGCGGTCGCACGAAAGTTCAACGTCGTAGAGAATTAGCGAACCAATCTAGAGGGGTTTCAGATGTATAGCTGTTGCGTCCGTTTCCAGAGATTCTGGCTAGCTGCAATCCCGGTATTCGCTCTTTTCCTGCTCACGCCTTGGGCGGCGTCGCAGACGACCGTAGAATCCGAGAACATGGCCTTGTTGGCGCATCATCCGCTGGATGGGCGCCCCTCGTATACGCCAATGCCGCATCTATTCGGTGACCGTTGGATACTGTTTGCGGGCCATCATGCGGGTGAAGCCGTCAACTCATTGAACGGTGAGGTCGAGGGCAACGGGACTTCCGTGCTCGATGTGACGGATCCGAGAAACCCCGTGTATCTCGCGCATATCGCTGCGCCACCCTGGGAGGAGCACAGCTCGATGTCGCTCGGCACAGGCGCCCAGCATGTGCAGGTTTGTAACGGATCGGAGTTGACCGACGGCGACCCGGACAAGGTCTATATGTTGCGTTCGTTGG
>CAYXNS010000026.1:15739-36686 GCA_964466315.1 uncultured Gammaproteobacteria bacterium
TTTACGACGTTACCGATCCGCGCGCGCCGGAGTTTGTCGTGACAGTCGTATGGACCGGCGACTCGCCGCCGATGGAACCGGGCGCCGACTTCTACGATACGAAGGGCACACACAAGAACTGGTGGGACTGTGAGACGGGCGTCGCCTATGTAACCTCGAGTATCACGGGTTGGAAGAAATGGCGCAGCCTCCAGGCATTTGACCTGAGCCAGCCCGAAGAGCCGGAACACATTCGGGATTTCAACCTCGTCGGTACGGAGCCGACGTCGACGATTCCGAACGTAGACGCGCCTGGCGGTTACTCTGGGCTGCATCAGCCCACCATACTTGGCGATCGAATCTATCTCGCGTACGGAATGGATAGCGACGGCGTCATCCAGATTCTCGATCGCGACAAGTTCCTGAACGGTGACCCGAACGCCGAGGATCCGTTTGCGCCCACTCCGGAGAACCTGCTCTACCCCGAGATCGCACGGATCGACCTGCCGAGTTACTGGGGCGGCCATAGCGTTCATCCGATTATCGGGATGGAGATCGCCGACTATGCCGACGATGAGACCTACAGTGTCCGGGACATTCTGGTCGTGGTGTCCGAAGTCACCGCGAACGAATGTGGGTACGCGCGACACGCGACGTTTTTCGTAGATATCACCGAGGAGGATAAGCCCTTCGGAATCTCCTCCTTCCAAGTTCCGGAATCCACAGGTGACTTTTGCAACAGGGGCGGGAGATTCGGGCCGCATGCGTCGAACGACTCCATGGCTTCGGTTTTCTACAAGAACACGCTGCTTCTCTCATACTTCAATGCGGGCGTTCGCGCCGTCGATATTCGCGATCCGTTCAATCCACGGCAGATCGCGTATTACATCCCGGCGATAACCGGGAACACGGATGATCGCTGCGTCGAAGTCGACGGGCAGCAGCGCTGCATGACCGCCATTCAGACGAACAACGTCAACTATGATCCACGTGGCTATATCTACGCCCTGGATCGCGCCAATACGGGACTCCACATTCTCGAGTTGACGGGTTCGGCACTCGATGGTGCCGATTTTCCTGGTAATTGAGTAGTGCGAGTTCGGAGCTTTACCGTATACATCAACAAGAAATCAACAACGAGGAATTAGTTGTGCAAAAAACCTTAGTTACGCTAATGAAGCTCGCCGGCGGTGGATTGTTGGCTGCCGCACTCGGTAGTCAATTCGCTGCGGCTCAGAATCAGCCGAGTTCGGTATTCGCGGCCGTACCCGGCGAGCGGGGAGGGCAGGATATTACCGGGCCGTACGAGGTCGTTGCCGACTGGCCGAAAGATCTATCAACGTTGCCCGGACACGCCGACTGGACGTGGGGCGCCGGACAGAGCGTCTTCGCAGAGAGCCCGGATCGTATCTACGTACTGCAGCGCGGCGAGCTACCGAATATCTCGCGACCAGTTCGAGAGTCGCTCTTCGACGTCGGTCCGAGCGTGTACTTCCCGATCGGTCGATTGCCATGGCGGGACGCGACCGCATCGAGCCTGCCGGGAAACGGTGGCGCCGGCAGCCTCGCTGAGGAGGGGATTCAAGCCTGGGAGGCGAACGGTGGACGAATGGGGATCGACGCCCGTTGGGAACACTGCATTGTCGTGCTCAATGGAGACGGTGAAGTTATCGAAGCCTGGACGCAGTGGGATGCCATGCTGCAGCGTCCACACTTTGTTGCGATCAATCCATACGATCCCGAGAAACACGTTTGGGTCGTGGACGATCACAAGCACGTCGTTCATAAGTTTACGAATGACGGCAGCGAGCTGGTACAGACGATCGGTACCTATGGCGAGCTTGGCGACGACGAGACGCACTTCAATAGACCGTCGTTCCTGGCATGGTTCTCGGATAGTAGCTTTGTCGTTGCCGACGGCTATAACGGTACCCGCGTCGTCAAGTTCGATGTGGATGGAAACTACTTGACGTCGTGGGGGGAGAAGGCGGACGGTTCGCGTAACGATACCCGGCCCGGATACTTCCACAACGTTCACGGCATCGCGATCGATCCCGAGACGAATCGAATCTTTGTCAATGATCGGTATAACCATCGTGTCCAGATCTTCGACGAGAATGGCGAATATCTCGATCAATGGCGATTCGGCGAGGACCCATCGGACATTCACTTGTTCAATATCTCCGCGGATGGCTACCTCTGGGCTGCGGATCGTGGAACGAATAAGATTTTGAAATACACGCTCGACGGACGGTTCCTCTACTCCTGGGGAACCTGGGGAGATTTCCCAGGCGGTATGTGGGGTGTGCATGGCATGAGCGTGGACCAGGACGGGAACTTCTATATCGCCGAAGTCGACAACGGCGGCGTCCAGAAATACACGCCGAAGCCGGGTGCGAACCCGGACTATCTGTATGGGCAGCCGGTGCGCGCGGCCTGGTAGTCGCAGGAAATCATGAACAATATTTAACTCCGTCTCCCCGGGTGGACGGCGCCCGGGCATTGACGGAACGACCGTTGCGCGGAGATACTTGCATTGATCCAGGTTACTGCTGGGGCCCGTAGGTACGTGTCGTCGGGGGTTGCCAAGGAGACTGTTACGGTCAGGAAAATATTGTCAGTTTTTGCTGCCGCCACGGCCATCGATTCACATGGTGTAGCACTCGTCGAGGGAGACTGATTCCTTTGGGGCGCTGGAAGGCGGGAGTAAATACTCCGTTTAGCTAGGATAAGAACCCATGCCACAGCACGTATCCGCTTCATTCGCCACACTGGCGGCGCTATTCTCTCTTTCCACTACAGTGGTCGCTCAAATCGCCGACCATGGAGCTGATTTCTCCGGTGTCTGGACGAATTTTCCACCCGAGCATACGCGCTCGTTTGGGAATTCAGCTTTACGTCCCGATCCGGCGCCCATGACGCCATGGGCGCAAGAGCGCTTCGATCAGGCGAAGCCGACCTTCGGATCTCGGAGTGTGGCGGTTCTCGAGACCAACGATCCGGTCTACGAGTGTTTTCGTCCTGGTACACCCAGGATCTACATGCACCCCTTCCCCATGGAGATCATCCAGACGCCGGGCAGAGTCCTGATGTTGTTCGAATACGATCACACGGTCAGACAGATCTATACGGATGGTCGCGAGCATCGAACGGATCTCGCGCCGATGTGGATGGGGGACTCCACAGGGCACTGGGAAGGAGACACCCTGGTCGTTGAGACCGTCAATTTTAACGACAAGACCTGGGTCGATCGCGAGGGCGTCCCCCACAGTGAGGAGCTGCGCGTGCTCGAGCGTATCCGGCTTGATGACGAGGGCAATCTGAACATCGACATCACGATCGAGGACCCGGTCGCCTTTACCGAGAGCTGGACGGGGGAACGACGCTATCGGCCGGTAGACTGGACTATCGACGAATTCGCCTGCATGGACAACGTCAACTTCCTGTCATTCGAAGATGCGATCTTGAACTACGATCCGGACGCTGCGGAGTAGAACAGCCGGGCGGATGTTGGGCCGAAGACGTTAAATTTCATAGAGATAAGTAAATATAAAACAGTTAGTTACTTAAGTTTTATCAACAATTAATGAGGTTATTGCTTGAGTGAGAGCCAGCGTATCGATGTGGGATTGAAAGGACATTTGGTCGGGCGTATCGTCACAGTGATACATCGGCCCGCGCATGAACGCGGGATTAACAAAGTATCGGAAGCGGTAGCTTTCTGATGAATAACTGCACAGACCGGGGGTAAGAGAACATGAATCTAAGATTATCGAACAGCACTTTGTTCACTCTGGCAGTCGTGGCCCCAGCCTTGACTCTCTATGGTTGCGTGGGGGACAGTGAGCCGGAGGCGCCGGCAGCCGTGCCCATCGCGGAAGAGCCGTCGCTGGAGGAAGCCGTCGCGTATCCGGCCGTGGGTATCCCCACCTTCTCTACCGAGAATCTCGCTAGCAAGAGCTTTTATTACGCCGGCGGCGAGTACGTCGGCGATCCGCCGGTCATGGGCGGGCAGATGTACGTCGAGGTCTGGGAGCCGCGGGAGGCGACGCAGCCGTACCCCCTCGTGATCTTTCACGGTAACGGCCAGACGGGCGTGGATTGGCTGCAGACGCCCGACGGCAGGGCCGGTTGGGCTTATTACCTGATCGAGCAGGGCTACACGCTTTATATGGTCGATTATCCGGCGCGGGGCCGTTCCACCTACATTCCTGGCGGTGTGCATGGTGACCTCGGTATCCGCACGGCCGAACAACTCGAGAGGATCTGGACGAACGTCGGCGAGAAAGGCAACTTTCCGCTGAACGACAATCATACGCAGTGGCCGGGTGGTGGGCACCGGGGCGATCCGATATTCGATAACTTCATCAAAACACAAGTGCAGTTTGCCGGACAGAGCACGACAATGGCCCGCTATGCCGCCATGGAGTTGCTGGATACGATCGGCCAGCCTGTCATTCTGCTCACGCACTCACAGGGCGGAGGAGTCGGCTGGGGTGTCGCCGACGGCAGGCCGGAACTCGTCAGAGGTATCGTGACGATAGAGCCCGGCGGACCGCAGATCGGCAACGTCAATACCGCAGAGGTCGCTTATTCGGGCCGCGCGTCGAACGCCTGGGGCCCCGTCAACTATCCACTGACTTACGACCCACCGGTTGGCGATCCGTCCGAACTCATGACGTATTTGGAAGATGAGGGCGATCAGCCCGGCGAGGTGCCCTGTTGGCTGCAGGAGGAACCCGCGCGTCGCCTCGTCAATATGGCCGACATGCGCGTGCTGGCACTCTCTGCCGACGGAACCTATCACCGCGTCTTCGACGCCTGTATTCCGAAGTGGCTCAACCAGGCGGGCGTCGAGACCGATTTCGTCCGTCTCGAAGATGTCGGCATCAGCGGGAACGGTCACATGATGATGCTCGAGCTGAACAGCAACGAGATCATCGCGTATATACATGAGTGGATTCAGGAAAACATTCAATAATCGAATGGGGAGAGGAGTTATGCGTAATCGCTTGAGCGTGCTTAGTTGGACGGCCGTCGGGCTGGCGTTAGCGTTGATCGCCGGTAACCAGATAGTTTCCGCGCAGGGCCAGGCAACCGGATTCGCGGCCGTGCCCGGACAGAAGGGCGGCCAGGATATGTTCGGCCCCTATGACGTCGTCGCGGACTGGCCGCAGGATCTCGCGGATCTTCCGGGACACGAGGCCTGGACCTATGGGGCCGGCCAGAGTGTGTTTGCCGAGAGCCCAGATCGGATCTTCATGTTGCACCGTGGCGAGCTACCGAACATTGACCGGCCGGGCGCTACCGTCTACCCGGATGTCGGGCCCGCGTTGTCGTTCCCCGTCGCGCAGGTACCGTGGCGCAATGCGTCCGTAGGGCCGAGAGCCAGCCTGCCCGGCGCGTTGGACGGCGATGACACAGACCGCGGCGAGCATGGCGTCGACCATCATTGGGAGCATTGTATGGTCGTCGTGAACCGTGATGGTGAGATCATCGAGGAATGGACGCAGTGGGACAGCCTGTTCCGCCGGCCGCACTATGTGACGATCAATCCGTACGACCCTGAGAAGCACGTCTGGGTCGTCGACGATTACCGGCACGCGATCTTCAAGTTCACTAACGATGGCTCTGAGCTCGTTCAGACCATCGGTACGCCGAATGTATCGGGAAACGATGATTCACATTTCTTCCGGCCAACTTTCATGGCGTTTCTTCCCGACGCCATGTTCGTTGCCGACGGGTACGCGAATACGCGCGTCGTGAAGTTCGATCATGACGGCAATTACCTGATGACCTGGGGTGAGCCGGGCAACGGTCCGAACGAGACCCGTCCGGGCTATATGAATAACGTTCATGGCGTTGCCGTCGACGTGCAAACGAATCGGGTCTTTGTCAATGACCGCGCCAACAATCGCGTGCAGGTCTTCACCGACGACGGTGAGTACCTCGACGAGTGGAGTTTCGGTCCCGAGCCGACGGACATTCATTTGTTCTACATCGGCGCCGACAATGTGCTCTGGGCGGCGGATCGCGCCACGAGCAAGATCCTGGGCTACGATCTTGACGGTAACTTCCTCTATTCCTGGGGCACGTTCGGTGACTTCCCGGGCGGCCAGTGGGGCGTGCACGGGCTGAGCGTGGATCAGGAAGGAAACTTCTACGTTGCGGAAGTCGGTAACGGCCGCGTCCAGAAATACACGCCACGGCCAGGCACTCGGCCCGAGACCATGGTCGGGAAACCCGTCTACTCGGCGTGGGAATAGCTGGAGTCTCGAGAGCGATCAAGCACCACGCAGCGATTCGTACGGCGTGCGCGGTGCATGGAGAATGGAGAGTGAACACGATGAAACTGAATCAAGCAGTACTGGCTTCGGTTCTGATGGCCGCAGGCGCTGGCGTATTCGCGCAGGCGCCGCCGGATACGATTCCGACGGTTTCCCTAGATAGCGTTGCGCGGCATGGATTCTTCTACGCCGGCGGTGAGTATGTCGGCGAGCCGGGTCAAGAGACCATGGGCGGTGCGATGTACGTCGAGGTCATGGTGCCGACCGAGATTCTTCATCCCTACCCGATCGTGTTTCTGCACGGTGCGGGACAAACGGGTGTGGATTGGCTGCAGACGCCGGACGGACGACCGGGCTGGGCCTATGACTTCCTCGATATGGGATACGTCGTGTATCTACAGGACTTCCCGGCACGGGGACGTTCGCAGTATGTGCCCGGCGTCGACGGGGACATGAATATCCGTAATGGCCCGGGTCTGGAGCAGATCTTCACGGCGTCGGCCGCAACGGCGGACTTCCCGCAGGCGGCCAAGCATACGCAGTGGCCCGGAACAGGACGCATGGGTGACCCGATCATGGACAACTTCACCAAGACGCAGGTGCAGTTCATCGGTGGGCGCCAGGCGCAACTGACTATCGATGCGAACGTCGCTCTGCTGGACATGATCGGCACACCCGTGATTCTGCTTACCCACTCGCAGGGTGGTTGGTTCGGATGGAATATCGCCGATGAGCGTCCGGATCTCGTGGAAGTGATCGTTACGCTCGAGCCGGCGGCGCCGCCGATCCGCGGCGTGGATACGACGAACGTGACTTATCGCGAAAGCGGCGGCCTCGCCTGGGGCCTGGGTAATACGCCGATCACCTACGATCCTCCCGTGAGCGATCCTTCGGAGCTCATGGTCGAGTTGCAGGAAGAGGCGGAGGGCCCGGGTCTCGTGCCGTGCTACCAGCAACAGGCACCGGCACGCCAGCTGCCCAACCTCACCGACATTCCCGTGCTATTCATGAACGGCGAGGGCGGCTATCACCGGATCTTCGATCATTGCCTCGCGAACTGGCTGAATCAGGCCGGCGTCGAGACCGAGTATGTGCGTATGGAAGACGTCGGGCTTTCAGGCAACGGCCACATGATGATGCTCGAACTCAACAGCAAGGAGATCGCGGAGTACATTCATAGTTGGCTCGAGATGAATATTTTGTAACGATTCTACAAACAGGTAATCCGGGCCACATCTCGCTATCCGGCTTACCCAGCGTGGGATTCAAAGAGCAGTAACACCGGGTCGGGCCCGTTTCGGTTGCTGTATAATCCGTAATCAGCAGCGTTCATTGCGTTCGATGCCCGCCCGCGGGCGGTCTCTGGGGTTTTGTATGGGTGTGAGACACCCAGTATTAGAGGAGGTCCTGTCGATGCGACACAACTTCTTGGGCGGTGTGCTGGTTTTTGCTGCCGCGATACTCTTTCTAGCTGGGCCATCGCAAGCGCACCATGGCGACGCGGGGCGCTATAACGATGAGGTCTCGACGGTGGTCGGTGTCGTCGCTCAGTGGCGTCTGATCAACCCCCATTCCGTCCTGATTCTGGACGTCGAAGACGAGGACGGTAACGTCGTGCGGTGGCGTGGCGAGCTTGGCAATCCGACTACCCTGGCTTCCCGCTATGGCTGGGACCAAGAGACGTTCAAGCCGGGCGATGGTATCACGATGACGGGTCGTGCATTAAAGAACGGCTCGCCGGCGATGACGCTGTCCGAAGGCTCGATTGTGATAAATACCGATACCGGTGAAGAGCTGTTTCGCGCGCGATAGCTCGTTCACCACAAACCTAAGGTAGCAAGTATGAATAGAATCGCGTGTCGTTCACGTTGGGTATTTCTCGGGGTGCTCGGAACCGGGTTGATTGCCTGTTCCGCGCCGCCGTCCGCGCCGATACTCACACTGGGTTTCGGGTTAAAAGAACTTCATTTCAGCTGGATATCCGTCGAAAAAACGGACCACTATCGTCTTCTCGCGGATCTCGACGGCTCGGCAAGTTTCTCGCAGATCGGCGGAAATCTATCGGCGTCCGTGACAAGCACGACAATTCCGGTTGCGGTGCATCTCTTCCCATGGGAAACGGCGCGCTATGTACTGGAAGCCTGTAACACCGACGGCTGCACACGATCGGCTGAAGTAAGCCCCGCCGACGGAATGCTAGATACGATCGGTTACGTGAAAGCGTCGAATACGGGTGTCGATGACCAATTCGGCGGCGGCAGTGTTATCTACGGCTTGTCCGCCTCGGTCAGTGCCGACGGAAACACCCTGGCCGTAACGTCGATCTTCGAAGACAGTGCGGCAGTTGGTATTAATGGAGACGAGGCCGACAACTCCGCGCTCGATGCGGGTGCGGTCTATGTGTTTAGCCGCGGTGAAAACGGTTGGGTGCAGGAGGCGTATGTCAAAGCATCGAACGCAGAATCGAGCGATCAGTTCGGTTATTCGGTATCGCTCAGCGGCGATGGGAATACGCTGGCCGTGGGCGCGAATCTCGAGGCGAGCAGCGCGACGGGAATTGATGGCGATCAGAGCGATAACTCCGCTCTAGGGACGGGCGCTGTCTATGTTTTCACACGCGATAATGGTTGGTGGAGCCAACAAGCCTATGTAAAGGCTTCTAATGCCGAGGCGGGAGACGTCTTCGGTTACCAGGTCGCATTGAGCTTCGATGGCAATACATTGGCAGCCGCCGCGCAAGGCGAGGACAGTGCCTCGTCCGGTATCGATTTCGATGAGACGAATAACGATGCCGGTGGTTCGGGTGCGGTCTATGTGTTTAACCGTAACGGCGATGAGTGGTCGCAGCAGGCCTATATCAAGGCACTCTATCCTGAGGAGAATGACCTCTTCGGGACGTCAGTAGCGATCAGCCAGGACGGTAATACTCTGGCCGTCGGCGCTCTCGACGAAGATGGTGGCCAGACCGGCGTGAACGGCGATCAGGCCGATAACTCGGAACGCGGATCAGGTGCAGCCTATGTCTTTACCCGACGGGGGGTGTCCTGGTCGCAAGAAGCGTACGTGAAGGGGTCGAATACCGCCCGCGCGGACGCTTTCGGTGCCGTGGTTGCGCTGAGTGCCGACGGTAACACGCTGGCTGTCGGTGCGCCGGATGAAAACAATACGTCGACGGGTGCTAATGCGGAGATTGGGCATCGCGTCGGATTCGACCCTCGTACGGATTTTTCGAACGGTTCGGCGTACGTCTTCGCACGTGAGAACGGTAGCTGGGCACAGCAGGCATACATCAAGCCATCGCACATCGGACAGTTCGACCAGTTCGGCACGCGTGTAGCGTTGAGTGGTGATGGTGATCTCCTCGCCGTAGGTGTCCCGCTCGAAGACAGTCCGGCTGTGGGATTAAACGGCGATCGCGGCGACGACGAGGCCGGTGGCTCTGAGTTTGGAGCCGTCTTCCTCTATGCCCGCAGCGAGGGAGTATGGTCCGACCACTCCTTCATAAAGGCACCGAATACGGGTGTCTATGACGAGTTTGCCTCCATCGTTGCGTTCGATGGGGATGGAACGACGATGGTCGTCGGCGCGCGGTTCGAGGATAGTGCCGCAAGCGGTATCAACGGCGATCGAAATAATGAAGACGTTAGAGACGCCGGCGCCGTCTATATTTACTAATCGGAGACGACTTCGGCCGGGCGCGGACGGATCGGTTTGTAGACTTGTGGCGGGGCTAAAACGCGTTGACGCCCGTGAGTTCCTTGCCGATCACGAGTTGATGCACGGTTTCGGTGCCTTCGTAGGTGACGACGCTTTCCATGTTGAGCATGTGGCGAATGGTGCAGAACTCGGTGCTGATACCGCCGCCGCCGAGCATGTCACGGCAGTCGCGGGCGACGTCCAGCGCCATGCGGACGTTATTCCACTTGGCGAGCGATACCTGCACGGGGTGCAGTGTTCCCTGATCTTTGCGGCGGCTGATATGCAGGGCCAGTAATTGCGCCGTACCGATCCGTCGTGCCATATTCGCGAGGCGAATCTGGATGGTCTGGGTATGGCTTAGTGGACGGCCGAAAAGCTCGCGGGTTCCCGAAAACTCCAACACCTCTTGCAGGCAGGCCTGAGCTGCGCCGATCGATCCCCAGGAAATCCCGAGGCGGGCCTGTGTCAGACACTCGAGCGGGGCGCGGAGGCCCAAAGCTTCGGGCAGGGCATTCTCGTTCGGAATCCGGACGTTGTCGAGAAATAACGCAGCCGTGCACGACGCACGAAGCGAGAATTTATTTTCGATCTCTGTTGCACTGAATCCCGGCGTCTTTCGCTCGACAAGGAATCCACGAACATCATCGCTTGTCATTGCCCAGATCACGGCGACGTCCGCGATGCTGCCGTTGGTAATCCACATCTTCGAGCCATTTAATACCCAGTCGTCTCCGTCCCTTTTTGCATGGGTCTTCATGTTGCCGGGATCGGATCCGCCGTGCGATTCGGTCAGACCGAAGCATCCGATCGCTTCGCCCCGCGCCATCGCCGAGAGCCAATGCTGTTTTTGCGATTCGGCGCCGAAGGTGTAGATGGAGTACATGACCAGAGCGCTTTGCACAGACATGAAACTTCGCAGCGCGCTGTCGCCACGCTCGAGTTCCTGGTAGGTGAGCCCTGCGCATACGTTACTCAGGCCCGCGCAGCCGTATCCCTCCAACGTGCTTCCCAATACGCCCAAGTGCGCTATCTCAGGCACCAGCTCCTGCGGGAAACGATGCTCGTCGAAGCATTGTTTGATGATAGGGAGCACGGCATCGTTGACGAAACGCCGGACCGTGTCCTGCACCATCCGCTCTTCGTCACTTAGAAGAGATTCGATATCGAGCAGATCCAGCGCGTTGAGTGAACTCATTCTGTCCTCCGTTTGGCTTCTTGTAACTTTCCGGAGATTAGATGGCCTGACTTCGCGACACGCGCGTCGTGTAGCAGGAAATGAAACAGTAGCCAGTAGTGTAGCAGTCCGTGACGGGCCGCAACTACCTGGAAGTACCCTGGGCTGCTAAGCTTGACCAGCGGCTTCAGGTTTCAGATCGGCTCAGATGCGCTCGACTCGGCTGCGCGGATAGGCTTCGTATGGAGAAACAGGAACAACCCCGGCCCCTAATCATCAGGTACGTGATCGCGTTTATCGGTGCGGTGGCGATTACGATCGCGCTTCTGTTGTTCATGAACGATCTGGTCAGCCATTTCTTGTTGCGGGATCCTACCCGTTACTTCGCTATTACCAGTTTCATACCCGCTCCCGATCGCGGCCGGCAGTTGCCCGATGCGCCGCCAACCCCGACAAATGCGCCCGACGTGCCCGAACTCGAATACGAGACAGTAGAGGAAGTCATCGTGGACACACCGGTTGCCGAGGTAGAGACGGAGCTGCCCCCGGCAGGACAACCGTTAAATCTCGAAGAATGACCGCGGGATCGGCAGGACTGAACCCACGGATGTCCTGACGCGATACCTGTCTACTCGACGATGTCGTAATGAGAGGGCGTAAGCAGATTCTTCGGCCTGTAAGTGAGCAGGTCATCATATCAGTACGAATAGCTATTCGTTGCAGCACAACGCTGAAAACGCTATAAAGAGCGCCGGGCCGATCGATCAACCTAGAGGTGAAGACAGTGGAATACGAGCGACTTCAGGACATGGCTCTCGGTGCTCGATTGCGACGCTTGGCGGCGTTGGTATTCCTGGCCGGCAGTTTGGTCGCGTGTGGCGGATCCGGATCCCCGGATCAGGAGCAAACCTATCTGATCAAGTTTCCGCATGAGACCGCACCGGGCACCCCCAAGGGCCTGGCCGCACAGCGGTTCAAGGAACTCGCTGAGGAACGTTTTCCCGGGCGCATCGTGGTGGAGGTCTACCCTTCGAGCCAATTGATGAACGACGATGACTCGCTCGAGGCCTTGGCTTTCGGTGAGATCCAGATGATCGCGGTCTCGCTGTCCAAGTTCGACCGCCTGACCCATGTCTTTCAAGTATTCGACCTGCCATTCCTGTTTCCGGGCCTGGATGTCGTGGAACGATTCCAGGCGGCCCCAGCGGGTCAGGCGTTGCTGGGTGAGCTCACCGACCGCGGATTCCTGGCGCTTGGATTCTGGCACAACGGCATGAAACAGCTCTCGGGCCCACGTCCGCTGCACCAGCCCGAGGACGCACGCGGGTTGAAGTTCCGCATCATGCAGTCCGACGTTCTGCAGGCCCAGGTGCAGGCGATCGGGGGCAGTCCGCAGAAGATGGCGCTGGGTGAGGTTTACCAGGCCCTGCAGACCGGTACCGTTGACGCCCAGGAGAATACCTGGTCCAACATTTGGTCGTCGAAGTTCTACGAGGTTCAGCCTTACATCATGGAGACCAATCACGGCTACATCGGTTACCTGGTGGCGGTGAATCCACAGTTCTGGCAATCGTTGCCCGACGACGTCCGCACCGGCCTGGAGGAGGTCATGGCGGACGTCACAACATGGGGCAACGCTCAGGCGGAGGCAGTCAACCAGGAGGCCAGGGGGCGTATTGCAGACTCCGGCCGCAGCGAAATCATCGGGCTCTCCGCCGAGGAGCTTCGCGAATGGGAGACGGCGATGCGTCCCGTCTGGGAGCAATTCGAAGATGACATCGGCGCGGACCTGATCGAAGCGGCCTTAGCGGCCCATGCAGACTAGCCGCCCGCCCGCTGCATCATGACAGCAGTAACGTTAGGGCGTGTGCATGCCCTCGTGGACCACCTCGAAGAGGGGTTCATGGCATTGGCGCTAGCGTTCATGACAATCATCACCTTCATTCAGGTGATCTTGCGATACGTGTTCGGCACCGGCTGGGTCTGGTCGCTGGAGGCGACCACATACAGCTTCGGCTGGCTGGTTCTGATCGGCATGTCTTATGGCGTGCGCACGCGTGCACACATCACGGTCGATCTACTCAGTAACCAGCTTTCCAAACCCGCCCGTCGCATCATGGCTTTCGTTGCCATTGGGCTGTGCCTCGTTTACTGCGGGTTTATGATCTACGGAGGAAGTGTTTTCGTCGATCGTTTGATAACTCTCGGCAACAACGCTCGCGACATTCCGCTGCCCCGTTGGTTACTGACCGGCATTATGCCGCTCGCGTTTTCACTTCTAGCGTTTCGATTCCTTCAAGCAGGCTGGCAATTGGTGGGAGATAAGGATTCGAATCCGCGTCTTACCGAGCGCGATGCATCGACAACAGGATTGTCGGACGATCACGCCGCTGATGAGCTAGAATAACAACGCTTCCGCGTAGACCCACAAGAGTAATAACATCTAATGAGCGCGCTGTTTCTACTAGCCGTGCTGTTCGTGTGTCTGGCGCTGGGTGTACCCGTCGCGGTTTCTCTCGGACTCGCGAGCATATCCACCCTACTGCTGTTCACTGACCAGACACTGCTCTCATCGAGCCAGCGTTTCTTCCATACCATGCAGGTCTACCCACTGCTGGCAGTGCCCTTCTTCATCACGGCAGCCACGTTCATGAAGACCGGCGGCGTGGCGAAGCGCATGATCGATTTCGCGAACGCTTTGGTGGGGCATTTCCGTGGCGGGCTGGCCATGGCCTCGTTGCTGGCGTGTGCATTCTTTGCGGCGGTCTCCGGCTCCGCGCCCGCCACGGTCGTAGCCGTTGGGAGCGTCATGATCGGCGGGATGATCTCCTCCGGCTACACGCCGCGATTCGCTGCGGGTGTCATCTGTAACGGTGGCACCCTAGGGATCCTCATTCCACCATCCATCGTGATGGTGATCTACGGCGCAGTGACGGAATCTTCCATCGGGAACCTGTTCATCGCGGGGCTGCTTCCCGGTATTATTCTGACCGTGACGATGATGGCTACGGTCGCGGTCATCGCTCGTCACCAAAACCTGCCGCGCCAAGAGCGGGTCAGTTGGCGAGGTACGATTCGCGCGGGCCGGGAGGCCCTCTGGGGCCTCTTGCTCCTACTCATCATCCTCGGTGGAATCTATCTCGGAGTCTTTACGCCCACGGAGGCCGCAGCGGTCTCCGCGGTATACGCCTTCGCCATCGCAGTGTTCGTCTACAAAGATATCAAGCTCGCGGATGTGCCCGACGTGCTGATCGAGAGTGCGAAGGTGACCACGTTGTTGATGTTCATCATCGCCAATGCCTACCTGTTCGCGTTCACGGTAACGACAGAGCAGATTCCTCAGATTGCATCGGTCTGGATAGTCGATCTCGGGCTACCGCCCTGGGGTTTCCTGCTCGTGCTGAATGTTCTGTTATTACTCGCCGGTAACTTCATGGAGCCCACCTCGGTCGTGCTCATCCTTACGCCGATCGTGTTCCCCATCGCCATGCAGATGGGCATCCACCCCATCCACCTGGGCGTCCTCATGGTGCTCAACATGCAGATCGGGCTGGTCACGCCGCCCGTTGGGCTCAATCTCTTCGTCACGGCGGGGGTTGCGGGGATGTCCATGGAGGAAGTCATCCGGGCGGCGTTGCCGTGGCTCATGGTACTGCTCGTCGTGCTGTTGATGATTACCTATATCCCGGCAATCTCCTTGATCGTGCCTCAGCTGTTGGGCCTCATCTAACCGTTTCGGCGCGTTCGGCTTAGAATCCGAACCTTCACTGCCCCCTGCCTTTCCTGACTTCCTCGATAAAGGCGGCCGCCCGGCGCGTCAGTTCGGTCATGTCACCCGCGTCCAGCAGTTTTTGACTGACCAGGCTGCTGCCTACCCCGAGAGCCGCGGAGCCTTTCCTGATAAAGTCAGCCGCAGTGTTCAGATCGACCCCTCCCACCGGGATGATGCGAACCTGGGGCAATGGGGCCAGAATGGCCTTGACCAGATCGGGGCCGCCGAAACTGGCGGGGAACAGCTTGATGAAGTCCGCACCGGCTTCCCAGCCCGTGAGGATTTCCGTGGGGGAGTGACATCCCGGTGCGGTCGGGATGCTGTACCGGTTGCACAGTGCGATCAGTTCCAGGTCGAGCGTGGGAGAAACGACAAAATCGGCCCCGGCAAGGATAGCCGCCCGCCCGCTTTCCGCGTCGAGGACCGTTCCGGCCCCAAAAATGACGTCTTGGCCGTATCTCTTCTTGGCCTCGGCGATCACATCCAGAGCACCGGGCGTCGTCATGGTGACTTCGATGGCCCTGACGCCACCCGCCTTGATGGCATCGGCCGCCGTGATCAGCTGCTCGGAAGACCGGGCACGCATGATGGCGATAACGCCGGTTTCGCGGATGATGTTGAGTGTTTCGAGTTTGTCCATTGTTCTGCTCCGTGCTGAACGGTCAGCGTGACACTCGTTTGCCCCCGCCAAGTACTTCGGCTCTCATCAGGGCTTCGACCTCGGCCTTGTCGATCAGTGGCAGATCGAACATCAAGGTTTGCTTCAGGCGGGTAGTCGCATCACCCACCATGACGCCCTTGGTAATGCCCTCGCCCCCAAAACCCGCTGTGAACAGGCCATAATAGAAACCAGCGTTCCACGTGTCTCCACCGCCCAACCGGTCCCAAAGGGTCATCTTTCTAACGACCGGGGAGCGGAAGAAATGCCCTTCAGCATCCATGGCGGCTGATTCCCAGCGGTGCTGCTCGAACGTGTCGGGATAGCGAATGGTGATGGCGACTATCCCGACGCTGAAATGCTCTCGGACCTGGCGGACTACTTCCCGGATGTCATCGTCCTCGATTTGTCCCATGTCGCCGTCCACGACCTGTTTGGCAGAATACTGGCCGCACGAAATGTCATACAGGCTGGCCATATCCTCGATCGTCGTAATCAGGATATCCACGTGATCTGACACTAGAGGTGTCAATATCTCGCGCGCCTGGGCAGGAGACCACAGGGTGCCCCGATAGTTGAAGTCCATACCCACCAGGCAATCATCGGGTTTGCGCGCCATGGCCTCTTTGAATGCCTCGTAGCAGTAGTTGCGCTCATACCCGCTGTGGGCTGCCAGCCCGAAAGTGATCCCCGAGGTGTGAAATAGCCGGGCATCTTTCAGCGCCGCCTGCCAATCGACCATCCCCGAATCCAGCTTGGAGGCAGCGGAGAACATGCGCTGATACACGCCGGTGTTCTTACGCGGTGTGCGGCCAAACTCGTAGATAAAGCGTCCGATGGGCTCTGTTTTGGGGGCCCAGACAATGTGGTCGGTGTTGATCCCCTGCTCACGGGCAGTGTTGCGCAACGACCGTCCATAGGGATTGTCCGGCACGCGGGTGATATAGGACGAAGGTATGCCCATCCGGCTCAGGCCCATGGCCAACGTGTACTCGCTGCCGGCCATCGAGAGGTTGACCTGACGCGTTCGTTCAGGACGTTCCAGGTCAGCGGGTGTGTCGCGGACCATCGTTTCGCCAAAGGTTACGAATGCCGGCCCCCGGGTGGCAAACTGACTGAGATCATCGCCAGTGATTACATAGTAGTCCGTATTATTCACATTCCTATCCCTAAATCTGCAGGGTAGAACAAGGGATCTGGAATCAGGGGGATTGGCCGTCCAGGGCTAATCCCCCTTGGGTTCCAGCGTCGTTACCGCGGCTCTCTTAACACGGCGGCCAGGCAACGGTATAGAGGTGTTTCCCGCCATTCAGCGGACCCTTGAGAAATTCGTCGATCTCTTCCTGCGTAAAGCGCTGTGTGACCAGGGATGCATCCGGCAGTGTGCCAACCGGGAATTTCTCCAGGATATCGTCATGTAGCTTGACGATGTAATCCAACAGGGCCTCAACGCCGGGCCGGGCCTTTTCCGCATCCGCCAGCGTGGCGCTACCGACAACACCCTCCGGGTTACCGGCGACCTCGATCGTCCCCAGGCCGACATGGGAGTACCAGGGAATGGCGCGCTGGTAGGCATTGGCCGCCGAATCTACATGGCCAGGCGGGAGGAATCCTTGGGGTTCAGTATCTATTGCATCTTCCATATTGATGAATTCCGGGAACAAGGCCAAGGAAAAGGACGTTTCGCATTCGTCGCCATGGACAAACGGCGTTTCGAACGGGCCGCCATGCGCCTTATCCTTGACATGGGGCTGAATGGCATAATACCAGTTGAGATTGACCAGGATCGAGGGTACCTGGTAGATCTTTGCGAAGCGGTGCAGTGCACTCGGGATCAGGTATTCCTGGCCATGGCCGTTCAACAGTATCTGCTTACGGAACCCGGAATTCCAGAACCCGGCAACGATGGAACTGAGGTAGGCGGTGAAGGTGTCTTCATCCACCGGCACGGTTCCGGGCATCCCGATATGGTGGTAGGGGTGGCTGCCGAACCAGACCGGCTGGGAAACCGTGCACCCGGTTTTTTGGGCAACTGCTTCCGCCATGCGGGTGACCAGGAACGTGTCTTCGCCGTAACAGGCGTGTGGCCCATGGGCTTCCGTACTCCCGACCGGGATGATCAATACGTCGTTTGTCTTCAGGCGCTCTTCGTGTTCCTTCATGGTCATGTTCTGAAAATAAATCCCATTGGCGGACTCCATGTGGCCGCCTTCGGGGGGGATCGTCCAATCATTCTTCGACATGATGTTCTCCTAGGGTCATCTCTCTGAAATTTTCATTGGGTTTGATGAGTGCGCGGGTATCTTGTCAATTAAGAAAACGCATGAGTTCAGCAATGGCCGTTTCGCTGGTACGCAGCACCGCATCAGCGGTGTTGGAGGCATTGTGCGAGCCAAGGATGCAGCGAGGATGCGTGCGCAGCCAGGAATCCATGGGCAGCGGCTCCACCTCGAAGACATCCATCGCGGCCGAATGGACCTTGCCGGATTTCAGGGCTTCGATCAGGGCAGACTCATCGATCACGGGACCCCGCCCCGTGTTGACCACCCGCACGTCCTGCCTGGCCCTCGCAAAGATTTCCGCATTGATCATGTGGTGACTGGATTCCGTGAGTGCGCAGGTCACCACGATAAAATCCGCTTCTTCTATTCGCTGCGGCCACTCGGCACGTTCAACGGTATCGAGTTCCGGCGCATCCGGTGCAACCGGGTCATAGGCGATGATTTTCATATCGGCCGCCAGCAGGCGTTTGGCGGCGCACTTACCAATGGCCCCAAAGCCGACCAGCGCAACCGTTTTTTCCGCGAGAGATATTCCGCACGGCTTGGGCCAGTCGCCTGCACGCACGGCACGATCGATTTCAAAGGTCTCGCGCGCCAGTGCAATCACATAGCCAACAGCGGTGTCAGCCACCTCGCCACCGACCAGACCGGGTGTGTTGGTGACAGGGATGCCGAGATCTTTGCAGGCGGCAAAATCGACGTTGTCCACTCCAATGCCCCACTTGACGGCAGCCTTGAGTTTGCCCGCCCGCCCCGCGGCCAGGACCTCGCGCGTTGCCGGGTCGTCACCGATGATCCAGCCGTCATGCTCAGGCACGAGCTTTTTGAGTTCATCCACCGGGAGGATATGCACCACCTCGGGGGTAGTAACCTCAACCCCGTGTTTTTCAAAGCTGGAACGAAGGGCGTCAATCATCCCCAGCATGGGAGGACTGGTCACCAGCACTTTCATTCAGTCATCCCTTCGATCACGGCTTTATGACGACCTTAATCGCGTTGTCTTTGCGCTGGGTGAAGGTATCGAGCGCTTCATTGATATCATCCAGGCCAAAGGTATGGGTAATCAGTGGCTTAAGGTTGATACGCCCATCCGACATCAGCGGAATGGCGCGCGCCAGGTTCAACATTCCTTCGGCCTTGGGGCCGGTGATCTTCAGGTTCCACTGCACGATCTTATCGAGCTCGAGGGTGACGGGGTCGTGGTAGATGCCGTTATAGGAGATACGCCCGTTTTTGCGCGCCATGTGCAATGCCTCGGCTGCCGCTTGGGACTGTCCGGTGCACTCGACCACCATATCCGCCCCGATCCCATCGGTGAGTTCCATCACCCGTTCAAGAGGATTTTCCTCCCGTACATTGATGGTGATATCTACGCCAAGCTGCCTCCCGACCGCCAGGCGATCTTCCCGTGTTCCAGTCAGGATCACCCTTCCCGCTCCCAACACCTTGGCAAGGTGGGCGGACATCAGCCCGATCGCGCCGGGGCCCGTGACCACGACGGTCTCTCCCGGAACGACCCATCCAATTCGCTCATAACCGTAAAGGACCGTACCCGCGCCGGTGAGCATCGTGCCCTGTTCAAAATCTATGTCATCCGGGAGTTTATGCAGTGTGTTCACATGACAGGCCGCATAATCGGCATAACCACCGCTGGTGGCGAATCCATAGTGACGGTGCCCCATTTCCACCTTGCCATAGTTCAGGCAGGTGTCACACCTGCCACAGCCTTTGTGCGGTTCCACGGCCACGCGGTCACCATCTTCCAACTCGACAACATCCGCGGCGGTCTTGACCACGGTGCCGGTAAACTCGTGACCGGGGATAAACTCACCCAGTACGGGATAGCCTTTCCAGCCTTCAGCAACGATACTCGGGTCACTTCCGCAAATGGCCACTGAATCCACCTTGACCAAGGTTTCGCCACCTCCCATCTCCGGGACCGGCACTTCAACAACCCGCAAATCGCCAAGATCAAACAGAACGGCTGCTTTCATAGTTTCAGGAATGTTCATGGAAACTCCTTGCTCGGTGCTCTGTGCCAGGATTGGCTTTCACGGTTCCAACACCACTTTTACGGCTTCGCCGGTATGCGCCAATCGAAACCCTTCTTCCCAGTCGGCAAGTGGGAGGATGTGCGTGATGAACTGGGCAGGTTTTACTGCGCCTCGAGCGAACATAGACAGCGCCCGCTCCCAACTGGTGAATTTTGAGCTGTAACTGAAAGAAACCACCAACGCCCGGAACATTGCGTTGCGGTAAGGAATGGAGACCTCGTCCGTAGGCGGCTGGCCAATGATGCCGACCTTTCCCAAGCGGCTGGCCAGGGTAAAAGCCTGTTCTATTGCAGGTAGCGCTCCTGTTAACTCAATCACAACGTCCGCACCCCTGCCGTCAGTAAGTTGATCTACCAACTCTGCAAGGTCAGCTTTCATCACGTTGACTACGTGGTCAATTCCCAATTCTCTGGCTTTGGGCAGGCGCGCTTTCTCATCGCCATCTATTCCGGTAACGATTACCTGCGAAGCCCCAGCCGCCTGAGCCATCCTGGCGGCCGCCAGACCAATCGGCCCGCTGCCCAATATCAGTACCACATCTTCGGGGTTAATTCCGGTCCTTTCCAGAGTGCCGTGGACCGCCACTGCGCTGGGCTCCGTGAAGGCGGCTTCAACGAAACTAAGTCCATCCGGAATGCGGTGCAGCAGTCTGGCTGGAACTTTGATAAATTCTGTGAAAGCCCCATCCGTAAAGTAACCGCAGGCGCGCTTCGATGCGCAAGCAAACGAATTTCCAGTCAGGCAGGGGCGGCAGTACCCGCATGCGCCCACATGTTGTTCTGAGACAACGCGGTCCCCAACTTGCCATTTACTAACTTTACCGCCGAGTTCTACAATCTCGCCGGAAAACTCGTGGCCGACGACCACCGGCGGGGTATAAGGATGATGATCGTCAAAGATCTTCAAATCACTGCCACATATTCCACATGCTTTCACTCTGATCAGCACTTCATCGGGAGAGACCTCCGGGGTGGGAACCTCTTGAAGTTCCATATGCCCGACGCCCCTGGCAGTCTTTACTAACGCTATCATTTCCGATCGT
>CAYXNS010000027.1:0-6038 GCA_964466315.1 uncultured Gammaproteobacteria bacterium
ACTTGCATGTGTTAAGCATGCCGCCAGCGTTCAATCTGAGCCAGGATCAAACTCTTCAATTTAAAGGCTTGAGTCCTGAACGCTTACTTTTGGGTGCACGAAGCACCCCTTAAGTTGACGCTCTGGCACCGTTGTTCCGATGCGAGCGCCCACACAAGTTGCTTGAGTCAAATTGTTAAAGAGCAGGCCCGGCCCCAATGTCCAGGCGACCCCTAAGTATACCCTCGTTACAGAACCGCTCCAAGCCTTGCTCAGCTTAAGATTCAGCCGTCTCGATGGTGTCTTACGAGGTGGGGAGAAGCGACATTATACGGGTTGCGGCCTCAGGCACAAGGGCCTGCACCTTTCCGAACATCGAGTTAGCGAGCCCTAGTCCTCGGCGGGGGTCAGTGTCACCCGAGCGAAGCGCCGCTTACCCACCTGGATAACCTTGGGCTTTCCGTCGACTTCGAGCGCAAACCTCGGGTCGTCCACGCGCTCACCGTCGACGCGAACGGCACCTTGCATAACCATCCGAATCGCTTCGGAACTGCTCGATGTAAGTCCAACGTCTCGTAGTACGGGGCCTATGTTCAGTCTAGGCTCAGCTGAGCTGAGTTCACGCTCGTCCATCTCGTCCGGCGTTACGCCGTGCCGGTGCCGCGCGATGAAATCCTGCTTGGCCTTCTCGGCCGCATCCCCATCGTGAAACCGTGTGACGACCTCCTCGGCGAGCAGGTACTTGATGTCACGCGGGTTTTCCCCATCCGCGGCCCGCTGTTTGAACCCCTCGATTTCATCGAGCGACCTGAAGCTCAGGAGCTCGAAATAGCGCCACATGAGAGCATCGGACACGGACATAAGCTTGCCGAACATCTCGCCCGGTGGCTCGGTGATACCGATGCAGTTCTCCAACGATTTCGACATTTTGTTGGCGCCGTCCAGCCCTTCGAGCAGCGGCATCGTGAGGACGACCTGAGGCGGCTGCCCGTAGGCCTGCTGCAGCTGCCTGCCGACCAGAAGATTGAACTTCTGGTCCGTCCCACCCAACTCGACGTCCGCCTCGAGTGCAACGGAGTCATAGCCTTGCACTAGTGGATATAGAAACTCGTGAATCGCGATTGCCTTGCCAGACGCGTAACGTTTCTGGAAGTCGTCTCTCTCGAGCATCCGCGCGACCGTGTGCTTAGCCGCAAGCTGGATCAAATCCTTAGCACTCAAGCCATCCATCCAGCGCGAGTTGAACTCCAGCCGCGTCCTGTCGGGGTCGAGGATACTGTAGACCTGCTTTTCGTAGGTCGCAGCGTTCGCGCTCACTTCATCGAGCGTGAGCGGCGGCCTCGTTGCGGTTTTTCCGGACGGGTCGCCGATCATTCCGGTGAAGTCACCGATCAGAAAAATAATCTCGTGGCCGAACTTCTGAAATTGACGCATCTTATTCAAGAGTACGGTGTGCCCGAGATGAAGGTCGGGCGCGGTCGGATCGAAACCCGCTTTTATTCGCAATGGGCGCCCGCTGCCGAGTCTCTCCCTAAGTTCATCTTCGAGAAGTATCTCTTGAGCACCACGACGCAACTCATCTAGCTGTTTGTCTATGCTTACCATTATCGAGACAGGGATGGCGCTCATCGCGTCGTGAGTCGAGTATTGTAGCCTGGTGACTATGACGGGAATAGCTTTGACGGGTCCATGCCAAATAGTTACCCTACGCCCGGCTCAGGATTCAGGTGCCCCGTGAAGTCATACCTGGGTGGCATCCGCCACGATTATAAGGACACCCCAGTTGACCCTGTGGTCGTACAGAGGCGCCATTGGCCGTGGTTCTTCATAGGCTTGCTGCTTCCTCTCGTTACCGTATCGCTGTTTCTCGTGAGCGGTACTAACGAATCCATGGTCCCGCCCCCAACCGCATCGATCGTGCAAGGCACAAGCGTGGGGCAACCTCTCATGTTACCCGAGGCTGTATCGTCCTCCATCGAACTGCCACCGTTGAGCGGCCGGGGCTCCGGTGTAGAAGCAGGCACTAGCTTGAGCCTCACGGTGCAATCGGGTGACAGTCTCGAACTGCTGTTCCGCCGCAACGATCTGAGCCTCGCCGATCTCGCTGCGATGTCTGGACTCAGCGAAGCGCGTGAACACCTCAGACTCGTTCGTCCGGGCGACACAATCACCATCTCGCATGCGGCGGGTCGTGTCTTATCCCTCGCGAAGGAACTCGACGAAGTGCGCGTGTTATACGTTGATCGAAACTCGACCGGATACGATACCGCAATCCTGCAACGCGACGTCGATATCCGCTCGGTTGGCGCACACGGTGTGATTCAAAGCTCGCTCTTCGAAGCCGGAATCGCCGCAGGTATATCCGACAACGTTACGATGAACATGGCGGGGATCTTTCAATGGGATATCGATTTTATTCAGGATGTCCGTGTCGGCGATGAGTTCACGGTCATTCATGAAGAATTGTGGCGTGATGGTGTGAAGCTCAGAGACGGTGAAATCGTCGCCGTCGAATTTGTCAATCGGGAAACACCGTACAGGGCGGCACGTTATATCGACAGCGCCGGTAACTCGGATTACTTCACACCCGAGGGCCTCAGTGTTCGCAAAGTCTTTATCCGAGCGCCGGTAGACTTCACGCGCGTTAGCTCCAGTTTCAATCTCAATCGCCGGCACCCGATCCTGAACACGATACGGACGCATCGTGGAGTCGATTACGCAGCGCCGTCGGGTACACCGGTATTCGCCGCTGGGGACGGGAAGGTGACGTTTCGTGGAGTCCGGAACGGTTACGGCAACACGGTGATTATTCAGCACGGCGGCAACATCACCACGCTTTACGCACACCTATCTCGCTTCGCCGACCCGAGACTCGGTAGTCAAGTCAGTCAGGGTCAGACAATCGCCTATGTCGGCCAGTCGGGTCTGGCGACAGGACCTCATCTTCATTACGAGTACCGGCTCAATGGTGTACATCGCAACCCTCGCACCGTGACCCTGCCGCCGGCGGGCCCCATTCCGTCAGGGCAGTGGGAAGAGTTCTCGGCGACTGCGAGCCCGCTCTGGAGGCAACTCGACTTGTATCGCCGCGCCCACTTCAGCGCTGACGCGATCTAGGCGGTCGGCGCCGTGGAAGGGGCACCGGTCGCGATTGGCTTCTACACGGGGGAGCGACCCCGGGTGGCTCTTCGGAAAAAGGGAAAAAGGCGCCGCCTTTTGCGGCTAGGCTAAGCGGCGTATCGCGGCCATGAGGCCGCTCCTCCACCCTTCCATCGACGTGACCTCGGGTGAGGTAAGCTAGCGTCATGAGCGAGCTCTATATCGGTGTAATGTCAGGCACGAGCTTGGACGGTGCGGATGTCGTCCTCGTCGGACTCGATCAGACCGGCTGTGTCCTGCATGCGGCACGCACGACGTCGTTCCCCGAAGAACTCACTAAGCATCTCAGATCGCTGGCCGAGGTCCCCGAGTCATCTCTCGAAGATCTAGGAAAACTCGACGTAGCCTTGGGGGAGATTGTCGCCGAGTGCGTCCAGCAGCTCGTTCAAGACAGCGAACACGGGCTCGACGATATCGAGGCGATCGGCTACTCGGGGCATACAATTTTTCACAAGCCGGAGCCACCACAACCGTTCACGTCTCAGCTCGGCGACCCTAACGTGATCGCCGCTGCAACGGGGATCGATACGGTCTCCGACTTTCGTCGATCCGATATGGCACACGGTGGGCAAGGCGCGCCATTGACGCCAACATTTCATGAGTGGCGATTTTCCGCACCTGACGAAGTCCGGGTCGTTCTAAATTTGGGTGGAGTCGCAAATATTACCGTGCTGAGTCCCGAGCAACCACTGATGGGCTTCGATACTGGTCCCGCCAACTCGCTCATGGACGCCTGGTGCCGACACTGTTGGAACGAACGCTACGACGAGGAAGGACGACGCGCGAGGCGAGGCCGCGTGGAGGCAGATCTCATGAAACAGTTCTTAGCGGATCCATATTTTCAGCGTCAGCCGCCAAAATCTACCGGCTTCGAGCACTTCAACATAGGCTGGGTGAAGCAGAAACTCGCGGCGATGGAACAGAATATCTCCGATGAGGATGTCCTAGCGACCCTAGCCGAGCTTACCGCCGTAACGGTCAGTGAAGCGATTCGGGGATCGACGGCCACCTGTCGGCGGGTAATACTCTGTGGAGGCGGAACGTTCAATCCATTTCTAGTGGAGCGACTCGACCGGCATCTTGCCGATTGCCGCGTTGAATCTAGCGCCGCACATGGAATCAGCCCGGAGTGGGTCGAGGCCGTCGCTTTCGCATGGCTGGCCCAAAAAAGACTGAAAGATCAGACCGGAAACGCGCCCAGTGTGACGGGCGCCCGCCAAACAGTCGTACTTGGAGGCTTATACTCGGCAAAGACTGCCGAATGAGGAGTTCGACCAGAGACGGTGGACACCGCGAACCTGTCATTACCGGAGTATTACATCAATCGCGAGCTGTCTCGGCTCGCGTTCAATGTACGCGTACTCAGTCAGGCGAAGGACGAGCGCGTTCCTCTATTCGAACGACTGAAATTTCTCTGTATTTCGTCAACGAATCAGGATGAGTTCTTCGAGATTCGTGTCTCGAACATGAAACAACGCCTGGAAGTCAGCTCAGCCCCTGCCGGACCTGACAACCTGAGTCCAGCCGAACTACTCAAGACGATCACGGCGCAAGCTCACGAACTCGTTGCCGAGCAATACAGGGTGCTCAACGACGAGCTGATTCCAGCCCTGAGCGACGAAGGTATACGCTTCGTCAGGCGCGATCAGTGGACGGATCAGCAGCGAGAGTGGCTCGAGAGCTACTTCCGGTCTGAGATCGTTCCGGTACTCAGCCCCACGACCCTGGATCTGACTCGTCCGATTCCCCGAATTCTGAACAAAAGCCTCAACTTCATCGTGAGCCTGCGGGGGCGCGATGTGTTCGGCAGGCCGGTTCAACGGGCGATCGTGCAGGCACCGCGCTCTCTCCCAAGACTCATTAGATTACCGCAAGATTTAAAGGACACAGGCGACGCGGACTTCGTTTTCCTCTCATCCATTATCCACGCATTCGCCGAGGAACTATTCGTAGGTCTGTCGATAGACGGTTGCTATCAGTTTCGCGTAACCCGAAACAGCGAGCTTTATGTCGACAACGAGGAGGTCGGCGATCTCATGAGGGCGCTGGAAGGCGAGCTCTTCGAAAGCCGATACGGTGCCGCCGTGCGCCTGGAGATTGCTCACAGCTGCCCCGAAGATCTATCCGAGTTTCTGCTGGATCATTTCAAGCTCACGAACCAGGATCTCTATCGGGTCGATGGACCCATAAACCTCAACCGGATCCTGGCCGCCTATGATCTGGTGGATCGGCCCGACCTCAAAGATCTACCGTTTACGCCAGGAGTGCCCAAGCGGCTCGTGAAGTCGAGTCCCTTCGCGGCCATCGCTAAGGGCGATATTCTCCTGCATCATCCATTCGATTCTTTCGGTCCGGTCATGGAGTTCATCTATCGGGCAGCTACCGATCCCGAGGTCGTCGCGATCAAACAGACTCTCTATCGCACCACACCCGACTCGCCGCTGGTGGCGAGTCTCGTCTCGGCCGCCAAGGCGGGTAAAGAAGTCACCGTCATGATCGAGCTCAGAGCTCGCTTCGACGAAGCGGCTAACATCGAGCTCGCCAACAAGCTGCAGGAAGCCGGGGCACACGTGGTCTATGGCGTCGTCGGCTACAAGACACACTGCAAAATGCTGCTGGTCGTCCGTCGCGAAAACGGCGAGCTGCGACGTTACGTTCACGTCAGTACCGGCAACTATCACCCAGGAACCGCTCGAGTTTATACGGACTATGGGCTGTTCTCCGCAAATGAAGACCTCGGCCACGACATTCACGAGGTCTTTATGCAGATAACCAGCCTGACGAAGACCGCCAGCCTGAATAGGATCTATCAATCTCCGTTTTCGATGCATAAGAAACTGCTCAAACTGATTCGCCGGGAGACAGTACTTGCTGCCGCCGGCGGAACCGGTCATATCATT
>CAYXNS010000027.1:6048-35348 GCA_964466315.1 uncultured Gammaproteobacteria bacterium
GCGAAGATTAACGCCCTGGTAGAACCGAAGATCATTCGAGCACTCTATGAGGCGTCGAGGTCCGGCGTAATCGTCGACCTGATCGTCCGCGGTATCTGCTGCCTTCGCCCAGGCATCCCCGGAATCTCAGATAATATTCACGTACGCTCAATCGTCGGCCGTTTTCTGGAGCACGATCGCTGCTTCTACTTTCACAATGAGGGTAAAGAGGAAATCTACTGCTCGAGCGCGGATTGGATGGACCGGAATTTTTTCAGCCGAATCGAGATCATGTATCCGATCGTCGACAAGAAAATCAAACGTCATTTGATCAGTAATCTGGACAGATATCTCGCGGATAATGTGAACGCATGGGAACTCATGGCGGATGGCTCCTACAATTTAGCGACACCGGCACAGGGCGATGAGGAGCGCTGCGCGCAACGCGCACTGCTGAAACAATACGCCGAAGCTTCCTAGCTCCCACCGACGTCTTCGATTCGCAGTTCCACGCCCAGCGGTCGCAACCACTCGATCTCCTGCTTGAGGTCAGCCTTCGTCAGCGGGTTGTTATCCAGCCAGTCCTCCGGAAAGCCGAATGTCAACGTCGCCGTCGCTGCACGAAGCTCGATCTCCGGCAGCGCCGTGGAACTCCGGCTTCGATTCAGCAATACCGCTAACCGGAACAGGGCGACAAGCCGGAGGATCTTCTCGCGCCAGTCCTCAGAAAGATCCGAAATATCCATGTCGTCGATCTTTCGACGGTGCTGTGAGATCAGTATCGAAAGAATTCGTTGGTCAAAGCTCACGAAGCCCGGTAGATCTGCGTTGGCGACCAGATAACCGCCGTGTTGATGGTACTTCGCATGCGCGATATCGAGACCGACTTCGTGCAGCTGCGCCGCCCAGGCCAGATACCGTCGTTGGGCGCCACTCTTCAAGCCCCATGCCTTGCGAGCGTCGCGGAGCAATTTCAGCGCTGTATTCTCAACCCGCTCCGCTTGCGCGCGATCCACGTTGTAGCGGCCCTGAATCACGCGAATCGTCCGATCGCGGGCGTCCTCATATTGTAGGCGACCCAACATGTCGTACAGAAGCCCTTCTCGCAACGCGCCGTCACTGATCTGAAGCCGTTCGATTCCTAGTGCCGACATCGTTTCGACGAGGATCGCGACTCCCCCGGGAAAGACCGGTGTTCGCTCCTCACTCAACTCCGGCAGCTTGAGCGAGTCGATCGACCCCGCATCGATCATCTCGTCAATTACTGCTTCGAGTGCGTCGATAGTTAGCCCGGCATCCACGAACTCGAATGCATGAGCGATACACTCCGCCGCACGTATCGTCCCGGAAGATCCGATAGCCTGCTTACAACCCTGCTTCTTGAAGCGCTCGACTACAGGCCGTAACTCCAGGCGCGCTGCCAGTTGTGCGCGATCGAACCGCCTTTTGTTGAGCTTACCGCCATCGAAGTATCGTGAACTCCAGGCGACGCAGCCCATAAAGAGGCTCTCCAACTGAATCGGTTCGTGATTGTCGCCAATGATGAGCTCCGTGCTACCGCCGCCGATATCCAGAACGAGCATCGGCTTACCGCGGCCGCGCGACGACCATATGAAAGCTGTTCGAGCCGAGATCGACTGCCGCCATCATGTCCGACGGGTCTCGAGTTGACTCTGGGGAACTAGTCGATTGTTCGGAAGCTTGCGTGATTTTCAGGCCGAGAACGAGGAACCGCAGCCACAGGTCGTATTGGCGTTCGGATTGCGGATGATGAACTGAGCTCCTGACAGATCTTCCTTATAGTCGATCTCCGCACCCGTCAGATACTGAACACTCATGGGATCGATGAGCAACGTCACCCCGCGGTTCTCGATTTCAGTATCACCGTCCTGGGTCTCATCGTCGAAGGTAAAACCGTACTGAAATCCTGAGCAGCCGCCACCCGAGATGTACACGCGCAGCTTCAGGTCAGCATTTCCTTCCTGCTCGATCAGCGTGCTCACCTTGTCGGCAGCAGCATCAGTAAAGTTCAAAGGCGGCGCATCCTGCGCCCACTGCACATCCGCCATGCCAACTAGTCTCCCGCCACCTTCACCGCAGATACGATCTCGACCTCGGGTCTGCTAGGTTTAGCTTCAGCGATTTTCCGCTCATTCTCGTGAATGAGTTTGCCGTTTACTTCCGCACCGATCGACATCTCGATCAACTTGTACTGAACATTACCAATGACGCGTGCGCCGGGCCCGAGTTCCACTCGTTCGGTCGCGCGAACATCGCCTCGGACAATTCCGTTCAGGAAGAGATGCGGCACTACGACCGATCCCTCTACACAACCGCTCTCGCTGATACTGAGAACAGCATTGTCATCCTTGAGGCCTTCGATATTGCCCTTAACGTAGCCGTCAACATGGAACCCGCCGGTGAATTCGATATCGCCATGCACACGGGTCCCGGCACCGACGAAGCTCTTGACAGCACCCCGATTCTGTTTTTTCTTACCCAACATCTTCAATTCCCCGCCTCGCTTACGCTCGTTCTGCATAGCTTACTGATACTCACTCCGAAGTGGTAATCGGAGCCGCCAGTTAGCTGGTAACGGCGGACCAGTCGTAATTATGTAGAATCTGCTGCCCACCGGATTCTTGGGGCCAAATCTCGACATTGACCTGGCTGGGCTCGAAATCCGCGGGAAGCACGAGCTCTCGTTGCAGACCTTGAAAATAGCGGAATGCATAGGGAATGTCGTTCGATTCACCGTCAATTAGAACCTCGTCGGAACCCAGTCTCGCGGGCTCTCCGCCGCGAAGCCCGTCGATATTGAGCCGAACGACGCCCGAGACACGCTGGTCGTGGCTGATCGTCTGCACCAGAACCAATCGTAGCAAGTAATGTTGCTCAAGATCGGCCTTCGTGAGGTTGAGTGTCTGGACACGCAGACCTGCGTTGCCGTCTTCGGGGGAGATGATCCCCTGGTAGAACGCGAGCTCCTCTTCCTGTGCCTGAATCCTGAGCTGAAGCTGGCTGAGATTACTCTCGACTTGCGCATAGGTTTCCTGGTCGATTTCCCGGGAGGTCTGCAAAAGGGTGATCTGCCGCCTGAATTCCTCGGCCGCCGCCGCTTGTTGATCGATGATCAGCTGGAGTTGTTCTTGTTCGCGGCGCTGGTCGAGGACGGAATACCCACCTTGGAAGCGACCGAGTTCGAAAACGAGGTAACCGGCGCTGGCGATTACGGCCAGCCCGATGACGAAAAACAAGATAGGTCTTCTTCCCAGCCCGACGGGAGGCATTAGCTCAAGGCCTCCTGCCAGCGGCGAGGCCACCAGGCCGGTTGCGGAGGAGGACTCGTGTCCGGAAATGCGAGTGGCCCGAGCTCCGTGAGTGCCTGGACGTAGACGTGGCGTTTAAAGTAGATGACTTCCTTGACCGGCCGCCAATAGTCGACCCAGCGGCATCTATCGAACTCGGGGTCGCTCGTCATATCGAACCGAACCTGCACCGGGTCCGCAAGCAGGCGCAACAGGTACCAGCGCTGCTTCTGGCCGATGCACAGGGGAGTTTGTTCACGGCGGACGAATCGCTGGGGCAGCCGGTACTTGAGCCACGTCTTGGTCACACCGAGCGTTTCGACGTCGCCCGACGTGAGGCCAACTTCCTCGTTGAGCTCCCGATACATCGCCGATTCGGGGCTTTCCTCCGGGCCGATACCGCCCTGTGGGAACTGCCAACCACCACTACCGACGCGGCCGGCAATCAGCACGCTGCCTTGACCATCGGTAAGAATGATTCCTACGTTTGCACGGTAACCTTGTGTGTCGATCCGATCCATGGGCCTACCCTCGCGAGGGCGTACTCAGATTCTTTCATATTTCGTCGGTGTATGTTGCCATCCTGCATCAGTCACCGGTCGCGTCAAGGTAGCGTCGGCCTCGTTCCATGAGCGCGACAAACCCCTGTTCGTCCCTGCTCCTGATGAGATCACGAACATGCTCGGCAGCGCTGACGAGCGCGTCCAGCGGTGCTGCACCATAGGTGTTGAGAGCCTGAATCTCGTAGTACAAGTGTGGATTATCGCCCGCTACGCGGCTGGCAACGCCGAGTTGGGCGTCGAATGTCGTGCTCGAGAGCTGCTGCAGATGCGGTACGAGTTCGCCACTATCGGCGAGCGCCGTGAAGAATGCGAGATTGAGCGCATGAGACAATCCTAGAACGTAGCCGATTAGCCGGTCGTGTTCCTCGAGGCTCATATCGACCCGATCCGCCATCGTGGAAGCAAACAACTGATGCGCTTCTTCCGTCGCGTCGGGGACGCCGACATCGACGAAAATAACGTGCCGCCCGGAAAGCAGTCGTGTATCCGGTCCGAACATCGGGTGAATAGAGGTCACCCGGCAACCGGTCGCAACCAATCGGTCGAGGCTCTCCTTGAGCGGTGTCTTCAGCGAGCCGACGTCGAGAATCAAACCGGCCGGCCGGCGCTTCGCGAGTGCCGTGAGGATATCCGACGTGGCCTTTATCGGGGCTGCAACGACGATGAGTTCGTGATCGAGATCGCTATCTTGCCAATCGCGAATCTGTCTATATGGAGTGTTGGCCTCTGACGGATCCGCTATCTCAATCTCGAACTCCTGCGATGTCAGGAAGTCCGCGAGCCAGCCGCCCATCTTACCGGCACCACCTATGACGAGCGCGCGCTTTCCGGCACCGCTGCTTTCCGCTGCAACCCTCGTTTGTTCCTGATGCGTCAGAGATGATCGGATCAGTAAGCGCATAATGCTCTCGGCCACGTCGGGCTCGAGACCCAGCTCGAGCGACTGGCGATGCACGCCGCTCAGAACTTCCCGCTCGCGCTCATAATCACGCGTCGGCGCCCCCGTGTCGATCTTATGAGCGCTTACCTCAGCCACGATCTGCTGCCGCTGAGCGACTAGCTTTACGAGCTCAGTATCCACTGCGGAAAGGCGTTGTCGTAACTCGTCTAAACTCATGAGAACTCTCCCGTGGCTGCGGGTTGTACCCGGTGAGCCACCGCGGTGCAAGCACGAAGATCAGGGCTTCGCCCCGCGAAAGCGGCTGTGGCGCCGCGGGACGCTGCCCCTCAAGCGTCTAGCCACGGCACGCGTCAGCGGCTACTCTGATTCGCTGACCCAAAATTGAGCCGCCTATACGACCGTGGATGCACCACCGGTACCGCCTCCAGATGATCCGCTACTCGAATTCGGAGAGTGGTTCGACGACGCTATGCGGCGGGCCGTTCAGCGTCACCCGAATGCCATGACGTTGGCCACGGTGGATGATAGGTCGAGGCCATCCGCGCGAATCGTCTTGATCAAGGATCTCTCGAGAACCGCGGGTTTCCTTACGTTCTACACGCATTATGTGTCCAGAAAAGCCACCGAGCTCGAGAGTATCCCGTATGCGGCTGGTGTACTGCACTGGGATAAACTCGGCCGGCAGATTCGTCTTGAAGGGCGCGTTGTCCGATCCCCCGCTGATGAGAGCGATGCGTATTTCGCAACTCGCCCCGTGGGCAGTCAACTCAACGCCTGGGTCAGCGAACAGAGTCACTCGCTCGAGAGTATGGAAGAACTCACAAGGAAGGCACGAGACAAAGCGAAGGACTTCGGTCTCGACGCTGCACCAACGGATGATCGCCGCCTACCACGCCCGGCGTTCTGGGGCGGTTACCGGCTCTGGTTTTCGGCTGTAGAGTTCTGGCAGGAAGGCGAGAATCGGTTCCACCAGCGACTCCGCTATGAGCGTACGTTGACGTCGAGGGATGCGCACCACTTTGCTGCAGGACCCTGGAGCTGTCAACTGTTGCAGCCTTGAGAGCGAGAACGGGTGAGTGATGCTGAGAATGAAAATGAACAGCCTGGCGGTCTTCCTGTCGGGTTTGTCGTTCGCGAGTCTCTGCGCCGGCGAGGAAGTAATCGCGGATGTCCGGCAGGGCACGAATATCGCGCTCGCGCTGTCGCCGGATGGCGGGACCATTGCCTTGGATCTACTGGGCCAGATCTGGACGTTGCCTGCCACCGGTGGCGCGGCAACGCCGCTGACCCCCCCGGACGAAGTGGCCCGCAATCCACGCTACTCACCGAATGGTGAATCTCTCGTGTACCAGCGATCCGTCGCAGGCCAGTGGGATCTCTGGCTACTCGAAGTGGCGAGAGGAGTTCGGCGTCAGCTAACAGACGCCCCGTTCAATGAACGCGAACCCGACTTTTCTGCGGATGGGGGGTCCGTAGTCTTCTCGTCCGACCGTGCCGGTAGCTACGATATCTGGGAGCTCGAACTCGAGTCCGGCGCACTCATCCAGCGTAGCCGCGCCGTCGGGCAAGCCTCATTTCCCGTCGTCTCCGAGCTACAGTCAATCGCGTATGTCAATGAACGGGAGAATCGCTGGTCACTCGAGTTGGTGCAGCAGGATGGGACGAGTCTCGAGTTGTTTGACGCACCCTATCCGCTGCGCGCGCCGAGCTGGCGTCCGAGCGGCGGCGTGCTTCTATTTACCGAGCAGCGGGGTCTCGCAACAAGCGACCTCAAAATGCTGGTGCTATCCGAGGACCCGGTCGTCAAAACGCTTACCCGGGAAGAGGATGTTTTCGGCTTCCGTCCGGCCTGGGTATCGCCTGGCGAGTATCTCTATACGGCTGATGGCCAGATCTGGAGAAGAACGCTCGCGAACACAGTACGTTCACCGATACTGTTTTTTGCGGGGGTAGGCGTCACGAGAGCGAGCCACACCCTGCAGACGACCGGTCATGCGCCTTCAGGACTGCGACGGGTACGTGGGCTCCGCGCAGTTAGAGCGTCTCCTTCGGGACGCTATCGCGCATTTACCGCGTTGGGTGACCTGTGGTTGCAGAGCAGCGACGGTAATCTGCACCAACTGACGAATGACGTCTTCCTCGAAATCGATCCAGCATTCAGCCCCGACGAAGATTTCGTCGTTTTCGCAAGCGATCGGGCGGGCGATATGGACCTGTGGCGACTCGCCCTCGACAGCAATGAGCTTACTCAGCTGACGACTGAGCCCGGCAAGTCCTATCGGCCCACGGTATCGCCAGACGGTGCTCGGGTAGCCTATCTCCAGACGCGGGGATTCGGCCCCTGGAGTGAGAGCTCGTTGGTAGTGCTGCCTCTAGACTCGGGGGCGCACCCACGTCTCCTGGCCGATGGCCTTGGCGCTGCGAGCGCCCCCGTATGGGATCCCGATGGTCGAGGGTTGATTGTGGAGGCGATGCGCACGGATCCCCGCACCGGCGGGATGACAGCCGGCGTATTCAACGTTGACCTCGGGAGCGGCACGGTTAGGCGAATCCCGTCGGATTCAGAACCCAGCGCTCGGCAACGATCTGAGCAGGAGGCACGGTTTACCGAACCCGTCATCGACTGGATGCCGGCCGAGCCGGAGCATCACTACGCCGTCCAGGTCGATCGCCTCTTCGACGGTGCCCGCACACAATATCGCCGACACATGGATATCCATGTGCGGAACGGCCGCATCGCCGACGTGGTCGCACGAGGACTGTCGCCGCTCCCTGAAATGGTTATCGACGCTCGCGACTACACGATCATTCCGGGCCTCATGGATATCCATGCGCATCAGTCGAGCCTTGGCGGCGAGCGCCTCGGCCGAATCTGGCTCGGCTACGGCATTACGACCGTACGCGAAGTCAACAGCGAGCCGGGCGACGGCATGGAACGCCGTGAAGCCTGGGCGAGCAGTAAGCGTCAAGGTCCACGGCTACTCCTGACATCGCCCGCGATAGAGTCGTCGGGTATCCCCGGGACCAGCGAGTCAGCGAGGAGCTATGACGTGCTCGAGTTGTACGCAGCTCAACCCGAGCGCTTCACCGGGACACGATTTGTAGAAGCCATGGCGCTCGGTTTACCCGTCTTCAGTGACAGCCTGTTTCCCGCGGCCAGATTTGGAATCAATGGCCTCGAGCACATCGGCGGCCGCACGGAACGGCCTTATGGACTGGAGCGCTCGCTGCTCGATCGAACCTATCAGGACGTGATGGGCATTCTCGCGCAAACGCGCACGGCCGTCGCGCCGACACTCGCGGCGTTCGGCGGCTTCAGTGGATTGACGACTACGCAGAGACTCTGGTCGGACGACCCAGCGTACACCGAGTTTTTTCACGGCTATGAGCGGGCCGCGTGGCAAAGTTCCCAGGCCGGGATAGAGCATCTAGGCAACCTGCAGGAGACAGTCGCCGAACTGGTTCGAGCGGGTGGCCGCGTCACGACCGGTAGCGATGCGCCGACCGTGCCCTACGGAATCGGGCTGCACGCGGAACTGGCGCTCCTCGAGGAAGCCGGGTTAGCCAACGATCAGGTGCTGCGGCTCGCGACCGCTGGTGCCGCGCTGGCACTGGGTCTGGAGAGAGATCTCGGCACGCTCGAAGTCGGCAAGCTGGCCGACTTCGTCGTGCTCTCGGGGGATCCACTAACGCGCATTACGGACACGCTGCGCATCGTAGCGATCGTCAAAAACGGCGTCTGGCTGGAGCGCCAGGAACTCCTGGCGCCGCCCTGAACCCGCTGCGGACATCAGGTGAACGACTCTCTCGGGTAACGTTCACGAGGGGCAAAAATCTGCGCAACCTTATAAAACAAGTAGATACAATATCTTTATAAGATAAAATCAAGAAAGGTTATGTAAGGTAAGTACTCGTGTCTTTTGATGAGAATGAGTCTAAATGCGCGCCAAGCGGCCGGGATTTAGAGATAACCATATGATTATAAAAGACTAATATAGACGATATCGCATCGGACTCGAGCGCGATCGGTCGCACGCGTAGTACTTTCGGACATCATCTGACCGAAAAGCTGTGCGAGAGGGCGCATGGTTCTGGTAGATTGAGCGTTCAAGAATAAGAACGAGAACGAGAATAAGAAGAAGACGTTACAGGCTGTTATACCGATAAAAGAAAAGGTTGGAGCACTTCACAACAATAACAACTCGAGTGTGATAACCGGCAGCCAGGCCGCATATTTGAAACCGTAAACTCCGATAACAACAATAATCTAACCCGGCGCTCCCACCGCCGGGTTTTCTTTTTCCAGCCTCGATCCTCCCCAAATTGTGACTTGGCGCGACGCCTACAAGTGATTGATATGCTGGACTTATCAGTCCGACTAACGCCCGTGAATGAATTGCCGGCCGTCGATGTTCAAACGAATACGAATCGCGATATTACTGTATATCCTCGCGTTTACGGCGTTGGGAAACTTTCTCGCAGCTGCTAGAAGCACTGATTGGGACGAGACGCTTTGGGTCGACGTGTATCCGATCAATGCTGACGGAAGTCCCCACACACAGGCGTATATCGAAAACCTCGGCACGACCGATTTCGAGAGGATCGAAAAATACTTTTCCACCGAAGCCCGACGTTATGGCGTTTCAATCGAGCAACCATTTCGCGTGGAGTTGGGGCCGCAGTTGGAGAGAGACATTCCCGAACTCGCGTCGACTCCGTCCATTCTCAACACGCTCATCTGGAGTCTTCGGATGTGCTGGTTTGCGGCCCGCGTCGATCCAGGTAGCAGCCGCCCCAGTCCTGACATTAAACTGTTCGCGTTGTACTACGAGAAGAGCGAAGCTCTGGTACTCGACAGATCGGCCACGCTCAAACGCAGCTTGATCGCCGCCGCCAAACTGTTCGCCGGAAATTCGAGCCAGGACGCCAATCAGATCGTCATGGTACATGAACTGCTCCATACTCTCGGCGCAACCGACAAGTACGATCTAGGCTCGAATCTTCCTATCTATCCCGAAGGCTACGCGATTCCGGAACTCAATCCCCGGCACCGGCAGCAGGTAGCCGAGCTAATGGCCGGCCGAATCCCTCTCGACGAGCGCAGGATCGAAATGCCCAACGGACTGCAGCGGACCCTCGTCGGCCCGGTCACAGCCGCCAAGATCGGCTGGCTTGCAACGCCAGTTACCGCTCATCTTGGCCAACACCTGTATGATTGAGGGCGCACTGATGAAAGGATATCTCGATGGCGGATCGGCTAACGAAGATCTATACCCGCAACGGTGACAGCGGCTTAACCGGTCTCGCCAACGGTGAACGTGTTGCGAAGTCGGACGCTCGAATTGAAGCGTTTGGTACGGTCGACGAAACGAATAGCGCTCTGGGTTTGGTGTTGAGCGACACGAAACTTCCGGCAACCGCCCGCGATTGCCTCAGCCAAGTTCAACACGAGCTCTTCGATCTCGGCGCAGAACTGGCGCTCCCAGGCCATACAGCGATCACACCGGAACATGTGCGCGGCTTGGAGATCGAATTGGATGAGTTCAACGCTACGCTTCCCTCGCTGGAAGATTTCATTCTTCCCGGCGGAAGCTCCGCTGCGGCGGCCTGTCATCTCGCTCGCGCGGTCTGCCGCCGTGCGGAGCGGCGCGCGTGGACCCTCTCCGCAGCTGCCGATGTGAATCCCGAACTGCTGAAGTACCTCAACAGGCTCTCGGACCTGCTGTTCGTGATAGCGCGTGTGCTCGCCCGAGAGGCCGGCTCGACCGAGACCCTGTGGCAATCAGGACTTCGTCGAGCGACGCTGTAGCGGGCCTCAGACAGCCCAGCCGAATAGGGTCATAACGGCAATGACCGTAATCCAGATGAACAGTGTGCGCGTAACGAGGCGCATTGCATTGCGTGCTGCTGCGCTCGAATTCGGCGTCTCCTCGAGGAACCCCGTCATTGCAGCTTTACCGACACAGGCGACGACTTCATCGTTGCTTCGATAGAATGGCAATTCGGCTCGAAGCTCATAGCTTCGCCAGCAGTTGAGCGCATCATCGAAGCTGCCGCTGAACGCGTATCCGATAACCGCCAGCCGAGCAGGTACCCAGACCAAAACACCGTGAACGCTCTCCACGGCGGAAAATATGCCGACGGCACTCTCAGGGTCGCGCGCGTAGTCATAGGCGACACGTTGTCGCAGCAGATCGCTGACACGGTATAGCCACGCGCCCACCGGGCCTAGAACGACGAACCAGAATACGACGCCGAAGATCCGGTTCGTCGCCTGAACGAAGATCGCTTCCTCGACCGCATCGACATCGCTGGCCCCGGAATGCCCCCCCTCGCAGAGCTCTGTTAGTAATGCCTCGGATCGTTCTTCGTCCCCGCGTGACAGGGCACTGCAATATTCATCGACTTCGGTGCCGAGATCTCTAGGCCCTAGGCAGAAGAAAACGATCAGAACGGCGAACAAGAGATACGGTAGATCCCATGGTATTGCGGTGCCACGAAGCGCGTAGCTCGCCCAGAGTACGGGAATGAGAGGGAGCGCCAGAATAAGGACGATCGCGACATAGGTCAGCCAGACGTTGAGCCTCTTGAGTCTCTCAAGACCGAGATCGAAATACGCATCGAACCAGCGTAGCTCACGCAAATGCAACACTTGCGTTGCGACGTGCTCGAGACCGAGGCCAATAATTAATGCGATGAGCTTCATTACCGTCGGTGCTCAGCTCTCCAGAAGACGGCCGAGTAGCTTCCAATCGAAGCAGACACCGGGATCAGTCTTTCTTCCCGGCGCGATATCGCTGTGACCGACGATCTCCGCATCTCGGAGAGAAGGATAGGCTCGAAGCAGGACCCGGACAAGCTCCGCGAGCTGCTCGTACTGCGCGCGCTCGTAATGCGTATCATCGGTCCCCTCGAGTTCTATGCCGATCGAAAAATCGTTGCACCCGTCGCGCCCACAGTGCCGCGACTTGCCAGCATGCCAGGCCCGTTTATCGAACGAAACGTACTGTGTCGGCTCACCTTGACGCGAGATCACCACATGACTCGAGACACGCAGATCCAGGATCTTCGCAAAATAGGGATGCTCATCGGCCACCAGCTGATTCGAGAATAGTTGATCGACGGCAGGCCCACCGAACTGCCCGGGTGGAAGGCTGATACCATGGATGACGATGAGTTCCGGCGTCGAGCCCGGTGGCCGCTCGTCACAGTTCGGTGAAACCACGCGTCTGACACCATCCAGCCATCCTGTGCCTGATTCGATTCGCACGCGCTTGATGTTACCGCCGACCCATACGTTATGTCCTCCACAGGCACGTTACCAGCCTCCCGCTGACCGGCACCGGCCGGCGGCGATTGACTAGAGCCGTTATGACGACTATATACCACGCTTTTCGTGAACCCGTTGCCGGTCGCCCGAGGCCGAAGATGAAACCGAATAATCGCAGAATTCCGCGCCTCTACCTCGATATGGCACTCACTACGAGCCATATCCTTGGCGAACGACCAGGCCCGCGATCACTCGAGATTACAGATCGGCGCGGCACTGGAGCCTTTACCCGAATCGCCCCTTGAGCTCTCGCTTATTCAATTGCTAGCGAAGGCCGAAGCGATGGACCTGATCGTCCAGAAGACTACGGAACTCGGCGTCCGCACCGTGATCCCCGTCGTGACGGAATTCAGCGTGGTCAAGCTCGACGGCGAACGCAGGGCGCGCCGAGTAAAACACTGGCAGAAGATCGCCCGAAGCGCCTGTGAGCAATCCGGCAGACATTGTCCACCGGTCGTTTGTCAGCCGCAGTCTTTAGCTTCCGGTCTGGCCGGAATCTCGACGGAGCATCTCAGGTTCGCGCTGCATCCCGACGCCGAACGGGAGTTTGGCGCAGACATCCGGTCGGTATCGAGCTCCACGGGCGTGGCAATCCTGATCGGCCCGGAGGGCGGGTTGAGCGATGCTGATCTGAAACAAGCAGATCAAGCCGGTTTTACCAGAGTCACTCTGAGGCCGCGTGTTCTACGTGCCGAGACAGCGGCACTCGCGGCCTGCACACTCGCGCAATCCCTCTGGGGAGATCTATTTACTTAAGCTGGAAGTTCCGCGAGCATCGTCTCCAGACGTTCCATATCGGGAATCAGCGGATATTCATTGATCATGCGCGCGCGGCACAGCACCGGCTGACCCTCCGGCCACGGTTGTTCGGTCTCGAGTGAAAGAACGTTACCGTTGACCCGGACGAGCTGTGGAAATCCCTGGGTGATGATTCCGAAGAACCCGAGCTTGAGGTCGTCTCCGATGGCATGGAAGACCACAATTCGAGTCCGCCCGATTCGATGCTGCACGCCCTCACCCGAAATACTTTCGAACGCGACTACGGGCACCCGGCGTCCGTTCCACTCGACTCTTCCCAAAAACCAACCGGGCAATCGATCGTTCTCCTTCGCTCGCTCCGGTACACTAAAGGCGATGACTTCGGCAACACAGACTCGCGGCACGAGAAGCCTTTCGCCCTCGAGCGGTATAAGTAAGCTATAAAGTTCGTTCGGCTCCGTACTCATAACGGTCTTCCCAGCTGTGTCTCTATCGCCTTCGTGAGTTGCCCCTCTTGGTAAGGCTTGCCGAGATAGTCGTCGACACCAATCTCTATCGCCCGCGCCCGATGCTTCTCACCCGACCTGGATGTAATCATGATAATCGGGACGTGCTCGAGTTTGGGGTCGTTGCGGACATGTGTCGCGAATTGATAACCATCCATTCGCGGCATCTCTATATCGATCAGGATGATATCCGGCTCATGGTCCTGCAAAACGCTGATTGCATCCAAACCGTCGCGAGCTGTTAATACGCGAACGCCGTGGCGTTCCAACAGCCTTTGTGTCACGCGGCGCATCGTGATGGAGTCATCGACCACTAGTGCCGTGATCACCTTGTCCATTGTTACGGGTGCTGCCGCCCGCCGGTCACCATCCGCGTCACTCTGCGCACGCGCTAGCGTACCCATGTCCAGGATCACGATGATCCGGCCATCACCGAGAATCGTAGCGCCTGAGACTCCGGGTACGCTCGTGATCTGCGAACCTAGTGTCTTGACGACCACTTCACGACTACCCTCGAGGGAGTCCGTGAGCAACGCGGTCGAGTTGTCGCCGGCCCGGATCAGGATCAGGGCGACGGAGGAATCATCGTCCGGAAGCGCCGATGGAGCCGCACCGACATAGGTACCGAGATGCTGTATACGATACTTGATTCCACCGTAGTCGATGCTCGGCTGATCCTCGGTCATAAGCTCCAACAGCGTATCTTTCGCGACGCGAGTGACGCCCTCCACGGTCGGTAACGGCAATGCAAAAGTCTCGTCGCCGACATTAACTATGAGCGCATTGGTGATCGCCAGAGTGTACGGCAGTCGGATCAGGAACCGTGTTCCCTCTTCTGGCGCGGACTCGATTCTCATAGAGCCGCCGAGATTCTTCACCTCGTTATCGACGACATTCATGCCGACGCCGCGTCCGGCGGTCTGCGTCAGCTCTCCGGCCGTCGTTAGCCCTGGACTCAGAATTAACTCTGCTGCATCGGTGTCGGATATCTCTTGTCCTTCTACCAGGAGTCCTTGCTCATGAGCCTTTTGGCGAATCTCTTCTAGGCCCAGGCCAGCACCATCGTCCGCAACCTCTATGATTACCCCGGAACCTTCGCGCTGTAACTTCAACGTCACGCAACCTACCGCCGGTTTACCTTTCTGACGCCGGCTCTCGGGTGGCTCGATACCGTGAACGACAGCATTGCGAAGCAGATGTTCGAACGGCGGCAGCATGCACTCGAGTACCTGCCGATCCAACTCGCCCTCACCTCCTTCGACCACGAGTTCGGCCGACTTCCCGGACTCGCTCGCCGCTTGGCGAACGATTCGTGCTAATCGCGGCACATGACGTTGGAACGGGACCATGCGCGTCCGCATGAGCCCGTCCTGTAGCTCAGTCGTGACACGAACCTGTTGAGTCAAGAGAGTCTCAGTCTCGTTTGTCAGCCCTCTCAATAGATCGTTGATACTGGCGACATCGCTGGCTGTTTCCGCAAGCGCACGCGATAGCTGCTGAATATTTGAGTAGCGATCGAGTTCGAGCGGGTCGAAATTCTCATCGTTCTCGGTTTCCTGTTGGTGGCGATGCAGAATCTCGGCCTCGGTTTCCCCTTCGAGGTTCCGCAACTGTTCGCGTAACCGCACAACTGTCTGACCGAGTTCGCTGAGACTGAAATCGACAGAGTGGGCTTGCTGATTCAGGCGCGACTGAAAGATGCTGATTTCACCCGCGCCGTTGAGCAGTGCATCCAGCAGATCCGCGTCAACGCGAACGAGTTCCTGGCTCGAGACGGGCTGTGCCATTAGCTCGCCTGGCGTATCTTCTATCGGCTCGGGCTCGTCCACTGGAGCTTCGGCAAGATCGAGTGCGGCCTCGTCCGTGGCAGCATCCGAAGCCTCGGCTTCGCCAGCCTCCGCGATCGGCTCCGCGGACGCCTCAGTTCGAACATCGCTGGATAACGTCTGGATGAGTCCCAGCAGTTCGGACGAGCCTCTGGCTTCCTGACCTGCGGCAACCGCATCGCGCATCTGGTGCAGCCGATCCAGACTGCCCTGGACGGTATTCACTACGTCATCCGTCGCCTCGAGCGGCGCAGCGGAAATTCCCGTCAGGAGATCCTCGAGGGAATGACTGAGGTCTCCCATCGCAGGGATCCCTGCCATTCGGGCGCCGCCCTTGAGAGTGTGAAGAAACCGCTGCAACTCGACCAGACTCTCGGGTGCCGTTCTATCGCTGCGGAACTCCTGGAACGCGAGCTCGGCACTCTCTAGAATCTCAGCGGCCTCTTCGGCGAAGATCACCGCAATCTCGGGATCGAAGCCGACGATCTCTGAACTGGTTTCCAGAGTCACCGGCTCCGCAGGTGTTGCACTGGCGACATCAACGAGTCCCTCGAGCTCGGAAACAAGCGCGGCCGTATCCTCGGAGAAGCTTTCGTCGGTGCCCAACACATCTGCCATTCGCTCGAGCGTGTCTGCCGTCGCTCGCAGCGCCTGAAAGCCATTCTCACTGAGTGCCGACCCGGTCTCGTAACGCTGTGCGAGGTACGCCGCGAGAGGCCCGGTCAGCGCGATCGCCGGCTCATAGCCGGCCATATTGGCGCTGCCGAGCAGTGTGTGAGACGCACGGAATAATGGTTCGTCGACGATCAGGGGCTGTGCATTCTCATCGATACCATCTAACGAATCGCGAATAATCACAAGGTGCCCGCGCATCTCCTTGATGAATATATCGGCGAGAACCGGATCCATCTGCGGCGTGACGTCCTCCGGAGCCGCCAACTCGTCAGTCGTGGTCGACTCATCGAATTCTTCCTGCTCGGCGGCCTCGGTCGCGATTCCGACCACCTCCGAATCACCCTCCGCGAACGCGTTTGCTTGCCGCATGAATAGCGCGACGCCACCGGTCGGCTGCGTGCCGGTCTCGAGCTGTTCCACGAGTTGAGGCAAGAAATCCGCAGCCTGAGAAAGAAACTGAATCGCCTTGTTACTCGGGCTCAACGTCTGATTGATGATGCGGTTAAGAAGATTCTCGATGCTCCAGGCAAACTCACCGATTACCTGGGCTCCCACCATTCGACCGCTGCCCTTCAGCGTATGAAATGAGCGTCGTGTCGCGATCAACGCCCCGGAATTTCCCCGGTTTTCTTGCCAAAGCGGAAGGTGCCGCTGGATACTCGCGATCTCTTCCTTCGCTTCTTCGATGAAGATCTCGACGAGTTCCGGGTCGGAATGCTCGGCGTCGGCGTCCATCACTGCTGGACGCGGCGTAATCGTTGTAGATGCCGGAATCACCGTCTCCGACTCAGCTTCGATCGCCTCTGCTCGTTTCGCCAGCTCCTCCTCATCCGGCGACTCCGTCGCGCCGTCGAGCAACTCGAGACAGCGCTCCGCATTATCCAACATGTACCAGGGATCGCGACGACCGGCGCTGATCGTCTCCATGTAACACTCGAGACTCACTACCGCATCTGCCAGCCGCTCAATCAGCTCGGGCGGTAGCGGCGACTCGCCAGGAGCAAGCCGCGTCGATATGGCCTTGCCGATGCCCTCGACCACCCCGACGGCTCTGGTTTTACCGAGCATCATCAGCCCGGCCGTAATGCCTCGGAGCTGCGGGCCAACCTGGTCGAAGATTCTCACATCACCCGGGTATTTCACGAGCGAGACGACCGCTTCCTTGATTCGAGCCAGGTTGACGATGCACTCGCCGACGACCGATTCGGTCGCTTGTCGGAGCTGAGTAATGGAATCGCCACCAACCACGTCGTCCTCGGACGGGACGACAGCGCGAACGAGTTCCGTGTCCAGGGCATCCTCGACGTCCAGAAGTGCGGCCGCCATCTGCTCCAGCTCAGCCTCTTCGGGAGGCTGCTCGCTCACTACGATCGCTCTGAGCGACTCCACTTCCTGCTGAATGTAGTCCCGGGTATCGGCGAGCCCCAAGACGCCGAGCGTGTCGCTGATTTTCTTCAGCATCTCGAGCTGCGGTTCGAGATCCGCGAGATTATCCATACCTGTCCGGACGAAAATATCCAGGACGTCCTTGACGCTTCCGAGATCCTCCTTGATCGCTTCGGCGACAGCTCGCATGAGTTTCACGCTCGGACCTGCCAGTCCTTCCCTGGCTCGAACGAGATGTTCCTCTTCCGGAACGATCTCACTCAGCCCGTACGTCGAGCGAATACTCTTCAATCGCTCGCTGTCGCCATCGGCTCGTGCGGCGTAGTAGAGCAAGCTGTTCAACAGCTCCACGGGCGGCGAATCGACGAACGCCACCTCGCCGTCGTCCTGAAGACGCTTGAGCTGCCGATCAGCCTGACCTACGAAGCGCTTCAAGGCGATCGTAGCATCGAGCCCCCCATTTTGAAGCGCTTCGAGGACGCCGGTTAGTACGTACCAGAGCTGCCGCACCGACTCGAGGCTCGCCGCCTTCTCGAGCTCTCGACTGACACGGACGAGTTCCATCAGGTTTTCTGCGGTGTCCTCATCGCGAATCCATCCGAGAAGCGGCGCCTGAAATTCGATTCTCAGACCGGCCACGAACTGCTTGAATGCCGTGATGTTCTCCTCCGGGATCGTGACGCCGATATCGGCTGCGGGCACAATCGGCGGCGGAGTTTGATTCAGCAGGACGAGCGTACCTTCCGAGAGCTGCGGCTTACCGCGATGTTGACGAAGATCGTTGAGCAACGGCAGCAACACTAACGCGAGGTCTTTTCCGCCTCCCAGGAGACGATCGAGATAGGCGGGAAGCTGCACCATGCCGCGAACGAGCGTCTCGATGCCTTTATCGACAGCATCCTGGTCGGTCGCGGTAGCGAGATACCGGCAGGTCTCTTCCATCTCCTCGGCGAGCAGGGCCGCGCCGTGTACTTCCGCTATCTTCAGAGCCCCCCGGGACAGATGCATAAGGTCTGCGCAGCGCGAGAGCGCAGGTCGGTCCGCGCCGTCGTCGACGAATCTCTCCAGCTGCGCACGGGCCTCTTCGAGCGTGGTTACCAGCTCGCCACTGACCAGATCGAAAGCCTGAACAGCCATTTCGTGTTTATCAGCGACTGACGTATTAACCGGATTGGCGGCGCTTCTCAATGTTCGACTCTACTGGAGCGTCCTCTGCGGACAGCTCTTGCTCTCCTTGTTCCAAACTCTCAGCGACTTCCCTTTGACTGAGTATGCCCGTACCGGTCGATACGTCAGGAAGGACGAATCCGCTGACTGTCTGACGAAGCTGACTGGCAAGCTGCGACAGCTTGCTGATAGCACTCGAAGTCGAAGCCGTGGACTCCATCGCTTTCGAGCTGATGTCACGAAGAACCTGCATGTTCTTCGAGATGTTGGCCGCCGCTTCCGTCTGATCTTTCGACGACGTTGAAATATTCTGCACGAGACTCGCGATCTGGTGAGAGACCTGTTCGATCTCTACAAGTGCGGCGCCGGCATTTTCCGCGAGCAGCGAACCACCCACGACATCGGTTGTACTGCGCTCCATGGCGACGACGGCTTCATTCGTATCCGATTGGATGGTGCTCACCAGCACTTCGATCTGCTTGGTGGCATTACTCGAGCGTTCAGCTAGTTTCTGGACTTCGTCCGCGACCACAGCGAAGCCGCGGCCTGCTTCGCCGGCTCTCGAAGCTTCGATCGAGGCATTCAATGCGAGGATGTTGGTTTGCTCCGCAATCTCCTCGATGAGCGCGACGATATTTCCAATCTCCTGTGAGCTCTCACCCAGACGCTTGATACGCTTGGACGTATCCTGGATCGTCTCCCGAATCGTATTCATACCCTCGATGTTTCGTCGCACCGCCTCTCCGCCTTTGTGAGCGACGTCCACGGAGTGGTGAGCCACGTCTGAACAACGTTCCGCATTACCCGAGACTTCCTCAATCGCGGCGACCACCTGGCCGATCGACTCCGACGCCGCTCCAGCCTGCCTCGTCTGCGTCTCACTTGCTCGTAGCAAGTGCTGGGACGCCGCCTCGGTCTGCTTGGCGGCCGCGTCGACAAGAATCGACGAATCATTGACTGTCGTCACGAGATCGCGAAGCGCTTCGATCGCGTAGTTGATCGAGTCCGCTATCGCCCCTGTGATGTCCTCAGTCACTGTCGCCTGTACCGTGAGATCGCCGTCCGCCAGACTCGATAACTCATCGAGAAGCCGCAGTATCGCCTGCTGGTTCTGTTCGTTCTGTTCGGCCTGAAGGCTGGCTGCACGCCTGAAGTCGCCCGCACGCTGGTACGCAACGATCATCAACAGCATGAGAATGAGTGCACCGGTGACTAGCGCCAGTAGCAAACGGCCTTCAGCGGTCGCGGCGTCGCCATCCATCCAAACGAGCGCAATCGTCCCGCCGAGAACCCCGATCAGAAGCACGGAGAAAAACGTCAGCACACTCGCCCAGCGGCTCTTCTTCAGCATTACCTCAACTAGGCCTCCGTTTCCGCGCCCACTCGGAGAAACTGCTCGTCACCGAGTAGCTTGGCCAAACTGAAGCGCGGCCAAGCCTCGTCGTCCCGGCGATAACCTCCGTCCAGGTAGTTCTCAGAGCGAATGATCGTGGCGGGTGCTTCGTCAGTATAGTTCGTCGAATTGAAGCGCCGAAATCCGACGACCTCATCTACCAGCATACCAGTCGGTACATCCCTGCTCGCGAGGACCAAAACGCGCGCGTGGCGATCCGCCATCGACATGCCGCCGCCGAGAAACGCCTTGAGATCGATAATGGTAATCAGCTGCCCGCGAACATTCGCAATTCCTCGAAGCCAGGGTCGGGCGCCAGGGACACGGGTCATGGACTCCGGGACCGAGAGTACCTCTCGGACATCGCTGCGCGCCGTGACGAAGTTCTCCTGCCCCAGCTTGAAGCCGACCCCGATCCACTCTTCACCCTGATCGTCCTGCCCCTCTCGATTCGCGACCGCAGCACGCGCGCGTTGTTCCAGCGCTACCAGCAGCTTGAAGGGCCTGTCGCTAAGATCGCTGAGCATCAAACAAGATTCCCCTCGGCTCGACGCAGTATTTTCTCCGTTTTCGCAACAAGATCGGTGGCGGTCACAGGCTTGACAATATAGTCGACCGCGCCCTGACGCATCCCCCAGATTCGATCCGTCTCCTGACTCTTCGTCGTCACCATCACGACGGGTATCGACTGCGTGGATGGATCCCGGGTCAGCGTACGAGTCGCCTGAAAACCATTCACGTCCGGCATTACCACATCCATCAGAATCAGGTCCGGGTGCATCTCTCTGGCCAGAGTAATGCACTCTGAGCCACTCGTAGCGGAGACCGTATCGAAGCCGTGCTTCTCGAGCACCGTCTTCATGACGTGAACCTCTGTGGGCGAGTCATCGACGATCATTACTAGCGCCATGAAACCACCTGCTGTACCCGTTCACCCGGAGGTGTGGCTTTGAATCGCGCCAAGAAGCTCATCCTTGGTGAAGGGCTTCGTTAAGTATTGCTCGGAACCGACGAGCCGGCCGCGAGCCCGGTCGAATAGTCCATCTTTGCTCGATAGCATGATAACCGGCGTCTCTCTAAAGACCTGGTTGTTCTTGATCAACGAACAGGTCTGATAACCATCGAGACGGGGCATCATGATGTCGACGAAGATGATATCGGGATGATGATCGGCAATCTTGGCCAGGGCGTCGAAGCCGTCGACGGCGGTGAAAACCTCGCATCCCTCTTTCGCGAGAAGCGTCTCAGCGGTTCGACGAATCGTCTTGCTGTCGTCTATGACCAGGATTTTCAACCCGTCTAGGTCATTTTTAGCCACGACAGCGCTTCCATTCGACACGCACGCCTCCTCGACGAGAGCAAAAGAATAAGGGGCCTCACGACAGGTTATTCTATCGCCAGGCCCAAACGCCATTCTACATACTGGCATGATGCCTTCCAACGAACCGTGGTGACCCGGCGGGTTGTTGGGTTCCCGGTCTCGCTCGCGTTCGGCGGCGTCTGACTGTCGCTGTGCGAGCGGGCGAACCAGGCTATGGTCGCCACGCAATCTTGTGCGAAACTGCAGACCTGCACGACAAAGAGGACTAAGAATGACCGATGCCCGCCGTCTATTAGGCGTGGTCATGGACCCGATCGAGAGTATTTATCCGGCAAAAGACTCGACGCTGGCGATGCTGCTCGCCGCCCAGAAGCGTGATTGGACGCTCATCTATCTGCGTCAGAATGACCTGACCGTCAGAGATGGGGCGCCGCTCGGACGCGGCGTCGAGGTCAGGGTTACGGATGATGCGAGTAGCTGGTACGAGGTACGCGAGCCATGGGCCGGCCGCCTGGATGAACTCGAAGTACTGCTCATGCGCAAAGATCCACCCTTCGATATGGAGTACATCTATACGACCTATATCCTCGAGTTGGCGGAGGAGCGCGGCGCTTTGATCGTCAACAAGCCCGCCAGTCTGCGCGATATCAACGAAAAGGCGTATACGGCATGGTTCCCCGACTGCGCTCCAACCAGCCTCATTACTCGAGAACACGAGGAACTCAAGCAGTTTCTCGAAACTCAGGAGAAGATCGTCATCAAGCCGCTGCACGGGATGGGCGGACGGTCGATCTTCATCGTCAATCAGGGGGACCTCAATACCAACGTCATCCTGGAGACCTTGACGGCCGATGGCTCGAGATATGCACTCGCGCAGCGTTACATCCCCGAAATCAGCGACGGCGATAAACGCATACTCCTTATAGACGGAACACCGGTCGAGCACGCGCTCGCGCGGATACCCGCACCGGGCGAGAGCCGCGGCAACCTTGTTATGGGCGCTCGCGGGGAAGGCCGTGGGCTGACCGGGCGGGACCGTGAGATCTGCGCGCGCGTCGGACCAGTCCTGGCCTCGAAGGGTGTTCTTTTTGCCGGACTGGACGTGATCGGCGATTACCTTACCGAGATAAATATCACGAGCCCGACAGGCATCCGCGAGCTGGACCGGGCATTCGGCCTGGATATCGCCGATATGCTTCTCGACGCAATTGAGAGGCGCCTTCAGAAAGCATGATGCCCCAGCTGCCGCCGTGAGACACTCGGTATCTCTTCTCGTCGCTCTCTCCAGTCTGCTGATCGCAAGCTGTGCGGAGCAGTCGTCTGAGCTCACCGAGGTGCGCCTCTACGCCATGGGGACCTGGGTAGATCTCAGTATTCGCGACGCTGACACCTCATCCACCCACGCCGCGCTCGACGAGATTCGAACGTTTCTAACCGCCTTCGAGCGAGACTACTACGCGTGGACGCCCGGCCAGCTCAGAGATCTGAACGACCGCATTCACGCCGGGGATCCCGTGGAAGTCAGCACAGAACTGGCGGCATTGCTCCGCGAGGCTAAGCGTCTCTCCGCAGTCAGTGAAGGTTTTTTCGAACCTGGAATCGGTGCACTTGTTGAACTCTGGGGCTTCCATTCTCCGCTCGAGGCGCAGGAACAGCCACCGCTCGAAGAGGAGATCGAGGGGCGCCTCGAGGCCGGAACAAGAATTGCCTCCTTGGAGATTGACGGACAGCGAGTCTTCAGCGACTCGGAAGGCTTGACACTCGATATGGGCGGAATAGCGAAGGGCGCTGCGGTCGACTCGATCGTGGGCTTTCTACGCGAACACGGAATCGAGCACGCGCTCATAAACGCTGGCGGCGATCTTCGGGTCATCGGACGTTCGGGAGGAAGAGAAGATGAGCGCCATTGGCGGGTTGGAATTCGACATCCCCGCGAGGCGGGCATACTCGGCGTGGTGGAACTGGAGACCGGCGAAGCAGCCTTTACGTCCGGCGACTACGAGCGCTTCTACGACTACGCCGGTGAACGTCTGCACCATATCCTGGATCCACGCACGGGCTATCCGGTAACTCACACCCAGGCCGTAACGGTAATCGCCGACGACGGCTCGACCGCGGACGCCGCAGCGACAGCGTTATTCGTCGCAGGGCCGGCGCGTTGGCGCGAGATCGCAGGTGCCCTGGGTATCGAAGCAGTGCTGCGCGTCGATGCGAGCGGTGAACTCGAAGTAACCCAGCGGATGCAGGACAGGCTGACACAGGCTGCAGGAGCCGATCCGGATATAATCACACCTCCCGATCAGGATAGACCAGATTGATAGAGGCTCCCGCGACAGCGAGTGTCGGCGATCGATTGAGTTCGACCCTGTTCGTGGCTGCTCTGTTTCACGGAGTAGTCATCCTCGGTGTGACGTTCACTGCTGACCCGCTGGGCGACAGTGACGCTCTGCCGACCCTCACGATCACACTGATAGCGGACGGCGCCCAGACCGAGAATTCGCCCGACGAGGCCGACTATCTCGCACAACGCTCACAGATGGGTGCCGGCGAGCTCGCAGCCGGAGACCGGCCCACCAGGACATTGGGCGCGGACGCCCCGCTGATGCAGGAGGGGGACCCCACTTCGGTAAGCCCCGCTGACGGCCGGCAGCGCGAACTGGCACCAGGTGCTGAACTGCTGCTGACTCGAGACGCATCCCTAGAGCAGCTCGAAGCACCGCCGCGGCCAAACGAGGTCCCGGCCAGCGAGAACCAGATTGCTACCGAGCTCATCGCCGGACCGTTAGTCCTCACTCTCGCGACGGAGATCGATAGTCAGGCGGCGTTGCCGGAGTACGAGCGGCGCGAACTGTTCGCGAGCCCAAACACGCAGGAATCGACGATCGCTGCCTACCTGAACTCGTGGCGCAACCGTGTCGAGCAGATCGGGACACGCAACTTCCCATCGCAGGCGCGCGCCACTGACGCCTCGGAAAACCCGACGCTGGAGGTCGCGATCGACGTGGATGGTGATCTCGTCGACATCATCGTTCGGCACTCCTCGGGAAATCCCAGCCTGGACCAGGCAGCGCTGACGATCCTGCGGATGGCGGCGCCGTTCGAGCCTTTGCCGCCGGCCGTCAGGGCCGAATATGACGTGCTGCGCTTTGCCTACGAGTGGGATTTCGACGACGGCTAATCTGATGCCGGAAGAGGCGACCCCGTTTTCTTACCTTTTCTCACGCGTCGCGATTCTTCAGCGCGACTCGGCTAGAATAGAATCCATGTCGAACCCGAGAGGGCCCCTATGCAGACGCTGCAAAACCATTTTCTGATCGCGATGCCGGCGATGGGCGATCCGAACTTCAACGGCACTGTGACTTATCTCTGCAAGCACTCTGAGGAAGGCGCGCTCGGTATCATTATTAATCGGCCTCTGGACATCCAGGTGGCCGAGGTCTTTCAGCAGCTCTCGTTCGACGTTGTCGACGACGAGCAGGCAGAACAACCGGTGCTGGGTGGCGGCCCGGTACAGCCGGGCATGGGTTTCGTACTCCACCAATCCGAAGCTGGCTACGAATCGACGCTCGAGATCACCGGAGCGGATATCAAGGTGACGGTGTCGAAGGATATTCTGAGCGCGATGGCACAGGGACAAGGCCCACAACCCGCGCTCGTCGCGCTCGGTTATGCGGGTTGGGAGGCCGGACAGCTGGAGTCGGAACTGGCGGCGAACGCATGGCTGAGCACACCGGCGGACCCCGCTATCGTCTTCGACACGCCGTTCACGGACCGCTGGGCCGCGGCGGCCGCTTTACTGGGAGTAGACATCAGTCAACTGTCGACTTATTCGGGAAATGCCTGAACCTGTCCGGGGCTCGCGCCGGTGACCGGCGATCGGAGTCCAGATGTCATCCTCGCTTTTGATTTTGGCTTCCGGCGAATCGGGATCGCCAGCGGCAACCTTAAGACCTGCACGGCATCGCCCGTGACGACTTTAACTGTTCGCGGTGACCTGCCTTGGACGGAGCTGGACCGGACGATTGACGAGTGGCACCCTGCACAGCTAGTCGTCGGATTGCCAAGCTCCGAGCTCGCGCGGGAGGTGGCCAAGCAAGCGCAGGAGTTCATGGCCGCACTTCAGGATCGCTACGACCTGCCCGTAGCCGCTGTGGATGAGTCGTTGACCTCTCGAGCGGCCCACTCGGAGCTTCGAGAGGCCCGAAGATCCGGGCAATTAAGAAGACGCATGCGAAAGGAGAGGATCGACAGTCATGCCGCCTGCCTGATCGCGGAACAGTGGATGAGTGGATGATGGTCGAACAAATCAACGCCAAAGGACAGCTGCGACATCTGCTCACGCTCGCAGAGTTGGAGAGAAGCCATATCGAGACGATTATCGATCGGGCAACTGGCTACCTCACGCCGGCCGGCCACCCGCCGCCTCACGACACGATCCTCAGAGGCCAGACGGTGGCAAATTTGTTCTTCGAGGCAAGCACCAGAACACGCGCATCCTTCGAACTCGCCGCAAAGCGCCTGAGTGCCGATGTCCTCAACCTCGACGTCAACACCTCCTCACGCGCCAAGGGCGAAAGCATCGTCGATACGATCTACACGCTACAGGCCATGCAGGTCGATATGTTCGTCGTCCGCGACGCGAGCACTGGCGTACCCGCAAATATTGCGCGGCGTGTCGATTCGCACGTATCGGTGCTGAACGCCGGCGAGTCGGATGTGTCGCATCCGACGCAAGGATTGCTGGATCTGATGACTATTCTGCAACATCGGCCTGACGTCGATCAGTTATGCGTGGCCATCATCGGGGATGTGAAGCACTCTCGCGTCGCTCGGTCCGCCTACCAAGCTCTGACAAAATTCGACGTCGGTGACCTGCGGCTCATCGGGCCGGCGGAACTGCTTCCTCAGGAAGGATTCGACGGCGCGAGGCTTTTCACCGAAATTGACGAAGGAATCGAGGGTGCGGACGTTGTCATGGCCTTGAGGATTCAGCGGGAGCGATTTACGGAACTCGGCGCAATTCCGGATTCGCAGGAGTATTACCGACGTTATGGTTTGACTGAGAAGCGGCTTCGAGTGGCAAAGCCGGACGCGATCGTCATGCATCCGGGACCCATGAACCGAGGCGTGGAAATCGACGGAGAGGTCGCTGACGGGCCCCGTTCGGTCATTGAGCGGCAGGTGACCAACGGAATGGCCATACGCATGGCCGTCCTGGCCCTCGCGCATGAGCACGTCCGCGATTGCCACGGAAGTACTCGTTGAGCGGGGCGGAGAATCGAGGCACGATCTGTCTCGAAGACGCGGAGATACTCTCTCAGAACTCCCATCCCGGTAACCAGCACATTATTCGGCTGGCAGCTCCCCGCTGCGCGAACACCGCAAGTCCCGGAAGCTTCGCTCATCTGACCTGCGATCCCTCAGTGCCGATGCGGCGACCACTCTCAATCATGCGCGCCAATCCCGATGAAGGCTGGATCGAGTTCCTCTATAAGCCGGTTGGCCGCGGTCTGGCGCATCTCGCGGCGCGAGCGCCGGGTGACCGCATCAGCGTGCTCGGCCCGATCGGGCGCGGCTTTGTACCCGATCCCGCCAGGCGGACGATACTGGCGATCGGCGGAGGCGTCGGCATTCCGCCGATCTACTTCCTCGCGGAGCGGCTCAAAGAGCATTCGACATTCGAGCTTCTCGTACTCATGGGTTCGGAGGTGCCGTTCCCGTTCGAGATCTGCCGATCCGGCGGTGCGCTGGATGGCGTGCCGGCAGCCGTTTCCGTGCAGGTAGCCGACCTCCATGCATGGGGTATCGAATCACGGTTGGCCAGCGCCGCCGGCTTCGAGGGCTGTTACCAGGGATTCGTTCCGGATCTGGCTCGCGACTGGCTGGCAGCGCAACCTGCCGACAGTCTCGTCGAGATGCAAGTCGTGAGTTGTGGTCCGATGCCCATGCTTGCCGCGACGGCGACACTCGCGCGAGACTACGGCCTGCCCTGCCAGATTGCCGTCGAGGAGTACATGGCTTGCGGTGTCGGAGGATGTGCCGGGTGTACGCTACTCGTCCAGACGCCAGCCGGTCCGGCGATGAAACGCGTTTGTGTTGATGGGCCCGTCTTCGAAGCGCAGGACGTGTTCCCGGCCTAAGGCCTCGAGAAACCGCTTAGCCGAAGTTGATTTTAGCCTCGAGGTTGGCCCGCGAATCCGCGTTTGCCAATGCTTCTTCCATGCTGATCTGACCGTCGCGATATAGGCTCAGCAGCACGTCGTCGAAGCACTGCATACCGGGCTCGTTGGTGTTCTTGAAAGCCTCTTTTACTCCGCTGATATCCCCCTTCAGCATGAGCTCAGAGATGTGCGGCGTGTTCAGCATGATCTCTACCGCCGCTACGCGATCCCTATCCTTTCCTCTGACCAACCGTTGCGAAATGATTGCGCGCGTGTATTGCGCCAGATCCATAAACACCTGCTTATGCTGATCGTTCGGATACATGTTAATGATGCAGTCGAGCGTCTCGGGGGAGTTATTCGCATGTAGAGTCGCGATCGCGAGATGTCCGGTACCGGCCAGATCGATGGCGGCCTGCATCGTTTCTCGATCCCGGATCTCGCCGATCAGAATGACGTCTGGGGCTTCCTGCATCGCGCTCCTCAACGCCCGCCCGTAGGATTTCGTGTCCAGGCCGACCTCGCGCTGATTGACGATCGATTTCTTGTTGGAATGGAGAAACTCGATCGGGTCCTCGATCGTTACGATATGGGACGCCAAAGCATGACGAAATCTTTCATATTCTCCGGCATCCCGAGGTCGTCGAGTTCGGGGAGTTCGGGGAGTTCGGGGAGTTCGAGCGTGATAAACCGAAGAACCATGGCAATGTTGCCGCGCTAGTGAAACACATTGACGCGAAAACGGCCGAGGCCCGCCTCGGAGACCGCGAAATCTATCTCGAGCTCGCGCGTGAATTCCTCGAGCTGAGCCTCATCCATCAACTCCAAAGCCGCCTGCCGAACCATCTTCAGCGTCAACTCCATCTGGTTGACGGGCAGAATTTTTCCATCGATTTTGATCATGACCGGTGAGAACATCGTGAAAAACAGGTCGGACGCATTCTTGTCCACCATTAACTTGAAGAGCGGCTTGACGTTCATCGTAGCGGTGTGAATACAGTCAGAGACGCCAACTAGTAGAGAGCGGCTTTCTCATTTTCCTCGATGAGACGTAGACTCTCCGCATGCTTCGCCGCGGTGCTCGATTCGCGATTGCTCTCGAGTTTTATTTTGAGCCTCAGCTCATTCTTCGAATCCGCATTGCGTAACGCTTCTTCGTATGAGATGACGCCATCCTCGAAAAGGCGGAACAAAGCCTGATCGAAGGTTTGCATACCTAGCCGATTCAACTTCGCCATGATCTCTTTGATCTGGGCTACTTCGCCGCGAAAGATTAGGTCGCTGATGAGTGGTGACGCCAGCATGATCTCCATTGCAGCGACTCGGCCTAGACCGTTCTCCCGCAGGATGAGACGCTGCGAGACCATCGCCTTGATATTGAGGGAAAGGTCCATCAGCAGCTGATGCCGACGCTCCTCTGGGAAGAAGTTGATGATGCGATCCAACGCCTGATTAGCGCTATTGGCATGGAGGGTAGCGACACAGAGATGCCCGGTTTCGGCGAATTGGATGCCATACTGCATCGTTTCTCGGTCGCGTATCTCGCCGATCATAATCACATCCGGCGCCTGACGCAGAGCGTTCTTCAGCGCATTGTGCCAACTCTCTGTGTCCGCACCGACCTCCCGGTGTGTCACGACACAGCCGTTGTGCGGGTGCATGTACTCCACCGGGTCCTCGATAGTGATGATGTGACCCTTGGAGTTCGCGTTTCTGTGCCCGAGCATCGCAGCCAATGTGGTCGACTTACCGGATCCGGTGCCGCCGACAACCAGGCAAAGCCCGCGCTTGACCATGGCGACTTCCTTGAGCTGAGTGGGTAGCGCTAGATCTTCGAAGGTAGGAATTTTCGTCTCGATGGTTCGCAGGACAGCGCCAACATTACCCTGTGCGACGAACGCGCTTACACGAAATCGACCGATACCCTGTGGCGCGATCGCGAAATTGCATTCCTTGGTCGCATCGAACTCCCGCGACTGCTTGTCGTTCATGATCGAACGTACGATCAGAGAACTTTGCTCCGGT
>CAYXNS010000028.1:0-413 GCA_964466315.1 uncultured Gammaproteobacteria bacterium
ATCGACAAAATTCCAATTGGAACGGATGACTCTGGTATTGGAAATATAGGTTCCGCTTGGAGATGGAACTTCAAGGCTGATCTTAATGCCCGCTTTGGCTTTATTGGTTTTCCGTCTGCGGTGCTGACGGTTGGGTACACTTATGCAAAAACAAAGACCACCGATCCGTTCACAGGCGAAAAACGCGTGATGCGTAACTCAACCCCCCATTTCATTAGGGTGGGTTTCCGCCATGACGTGGAGAACACTAACTTCGCCTATGGCTTCAGTGCCCACCGGCGAAGTGGTAGCGAACGTCAGGATGTATCCCTATACGAGGTTACCAATTTCGACACTCATTTATCCAATACCTTTGCCGAATATAATTTTACTCCCAATATAAGGGTGCGTTTTGAAGCAGCACATTTTCTAAA
>CAYXNS010000028.1:423-34994 GCA_964466315.1 uncultured Gammaproteobacteria bacterium
GGCAATATTTCCAATGATGTTATCAAGAGGATAGATTTTCAGAACAATAGGGTAATTCCCGACTATACCCTTAGTCTGCAGGCAACGTTCTAAATAACTAATCAGGATTCACTGCTAACTGACGGCTGCTTTCGGCCAGAAGCGGACATCGCGCTTCCATAATATCTACCGATGTTCACCATAGATTTCACGCACCCAAGCCATGGAAGGACGGCTTTTCCAATTTGTTAACTCTTTCTCCATCTCGCGTGGTGGCCTGAGACCCGCATAGATAGCATGCTCTTTCGGCGCTGCTAGCGGTGCTAACAAGCTTGCCGGCGTAAGATCGGCGCGTGTGAACTGCTCTCCCACTAAGAACCGTCTGCCGTCGGATACCAGCTCATCGAGCCAACTCAGTTCGCGATCCATGATTCGCTTTGAATTTTGTCCCTGCTCGGGGCCTAGATCCATTCCCTCAATCATCCTTTTGAGAACCATCTCCCAGATCGCCCCAGTCAGCAATTTCTGCTAGACAGGTAAGTCCTTCGTGAAAATCAGGCGAACTGCCTTCGGATAGTCGGCAAGGGCTTTCGAGTAAAAAAACGACGAATATGAACACCAATAATATTATCAAGCCGCTTTTCGATCTCCAGGCATTCCTCACGAATGGTATTTAGCGTCAGGGTATTCGCGTGATTCGAAATAGCAGCATCGGTCCAATCGATAATTTTTGCTGATCCTTGTACTAACTGTCCATCCGCAATGAGAATGGGAAGAGAAGAACGCGTCACGCCGAGCTTCTTTGCAATCCGCATGTGAAGCCCAGGTACTCGTTGAGCAATGGCGTCAACATTACAACACCATCAGACCACATAGCTCCCTCGGTTACAGACCACCAGCCCCACAGAGCCTCCAGTCACCCGCAACTAGATTTGCCATGCCCAATGGCATGACGACACAATGAGTTTGGGCTCTCTCAGTTTGGTTGGTACCGCTATAGGGGGCAGGTCAACGGCGTGTCGCCCGACGGGCAGCGTTTCCTCATGCTCAAGGAGGCCGCCGGCGAGTAGGCCGTCTCCCCGTATTCAGGCACACCAGGGCGTGATCGCGTCTTTGAGTTGCGCGTAGCCCTCGAGGAACCTAGGCCGCTCGCCGGCATAGATTTCGTCGAACTTCTCGAGTGCGTGGTCGAGCCAGGCGTGCAGCGCCTCGTTATCGGGATTCGCATCCCGGTATGCATCGCGAATGAGCACGAAGTGAATCCGTGGATCGTAGGGCCGCTTCTTGCCGCCCATCGACTCGTCGCCGTCAAGCAACCGCAGCAGCATGGCGTCGGCAGAGCCCAGCGTCTGCTCGTGGATCGGCGGGCCCTCCATGCGGTACATGACCGAAGTCATGTCTCGGCCGTTGCCCGTCGTGTAACCCATCTCCGCCCAGAGGTCATCGGCCTTTTTGTCGACGCCGAGATGATCGATGATTCGCTGCGAGTAGGCGCGAAGCGGATCGGAAACGTCCGCGAGCAGATCCGTCAGCCGGTCGCCGTCGAGATCGGTCGCGGAGATGATCGTGTCCTGCTGTTGAATGAGGTCCCAGAGCAATATTCCGTAGTTGGTATCGGAGATGTGCTGCTCGATCTGCCCGCCCCAGTTTTCCATCCCGTCTTTGAAGTCGGTCGGCAGGAGCGCGATGATTCGGTCGACGAGCTTGCGGTGCTCGATGTAGCCGTCCACGGTGTACTTCCGCCCGACGTTGAACTTCGTGCCCTGCAGCATCCATGATAAAATTCCGGCATTGACGCCGTCTTCCATGGCCTGTGTCGGCTTGAACGCAACCCGACCGAGCTTGCCAGTGTCGTTGACCATCTTCAGGAAACGGCGATTCGCGTACGCCATCTGTATGCCTGGCGTGTTCATCTCCGAGTGCACGATGCCGCCGTCTTCGGTAACCGTGAACTTGGCACGGTCCTGGGAGTATGGCAGGCAGGGCATGCAGCGGACAACGGTAATCGGCCCGTATGGACGCACGTTGCAGTAGACGCCGGCCATCGTCCGTAGAGGCGCGTTTCCCGACTTGCCCATGACGACGACTCTCTCGCCGCTGGCATCGTTTACGTAGGCATCGCCTGCCGTCGACCACTTGATCGAGGTACACGGCATGTTGCCGAACCAGCTCAATGGCTCGAGTTTCTTGTCGTGTCGATACTGCGCCCACATCGGCACGGCGTAGTAGGGGAGTCCGAGTACGTCGATGGCTGCGATGGTACCTAGCAAGGCATAGGCATCGGTCAGCGAGTGGGAGACTGGACTGACGTTGCCGTCATGGTTGCCGCCCTGCCAGATGACGGCATCAGGATAGCCCACGGGCCGGATATCGGCCGGCTCGAACAGGCTACTCAGGAGTCCCAGCAGATCACCCCCAGCAGCCTCAGTTCGTGCAATGTTCATGAGATCGAGCATGTATTAGTCTCCAACAGGCTATGGTGTCGATGGCGTTCCGGCGCGGGCTGGCGAAGGGCCCAGTGGCGCCGCAAAGGGCGGGTATTATACGAGCGCGTCAGCCGGATTCCGACTCTTTTGCGCGCTTCACCGCGGTAAAAACGACATGCGGCCGGTCGCCGCGCCGCGAGTGGAGGTGCTCGCTCGCCATGTCTTTGAGCGCCGCGTCCCGTTCCGCCTCCGTCGAGTACCAGTGATAGCGCTCCCAGCCCGCGCCGATCAGTCGATTGAAGGAATCGCCGACCGGCAGGGTTACGCGAATGCCGAACGGCTTGGGCTCGGTCAAGTCGCGGGTCAGGTTATGCGAATGGCAGATACTCATAGCAGAAAAATTCCCAATCGTGGGTGCTCTCGGCGGCAATGATAGCCCAAGCGCCTGCTACAATCTGGGCGGACTGCGGAGGTGGAAGCGACAGTTCGACATAGCCTCGCGGGGGCCGAAAGGAGCGGGATTCGGTGGCAAGGGTGATGCATTCAGGCGAGTTCTTCGTGGCGGCTGGTCCGGTTCAGGCCGATCGCCCCTGCTACATCGAGCGCGACAGCGACGATGCGTTGTGCCAGGCACTTCGCGACCAGCGTTTCTGTTACATCTTGAGTCCTCGCGCCAGCGGCAAGTCGAGCCTCATGGCGCGGACGATCCGAATCCTGCGCGCTGAGGGGCAGATCGCGGCGGTCGTCGACCTGGCCCAAATCGGCGCGAGGGGGGAGAGCGAGGAACCGGGGCGCTGGTATTACAGTATCGCCTACCGCATCGTTCGTGAGCTTCGGCTCAAGGTTGAATTGCAGACCTGGTGGCAGGAGAAGAGTGCGCTAACGGGCGACGAGCGGCTCGCAGAGTTCTTCTGGGAGATCGTCCTCACCCACACGACCGTGGCCGTCACGATCTTCTTCGACGAGATCGAGTGCGCCGTGGATCTGCCGTTCGCTAAAGATCTCTTCACGGCTATCCACAGCTGCTATAGCTCCAGGACGACGGAGCCCGACCTCGGCCGGCTCAACTTCGTCGTGCTCGGTGTGGCGTTTCCGCAGCAGCTGGCTCCCGATCGTACCGTATCGCCGTTCGATCTCGGTACGAGCATCGAACTCGAGGACTTCACACTTGGGGAGACCTATGGGCTTGCGCCCGGCTTTCCCGGCACAAAAGACTGCGCTTACGCTCTGCTCGACAGGATCTATGGCTGGGCTGGGGGGCAGCCGTACCTGACACAGAAGATCGCTCGTGGTGTCGTCCGTCGTGGTGCCGAGATCGACGATCTCGATCTCGTTGTACGTGAGCGATTCCTGGCACAGGGCGCCAGGGGCGAAGAACCGCTCCTGAATCACATCCGTGCGCTGCTCACGCGGCGCGCGCCGGGCAACCGACAAGCACTGGCGTTACTCGGCCGGCTCGGCAAGGGCGCGCAGGTCCTAGAGGATCAGGCTTCGACCGCACAACGAATGCTGCGTCTGGCCGGTTTGACCGCGACGACCTCTGACGGCTCGCTGATATTCAGGAATCAGTTGTTCAAGACCGTCTTCGGCCTGCGCTGGGTGAGTGGTGCGCTACCGTTCAATTGGCGGGGCGCGCTCGTCGCGGCCGTCGCCGCCGGCATGATGTTCCTGATTCCGTGGTGGTATACGCAGATTCTCCCGCAGCCCTATATCGAATCGCTGTCAGTCATCAGCCAGCCACTGGACGGTGCCCTGGACACCTATTTGCGTCTTCACCGCCTGCCGGGGTTCCGTGGCACCGCCGACCGGTTGTTCACGGAGATACTCACTTACCGTAGCCGCCATGCCGACGATTTTGCGGAGATTCGGGAGATCGACGAACTGCTGCGCGGTTTGCCGGATCGAGCCGAACTGGCCGAGGAACTCATGGGGAGTTACTGGCTCAGGCGTGCAGGCGAGGCGGCGCACGCGGAGCGCAGAGACGAGGCGTTGCTCCTCGCGTCCGCTGCGATACCGGGGCAGGGCGAGCCCGCGAGAACGCTGGTGACCGAGTTGATCGGGGCTGACTACGGGTCGTTGCAACGGAGTTACCGTCTGTCCGAGGCTCCGGCGCACTGGGAAGTCGACTGGGCGTCGCGGGAACTCGTTCTCGTGGCTCAGGACAATGGCGTGCGCAGGCTGTCCCTCGACGACTCGAGCGGAGTGGAGTTCGTGGAGGGGTTGACGGCTCTGCAGCACCTTCCGGTTCGCCGTGAACTCAGTGTCGATGAACCGGGTTCGGCGGGCGCGTTCTTGCTCGAACTCGACGTGGCGCATCTCGCCGATGAACATCTGTTGGTTTCGCTGGAAGCGCCCGATGGCGCGCGGGCGAATTTCACGTTACCGACAGGAGCCGCGGACATGCGTGAGTTCCGCGCCGTCGGCCGGTCCCCGCTGGCGAGTCTAGCGGACGCTGACCGTCAGGGGGTATGGCGGCTGACTCTCGTCGATCGAGAGGAGGGCTTCGTCGGCCAACTGGCCCGGTGGGGACTCCTGTTTGCCGAGGAGTTACGCGGCTGGAACGACGACCCGGAACCGGATCTGGAGATTCCCGATCCCGTGCGTACCGATCAGGTCGAAGTCACCGTCGGTACGGACGGCCGTCTGGCCGTTGCCCGTCCGTCGCGCCCTGGCGCGGTCGGAACGCTCGCGCTTTGGGATCTGCGCGCTGTCGAAATGGCCGACGATCTCGTACTCGAGACGGCTCCGGATTTCTTGGCCCTGGCCGGTGACACGTCGCGGCTGCTCGCAGTCACCGGTAACACTCTCACCGTCTGGAACACGACTCAAGGCTCGCCGATCGCACGCATAGCGACGCAAACGGGTTTCTCGCTTCCGCCGGCCATCGGTGGCGATGGCGACTACATCGCGATCGCGGAACAACTCGATCTCCAGGCGCCGCTCTACAGTCTGCTCAGAACGCAGGACGGTGAACTCGTCGCGAGCGTGACGGGTTTCGATGGCGTTCGTGACTGGGTTCTGGGCCCGCAGGCACGCTATCTGGTATTACTCGGACCGGCGAACGTCGTACGTATCATGGATCCACGCCGTGGCGACATTCTGGCGGAATTGCCTCATGATCGCGTGCCCGCGCGCATCATTTCTGTCGGCGCGGGCGATCTCCTCGTCAGCGTGGATGAAGGCGGCGATATCTTTGTCTGGAGTCTCGGGGGCGCGCAAGAAGGTACGGTGCCCGAGCGCAGAAGCCTGGGAGTGACGGTGGACGCCGCCAGTGTCAGCGTCGCGGCCGACGGCTCGACGCTCGCCTTCGAAGCTTTTCAAGGTCATGTGGTCGCTCGGGATCTGGCGGGCGAGAGCGAGCCGCTGAATCTGCGCGTACACCGTGCCGGTGAGAGCATTCGAACGCGGCTCGCCCCGGACGGCAGCAATCTCATTACGTCGGGCGGCTCGTTACTGCAGCTGTGGCAGCTCGATGAGATGGGGCTCGGAACTGTCACCGATCTCAACGTCTCCGCGCTCGCACTCGATCGAGCCGGGCGGATCGCGGCATTGGGATTCCGTGATGGTCACATTCAGATCTTGACGTCGAGCCAACTTGAGAGCGGCTCCCATCGTGCCGAGGGCGTCGACTATATCGGGCATCAGGGCAGCGTCAGTAGTATCGCCGTAGATGCCTCTCAAGGTTCGATCGTCAGCGGGGGTGACGACGGCCTGGTTCGAATCTGGGACATCGCGACCGGCGCGCCGGCCGGAGCGTTCATGCGTCACCCCGAGGGCCCGATCCACGCCGTAGCCCTGAGTCCGGACGGTACGTGGATACTCAGTGCCGGTGAGTCGAGCGCCATGGTCTGGAATGCCGCCGATGGCGAAATGTCAGGTGAAGTACTCGTCAACGGTGCGGCGCTGTCGGTCGCCTTCTCTCCAGGGTCGGATCGGATGGTGATCGGAGACAGTACCGGTAATCTGTTTTTCGCAACCCCGGCCGGCGGCTCGCCGCTGTATTCCGTACAGGCCCAGGAGGCTGTGCTGACATTGGCGTTCTCGCCCGATGGCGCAGTGCTCGCAACGGGAGGCGCATCGGGCCGCGTCCAGCTTTGGGATTCCGAGAATGGGGCAGTGCTCGGTGAGCCACGAATCTTTCCGCACTCAGTCCGATCGTTAGGCTTCAGCGAGGAAGGCGGCTATCTGGTTGCGCAGACTGATCATTGGCTCCACCGCTTGCTGCTCGCTGACGAGGATCTGACCGTCTTCGACAGCCGTTTGCTCGCGGTCGGCCTCGAAGCCGGCACCGCGTTGGCAACACCGCGCGGCGACATCTTACGCCTCGTGGGCGGTCGTGGGCTCGGACGGCCGATGTACTACGAACTCGACCTCAGCGAACCTGCGGCCGGAGCGCTGCTGGCCGGCGACGCGTTACTCGAGCGAGACTGGTCCGGGCTGCTCGCGCTGGAGTTCGATGAGACCGGCGTCGTCGTCGAGCGTCAGCCGTAAACCCCGAAAGTTCCTCGGTTTTTTCTATTTTTTCACTCAAATCTGTGAACTGGTGTTACGGTCATCAGGCTGTGGCGCGCTACCCTTGCCGGGCTCAACATTGAGTTTCACTGATCTCGCGAGGATCAATACACGATGGTGGTTCGATATATCGCTGCGCTCGGTACGGGGCGTCCCAAGTGTGGCACGCCCATAGCTCTGGTGCTTCTGGCGTACTTCTCGACTGGCTGTGTCGAGGAGCCCAGACCGCGCAGTTATATGGAGTTCATAGAGGACACCATAGCCAGGGAAGGCACTCTCTCGCGCTGCAATCGCGACCGTGAAGCAACGGCAAGGGAAGCCGAGTGCATGAATGCCCGCCGCGCCGCGTCGACTATTGCGGCGCGCGCCGACGAAGCATTACGCGAGCAGCGTGAGGCCGAGTCCGAGGCCCAGCTCGCAGCCGCCCGCGAGCGCGCGGAGCGCGAGCAGATCGCGATTCGTCAGACTCGAGCGGCAGCGGAGGCGAACGCGGAGGCCGAGTACGAAGCGCAGTGGACCGAACCCGTCATTCTTGAGGATACAATGCAACTGGCCAACGCGACGTCCGACAATGACGGGATCTACGGCAGCCTCGCCAGTACCTTAGACACTGCAAATCAGGCCCCGGAACCCGGCGCCGCCGAAGCGCCCGCACCGCCTTATGTTGAATTGCCGGCGGGTGTCGAGCGGCGGGAGCTTCCGCCCGAACCGGTACTTGAGGGAATCTCGATCCCTGAGTCGATCACCCATATCGAATAGCACCCTTTAACCGGGTTGCCCGCCCGAGAGATGTTCCGGGCTCTGACTCCTGATATGCAGATCCTGTTGCGGGAATGGTATCTCGATTCCGTTTTCTCCGAACGCCTTGTACACAGCACAGTTGAGTTCGTGTTCCAAGCGTCCACGGAAGACGGGTTGCTCCACCCACGCGAGTAACTCGAAATCCAGACTCGAGTTGCCGAAGTTACGTAGACGCACGCGAGGCTCAGGCGTCTCGCAGATCTCGTCGTGGCCCATGGCGATTTCTACGAGAATTCTCTCGACCTCATCCACGTCGCTGCCGTAGGCGACGCCGACCTTAATGCGGATTCGAAACTTCTGATACGGGCCGCCGCTCTCGTTAACGATCTTCGCGTTTCCCATGACACTGTTGGGCACGCTGATCTCGACATCATCGCGCGTGAGCATGCGCGTGCTGCGCAAACCGATATGCGTGACTTCGCCGCGCTCGCCGGTATCCAGATTGATGTAGTCACCGACCCTATAAGGTTGGTCCGCGAGGATCGACATGCCGCCGAAGATATTCGCGAGCGCATCTTGTGCGCCGAAGCTCAATGCCAGACCGACGATACCGGCCGAGGCGATCAGGGCGCTGACGTTGATACCCCAGGCGAGGAAGATGAAGTACAGCGCACCGAGGATCAGCACGAGCTTGGCCGAATTGTCGAACAGCGGCAGCGTGCCCGGCTGCACGAATTCGTAACTGCCCTGGATTCGACTCAGCATGGCCAGGGCCTGTCCGGCCAGCTTGATCATGAACCCTAACCAGATGAGCGTCGCGATCGTGCCGAGAATAGCCATCGTGACGCTCGTCAGTGTCGGCGGGAGTTCCAGCCTAAACGTTGCGACCGCGAGGCTGATGAAGAAGATGCTGATAAACAGCGGTCGTCGTAACGCCTCGACGATCCGGTCGTCGATCTGGCTGTTAGTTTGTCTGACGAGCCTGCCGATTGTCGCGGCAATGATCCGTTCTGCGACGACAGCGAGTATCAGGCCGGCGATGACAATGATGATCGCCTGCAGCCATACATAGGGGCCGAGCCATGACAGCCACTGTAGGCTCGCGTCAGCCAGAGTTTGTAGCTGGTCTTCCACCTGGAGAATCCCTCCCTCGCGGTTAGTTGGCTCCGCTACCGAGCGGATAGGTGATAGCTTCTTCCGGACCTTCTCCCTCGTCGGAGGGCCCGCTCGAGCTTACCGGCGAGATGAATGAGGTCGCCTCTGCATCATTGAGCGTTGTCAGGAGGCGCCGCACGCTCTCGGGCGTTGAATAAATCACCGGACCAAGCGGTTGTGCCTCGCCGGCTGTCGAGTAGAGCTTGATGTTGGCGTCGTGGTCCACGCCGAGCTTGGCGCCCTCGATCGTCGCACCGGCGAACAGGCCACGGCTCCGAACATAAGTATAGAGCTCGGCCGTGAACGTCATGTCGCGGGTGGTGGTTGAGTTTCGGCCAACGGGCCCTGCCGTCGCCGCCGCGTCGCCGCCGACCGTGAATTTACCCTCGGCGATATCACGCACTGAGCGCTCGCTGCCGAAGACGAGGATCACGTCGGTCGAATCCGCGCCGATCTGCGCGCCGAAGCTGCCGCCCGTCAGCGTGACGAAGCTGGGATTACTCCAGCTGCCGTCCGCGGTTCGGACGAGGACGACGCCTCGACCACGACGGCCGCCGAAGATGAAGCCGGCGCGTATGACATCGGGGATGATGGCGACACCCTCGGCGCTCTGCAGCAGCAGCGGCGGGATCGCGGTCGCGGGATCGCTCGTGAAGGCGTTGAGGATGGCGCCCGCAGTCGCGAGCCGCGCGTCCTCGATCGTCTGGGCTTGACTGGGCTCCGATAGCAGCAGACCGCTGAGCGCGAATGCGGTCAGGGTAGTTCGTGTGCAACGCATGGTGTAGCCCCAGTCGGTTCGGTGGGGCTAATGGTACCTAAACATCGGGGTCGAGGTCATTCAGGTTTCGAGTATCGGCGAGCGGCTCGAAGCTCGGTTCGGGAATGCGTGTCCTGCCCTCGTTGATCGCCGCCACACCGGCCTTAAACACCGCGAGCGCCGGCCCGCTACCGTCGTGACCGTACGCGGCCACGCATCTGAGCAAATTTACCAGCGCAGTGCTCAAGCCCATACTGCGCGCAGCCTTCGGCGGCTTCATTCCCGAGTTAGGCAGATCCCAGAGATAGCTCTCCAGGAGGCGCAGCAGGACATAGTCGAATAGACGCTCGTTGGTGTTGATCTCCGTCAGACGTGTGAGCAGTGTGAACAGAAACTCGAGTTGCTCGGCAGGCCGTTGTTTCAATGCAGGCATGGCCAACTCGAGCACTGGCAGTTTGAGTTTCTGGCCCAGCGTGCCGATGTCGCCACAAAGCTTTCTGACGAGCGCCGAGCGACCGCTGCCGAGTTGTCGCTCAAGGAGTTCGTTCTGGTGCTCCCGAATCCGGTCGTCGTCGGCGAGTGCAAGCGCGAGTACCAGCAACAGGCTCGACTCGTGCGAGTGTGCAGCGTGGTAGATCTCGTCGGGAATGGCAACACGCAGACCCTCGGCCACGTCATGCGGCGCCGAGTGTCCCGCCGAGTCTAGTATCGCCGTCTCCGCGACGGCTTCACCGCCGCCTAGTGAATGCACCATGACGTCGGCGCCCGTTTTGTCCGCAACCGAGAACGTCTCGCTGATCTCCGGGTAATCGCCAGGGCTGAAGCTCGGGTCGAGTGCCTAAATGCGTTCGTCTATGGGCGGGTGGGTCGCGAACCAGCCACGGAAAGCTCTGGAACCACGGGAGAACAGCATGTGCGCGATCTCCTCGCTGTTACGTGCCGTAAGACTACCCGTGTAGCCGCCGATCTTCTTCAACGCGCCGGCAAGCCCGGAGTTGTCGCACGTGAACTGTACAGCCGACGCGTCGGCCAGCATTTCTCGCTGGCGCGAAACCCCGGCCTTGATCAAACGGCCGAAGAACAGGCCGATGTAGCCGATGATGACGAATGCGAGGCCGAGCCCGAGCGCCGCCGCGAGGAGATCGAACTCATCTTCGATCGCAACAAGGGTGCCATCTTCGCCCTCTACAACCGCGCACTACGGGTAAATTCGGTACTCGAGGGCAAGCTCCTGTTACAACTGGCGATAGAGCCCGATGGCAGCGTAAGCGCGTGCGAAGTCGTCTCGTCGGAACTCGGTGACGTCGAACTCGAATAGAAACTCGTGCAGCGAGTCATGTTGTTTCAATTCGAGCCGAAAGACATCGAGGTGATTACGATGACGAAACCGATTGATTTTTTCCCAGCCTAGAAAATGGGACCCGGCCCCTGTTCTAGGCACTCTTTTTATCCGATCTCGCTGCAGGACGAGCCGAACGAGAAACAGCTGTAGCAGCGGTGGTGGCGCATCATGATGCGTTTGCCGAGGCTCTCCGCGAGCGTACCGCCCAGGTCGTAGATCTCATCATCATCCACGAGCGTGCAGGCGTAGACACGCATTCGCCCCCCCTTCTTGATGAGCATCTTCGAAAACGAACACATGAACGCCCGTCGAGATTCCTCGGTGTGATAGGTCGTCATGCAGTTCTCGGTGATATAGGGGACATCGGGGTGGCTGCCCGGAGTCAAAAAATCCGGGAACGCGACGATCGTCGTATTGTCGGGTAATAGATGCTGGCGGAACAATCGCCGATATTCGGCGGTCACGGCTTCCTCGTCTTCGTCCGGATCGACTTGTCGAGCCACGGAAACCTTGAAACCGTGCTGGTGCAGCTCGCGTAGACTATCCCAGGATTTCTCGAAGTTCCCGCTACCCCGGCCGGCATCGTGGCGGGATGCGTCCGGATAATCGATGCTAATACGGAATGCGACAGGATGCGGCTGGGCCGCCAGCGTTTCAATCTGGTGCAGTCGTTTGAGAACCGTGTCGGTGCCGTTCGTCAGTACGAGGCAGGGATTGCGTGCCGAGGCGTAGCATAGGGTATTGACGAAGTCCTTGACGATGAAGGGCTCACCGCCCGTAAAAGAGAATTGCTCGACACCGATGGCGACGGCTTCGTCGAGTAGCGGTCGGGCATCCGCCAGCGTTATTCTGCCGAGGCGATTATCACCGGGTCTGGAGCCTTCGAGACAGAACGGACACTCGAGGTTGCAGGCCGTACCCGTATGAAACCATAACTCCCGCAACGGTCCGGGATCGATATAGCCGCGCGCTTCCACGTCAGACGTACGCTCGAGGGGGTCGACCGCTGCACTCATGGTGTCGCTTTCTTGTTCGTCACTGTTGACCCATCATAGTGTTCCGCGAGCCGTTCGGCCGGCGCGCCCAACAGATAGCGAATCGCGAGGCCCCGGTTAGCCAAGCTTCTGTGGCACCAGCCATCGCGTTCCCAACGTCGAGCGGCTACCCCTATAGGTAACGCCAGCTCGTGAAAGTGCCCGCGGCTACGCAGATTTTTCACGAGGGCGACCTCTTCGAACAAGGGCTGTTGGGCGAATCCGCCTGTCTCGGTATAGGTGTCGCGGCGTACGAAGATACCCTGGTCGCCATATGGGATACCGCCGAGTTTCGTGCGCAGATTCGTGAGGCGCTCCAGAAGTGTCTTCCACCAGGCTGGTTCCCCACGGAACTTGAATCGGAAGTAGCCACCTTCGGTGCCGCCGCCAACCGCCAGAGCGATTTCCCGCAGGCTATCGGCATCCGGACCCGCGTCCGCGTGCAGGAACCACAGGATCTCGGCAGTTGCTATCCGTGCGCCGCGATCGAGTTGCGTGCCGCGCCCTGCGGGCGACTCGAGATAGCGGAAATCCTTCTCGCGGCAGAGCTGCCGCAGGTCGTCGTTCGTTCCCGCGGATACGACGACGATTTCAGCGGGCTGGTCAGCCCAGCCTCCAATTCGCGCCAAAAGTGCACGCAAGGCCGTCATGTCGGCGAGAACCGGAATGACGATAGCGACGTTTGGCTGATTCATCGGGCGCTCCAGCGAAACCATCGAGCCATGAAGCATTTTGCCGTGGGCATCAGGCGAGTGCGATTATAGCGATCGGCCAGGCGCCGGAGGTATTCGGCGCGGGTCGGGTAGGGCAGTATGGCTTTCCCCAGCCCGCCGAGCCCAATGTCATGACTCATCGCCAGGCATAACGCGGCGATCTGCTCTCCCGCGTCGTGACCAACGATCGTGGCACCGAGAATCACGTCACGGCCTGCGCGAGTCAGGACTTCGACGAAACCCTCGGAATCTCCCGCCGTTCGGCTGCGGTCGAGATCCCCGAACGCTACGCGATAAACGTCGAATCCGACCGACTCCTCCGCAAGCTCGGTCTTCGTTCGGCCGACGTGGGCGACCTCGGGATCCGTATAGGTGCAGTGAGGGATGATGAGGCTGTCGGTGCTCGCCGTCGGCGCAAACAACGCGTTCTGGACGACGATACGCGCCTGAGCATCGGCATTGTGCGTGAATTGCGTTCGCGAGCAGACGTCGCCGGCTGCGAATATTCTTCTGTTAGTCGTGCGTAGGCGGCGATCGACTTTAACGAGCCCTGCCTCAATCTCGACACCGGCCGCGTCGAGATTGAGGTCCTCGACATTCGCTTGCCGGCCAGCCGCGACGAGGATTCTGTCCGCAGTAATCTCCACGCTGGCGCCGTGTACCGTCACCCTGCCGTCATTGTTGGAGATGCTCGACAGCGGAGCGCTCAAGTGCAGGGTCACTCCGGCGCGCCGCAACGCGTCAGCAACGGCAGCGCTGGCTTCCTCTTCCTCGAGAGGCAGGACACGGTCGGCCATCTCGAACACGTGAATCTCTACGCCGAGACGGGCGAATGCCTGCGCTATTTCACAGCCGATAGCGCCGGCTCCGAGAATCGCGAGGCTGGCCGGCACAGCTTTGAGATCGAACAGCGTTTCGTTTGTCAGGGGATCGCACTCGGCGAGTCCCGAGATCGGCGGGACAGCGGCACGGGCGCCGGTTGCAAGGACGATGCGTCGAGCGGCGAGACGCTGGTCGCCGACCTGGACCGTCGTGTCATTGAGCAGCTCTGCCGAGCCCAGGTACACGTCGACGCCGCTCTCCGTATAGCGCGCGACGGAATCATGCTCGGAGATCTCGGCGCGGACTCTGCGCAACCACTCGAACGCGTCGTCGAAGGTGACTGGCCCGTCGTGTCGCCGCGTGTACTCGAGCAGCGCTTTCGAGGGGATACAGCCGATATTCAGGCAATCACCACCCATAGCTGCGCGCTCCACGAGCGCAACACGGGCGCCCAGGCCGGCCGCGCCGATCGCCGTTACGAGGCCGGCCGAGCCCGCTCCGATGACGACGACGTGATATCGTGATTTGGGCTCGGGGTTGGCGTAGCCGGCCGGGAAAGTCAGTTCGCGCCAGACCGTGTCGTGCTGTGCGCCAGGGTAGGCAGCCTCACCGGGTGCTGCATTCAAGATGCATCCTCCTGGCCGACAGGTTCGCGCTCCAGATGCTCAGCGAGTGTGCGGTTCGCCTTGCGAGTGATGATGATCGTCAGCAGGATCGTAGCCGCAAGCCCGATGAAGAGCAGAATCTGGCCGACCGCTCCGCCTTGCACCTCTCCGCTCGTCAGTTCGGTGAGATCTTTGGCCACCGAACTGATGTAAACGTAGAGAATCGTCACGGGCAACATGCCGGCCCACGAGCCGAAGAAATAGTCCCGAAAACGCACGCTCGTCAGTGCCAGGCCATAGTTGATCAGATTAAAAGGGAACAAGGGTGACAGACGGGCCAAGAACACGATGACGAATCCCTCGTGACGGGTCGCCATATCGAGGGCCCTAAACTGGGGCAAGCTTGCGATTCTCTTCGCCACCCAGTCGCGGGCTAAGAAACGGCCGACGAGGAAAGCCACGGAAGCGCCGAGGACGCTGCCGACAGAGGCGAGCATGATGCCAAGCGGCAAACCGAAGACGAAGCCGCCGGCGAGCGTGAAGATCGAGGCTGGTATTACGAATACCGTCGCGACGATATAGGCGGTGACGTAGGCGATCCATGCGATTGTCCGATGTGATTCGATCCACGCAACTCCGATCGCGAGCCACTCCGTGACCGGCAACAATGCAACTGCGCTTAACATGGCGACGATCATGACCGCTAGGACGATCGGTTTGGCGTGTCGCGTCATGGGCTTGTGCCCCAGGCTGCATTCGGCTCCGCGAGCCAACGATTCAAAGCGCGTCGGGCCGGCCTCTGATCCGCAGCAAGGTCGTTGCGGGCGGCCAGCAGTCCGGCGACGGTATCAACGTCCGCGCGCGCTTCGAGCGTCGCGACCGTGAGGCCGTGCCTCGTACATGCGCTCGATAACGTCTCATGCAACTCGGACGTGCTCCAGGGTAGATCGGTCAATGGAGGCCAGGATTGACGTGCACCCATGAGCACGACGCCGCCATCGGTTGCCGGGCCCAGGACGACATCGTGGTTACGCAGAAGCTTATCGGCTCTTGACAAATAGTCCCGTTCCATCGCGGGGCAGTCCGTGCCGAGAAACAAAAGTTTCTGCTCACCCCTCTTTCTGAGAATCTCATCCACGTGATTAATTCGTTCACCCAGATTGCATCCATTCTGCAGAACGGCTGTGTGAGAAGTGCCGAGCTGACCGGAAAGCCAGTCGGCGTCCTCGACTTCTGCCGGTGCGTAGTAAACGGGGCCAGGCCAGTCCTCCAGGTCTTCCTGCACGCAGGCCCAGAGATGAGTTGCGGCCGTTGTCGCGAGATCGCCGATCTCCTTCGCGAGACGTCGCTTGGACCTGACCGGCGCTTTGAGGAAGACGACGAGGCAGGTGTTCGGTGTGCCGCTAATTGAGCTCTGTTCTGACATCATGCTTCCTAGACCGGTGGAGGCGGCACATTGTTTCTCGAGACCGCGCCGCCCGGCGACGATCTGCTATAGTGCGGCCCGATTTATTGGGAAGAATCGAACGTATATGGCCAGGCTCGTTGTAACCGATAGACAGGGGCAAGTAGTCGAGGTCGATGCGCAGAATGGAATCTCGATAATGGAGAATATTCGCGACCTCGGCAACAGTGTCGACGCGATCTGTGGCGGGCTTTGCTCCTGCGCAACCTGCCACGTGTTTGTCGGTTCGACCTGGGCCGCCAAGCTGCCGCCGCGCAGCGGCGAAGAAGCGGAGCTTCTCGGCGACCTGTCCTCGTTCGACGCCGAGCGGTCCCGGCTGAGTTGTCAGCTTACGATGAGCGATGAACTCGACGGTCTCGCGTTGACTGTTGCCTCAGAGGAATTCTAGCCCGCAGACCAGAGCCAGCCGAAAGCGCTCCCCGTTAATAATCCGTACATTAGTGCGTCTCTTTGGATCATAGCCCGGCTTCGCCGAACGGGCGACAGCTCCGTCGCCCGGGTCGGGGCTTCCCGCGCCATTGCGGCACTCCGGCACCTCAGTCCGCCCAACTATAGTGCAGCGATGCACCATCATGGTGCGCATCGCTCCGGACCGAGGCCCAGGTGTTTAGTTAAGTTATTGAAAATAAATAAGAATACGTGTTGGCATGGATACTGCAATTTGGGACTGACCAATAACACGCGGTGAAGGAGGAACCCCGCCATGAAACTACGGCAAACGATGATTCTAGCGAGCGTCGGGTTGGTACCTGCGGTATCGGTGGCAGAACTGTCGGCCAATGTCGGCATGGTCAGCGATTATCTGTATCGCGGCATCTTTCAGGAGGATGCATCGGCCTCAGCTGGTATCGACTACGAGAACGAAAACGGCTTCTACATCGGGACCTGGGGCGCCGACGTCGGTGACGGGATAGAGACGGATCTCTACTTCGGCTACGGCGGTGAAGTCGGCGATTGGAGCTGGGGAGTCGGGTACACAGGTTACTACTATACCGATGATTTCGACGATACCTATGCGGAGGTCAATCTCGGTCTCGGCTACGGCATCTTCTCTCTCGATTTCGCTGCCGGTGAGTGGGACGGCTTTGGCGCGCCGGAGGACTACACCTTCACGTCCCTGACCATTGAAATTCCGAGCGGCCCGTACCTCACGTTCGGCAGTTTCGGCGATCAGTTCGACGGCGATTACTTCGAGATCGGCTACGGCTTCGACTGGAACGGAGTCGACCTGTCGATTGCGTTAGTCACGAGCAATGATCTGGTCGTGAGCCAGGATAACCCGACGGCTGACTATAACCTCATCTTCGGTATCAGCAAGTCCATCGCGATAAGCGACTAGGCACAACAATTAGGAGTGGATGACATGAAACTCATCACGACAGTCATTAAGCCGTTCAAGCTGGAGGATGTCCGTCAGGCGTTGGCCGAAACAGGCGTGCAGGGTTTGACGGTCACCGAAGTGAAGGGCTTCGGCAGACAGAAAGGCCACACGGAGCTCTATCGGGGCGCAGAGTACTCGGTGGACTTCGTCCCCAAGACGAAGATCGAAGCAGCCGTTGCAGAGGATCTGCTGGAAGCCGCTGTGGAAGCCATCGTCGGCGCGGCCAGAACGGGCTCTATCGGTGATGGCAAGATATTCGTATCCGATCTGCAGCAGGCGGTCCGGATTCGGACCGGTGAAACAGGCGATCAGGCGCTGTAGCGTATTGGGAGGAAATTAGTGATGGAAAAGAAGATATCAAGAGCAATTCGCGCTGGCAGCTACACACTGCTCACGGCGCTCACACCGGGTGTTGTCTTCGCTCAGGATGCACTGGATTCTGGCGATACGGCCTGGATGCTGACGTCGACAGCCCTGGTGTTGTTTATGACGATCCCCGGGCTTTCTTTGTTCTACGCCGGCATGGTGAGAGCAAAGAATGCGCTGTCAGTCATGATGCAGTGCTTCGCGATTTGTTGTCTGGTGACGATCATCTGGGTGTTGTACGGCTACAGTCTGGCCTTCGGCGACGATGTCGGCGGCCTCGTGGGCGGTCTGAGTAATATATTCATGCGCGGTATCGGCGTTGACGCATTAAGCGGGACGATTCCCACGAGTGTGTTCGCAATATTCCAATTGACCTTCGCTATTATCACACCGGCGTTGATCGTTGGGGCCTTCGCCGAGCGCATGAAGTTTTCGGCAGTCCTATGGTTCATGGCCATCTGGGTCACCGTGGTTTATGGCCCGGTCTGCCACTGGGTCTGGGGCGGTGGTTGGCTCGGTAACTTGGGCGTGCTCGATTTCGCAGGCGGGACCGTGGTCCACATTAACGCGGGCGTTGCCGGCCTCGTCGCGGCCGTGGTAATGGGTAAGCGGCATGGCTATCCGCAGTCTCCGATGAAGCCCAGTAACGTGGTTCTGACGATGGTTGGTGCCGCGATGTTGTGGGTCGGCTGGTTCGGTTTCAACGCCGGTAGTGAACTCGCGGCGGATGGAGTGGCAGGCATGGCCATGGTGGTCACGCAGATCGCAACGGCTGCGGCAGCGCTGACGTGGATGTTCGCGGAATGGATGAGCCATGGCAAGCCCAGCGCGCTGGGTCTTGTGTCGGGTGCCGTTGCAGGACTGGTCGCTATTACACCCGCGTCCGGTTTTGTCGGCCCAATGGGCGCGCTGGTCATCGGCCTTGTTTCGGGATACGGATGCTACCTGGCCGTCGTCAGGGCGAAGCGTGCGTTCGGTTATGACGATTCTCTGGATGTCTTCGGCGTACACGGCGTCGGCGGAGTCATCGGAGCGCTACTGACCGGTGTATTCGTCGATGCCGGGCTAGGTGGTTCCGGGTTGGGAGAGGGCATGACGATTGTTTCTCAGGTCGGCCTTCAGGTCGTCGGTATTGGTGCGACGATCGTTTATTGTGGGGTCGTTAGCTTCATCATCCTCAAGGTGCTCGATTCCGTAATCGGCTTGCGGGTTTCCGACGAAGAGGAACAGGAAGGTCTCGATCTCGTGCTCCACGACGAGCAGGGTTACAACCTGACTGGTAGCTAGTAAGGGTAGGGCTCGTGTCGCTCGGCCGTGAGTGATCGCGGCCGGGCGGGCCGCTCCCACAGGAAAAAAGGGGCCGGGCCCCTTTTTCTCGTCGCGGTTCAGACCCTCTGCGCCCCGTCAATCTCGACGACGCGACCGTCCATGTAGTCATTCTCGAACAGGTACAGTGCCGCGTGCGCAATCTCCTCGGGTTCGCAGAGCCGTCCCACGGGGATATGGCCCTTGGCCTTTTCGAGCACCTCCAGCTTCATGCTGGCTACCATCTCCGTATTCACGAAGCCCGGCGCGATCGCATTGACGCGTATGCCGTGGCGTGCGAGTTCCTTCGACCACACGACCGTCATGGCAGCGACTCCTGCTTTGGCTGCAGAGTAATTGCTCTGGCCGAAATTACCCGCACGAGAAATACTGGAGATGTTGACGATCGAACCGCCGTTACCGAGGCGAATCATGTGCTCCGCGCCTTCGCGTCCGCAGAGAAATACGCCAGTTAAATTGACGTCGATGACTGCTTGCCAGTCGGCCAGACTCATCTTCGAGGCGATCTCGCCGTCCTTCGCCTTCACGAGCAGGCCATCCCTAAGGATGCCCGCATTATTGACCAGGCCGTCGAGACGCCCGAAGTCCTTCACAACTTGATCGAAAATAGCGATCACCTGATTTTCATCGGCGACATTGGCGGCATAGCTACGTGCAGTAACGCCGAGGTCTGTGCAAGCTTGTTGGGTGGCAGCGAGGCTTTCCGCGTCGAGATCTACGAGTGCCATATCGGCGCCCTGGGCGGCGACGCCCTTGGCGATTGCGGCACCGAGGCCTCGTGCTGCGCCGGTCACGAGGACCGTCTTGCTTTTCAGTTCCATGGTCCAGTCGTCCTTTGTGTCACGGGCCGCTTTCTTCGAACTGTGGCAGTGCGGCGATGGTAGCGAGCGGGTCACGCTATGGCTAGAGGGCTCGGCGGGTTGGAATCCATGGGGCAGTGAACGTTTTTCCCGCATCCGGCTCTCGGACAAGACATTATGCTTCCCTAGTGGACAGATTTGGATAGTTCCCGTTGAGCCTCCTCGACGCTCCGCGACTGTCGGTTTCCAGCCCACCCCGGGCCCTTCCACGATAGAATCTGCATTCGAAGTCATTTCTAGAATGGCCCTGGGAGTTTATTTTCCGCCCTGAATCGGAATCTTCCCGCTTCGGTGGCACAAGTTTGCTAGGCCGCTCATCCCGCGCGGACGACTCGGCCGCGTTCCAGCACGAGTCCCCGGTTGAACTGCTCCGTGTGCCTGTGGAAGTGAGTCGCGCAGACTAATTGCGTTCCGCGGGCGATGATTTGAGTCAACTCGTGCATGACGAGTTCCAAGTTGCTGGGGTCGAGGCCTTCCCAGGGTTCGTCTAGTAGCAACACTTTCGGCCGGTGGACAACAGCGCGCGCGATCAGCACGCGGCGGAACTGCCCGTAGGACAACGCCTTCACATTACGATCAGTGAGATCGGCCAACTCGAACTGCTCGAGCAGTTCGTCGACGAGGTTGGCTTCGTCCTTCTTCAGGCGCCGCGTTTGACCAATACTCGAATCGAATCCCGATGCAATGCATTGGTACACCGTGGACGGATACCAGTAACCGGCCTGGAGTTCGGGAGAGACCCAGGCGATTTGGCGACGCAGCGACCATACGTTCTCGGGACCCTCAATCGCGGGAAACTCGATGCTGCCGCCTTTGGTGGGTCGAAGCTGACCATGCAGCAGGCGGAGGAATGTGCTCTTGCCTGCGCCGTTCGGTCCCGTAAACTGCCAGTGCTCACCTTCCAGGAGCCGCCAGGTGATATCTGCCAGTACCCGGTGCTTGTCTAGCCACACGTCGGCGTGTTGGATATCGATGACGATTGAATCGGCATCCGGCGCGACGGATGGCGAACTGGGCCGCGCGGTCGCGCCATCGCTCGTATGGTCGCCATAGGCATCACTCGTCGGAGAGATCGGACCCGACTCGACAACATGGCCCTCGGCGAGTCGCAGCATCCGGTTCATATTACGAGGTAGATTTGCGGCCTCGTGATATGAACAGAGCACCGTGATGTTCTCGCTGATCTGCTCGATCATCTCATTCAGCGCTTGTCGGGAATTCGCGTCGAGTCCGGCGACGGGCTCGTCGAGAATCAGGATCATCGGTTTGAACGCGAGTCCACGCGCGATCAGTACACGGCGTTGTTCGCCGCGAGATAGCTCGAGGAAAGGCCTGTCAGCCAGATGCAGCAACTTGAGTTGTCGTAGGAGCCCGCGGGCACGGATCCTATCCTGCGCGTCGGTCTCGTGGCGCGGTACGTCGGTCTTCTTTAGCCCGGAAAGGATGACGTCGACGGCGTCAAAGTTCCAGCCGAGGCGCGTGTATCGGTCCTGTAATTCGTGCCCGACCAGCGTGATCTTGCCGAGCGCCTGCACCGCATCGATCTGTATCTCGCCATCGAAGTCGTAGCGTCGTGCCCCGCTGTTCGGTGCCGGCCACAGCGTCCCGGCGATCAGGCGCAGGAAACTGGTTTTTCCGCTGCCGTTTGCGCCGACAACGGCCCAATGCTCGCCGGCGCAGAGTTCCCAGTTCAGGTCGTGCAGTACTCGATTGCCGGCGAGCGCTACATCCACTCCGCTGAGCCGAACGATGGGCCGGGTGGATTTCGAATCCTGGCCCCGGCTTTCCCCGTTGGAAGTCGTCATCTCGGGGTCACCGCTGGGCGTCGTCGCATACGTGAACTTCGATGGTCATGTGCACGACATTTAGATTCTTCGGGATCAACGCCTTGTAGTGGTCCGGGGGCTGGGGGTGATGCGTTATGATGGATGCGATTAAGGAATAAATGTTCGGACCGATGGCCCAGATGTGCAGATCCACGATCCGATTATCGTCCTCAGTTTCGATGCTGTCCTTCACTTTAGCGCAGAGTTCCGCGGGCGCCTCGCGGTCGAGTAGGAGCTGTGCTGTGCTGTGAACCAAACCGAGCGACCAGCGCGCGACGAGGATAGCGCCCACGATGCCCATGGCCGGGTCGGCCCAGATCCATCCGAGGTACTTGGCGCCCAATAACGCGAAGATCGCGAGCAGCGATATCAGCGCATCGGCCAGTACGTGCAGGTAGGCGGCGAGGAGATTGTGATCGTGCCAATGATGTTGGATGTGATCGTGCGGGCCGGGTTCGGCTGTCGCATCCGGCCCGGGACTGTGACTGTGCCCGAGGATCAAAATGGACGCGCCGTTGACAATCAGTCCCATGCTCGCCACAAAGATCGCTTGATTGAACCCGATCTCCACGGGCGACATCAGCCGTTCGATGCTCTCCCACGCCATGAAGATCGCAAAGCCCGTGAGCAGAACGGCACCCGTGAATCCGCCAAGCGTGTTGACTTTTCCCGTGCCGAAACTGAAGCCTTCGTTATGTGCGTGACGACGCGCGTAGATGTAGGCGAACGCGTTGATGCTCAACGCGGCCGTGTGTGAGGCCATGTGCAGGCCATCGGCAAGAAGCGCCATGGAACCGAACGCGAGCCCGGCGCCGATCTCGACGAGCATCATCGCACCTGTCAGCACGATGACGATCAGCGTTCGTGTTTCGCCCGGCCGCTTCAGGTGCTGGCCGAACGAATGTGAGTGCTGCCAGGGCTCGAGTCTGTCTTCATGCATAGCGATACGATTGTCTCAGTCTGTTCGAGTGTCGGAAAGTGGCAGGCATCTGCCGAGACGGTGACTAGGGATGCGGCGGCCTTCTCGACTATAGTATCGGCCTGATATCAGGGCAAATTGGGACCCTATGACGGATGTGCTACCGACGTTGGGTGATGTCGAAGAGGCCAGTGGCCGTCTTCGGGATTGGTTGATCGCAACGCCGGTACTCGAGTCGGACGTCCTGAATCAGCGGGCGGGCACACGGATCCTCGTCAAGACCGAAACCCTTCAGCACTCCGGGACATTCAAGATTCGCGGTGCTCTCAATCGTCTGTTACAGCTTAGCCATCAGGAACGCAGCGCGGGCGTCGTGGCGTTCTCGTCGGGAAATCATGCCCAAGGCGTGGCGCTCGCGGCGAAATGGCTCGGTGTCCAGGCGACGATCGTCATGCCCAAGGACGCGCCCAAGATCAAGAAGTTCAATACACGCATGCTAGGTGCCGAGATCGTTTCCTATGACCGCTACCATGAGGATCGCGAGCATATCGCGGCACAGATTGCGGCCGAGCGAGGCGCTGCACTCGTGCCGGCATTCGACCACCCCGACATCATCGCCGGCCAGGGTACGGTGGGGCTGGAACTGGGTAGATATGCGCAGGCCAAGGGGCTGGAGCTTGATGCCGTTTACGTGCCTTGCGGTGGCGGCGGCCTCATCGCTGGCTCCGGGCTCAGCATCGAGGAACTGTTTCCCGAGTGCCAGATTTTTTCGGTAGAGCCTGAAGGCTACGATGAGACGAGGCGTTCACTCAAGGCCGACTCGCGGCAAGTAGTGTGCGGGCACCCGGCGACGATTTGCGATGCGCTCATGGCTCCGACACCGGGTGCCATTACTTTCGCGATCAACCGCCGGATACTTGTCGGAGGGTATACCGTAACCGACGTGCAGGCGGCACACGCGATGGCATTCGGTGCACGGTATCTGAAGCTGATATTGGAACCTTCGGGCGGCGTGGCCTTGGCTGCCGTCTTGAGCGGGGCCGCGGCGAAATACGATTGTGTCGGTATCGTGTTGAGTGGTAGCAATGTCGATACGAACGTACTCATCGACGCGTTATCCGATCATCCAGACCCCTAGTTCGGTCGGTGCAGCGCCTGGATCGTCAGACGTACCCAGGTATCATGGAACACGATGATTGCTGTACCTGAAGATCGCCGTTCAGAAACTCCCATGCCTGAGACGGCTCTCCGCCGGATCGATCGGCTGGACGAGTGTTACCAACTCGACCGGAAGAGCCTATTTATCACGGGACTCCAGGCGCTGGTGCGACTGTTATTGGTGCAGCGCTATCGCGACGAGTGTGCTGGCCGCGACACGGCCGGATTCGTCTCCGGATATCGCGGATCGCCGTTAGGTGGTCTGGACCAGGAGTTGTGGCGAGCCGGCGCGGTTCTTGATCGAGCGGGTGTTCGCTTCCAACCCGGCGTCAACGAAGAGATGGCAGCGACCTCGATCTGGGGAACCCAGCAGGCGAGTTTGTTTTCCGCTACGCGGGTCGATGGCGTGTTCAGCCTGTGGTACGGGAAGGGACCGGGTATAGACCGCTCGGGAGATGCTTTGAAGCACGGCAACGCTGCCGGCACGTCGCGATACGGCGGCGTACTCGTGGCTGCCGGGGACGATCACAACTGTAAGTCGTCCACGCTACCTCAGCAGAGCGAATACAGCTTCATTAACGCGATGATGCCGGTCCTGAATCCGGCCAATGTCCACGAACTCATTGAATTCGGTCTGCTGGGCTTTGGATTGTCGCGATTCAGCGGTTGCTGGGTCGGTATGAAGGTCATTCCCGAGACGGCAGACGCGTCACAAACGATAGATTTCGATCATGACCGCTTCGAGATCGTTGAGCCCGATTTCGATCTGCCTCCGGAAGGCTTGAGCATTCGCTGGCCCGACCCACCGCTCGAGCAGGAGGCCCGGTTACATCGCCATAAACTCCGGGCCGCCGGTGCATTTGCGCGCGCGAATCGACTGAATCGAATCGTGATCGATGGTCCCGCGGCGCGTTTCGGCATCATCACGACCGGCAAGTCACACGGGGACACGCTACAAGCGCTGGAAGACCTGGGTATCAAGGAGCGGCGCGCCAGCGAGATTGGTATTCGCCTACTGAAGGTCGGAATGAGCTGGCCACTCGAGGTCGAAGTCGTCCATCAGTTCGCTGACGGATTGGAGGAGATCTTCATCGTCGAGGAAAAACGTGGCGTTATCGAATCCCAGCTCAAGGAACAGCTTTTCGACAGACGGAACGAATCGCAACCCGTCATCGTCGGAAAATACGATGATCTTGGTGAGTGGCTTCTGCCGTCGGCCGGCGAACTGACGGCTGCAATGGTGGCGACGGCACTCGGTAGGCGGCTTGCGCGTTACTACACGAGCCCCGAGATCGACGAGCGGTTACGCTTTCTCGCGCAGAAAAGCGATGCGGTGACGGCCGTATCAGGAAATGGCGCGAGGCGGCCGCACTTCTGCTCCGGGTGCCCGCACAATACTTCCACCCGAGTGCCGGAAGGCAGTCACGCATTCGCCGGAATCGGCTGCCATTTCATGGCCGTGTGGATGGGCCGCAATACAGAAACCTACACTCAGATGGGCGGCGAAGGCGCCACCTGGATCGGACATGCTCCATTTACGGACACCGACCATGTTTTTCAGAATCTCGGCGATGGCACGTATACGCACTCAGGATCGCTCGCGATCCGAGCGGCCGTGGCGGCGGGGGTCAACATTACCTATAAGATTCTCTACAACGACGCCGTAGCGATGACGGGCGGCCAGCCCGTCGAGGGCGTATTCAGCGCGGGACAAATCGCGCAGCAGTTGGTCGGTGAAGGTGTGCAACCCGTGGTCATCGTCAGCGACGATCCGAGTAAGTTTGCGGACGATCCGGAACTGCCGCGAAGCGTCTCCGTTCGTCATCGCCGCCAGTTGGATAAGGTACAGCTCGATCTCCGGAAGCGGCGCGGGGTCTCGGCACTGATCTACGATCAGAGTTGTGCTGCGGAACTGCGTCGTAAGCGAAAGCGCGGCCTGATCGAAACCCCATCGCAGCGGGTTTTCGTCAATGAGTTCGTCTGTGATGGCTGCGGTGACTGTAACTTCGTGTCCAACTGCCTGTCTGTCGTTCCGATCGAAACCGTATTCGGTCGCAGACGCGCCATCAACCAATCGTCCTGCAATCGCGATTTCAGTTGCCTAGAAGGATTCTGCCCGAGCTTCGTGACGCTGGACCAGGGTGAACCCAAACCGCCCGTACCGGTGGATCCCGAAAGTCTGCCGGACCTGCCGGACCCGGCAAAGCCCGATATCACGTCGCCGTACAACGTGCTCGTCGCCGGCGTCGGCGGTACGGGCGTCGTGACGACCAGCGGGCTGATCGGTCTTGCGGCACACCTCGAAGGCAGCGTCGTCATGGAACTCGATCAGACCGGTCTCGCGCAGAAGTTCGGCGCCGTTCTCTCACACATCCGGGTTGTGGAGAAGATCGAGGATCTACACGGTGCGCGGATCCCGGCGGGGCAGGTCGATCTGCTGCTTGGTGGCGACCTGTTAGTCGCCGCCGGCAGGGAATCCTTGCTCACTCTGTCCAACGATCGTTCGGCTGTCCTCGTTAACTCGCACGAAGAGATGCCGCCGAGTTTTATCAATGAGCGCGATCTCGAGTTTCCCGGCCAGGCGTTATTGTCGGCGCTCGGCAGAGCATGTCGGCCCGATAGCTTTTTTGCACTCGATGCGTCACGCTTGGCGATAGCGCTAACTGGCGATGGTCTTTTGGCTAATGTTTTTCTGTTGGGTGCTGCTTTACAGCGCGGCCTGTTGCCCGTTTCCGCCGCGTCGCTCGAGTGTGCGTTCGAGCTATTCGGATCCAATGTCGAGGGGAATAAACGTGCATTGGTGTGGGGCCGTTATTCCGTTCTCGATCCGGACGAAGTAGAGCGACTGGCGGGGGGAGTGGCGCCGTCGCTGGAGGAAACCGATTCGCTCGATGACAGCATATCCCGCCGCATGAGTTATCTCAGTCAGTATCAGGACAGCGCGTACGCGGATCGGTATCGACAGCAAGTCGATCGTATCCGGTCTGTGGAAAGTAGGGTAGTTCCCGGGAGTACTGACTTGACGGAGGCTGTCGCCAGGAATTACTTCAAGTTACTCGCCTATAAAGATGAGTATGAAGTTGCGAGACTACACACTGAGACGGGGTTCCTCGAAAAGCTGCAAGCGGATTACCAGGGTCGCCTCAAGCCTCGCTTCCATTTTTCGCTTCCCTGGATCACGGGTACCGACCCGAATTCCGGGCGGCCGCGGAAGTTCGCTTTCGGTCGTTGGGTCCTGCCTGTCCTGCGAATGCTGGCCAGGCTCAGGTTCCTGCGCGGAACGAAGTTCGATCCGTTCTCCTACACGAAAGAACGGCGCTTGGAGCGACAGTTGATCGCGGGCTACGAGGTGCTGCTGTCCCGGATGTGCGAGCAGTTGGATGAGTCGCACATGGCCGTGGCGATTGAGCTGGCGAGCCTGCCCGATCAGATTCGAGGATTTGGGCCGGTCAAAGAAGCCGCGATCGAGAACACCCGGGAGAGACGGGAAACGTTGCTGGACGCCTGGAGTGAGTTACGCAAGCCATCTGCCGGCCGGGTCTAATTCGAACCTAGTGAGCATGCCGATTCTCTTCGGCGGTCGCACAGCGGATACAGCGGTCGGCGAACAGGTAGGCTTTCAGTCGTGCGAGCGGAATCTGTTCTCCACAGCTGACGCATTCCCCGTAGCTGTCATTTTTCATCTGTTCCAATGCCTGAGCGATCTTGCTGAGTTCCAGCCGCGCTTCATTCCCGAGAGCGTCGACGACCTCGACGTTCTCCAACTCCTGGGCCTGTTCCTGAGAGTCGGCACTGCGTCCGGATGTGAGGTTCTTCTTCAGCCTCGTCAGGCGTGCCGTCAACTCCTCCCGTTTGTCCAGCAGTAGTTCGCGAAGTTCAGCGTAGTCCTCTTTCATACTCGGTCTTCTCTAAGTGCGGAGCATTTGGTCGCCCGGTGGCTGGTGCTAGTCTACCGAGAGCAAATCGCCGCATAATAACTTTGCTCGCTTGCGGTAGCGACAAGGGTCCGACTAGGATGCGTTGTCACGTGTTTACCAAAGCATAGCTCTAATTACTTGTCTGCCCAAGTTTTCGTCGCGCGTTGGGAGCAAAGGCTTCCGGTCGACGCGCAGCGATTCGAGAACTAATCGTATCTGTTGTCTATAACCTACGGAAATATCAATGGGTGACCTGAGAGTCCTCGCGATTACCGACGCGGCTGATCGTCCCGAGACAGGGACGTTTGTCGGTCTGCACGAGGCGGGTGTAGATCTCAAGGTCTTGTTGTGGGAGGAGTCCGCGCATATCGGGTGGCTGCGAGACGCTGGTGTCCCGTACGCGGTTCTGAAACTGGATAGTAAGCGCGATCGCGAGGGCATCGATGTCATTCGAGATCACATCGCGGGTCACGGTTCGCAAATACTCCATCTCTTGCGAAAAAGGCCAATCTTCAACGGGCTCGCCGCGGCGAAAGGCACGGACGCTAGGGTTGTTCTCTATCGCGGCATCATGGGGAATGTCAGCTATCTCAATCCCGTGGACTGGCTCAGTTTCCTGAATCCCCGCGTTGATCGGATCATTTGTGTGGCGGATGCGGTCCGCCGAAATTTCTTGGAGCTCGGTGGTTTCGGTATCCACCTTCCGCCCGAGCGGCTCGCCACGATACACAAGGGTCACGACCTGGCGTGGTATCGGGAAGCACCGGCCGATCTCGCCGAACATGGGATTTCGGCGGGCGCGTTCGTAATCTGTTGTGTGACGAACGTACGCCCGAGAAAGGGCGTCCCGCTGTTCATCGAATCTGTCCGGGCTCTGCCCGTCGAACCGTCTCTGCATATCCTGCTCGTCGGCAACGGAATGGACTCCGCGCCGATCTCGCAGCAGATAGCCGTGTCGCCGCACAAAGATCGCATCCACGTGCTCGGCTTTCGTGCCGATGCACCGGCCTTGATGGCGGCGTCCGATGTATCCGTGTTGCCTAGTCTGCGCCGGGAGGGATTGCCGCGCTCCGTCATCGAAGCCATGGCGTACGAGACGACGCCCGTCGTCAGCGATTCCGGCGGCAATCCGGAGCTCGTCGAACATGAAGTTTCCGGGCTCGTTGTTCCGGCTGGCGACGCCGACACGCTCGGTCGCGCATTGCGGACTCTGTATGAAGATCGTGAAATGTGCCGGCGCTTGGGTAAGCAGGCAAAACTCCGGATCGCGACGGATTTTCGTCTGGAGACGACCGTTGCGCAGACGCTTGCGCTCTATAACGAACTCGTCAACGCTGAGCAACCGTAGCGATTGTAGGGGTCGCCGCCATAGTCATGACTGCCGACGCCGAGACTGCCGTCGATCTCGATCGTCGTCGAGTCGAGACAGTCGTCCTTGTAAGCGCCGGTTTCGGGTTCGCCATCCCTGGCATCTGAACTGGCGGTGGAGATGCTGAAGACGCCGGTGTTGGCAAAACCTTGAAGCCGCCGCTCGCCCCAAATCTGTACGATCCGCAGTGCGTCGGTTCTTCCAGTGGGTAGTTTTACGGTGATCGCTTCCATGTCCAAAACCCGATAGTGTTCTTTCGCGTGTAATAACGCGTCTTGTGGAGCGATCGTTGACGAAGGGAAGACGCGGGCCCGGAAACTGTGGGCCCGGTAGTCGGTTCTGTTAAATACCGCGTGGCTCGCGAAGAAGGGGCCGCAAAAAAAGGGGGCCGTGTCCCTTTTTTCTAGTCGTCCTGCTCGCTTCGAAGTGCCCTGAATCGCGAGAAATGGTGCCGCGCGGACTGTTGATCGCCTTGATGCTCGTAGAGACGAGCGATGTTGTAGTGCACATCGGGGATCGATGGGTCGACCGCCAGTGCATGCCGATAGGTCTCGAGAGCTTCCTGAAGAGCACCCTGATCCTCTAGCACGACGCCGAGATTAAAGGCCGCGATGGAATTCGCGGGATCGATGCCTAAGGCCTCCCGGTAGAGTTCTTCGGCTTGCCGGTAGGCCCTATCGTTGTGTAGCAGCCGCCCGAGGTTGATTCTTGCGTTGACGTGGTCGCGATCCAGGCCGAGCGCTTGCCGGTAGGCAACGCAGGCGTCTTCACGAGCGCCGACCTGATCGAACTCCAGCCCGAGATCAAACCACTCGTCACCCGTGTTCGCCTGGGCCTTGGCCAGCGGCGCCGAGTCGTGCACAAGCGGTGCGACTTTCTCAGCGAGTTCAGTCACGGCGAAGTTCATGATCGTCTGTCCGGACTCCGGATCCCAGGCCGTGTTTTTCTCGCGGACGAGAACACGGTCGCCGTCTGCGAGTACGCGTACGGAACTCAGCGGGCGGTCCGATGGAAGCTTTTCGCGGAGCGCGCGCAATGCACGCCACATCCGCCGGCGATCGAGATTCGCTTCAGCCAGACCCTTCGCGGCGCGCAGCATCACGAGATCTTGAAACGAAAAGCGATAATGACCGCCTGGAGTCTTGAGCGGTGATACGAACCGGGCGCGCGCGAAGGATCGAACGCGTGCCGGGGACTCTCCCAGTAACTCCGCAACCTCTCGCGTAGAATACGTCCGCATGGGTACTCATTATTTAGCACTCGACCGGGCAGGTCTAGTCCGCTCCACTCGACCTGTAGATTGATCCGTGAAAAAGGCACACGGCCACTTTTTCGCAAAGGAATCTGGTGCTGATAAATCGACGAGGTCGTCATTCCGAGCGCGAAGCGCGGTATAGTTCCACGCGGACGTCCTGGAACATTCGGAGAGAGTCGTGCGCGGCAGAATGATGGCAATCCCTTTGACGGTCACCGAGATAATGCGATTCGCGGAGCGACACCACGGGCAGGCAGAGGTTGTATCGGTTACGGTGGACGAACCGTTGCACCGCTGTACGTACAGCGACGTATTCCGGCGTGCCAGACGACTCGCCAACGCCCTCTCACGACTTGGAATTGAGTCCGGGGAGCGCGTCGCATCGCTTGCCTGGAACGATTACCGCCACCTCGAACTGTATTTCGGCGTGGCCTGTGCCGGTCGGATATTGCACACTGTGAATCCGCGGCTGTTTGCCGAACAACTCGTCTTTATCATCAACCACGCCGAGGATCGAGTATTGTTCTTCGACGTCGCATTCCTGCCGCTGATCGAGGCGCTCGCGGATAAGCTGCCTACGGTCGAGGCCTATGTCGTCCTGACACCGCCCGACAAGATGCCGCAGAGCACGCTGTCTCCAATACTCAGTTACGAGAGTCTGCTCGAAGCCGAGACAGACGAGTATGAGTGGCCGGAGCTGGACGAAAACACGGGGAATGTCCTGTGCTACACATCGGGGACGACCGGGAATCCTAAGGGCGTACTCTACAGTCATCGTTCGACGGTACTGCACGCTTACGCAGCCTGCATGGCCGACATGATGGCCGTGTCGCAGCGGGATGCGGTACTACCGGTCGTACCGATGTTTCACGTTAATGCGTGGGGCACGCCATACAGTTGCGCGATTGCCGGGGCCAAATTGGTTTTCCCGGGTCCGCGCATGGCCGATGGCGAAACACTGCAGCGACTGATCGAGCAGGAAGAGGTCACGGTAGGCTTGGGTGTTCCAACGGTCTGGCTCGCGCTTCTCGAGTATCTTAGGGATTCGGGTAAGACCGTGCCGAGCCTCGAACGCACGGTGATCGGCGGCGCGGCCTGTCCGCTGAATATCATGGAGGAATTCGAAACCGAGCATGGCGTCACGACGCTCCATGCCTGGGGGATGACGGAGATGAGTCCGCTTGGCACACTTAACACGCCGCGTCGCGGCATGGAGAACCTACCGCGCGCGGAGCGCAACGCGATGCGGCTGAAACAGGGGAGGGGTGTCTTCGGGGTAGACATGAAGATCGTCGGTGACGACGGCGAGGAGCTACCCTGGGATGGAGAAGCATTCGGCGATCTGCGTGTCAGGGGCTCGTGGGTTTGTGACAGCTATTTCGGTGAGGACGACGGCGACACGCACGATGAGGACGGCTGGTTCTCGACGGGCGACGTCGCGACAATCGATCCGCTAGGCTTCATGAAGATTACGGATCGAACTAAGGACATCATCAAGTCAGGCGGGGAATGGATCAGCTCGATCGAACTCGAAAATCTGGCCATCGCGCATCCCGACATCGCGGAGGCCGCCGTGATCGGAATCAGCCACGAGAAATGGTCCGAGAGGCCGTTACTCATCGCCGTGCCTGCGGAGGGGAGCAACCCCGATAAAGAGGAGCTTCTGGCGTCGTTCAAAGGCAAGGTTGCCGACTGGTGGATTCCCGACGATGTGGCGTTTACGGATGAGCTTCCTCATACTGCGACCGGCAAAATCTCCAAGGTAACGCTACGCGAGCAGTTCGCCGATTACTCCGGTCCAGCTCAGGAATAACCCCGACACTCACGGGACATTACTTCCGGTTCTTCGATCGCCCGGCGCGGGTGCCAGTTTGTTGCGGGCACGTTGCGTCGCGTTCCTACTGGGCACCTAATGGCAACGAGCACCACTCACACGGACGATCGCCGGGCGACACGGAATGTGATCGTGCTGTTCTCGGCCCAGGCCATCCTCGGCTCACAGATGCCGATCAATATCATTCTGGGCGGACTCGTGGGATTTACTCTGGCGGAGAACAAGGCGCTCGCGACCTTACCCATCTCGGTAATGCTGCTCGTATCGATGTGTACGGCCGCGCCGGCGTCCTTGTTCATGGGGCGCTTCGGCCGGCGCGCGGGCTTCCTGCTTGGGGCGCTCGCCGGTGCTTGCGGCGGTGCGATCAGTGCGAGTGCGCTCTTGTTGGGCCAATTCGAGCTACTGTTGCTGGGTACGGCATGTACGGGGATTTATCAATCCACCCAGGGCTATTTCCGGTTCGCCGCTGCCGATACCGCGTCGGCGACGTTCGGCCCAAAGGCGATCTCCTGGGTACTCGCGGGCGGACTCGTCGCCGCCTATATCGGCCCAGAGGTCGTCCACGCGACGGCCAACTACTTCGATCCCGTGCCTTACGCCGGTGCTTATGCTGCCGTCGTCGCGCTCAACATTCTCGGCGCCGTTGGCGTCTTATTCCTCGATATTCCGACGCCAACGCGGCGTTTGAAGGGCGAGCCCTCGGGACGCCCGCTTGGCACAATACTCCGCCAGCCCAGGACCCTCGTGGCGGTGATCTGTGCCATGGTGTCCTACGCACTCATGGTGCTCGTAATGACTTCGACTTCACTTGCTATGGACGGAAACGGATTCTCCACGAGCCAGGCCGCGGATGTGGTTCGCTGGCACGTCATCGCGATGTTCGCGCCTAGTTTTTTCACCGGCTCGGTAATCCTACGTTTGGGCCATCTGCCCGTAATTGCCCTGGGCCTCGTTTTGCTCGGCGCCTCGGGTCTCATTGCGATCAGCGGCGTGGAACTCGGGCACTTTTATGTGGCTCTGATCGCCCTCGGGTTGGGCTGGAATCTCGGCTTTATCGGTTCAACGAGCCTGCTTGGAACGAGTCATACGGCGGAGGAACGGGCGAAGATACAGGGGCTGAACGATTTCTTTATCTTTGGCCTCGTCGCGTTCACGTCGTTCATCTCCGGCGCGTTGTTGCACGGTTACGGTTGGGCAACGGTGCAGCTCGCGATGGTGCCGGCGCTCGTCATCGCCGGCACTGCGTTAGTTTGGTTGGCTGTGGAGTCGAGACGGTTTAGCCGTACTTCTTAACGGAAAAAAGTGACACGGCCCTTTTATTTGCCCCTTGAAGTCTGGAATCGCGAGATCGAAACCGAGTTGCGAAGGTAGATTTCCGCTGCCATCGCTCCCATGGCAGGCCGCGCAGGCGCTCTGGTAGAGTTCCCCGCCGGTCTCCTGCGCGTACACGGGAAGCACGGCCGCGATGATCAATCCTCTGGTGGCCACGATCGTCGATGATCGCAGAGAAGGCATGGGAATATTATTTCGCAAGTCAGCGTGTTGGCGATAATGGTATACAGCGGCCTCTAGCTGCGCCGTCGTTTGAATAGTGGCTGAATGAGCCTTCTGTAGGCCAATGCGAGCCCTGTCCAGACCATGATCAGACTCGTGAAAGAGACGAGTCCCGCAACACCCTGACCGACAAGTCCGAGTGCCTCGCCCGTATGGAGGCGGCGAATCCACTGTCGCGCCCGGGTTCCGGTGGACAGGCTTTCGAACGGCTGCCACCGTGCCACATCGCCCGTCTTGGTGTCCAGAGCTAGGGTGTGACGTTTCTGCGGTTGACCGCCATCCCCCCGATCGATCGTGAAGTTCACGACTAACGCGCCCTCCGGGGGTAGCTGAACGGCGATGCTCTGCCAGCCCTCTACTTGAGTCGCTGCCCGGCTGAATAAAGTCTCCAGCGGGAGTTGATCGCTCGGGACCGGCGACGCCGCGCCACTTCGCCGAAGCGCCGGTTCTTGAGCCACGCTAGCGGCGATGCCCATCCCCATACCCATGCCTCCCGCGGGTACGGCCTCACCGACGCTCCGGTAAACGAGATCGTTAGCCCAGGGATATGAGAAGACGACGGCAGTTGCGATAACGACGAAGAGCGGTACGGCTGACCAGATACCGAATACGTGGTGCCAGTTGAAGTCACGCTCTTTCGAAGTGCCGGTCCTGTTCTCGAAGGACAACCGTGCCCGGAGCAGGGGCCACCTGAGAATCTTGGGTAGCCACAAGTACACCCCAGTACAGATTAAGAATAGAAAGGCCAGATTGCTAACGCCGGTTATGGCGCGCGGCACCGTACGTTGGGCGGCTGTGGCGTTGAACCACCGATGCCACCCGGTCACGGTGCTGAAGAAATCCCGTAAGCCTGGCTCCGGTTCACCTAGCATCTCGGCGGAATACGGGCTGAGATAGATCGTCCCCATACCTCGTGCCGCGCTCACGGCGACCGGTGCGCTGGGGTCGGAGAAGATCATCATGGCAGCCGGCTGGAAACCGGTATGGCCGGCCGCCGCTGCCAGATCGTCGATCGACTGGCGGTGTTCACCCGGTTCCGGCCCCTCATAGTAAGCTCGATCCGACCAGACGATCATCTGCCGCTCGTACGTCAAGATCACGCCAGTGACCGACATCATTATGACCACCAACCCGGTCGTAACACCGGCAACTAGGTGGCACCAGAACATCGTTTTCCTAATCATCAGAAGCTTCCATAAGCTGAATCCAGTTACGTCGAGAACATTATGGTCTCTACGAGTGCGAAGGTTTTGAC
>CAYXNS010000029.1:0-7736 GCA_964466315.1 uncultured Gammaproteobacteria bacterium
ATTAAGTGCAGTCTCCTCGATATCGTCGCCTTTGGTGGCTCTCGCCGAGTTGATGTCGATGGCGGTAAGCGCTTCCGTATGATCGATTACGATACTTCCGCCCGAAGGTAACGACACCATGTGCGAGAATGCTGACTCGATCTGACTCTCGATCTGAAATCGTGTAAAGAGTGGAACGGGATCTTCGTAGTGCTTGAGCTTACGAAGATTGTGCGGCATCACTCGCTCGATAAATTCATGAGCCTCCGAATAGGTCGTCTCGCCGTCGACCAGAATCTCGCCAATCTCGTTAGAGAAATGATCGCGCACGGCGCGAACGATGGCATTTCCTTCCTGATAGATAAGGAACGGGGCAGGGCGCTTGACGACGACTTCTTTGATAGCCTCCCAGATACTCAGAAGATAGTTGATGTCCCAGCGTAGTTCTTCGATGCTGCGTCCGACACCGGCGGTGCGCACGATGCAGCCCATCTCGTCCGGAGGGTCAAGTTCGTCGAGAGACTCACGAACGATATCCCGGTCCTCCCCCGTGATGCGCCTGGACACACCACCTGCCCGTGGATTGTTGGGCATCAAAACGAGAAACCGGCCGGCCAGACTCACGAAGGTTGTGAGTGCGGCGCCCTTGTTGCCGCGTTCTTCCTTCTCGACTTGAACGACGATTTCCTGGCCGTCCTTCAGGACGTCCTTAATCTGAACGCGACCACCTTCCTCCGGGCCACGGACGAAGTATTCGCTGGAGATCTCTTTGAGCGGAAGAAAGCCGTGGCGCTGGGCGCCGTAGTCTACAAATGCGGCTTCGAGACTGGGCTCGATTCGTGTAATACGCCCTTTGTAGATATTCGCTTTTCGCTGTTCTCGAGAAGGTACCTCGATATCAAGATCGTAGAGTCTTTGCCCATCGACGATGGCGACGCGCAACTCCTCTTGCTGAGTTGCATTGACTAGCATTCGTTTCATAATTTCTGAGTCCATTGGCGGCGAACCCGGATTCGGGACCGGCCAACGCGATCTGCGAGGCAGAACAGCAGAGAATCTGTTTTGTTACTGGCTGTACCATAAATCTCGCCCAGGGCACCGAATGCTCAATCTGACGCCGGTAAATCGCCCTGTAATCAGGGGATTTAGCGACAGAGAGCTATCGCCTGGTCCTTATCGCGGCTGCCCGACACACGGATCGGCCGAATATTAAAAAAACCTGCATTGACGGCCAGACATCTAGTGGCCACCCCCATTGTTGCTGAGCCTCAAATTCACCTTTCGGCGTACGAGAGCCCATTCGCGTACTATAGCACAGCCGCATTGCGGCTCAATTCAACGCTCTAGCAAATGTCGACTCCATCACACATTTCCGGAACCACCTCTGTTTACCATCGGGACATCGATGCTGAGTTGGTCGGGCAGCGGCTGGACAACTACTTGTTGGGTCAGCTGAAGGGTGTGCCCCGCAGTCATGTGTATCGCTTGATCCGCTCCGGTCAAGTCCGGGTCAACAGTGGCCGCGTACGTGCGAGCTACCGGCTTCGGCTGGGTGACCGCGTCCGGGTTCCGCCGGTCGCACGACGAGCATCCAGTAAACCGAGAATTCCGGGGGGTGGCCTGCAATGGCTCGAAGAGCGGATTCTCGCAGAAGATACGCGGTTGCTCGTGCTGGATAAACCATCCGGCATGGCGGTTCATGCCGGTACCGGTATCGACTTCGGTTGCGTAGAGGCGCTGCGGAGTCTTCGACCCGGCGTTGCTGCGCTGGATCTGGTTCATCGATTGGATCGCGGTACATCGGGTTGCCTGCTAGTCGCCAAGCGGCGGAGTGCACTTCGCCGGTTGCATGGTTTGCTTCGCGAAGGTGGTATGACGAAGCGTTATCTCGCGTTGTTGCAAGGGTCCTGGCAGCACGGACGAGTTGATGTCAATGCGCCACTCGAGACCAGGCAACAGCATAACGGAGAGAGCTTCGTCAGCGTAAGCGACTACGGAAAAAAAGCGCGTAGTCAGTTTCGTGTCGTAGAGAGTTACGGTGCGCACGCTACGTTAATGGAAGTTTCGATCGCGACGGGTAGAACTCATCAAATTCGCGTGCACGCTGCGCACATGGGCCATCCGGTGGCGGGCGATGAGCGTTACGGGGATGCGGAGTTTAATGCGGAGCTACGCAAGATCGGACTTCGCCGAATCTTCCTGCATGCGCATGCCGTCGACTTCGTCTGGCCAGACAGCGACGAGGAGTTCATGATCAGCTCTGCGTTGCCGGAGAATCTTCGAGATGTTCAGCGCCGGCTCGAGGTGAGTGGGTCGAAACCGAGATCGCGAAGAGTCTGAGCAAGCCAGATCATCGGTAGCCCCAGCAGTGCTGTGGGGTCCTGGGAGCGAATGGCTCGAAAGAGCGAGATGCCAAGCCCTTCTGCCTTGAATCCTCCGGCACAGTCATAGGGCTGCTCGAGTTCTAGATAGCGGCTCAGTTGTTGCTGCGAGAGCGCTAGAAATTCCACCTCTGTGCTCTCCAGCCCCCGCCACTGCTTCCCGGTATCGCAATCGATGACGGTTGTCGCGGTAAAGAACACGACTGTCTTTCCCTGGCACGCGTTGAGCTGGGCCAGAGCGGTATCATGGTCGCCGGGCTTACGAAGAAACTCGCCGCCCCGTGACGCAACTTGGTCCGCGCCGATGATGATCTCTTGCACGCCCTTGCTCGTGGCTCGAGCGCTTTCCGCCTTTGCCGATGCCAGACGGGCCGCGAGCCCCGCCGCACTCTCCCCCGGGACGGCCGATTCGTCCACGCCGGCCGGGCGCACTTCGAACGGTAACCCCAGCCGGTCCAACAGCTCACGCCGGTAGGGCGACATCGACGCGAGGATCAGCCGCGGCATCGCGAATCAAGGCTGACGCTCTCGTAACCTTCGGTTTTGACAGCGGAAAGTCTTATACCTATCATAGATCAATTATGCCTGGCTCGTTGTGTGCTTGGTACAGTCTGTACGATCTCGATGTCCTCGCAGAACGTAAGGCTTTTTTGAGCGGTGAGATCGAGCTGCGACAGCTTACGCGGCTTCGTGGGATTCTGCACTCGGATCGAGGGCGCATCCAGGCAAATTTGAAGTTTTATCGACAAACGAATCTCTCCGTTACGGTGGACCTGAGCTTTGAGACCGTTTTGGAGTTGATTTGCCAGCGATGTCTGGAACCGCTGGAGCACAACGTGCACGAACAGGTGTCACTGACACTGATCGAGCCGGAGTCGGTGCGTAAAGAAGTTGCGAAAGAACATGAAGCTGTGATTGTAGTGGACGATAAACTCAATCCGGCTGCGTTGATAGAGGATGAATTAATCGTGTCGTTGCCAATCATTCCGCGGCACACAGAAATTGATGAGTGCGGAAAAGTGGCTCAGGCTCTTCAGGCGTTCGCGCCCGACGACAAGCCCGAGACGATGGATCCGCCTCTCAGATATCGCTGAGGAGACAACAAGAATGGCTGTTCAACAAAGGCGAAAGACGTCGTCTAGACGGGATATGCGCCGCTCGCACGACAAGCTAACTGGCCCGACACTCTCGGTAGATTCTGAGACCGGTGAGACACACCAGCGCCATCATGTCACGGCCGAAGGGTTCTACCGCGGTCGAAAGGTGTTGGAGATTCCTGTTGCCGTCGAGGAGCAGGAAGATTAGGAGACTGCTCGTCTAGTATCCGTCTAGACTCTGTTCTCTTCCCGAAGCTACTCCTAATGAATCGCAAGGTCACAATTGCGCTTGATGCCATGGGTGGCGACAGCGGTCCCGATGCCGTCGTGCCTGCGGCGTTGGCTATCCTCGAGCGCGATGACTCCATCGGCCTGTCATTGATTGGCTTGCCCGAGACGATCGAGAATGCTCGACGCACGGCCGGTAGCCAATACGGCAGCCGCCTTCGCTATGTCGTGGCCTCGGAAGTTGTAGAAATGAACGAGCATCCGGCCGATGCGCTTCGACGAAAGAAGAGGTCGTCGTTACGGCTCGCGATCCAGGAAGTTAAGGATGGATCTGCCGATGCTTGCGTGAGTGCTGGAAATACAGGTGCGTTGACCGCGACCGCCAGATACATCTTGAAAACCTTACCCGGCATCGATCGTCCCGCGATCATTTCTGCCGTTCCCGGACTGAACGGACCATCGTTCATGTTGGACCTGGGCGCGAACGTTGGCTGTAACGCGCAGCACCTTCTGCAATTTGCGTTAATGGGGTCGGTTGTTGCCGAGGATATTCTGGATATCGATCGCGCGAGTATCGGATTGTTGAATGTGGGGCAGGAAGATATCAAGGGCAACGAGGTTGTTCGTGAAGCCGGAGATCTTCTTGCCCAGAGTGGTCTGAACTACATCGGGTTCGTTGAAGGCAACGATATATTCAGTGGCAGGGCAAATGTGGTCGTGAGCGATGGTTTCGTTGGAAACGTTGCGCTCAAGACGATGGAGGGAGTCGCGAGCCTGATCGGGTCCTATCTCCGGGAGGAGTTCTATCGGAATACCCTGCGTAAGGTTCAAGGCTTGGCAGCCAGACCCGCACTTAATGCAATACGCGACCGACTGGATACCCGCCGTTATAACGGCGCAAGCTTAGTAGGGCTTAACGGCGTCGTGATCAAGAGTCATGGCGGTGCGGATAAATTCGCCTTCGAGACAGCCGTTAATACGGCGATCATAGAGGCGCGAAAAGGTGTGCCGGTTCAAATAGGGAAGTTAATCGAGGATCAAGCAGCCATATGTATTCGCGCATAATCGGAACAGGCAGGTTTCTTCCAGAACGAGTCCTAACTAATCTCGATATCGAAGCGATGGTGGACACTTCGGATGAATGGATTCGGACTCGTACAGGTATCGAGAAACGGCACATCGTCGGAGATGATGAGACGACAAGCGATTTAGCATACCGCGCTTCGCTTGCAGCGATGGAGATGGCGGGGACAGGCCCGCAGGATATCGACATGATCGTTGTCAGTACCTGTACGCCGGATCTCGTGTTTCCGAATGTCGCGTGCCTCATACAGGAGCGCCTGGGTATTAGCGACGGACCCGCATTCAGTGTCGAAGCCGCCTGTAGCGGATTCATGTATGCTTTCGCGATCGCCGATCAGTTCATTCGCACGGGCACGGTCCGACGCGCGCTGGTCGTTGGTGCCGAGACCATGTCGCGAATCGTGGATTGGACGGATCGCGAAACCTGCGTACTGTTCGGTGACGGTGCGGGCGCGGTCGTCCTCGAGGTAACCGATGAGCCCGGAGTGATCTATTCCAGTCTGGGGGCGGACGGTAAGTACAAGAATTTGCTGTATGCCGATATGGGAATCTCCAAGAAGGCGTCTTCTCCCGACGCGTCCTTTATCCGGATGAAAGGCAATGACGTATTCAAAGTTGCGGTACGGACCTTAGAGAGAATGGTCGACCAGGTGATGGAAGATAACAATCTTCAAGAAGGGGAGATCGATTGGTTCGTTCCTCACCAGGCTAACCTACGCATCATCAAGGCGACCGCCAAGCGGCTGGATATACCCATGGAGCGCGTAGTACTGACGGTCGCGGAGCACGGTAACACCTCCGCCGCCTCGGTTCCGATGGCGCTCGATACCGCTGTCCGGGACGACCGTATCAAGCGCGGTGACCTATTGCTCCTGGAAGCTTTTGGCGGTGGGTTTACATGGGGAGCGAGTCTCGTACGCTTCTGAGTGTCGCCGTTGCCCCCGGAAAGCTCGTAGTTTTAGTTGTGCATGACCCAGTGCGAATTTTAACTACGTGAAATGTGTATACTATTCAGGTATATGGACAGACTATTTTTAACTCTAGTGATGTTGGTCGCGGTGGCCGGGGCGGATGCACTCGAGCTTCCTCTTGAGGCAGATAGCTATGTCGTTGGTGAGGACCGAATAATCGTTGCAGCCTATGAGGATACCTTCGTCAAGATCGCCCGGACCTACGATCTTGGGTTTTTAGAATTAATTCAGGCCAACCCCGGTGTCGATCCCTGGTTGCCAGGGGAAGGCACAGAAATCGTACTGCCGACGCGATTTGTTCTCCCCGATGCGCCTCGGCGCGGAATCGTGATCAATCTTCCAGAACTCAGACTCTACTACTTCCCCGACGGCGACTCGGGCCGGGTGATTACGCACCCCATCAGTATCGGTCGAATGGAATGGCGTACCCCGCTGGGTATCACCGCGATCCAGAGTAAGGCTGAAAATCCGCCCTGGTATCCACCTCAATCCGTTCGTGAAGAATACGCGGCTAACAACTGGCCGCTCGAGGCGGTGGTACCGCCCGGACCGGACAATCCGCTCGGCAAGCATGCGCTACGGCTCGCTCTCCCGGGCTATCTGATTCACGGTACCAATACGCCGGCCGGTGTCGGTATGCGCGTTACCCATGGTTGTATTCGTATGTTTCCAGAAGATATCGAAGCGCTATTCGGTGACGTGCCGTTGGGTACGCCTGTACGCATCGTCAATCAACCTTTTAAGTTTGGTCGAAGTAGCGCAGGCTATTATCTTGAGGCCCATCCGCTTCTAGACGAGGAACTTCAAGGCGACGAAGTCTCGATTATGACTGAGTTGACTCGTGCCTATGTTGCGGCGACAGAGGAAGGCCAGGGGGAGAGTTTCGATTGGGAGAGCGCTGAGCGCATCGTCTTGAACTCGCGCGGTATTCCCGAATTTATTTCGTCTAACTAGCTGCGGACGGCTCACGATCCGTCTATTGTCGACGCGGTTCCTAATGCACAAAAAACGCCGTTGGCATTTCTGCCAACGGCGATTGTTCGGTCGTTATTCGTTATTTCGGACCTACTGCCTCGAACATTCGATCGACTTTCTCGTTCGTTGCGTCGCAGCAAGCCTGAGCCGCATTAGCTGCGGAAAGAGCTTGGTTTGCAGTGCTCTGTGCACCTGATGCCGCCTGCTGTGCACTGCTTGCCGCACTTTGAGCACTATCTGCTGCACTTTGTGCGTTCTCGGCGATTGCCCGGACAGCATCGAGTTGCTCCTGGGTGATCGTCGCGCATCCAGTGGCGATGGCCAGGATCGCGAAGAGTGCGCCTAGCTGAAGTTTCCTGAACATAGAGTTTCCCCTGACTGAAATGATAAACCGTACGCAATTATTTCCTAAAGCGCCCAACACTGCAATGTAAGTAGGCAATCTATATTGCCGTAAAAACAATATCTATTGGTAAATCTACGCACCACACGATGGTGCCTTCAGGTCGGTGTGCGTCCATGTCTGTCAAGCAGTGTCTGTGACGATTCAGTGAACTCAAGACGGCATTTCTACGGGGCTTACGGTTGACCTCGGCGATGGACTGTATATAATATCAGTAACTGGTTTTATATACAGTTATCAATATGCAGCATCTAACCCCCAGACAGCAACAAATATTATTTTTAATTCAAAAGGTTATAAAAGAAACGGGCATGCCGCCCACTCGGGCTGAGATCGCTGCAGCACTGGGATTTCGTTCCGTAAACGCCGCCGAGGAGCATCTGCGGGCGCTGGAACGCAAGGGTGCCATCGAGTTGTTACCAGGTACTTCCCGGGGGATTCGGCTCAAGGATGCGATTCGGGAGCAGCTCGGCCTACCGTTGGTGGGCAAAGTTGCGGCAGGCGTGCCCATTCTTGCCGAGGAGCATATTGAGACCCGTTACCAGATAGATCCAGATATTTTCGGCGCTGAGCCGCATTTTCTATTGCGCGTACAGGGTATGAGTATGCGGGATGTGGG
>CAYXNS010000029.1:7746-34773 GCA_964466315.1 uncultured Gammaproteobacteria bacterium
TGGATGGCGATTTAGTGGCGGTGCATCGCTCATCCGAAGTCAGGAATCGGCAAATCATTGTCGCTCGCTTGGAGGATGAGGTCACGGTTAAACGTTACCGGCAGGAAGGGCATCAGGTTTGGTTAATGCCCGAGAACCCGGACTTTAGCCCGATCCAGGTTGATCTCAGGGAAGAGCCTCTAACCATAGAGGGCGTTGTCGTGGGCGTGGTTAGAGACGCTATATAGACAATAAAACCAAATAATGCCTGACCATTGTGAGCATCGAAAAACTCATCAATCACCCGCATATTTGGCGGGGAGCGGATAGCCAGCCCTCCAACACCTTTCATTCGACAGGTTTTAAAGCGTTAGACAATCATCTGCCCGGAGGTGGTTGGCCGACAACAACGCTGACGGAGATCGTGTTGGAGGATTATGGCATTGGTGAGTTGAGCCTCTTGATGCCGGCACTGGCCCGCTTAAACCGACCGCAAGATCCGGGGCAAGCCGCGGGTTGGATTCTCTGGGTTTCACCGCCTTTCATTCCCTATGCGCCTGCTTTGAGCAGGCATGGCATCGATCTGACCCGTATGTTGTTTGTACATGCAGCACCAAATCATCGAGATAGTCTCTGGGCTATGGAGCAAGCTTTACGAACCGGCTCGTGTGCGGTCGTTTTGGCCTGGGTTCAGTCTGCAGATGAAACGGCTTTGTGGCGCCTGCAACTGGCAGCCGAAGAGGGGGGCTGTTGGGCAGTGCTCTTTTGTCCCAAGACGGCGTTACGACAGAGATCACCAGCAGCGCTTAGATTGCAGCTGCTGCGCGAAGGAGAAATTACCTGGGTCAAGATACTGAAATGTCGCGGAGGGCGTCCCGGGATGATCCGTATCTGTCATGGCGACACGGGAGATACCGAGTGGCGGTAGCTTGCTATGGCCCAATCTTTCAATTCACTGTTTCTGTTGACTGGAGAATCGCCATCCTCCCCTCGTGATTCTACTTTTCACGAACCTCGTTCAAACCGTGTCAACCAATTATGGCTTGCGGCGCATTTGCCAAACATAGCGCTGGATGAGCGAGGTCTTCTGGAAGCGTTAGCCCGGTGGGCCCGGCAATTCACGCCTTCCATAAGTCTTGCATCTCCTCGGGAATTTCTTATGGAAGTCAATGGAAGCCTTAAATTATTTGGAGGGCTTGGAGCCATCAAGGAGGCGCTGCAGACAGAGTGCGAGCGCCGGCAAATTACGGCTTATCTTTGCGCGGCGCCGACAGCACTCGCGGCACTCTGGTTGGTGCGTCATGGGAATGATGATGTTCGCTTTCCGGAAGAATTGGCAGGAGGCTTGAGCGGGCTTCCTTTGAGTGTGACGGGTTGGCCCAAACGCACGCAATCGTCTCTCCAGAGCATGGGAGTGTGGACCATTGGCGATTGCCTGCGTTTGCCGCGCGACGGCTTTAGTCGCCGGATAGGCCGCGACTATCTCCTGCAACTGGACCAGTCCCTGGGTGGATACGACTCGTGGCCCGAGTTTCGGCTGCCGCAACGCTTGAGTTCTACGTTCGATTTCCCTGATGAGATTATCGATCCTGCCGTTCTCGCTCATGCGGGAGAGCGCCTCATTGAAGATCTCGTCGAGGTTTTACGTAAACGGCAGATTGGGGTCGCGAGTTTTGAAGTCATTTTCCGGCATCTCCATCGCCCGGCAACGACAGTACGCATCAATCTGGCAGGTCCCACACAGGATCGAGGGCGTTTCTCCAGACCTTTCCTCGATAGATTGGAGCAACTCTCCTTACCCGTTCCCGTCGTTGCATTGGTATTGAGAACCGGGCGTGCTGAAGTCGTGAGCGAGCGCAATGGAGTGCTATTCCGGGATTCGGTTCAGCCGGAATTCAAGGAGGCCATGGATAGGTTGATCGAACGTTTGCGTGGGCGTTTCGGATCAGCGCGTATTTTCGGTATCAACCTCGTAGAGGAACACCGGCCTGAGGCGGCATGGGAAAAATCAGCCGATTTATTCTCACAAGCAAACTCCGACGCTGAATTGATTTCTCCCTGGGCACATCGGCGGCCTCTTTGGCTATTGCCCAGCCCACTCTCATTACCGAATACCGTTGACGGCCTTCCTCGATATCACGGGCGAGAGCCTTTACAGCCACGATCCGGACCCGAGCGGATAGAAGCGGGATGGTGGGGCGGTGAAGAAATTCGCAGGGATTACTACATGGCTGCAACTAGTAAAGGTGAGAAGTTATGGATTTACCGGGATTGCCGTGCAGGTCGAGGCTGGTATCTTCATGGAATTTTCGGTTAATGGGATGCTTCGTTACACGGAGCTTCATTGCCTCAGTAATTTTACTTTTCTACGCGGTGCGTCTCATCCAGAGGAGCAAATAAAGCAGGCCGCTACACTCGGATACGCCGGTCTTGCTTTGACGGATGAATGCTCACTGGCCGGGGTGGTTCGTGCCCATGCAGCCGCTCGCGATTTGCCGATCCAACTCATTATCGGCAGCGAATTCAAACTCGATAGCGGATTGAAGATGGTCGTTCTTGCTTCCGATCGTGAAGCCTATGGGGCGCTCACGACGCTTATCAGTCGCGGCCGTAGAGCGGCCGACAAAGGCTCTTATCACCTGACCGAAGATGATGTCAGTCAATGTCTGGCATCTTCGGAGAATCCTATCCTGTGGTTGCCAGAAGAAGATCCCGATCTCAGTCAAGGGGCCTGGCTCAAAGATCATTTCCCCAACTGTGTCTGGCTGGCAGCAGAGTTGTTGATTAATGGACGGGATCGGTCCGTGCTTAAGGTCTGGACCAAGACCGCAGAGGCGCTTGGCTTACCGGCGGTCGCCAGTGGAAACGTGCACATGCACTGTCGTGAGCGGCAGATGCTTCAAGATACGGTAACGGCTATTCGGCTCAAAGTGCCGCTGGAAAAGGCAGGTTTCAACCTCTATCCCAACGGAGAGCGTTTTTTGAGATCGCTCGATGAGCTTACTCGCAGCTATCCGGTAGAGCTGTTACGAGAGACGCAGGCTATTGCCGAACGTATTCATTTCTCATTGGATGAGTTGCGCTACGAGTACCCTCATGAACTCATACCCGACGAAGAAACACCCACGAGCCACCTTCGCGTACTCACCGAAAAAGGCATGCGCTGGCGCTGGCCTCGTGGCGTACCCGACAAAGTGCTCGCGATTGTCGAGCGTGAACTCGAACTCATCGCAGAGCTTCGCTATGAACCTTATTTCCTTACGGTCCACGACATCATTCAGTTTGCGCGTCGTGAGCACATACTTTGTCAAGGGCGCGGTTCCGCAGCCAATTCAGCTGTTTGCTATTGCTTAGGGATAACGGAGGTAGATCCTGCCCGTATGGAAATGCTCATGGAGCGATTCATTTCTAAGGAGCGAAATGAACCCCCGGACATCGACGTCGATTTCGAACATGAACGGCGCGAGGAAGTCATTCAATATATCTACAACAAATATTCTCGTGACCGTGCTGCATTGGCGGCAACTGTGATCAGTTATCGATCCCGGAGTGCCGTACGGGATGTCGGTAAGGCCTTAGGGATTGAGGAGTTGCAGGTGAATGCGCTGGCCAAATCCTTACAGTGGTGGGACGGCCTGCAAATCGATCCGGAATGGGTGAGGGGCGCTGGCCTCGAGCCAGCCAGCCCCACGGTTCGTCGCTTGCTCATGCTGGTAAGGGATTTAATCGGCTTTCCGAGACATCTGTCTCAACACGTGGGCGGATTCGTCATCTCTCAAGGACTCTTGAGTCAGTTGGTGCCCATCGAGAACGCTACGATGCCGGACCGTACCGTCATCCAGTGGGACAAGAATGATCTGGAAGAACTCGGGTTATTGAAGGTGGATGTCCTCGGATTGGGAATGTTGAGCGCGATCCGCCGTAGCTTCGATCTAATTCATGCTTTCCATGGCCGCGAACTCAGCATGAACGCCCTGTTGGCCGAGGATCCTGCGGTCTACGAGATGATTTCCAGAGCCGATACGGTAGGTGTTTTTCAGATCGAGTCACGCGCTCAGATGGCTATGCTGCCGAGGCTCAAGCCCAGATGTTATTACGACCTCGTGATCGAAGTAGCCATCATCCGGCCAGGGCCGATTCAAGGGGGCATGGTGCATCCCTATCTCAGACGGCGTGACGGGATAGACCCCGTAACTTATCCGAGTCCCCAGGTCGAGGAAGTTCTGCAGCGCACTCTGGGAGTGCCGATCTTTCAAGAGCAGGTCATGAAACTCGCCGTGGTTGCAGCAGGCTTCACCCCCGGAGAGGCCGATCAATTGCGCCGGGCCATGGCCGCCTGGCGTCGTCGTGGCGGCCTCGAATTATTCGAGAAGCGTCTCACGGAGGGGATGCTGGAACGCGGTTACGCGGGAGAATTCGCCGAGCGGATATTCAAACAGATCCAAGGCTTTGGGGAGTATGGATTTCCCGAGTCCCATGCAGCGAGTTTCGCACTCCTGGTCTATGTGTCTGCGTGGCTCAAATGCCACGAGCCCGCTGCCTTCTTTTGCGCCTTGCTCAACAGTCAGCCCATGGGCTTTTATGCTCCCGCTCAACTGATTCGCGCGGCCCGCAGGGATGGCGTGGAAGTGCGGCCGGCCGATGTTCACTATAGCGATTGGGATTCGACGCTGGAACGGGATACGCATGGAGATCCGGTGTTGCGCCTGGGTCTTCGTCTGGTAAAAGGTTTATCGGCCGCGGGAGCGGAGCAGGTCATAAAGGCTCGACATGTACGTCGATTTATCAGCATCCAGGATCTTGCCGAGCAATCGAGACTTGATCGTAAAGACCTGGGCGTGCTGGCCGCCAGTGGCGCGCTTAAATCCCTGGCGAAAAATCGGCATCGTGCCCGTTGGGATGTAGCGGGTGTACAGAAGCCGACGCCACTCCTTCCGCAGATTCGCATCCCTGAAGGAACACCGCTGTTGAGAATTTCAACGGAAGGGCAGGACATCACCACGGATTATCGGCATTTGGGTTTTACTCTCGGCCGCCATCCACTCGCCTTGTTGCGAACGCACCTCATGACCATGCGCATTGAACAGGCAAGCACAGTCACTGAACTGGAGCACGGGACGGTTACTTATGCGGCGGGTCTCGTCATTACACGTCAACGCCCATCCAGTGCCGCAGGCGTTACCTTCGTCACCATCGAAGACGAGACGGGCTATCTCAATCTCGTGGTCTGGGAGCGGGTCGCAAAATCTCAGCGATCTGTTTTATTGGGCGTGACCTTGCTTGGAGTTAAGGGCCACGTACAGAAGGAGGGCGATGTCGTCCATGTGGTGGCCGAGAGGCTCTATGATCACAGCGCGCTATTGGGCTCCTTGCCGACACGGTCTCGAGACTTTCATTAGAAAAATGGGGCCAGATCCCTTTTTTCGCAATGACGTACCAGATCTTACGTCGTATCTGAAAAAAGGGATCTGGCCCCATTTTTCCCCTCAGGCGACGAGTTGGTTGATCTGAAAAATCGGCAGCAGAATGGCCATGACGATCGCGAGTACCATGAGGCCCATGATGATGATCAGCGCCGGTTCGAGGATGCTGAGCATGGTCCCGAGCAGGCTGTCCATTTCGTTTTCCTGATGGCCGGCAGCGCGCTCGAGCATGTTTTCGAGTTCTCCCGAGGCCTCGCCGCTGGAGATGAGATGGATACTCATGGGCGGGAAGAGTTTGGATTGGCCCAGCGAGCGTCCGATCGAGCCGCCTTCACGCACACGAACGGTCGCTTCTTCGACCGCATCGCGCATCGGCAGATTCGTGACCACGGAGCCACTGATATTCATGGCCTCGAGCACGGGCACGCCACTCGAACTCAATATGCTCAGTGTGCGCGTAAAGCGTGCGGTATTGAGCCCTCGGCTTACTCGCCCGAGAACCGGCGACCGGAGAAGCCATCGATGATAGCGTCGCCGCGGACCCTCGTGGCTCAACAGCCGATTGATTGCGAAGACGATGGCGACGATACCCGCCACGACCAAGAACCACCAGTTCTGGAGAAAGGTCGACAGGGAAATCAGCGTTCGCGTGAGCAGCGGCAGCGTCTGCCCCGTGGTCTCGAATACCCCGACGACTTTGGGTACGACATAGACGAGCATGACTACGACGATCGTAAGCGCGAGACTCGTCAGGACGACGGGATAAATCAAGGCATGGCTGACTTTTTGCCGCAGGCCGTGACGGGACTCTGTGTACTCCGCGAGCCGCTCCAGTACTGCATCCAATTTTCCCGCCTGCTCACCCGCGGCGACCGTGGCGCGATAGATCTTCGGAAACGCTTGTGGGAAATCGTCAAGGCCGGCGGCGAGAGTGTGGCCCTCTAGAACCTTCGCGCGCACGCCGAGCATAATACTCTTGAGTCTTGGTCGCTCGGTTTGTTCGCTGACCGCCTGCAGCGCTTCTTCGAGGGGTAACCCCGCACGCGTCAACGTGGCGAGTTGCCGCGTCAGTAGCGCCAGGTCGAGTGCCGAGACCCCGCGGCGGAGAGCAAAACGCTTTCGCCGCTTGCGCTCCCTTTCCTCGACTTCAGTGACTTCTATGGGATGAAGTTCGCGTTCGCGTAGCAGTGCGCGGATCTGCCGCGGAGTATCTCCCTCTAGGACTCCCTTGCGTTCTTTTCCGTTATCGTCATACGCGACGTATTGGTACGCCCCCATCAATCGCTCCGGGTAACCCGAAGTACTTCCTCCAGGGTCGTCGTCCCATCCAGGACCTTACCGATTCCAGCCTCTCTGATGCCCGGGCCCTGCTCGCGCGCACGGGCTTCGAGTTCGTGTTCACCCGCGCCGTCATGGATCATAGTGCGCATCTTGTTGTCGACGGCGATCAGCTCGTAGATTCCCGTGCGTCCCTGGTAACCTTGCTCGCCCTTGGAGGTGTGGTAGAGCGTCGGCGGATTCTCGATGTCGGCACCGAGCAGTCCACATTCGTACTCGCCCGCCTGGTAAGACTCACGCGTATCGGGATCGAGCACGCGGACCAGCCGCTGCGAGAGTACGCCGATCAAACTCGACGACAGCAGGAACGGTTCTACGCCCATGTCCCGGAGTCGCGTCACGGCTCCCACCGCCGTATTCGTATGCAGCGTGGAGAGGACCAGATGGCCCGTCAGGCTGGCCTGAACGGCTATCTCAGCCGTTTCCAGGTCACGTATCTCGCCGACCATGACGATATCGGGATCCTGACGGAGAATGGCCCGCAGTCCTTTCGCGAATGTCATCTCAACTTTGGTATTGACCTGAGTCTGTCCGATACCGTCGATGTAGTACTCGATCGGGTCCTCGACCGTGAGAATGTTGCGGCTCAAGTCATTGATGCGCTCCAACGCCGCATACAGCGTCGTCGTCTTGCCCGAGCCCGTCGGGCCCGTGACGAGGAGTATGCCGTGCGGACGATGGATCAGTGTGTCCATGTTGTCCTGGTCTCGCTCGGCCATCCCCAAGTGTGAGAGATCGAGGCGGCCGGCCTGTTTATCGAGCAGTCTCAGAACGACTCGCTCGCCGTGGCCGGATGGAATGGTCGATACGCGGACGTCCACCGCGCGCCCTGCGATCCGCAACGAAATTCGGCCATCCTGCGGCAGGCGTTTCTCAGCGATGTCGAGTTTGGCCATGACTTTTATTCGGGACACGACGAGTGGTGCCACCGCGCGCCGGGATTGGAGAACTTCCTGGAGTACACCGTCGATTCTGAAGCGAACGGCTAAGCGGTTCTCATAAGGCTCGATATGAATATCGGAAGCGTTCTTCTTGACGGCCTCGGTTAGCACGGCATTGATCAGCCGAATGATCGGCGCTTCGTCATCGCTCTCGAGAAGATCCGACGGCTCGGGGAGTTGCTGCGCGACCTCGAATAGATCCGTATCGTCGTCCAGACCTTCCATCATGGTTATGGCAGCGCCGCTCTCGTACGAAATCTGGAGCTGATCGTCGAAGGACTCGGGGTCGACGCAGGTAAATTTCACGGGCCCACCGACGAATCGGCGAACCTCGGCGAGGCTCAGCGTCGAGATACCCTGCCTGTAGATGGCCTCGGTATGGCCGTCCTTGACGCCCTGTATCAGGACGCCATGGCGTTTCGCGAACGCGAACGGGAGACGCCGGTCCTGTGCTACTTCTGCCTGTTCCAGCTCCAGGTTAGCCGCCATCGGTCTCTGACTCTTCAGGTGCCGCGGGCGGTGGGGTCGGGGGGACTATCTCAGGCAACAACGGACGGTCGGCATTTCTAATGAGCGGCACCGTCTCCTCGGCCTGTTGCAGCTGTAAGTCTCTGATATATCGGTATTTGGCATCCGTCTCGAAGCTGGCCTGTATGCTGTCGCGCAGGATAGTCGGACGAATGAAGACCATGAGATTCGTCTTCACCATCTCGGTCCTACGTGCTCTGAACAGCCAGCCGAGCCCCGGGATGCGTCCGAGGAAAGGTACGCGCTGCTCGCTCTCGCGTAATTGATCGTCGACGAGGCCGCCCAGTACGAGAATGTTCTGATCCTCGACGAAAACCGAGGTCGTGATGGTTCGATTATTCGTCACGAGGTCGACCGCGCCGGATGCTCCCGTGCTGATACTGGATGTCTCCTGCTCGATCGTGAGTTTTACTCCGCTGCCTTCGTTGATCTGCGGTGTAATCGTCAGCCTCGTACCGACTCTTTCCCTCTGAATCGTCTGGAAAGGATTGACCCCGCCTACGGTGGCACCGGTACTCGAGAAACTTCCGGTCAGGAACGGCACCTCCTGGCCGACTTCGATTTCCGCTTGTTCGTTGTCTAGGGTCACGATGCTCGGCGTGGAAATGATATTGGTCGTGGCATCTCCTCGAAGGGCGCTCAGGACCGCGGCCCAGCTCATGCCGTTGTCGCGGATCTGCCCGACAGCCAACACGGCGCCTTCCGGAAGTGCAGAGATGTCCGGAGTGTCGGCGGCGCTGGCGGCACCGAGCTGTATGACCCCGGGAACCGTCGAACCGAAGTTGGTCAGCGAGACCGGGTTGTTCCCGCCCGTGCCTTCAGCGGCCCAGCTCACGCCGAACGAGCCTGCGAGATCTTCGCTGACCTCGACGATGATCGCGTCCACCTGAACCTGGGCTCGTGGAATGTCGAGCCGGTCGATGACCGAAGTCATGTCCTGGAGCACGTTGGCCGGAGCGTTGATGACGAGTGCGTTCGTGCCTGCATCCGACCAGATACTCACGCCCTGCGCCGAAACGCCGGCTGCGCCTTCGGCGCCGACCGCCGAGAATTGTGTCTGCAGACTGGTCGCTAACTCCTCGGCGTCCGCGTAATTCAGGTAGCGGACGCGGGTGTCACCGCCGTCTTCGTTAGGCGTGTCGAGATGCGCGACCAGCGCCCGATAGCGCAGCCGGTTGTTCATATTGCCGCTGACGAGCACGCTGTTCGTCCGGTCGTCGGCAGCGATCTGTGCGGCGGGCGCACCGCCCGCTGCTGCCGCCGCTTGATTCAGTGTCGTGAGCATGCGCACGACCTCGGTGGCCGAGGCATTCTCAAGGCGGATCACCTCGATGTCTTCATCGCCCGCTTGATCCATGCGTGCGATGATGTTCAGCATCCGAGAAATGTTACTCGCACGGTCGGCGATGATAAGGATATTCGACGTCGGATGTGCCGCGAGGTGGCCGTACTGCGGGACCAGCGGGCGCAGAATGGGGACGAGCTGGGCCGCACCGATATTTTCGAGTGCGACAGTCTGCGTCACGAACCGATCGCCGTCGGATCCGGGTGCCGCGCCGGGCAGTTGTCTGGCATTCGCATCCGGTACGATCTTCACCAGATCGCCGGAATCGAGCGCGGCGAAGCCGTGTACCTGAAGTGTCGCGAGAAACGCGTCGTAAAACGCGTCGGCGGACATGGGTGTATATGATAGTAGCGTCACGGTGGCGTTAACTCGCGGATCGACGAGGAAGTTGCGCCCGGTAACTTCTCCCACGGCCTCGATGATCTGGCGGATGTCGGCCTCGCGGTAGTTGGGCATAATTTGCGGTCCGGCGTCCTGAGCCAGAGCGGTGCTCGCGCTACCAAGCACGAGGATGATCCCGAGTGCCATGACTTTCAGTCTGTCTTGCATCGCATAGTACGTGTTCACGATTATTCCCTGCGTTTCGTTCTGGCAGGTCGTCCTATTGGCGACCTTCGGCCAGTCCTTCCAGTTGATTGGTATCGATCGCCAGTACTTGTGGTTGACCGTTACGAATGACGGTGACGTTAGCTACCGTGGCCTCGCCCAGGGCCTCAAAGACCTCCAGGCCACGGCTAGGGTCGGTCATTGCGGTACCGTTGATATCCGTGACTACATCGCCCGGCAGTAAGCCGAGCGCGTCGAACTGCGCGCGCGCTTCACCGGGATTGAGTCTGAAGCCGATCATCTGACCCTGTTCGATATGCGGCACGACCCGGAGCACGTCGGTGATGCGTGAAGCGTTTTCACTGATCACGTCCCTCAGCGTAGCTGGTGCGGACGTCGGCCGGGCCGCATCCGGTCGAGCGGTAAAAGTTGCTGGGGTTGCCGAGTGGTCTACGGGTAGGCGAAGCGTTTCGAGATTTCCCGCCCTGTTCAGGATGACGCGATCCTCGTAGATGGCATGTACCATCGTGCCGCCCGCACCGTCGATCGCATCACCGACGGTGTAGGTCTTCTCGTGACCGCGGCCGTCGGCGATGATCGCCGACCCACCCGCACCGTTCTCGGTCGACGTGATGCCACGAAGCTCGAGATTCAGGTTCGTGTCGGGTGCATCTACGATGGAATCGTTCACCGGTACCGTAGTTTGGGATGCCTCGCCGAAAAGATGGCTTGCCACGATCGTCGCGAGATTCAGATCCATGGCACTCGAAGCCGTTCGGGTGGACGGGGCATTGACGATCGGAGTGGGCGCGTCCGCGGGCGTTCCGGGTATGAGCGACCAGGTCAGCTCGGCGAATTCGTACGCCAGCGCCACGATCAACAATGCGCTGACGATGTGGGGTAGGAAGCGGTTCGCGGCTCTCGCCCATTCCTCGGGTGGCTGCTCCTTCCAGTGGAGAAAAGTTGTCGCGACGTCCATGGATACGGCTTGGAACCCCGTGGCTTGCCGGCCTAACCAACCATGATAGGCAGGCTTTCCGGGCGGGACAAGTGAACCAGGCGGCAGTTTGAGCCTATTATGGCCTCGTCGCGGTCAAAATCCGGTCTTTAGTGAAATCTCCGATCGATTCCTACCTTTAAATTCCGATGCAAAGCCCGATAATAATGGGCTATGGTAGACGATCCCCACAAAGTCGACCAAGAAGGCGGTCACGGGCTTGCCGTCGAAGAAGCACGGCCTCGTCTGAAGAAACCGCCCTTGTACCGCGTCGTGTTGCTCAATGACGACTACACGCCGATGGAATTCGTCGTGCAGGTGTTACAGAAAATCTTCTCGATGGACCGTCCGACGGCGACGCGCGTTATGCTCGAAGTGCATACCAAGGGCAAAGGCATCTGTGGGGTATACACTTTTGAGATTGCCGAGACTAAAGTAGCTCAAGTAACCGGACTGGCGCAGCAGCACCAGCACCCGCTTTTGTGTACGATGGAAGAAACCTGATGTTGTCGAGTGAACTCGAATACTGCCTCAACGAAGCGTTCCAGAAGGCGCGGGACGCCGAGCATGAGTTCATCACGGTTGAGCACCTGCTGCTCGCATTGCTCGATACCCCGCAGGTTCTCGAGATCCTGAACGCATGCGGCGCGGACGTCACCCAGCTTCGGCATGACCTCAGGGAGTTCATCGCGGAGTCGACGCCACGACTCAGGGAGGACGAGGACGTCGAGGATGTAGACGTTCAGCCGACCCTCGGATTCCAGCGCGTTCTGCAACGTGCCGTGTTTCACGTTCAATCCAGCGGTCGCAATGAGGTGACGCCGACGAATGTGCTGGTGGCCATCTTCAGCGAGAAGCAATCGCAGGCCGTATATCTTCTCGGGTTACACGACGTCGCCCGGTTGGATGTCGTGAACTTTATCTCTCATGGATTCTCGCACATTCAGGAGAGCGGCGCCGAAAGCGATGAGGATGCCGACGCCGTGGATGGTGACCGCGCGGGTACCGAAGCGACCGCGCTCGAGAGATTCACGAGTAACCTGAACGCGCTGGCCGAAGAAGGGCGTATCGACCCGCTGATCGGGCGCGAATTGGAGATCGAGCGGACCGTCCAGATTCTGTGCCGGCGCCGTAAGAATAATCCACTTTTCGTGGGCGAGGCCGGCGTGGGAAAGACCGCACTAGCGGAAGGTCTGGCGCGACTGATTGCCGAGGGCGCTGTCCCCGAGGTGCTCCGGGATTGCACAATCTACGCACTGGATATGGGTTCCCTGATCGCGGGGACGAAATACCGCGGCGATTTCGAGAAACGCTTGAAGAGCGTCGTCGCCGAACTCAAGAAGCAACCCGGTGCGGTCCTCTTCATCGACGAGATACATACCGTCATCGGCGCCGGCGCAACCTCGGGTGGCGTCATGGACGCGTCTAACCTGATCAAACCTGTTCTGGCAAACGGCGATATCCGCTGTATCGGTTCTACGACTTACTCAGAGTTTCGCGGTATCTTCGAGAAGGATCACGCGTTGGCCCGTCGTTTCCAGAAGATCGACATCGTCGAGCCCACTATCGAGGAGGCCGTGGCGATACTGCGCGGTTTAAAAACGCGCTTCGAGGAGCATCACAATGTGTCCTACGATGACGATGCGCTCGAGGCCGCGGCCGAGTTGTCGAGCAGGCACATCAACGATCGCCAGTTACCGGACAAGGCCATCGATGTCATCGACGAGGCGGGCGCGAACAGGCGCCTGCAGCCCGAAGCGGGGCGCCAGGAAGTTGTGGACGTAGAGCTCATCCAGAATATCGTCGCCAAGATGGCGCGCATTCCGCCGAAGACCGTGTCTGCATCGGACCGGGATGTCCTCCGGAATCTGGAGCGAGACCTCAAGCTCGTTATCTTCGGCCAGGATCGCGCGATCGGTGCGCTGGCCTCCGCCATCAAGATGTCGAGATCCGGTCTGGGCGATGAGCAGCGCCCGGTCGGGTCGTTCCTCTTCGCTGGTCCGACAGGCGTCGGTAAGACCGAAGTTACGCGGCAACTCGCCATGATGATGGGGGTCGAGCTGATACGTTTCGATATGTCGGAATATATGGAGCGGCATACGGTGTCTCGCCTTATCGGTGCGCCACCGGGTTACGTTGGCTTCGATCGGGGCGGGCTGATGACCGAGGCCATAACCAAGAACCCCCATTGCGTTTTGTTGCTCGACGAGGTTGAGAAAGCCCATCCCGAGGTGTTTAACCTGTTATTGCAGGTAATGGATCATGGTGTCCTGACCGACAACAATGGCCGCAAGGCGGATTTTCGCAACGTGACGCTCGTAATGACCACGAACGCTGGAGCCCAGGAGACGAGCCGTGCGTCCGTCGGGTTCACGCTCCAGGATCATTCCAGCGACGCTCTCGAAGTCATCAAGAAGATATTCACGCCGGAATTTCGAAACCGGCTCGACGCCATCATTCTTTTCGATCCTCTGGACGAGACATCCATTGCTCGGGTCGTCGATAAGTTGATAGTCGAGCTCGAGGCTCAACTGGACAAGACAGACGTCACGATAGAACTCGAACCTGCCGCACGCACGTGGATCGCGGAGAGAGGCTACGACAAAAAGATGGGCGCGCGGCCGATGGTGCGAGTGATCCAGGAACACGTCAAGCGGCCGCTAGCCGAAGAGCTCTTATTCGGCCAACTGACGGACGGCGGGCATGTTCGTGTCGATCTGAATCAGAACGGGGATGGGTTGATTCTGATACCTGAGTCGGCGACGCTCGAACTCGAGCACCTGCCCGAGGCTTAAGCTTTACTACCGGGAGCGGTAGACGATACGCCCTTTACTGAGATCGTAGGGCGTAAGTTCAACCGTGACCTTGTCGCCTTTCAGTATTCGGATGTAGTTCTTTCGCATCTTTCCCGAGATGTGGGCGGTGACGACGTGTCCGTTCTCGAGTTCCACACGAAAAGTGGTATTGGGTAGCGTCTCCGCTACCACGCCTTCCATCTGAATTGCTTCTTCTTTGGCCATGCGCCGATGTTTATCTGCCGATTACGGCGCCGAATTGTTGCATATCCGCTGAGACCCCCGCAACGCCGTCATCAGCTGTCGGCCGGGCCCAGCTAGCCACGGCCCTCCGGGCTTGTGTTGAAGACCTCGAAATCCTGTGCCCAGATGCGCGGTGTCCCGGGCGGATGGCACAATTCCTCCAGCTTCCGCAGGAATTTGCTTCTCGGAACGGTCGTCGCGCCGAGCGTCCGGAGATGGCTCGACCAGACCTGGCAATCGAGCAGGGCGAATCCCCTGGCCTCGAGATAGTCGACCGCGGCGATCAGTGCGATCTTCGATGCGTCGGTTACTCGCGAGAACATGGATTCGCCAAAGAAGACCCGGCCGATCGCGACACCGTATAAGCCACCAACGAGCTCGTCATTCTTCCAGGCCTCGAATGAGTGCACCCAGCCCAGTTCATGCAGGGCCGTGTAGGCTGTCCTCATTTCAGTCGTTATCCATGTGCTATCGGCGTAGCGACGAGGTTCGGCGCAGCGTTGAACCACGTCGAGAAAAGCCCGATCGCAAGTCAGTTCCAGGCCGGCGCTTCGCTGTTTCCGTGCCAGGCGTCGCGAGATATGAAGATCCTCCGGCCAGAGGACGGCGCGGGGGTCGGGCGACCACCAGAGAATCGGCTGACCGACTTCGTACCAAGGGAAGATCCCCCGAGCGTATGCGGCCAGTAGCCGCTCCGGACTCAGGTCACCGCCCATCGCGAGAAGGCCGTTCGGCTCGGTCAGTGCTTCCTCGAGCGGCGGAAAATCGTCGGGGGCATCCGTGCCGGTGAGCCAGCGCGGCCTACTCAAACTCGCGATCCATTATCTGACACGGTTCCGCTCAGCGTGATGGCGGCGCGCATTGCACGCCGCGACGATAGGGCGCATGAGTAGCGAGTTCATCCATATAGGCTTCCACATACTGTCGCTCGCGGTCTAGAAATTCCGCGACGGCATAACCGAACTCGGGGTCGAGAATCCAATGATTCGACCAGGTCGCCATGGGTGTGAAGCCACGGCTGATTTTGTGCTCGCCCTGGGTGCCGGGTTCGAATCGGCTCAGGCCTTCCTGGATGCAGTAGTCGATTCCCTGGTAGTAGCAGGTCTCGAAATGCAGGCTATGGAAGTCCGCAAGGGCACCCCAGTAGCGCCCGTAGAGCGTGTCGCTGCTGCGAAAACAGATCGCCGTTGCAATGGGTTGGTCTTCGAAACGCGCCAATATCACGACAAGGCTTTCCGGCATGGTTCGCACCACCTCGGCGAAGAATTCGCGAGTCAGATACGGCTCGTGACCGCGACGCAGGAAGGTGTGCGTATAGAAGTTGAAGACCGCATCCCAGTCGTCGCTGTCGAGTTCGTCGCCGTCGAGGTGCTCGAAACGAACTCCTGCCTCGGCGATGCGCCGCCGCTCTCGGCGTGCTTTCTTGCGTTTCGCGGAGTTAAACCGGGCCAGAAAATCTTCGAAGCTCCGGTAGTCGTCGTTATGCCAATGAAACTGGCAGCTCTTTCTTGTGAGCAGCCCTTCGTCCGCGAGGTAGCTGCGCTGTGTATCGGTCGGGAAGAGCACGTGGAGTGACGATGCGCCGAGTTCGGCACCGAGTTCCCGCGCCGCGCCTAGCAGTGTTGCCGCGACGGCTGAGAAATTCGCCTGCGCCGCGACCAGGACTCGCTGCCCGGTCGCCGGGGTAAACGGGACTGCGCTCACGAGTTTCGGGTAGTACGACAGACCGGCCTGTGCGTAGGCATTGGCCCAGCCCCAGTCGAAGACGAACTCACCGCGGGAATCGTGTTTGATATACAGCGGGAGCGCGCCCAGTAGTTCGCCAGCCGCATCCGTGACCGTGAGATGAGACGGTTCCCAGGACGTTGCCGCCCCAACACAGCCCGTCTCTTCCAGGGCGGCGAGAAATTCGTGCCGCAGGAACGGCGAGTCGCCGGCGAGTGCATTCCATTGGCCAGGATCGAGATCCTGGATGCCCGTGTCGCGATGGCTCTCAACGTTCATGAGTAACTCTCGATCCTGACCGGAAGTGGCAACGAGCTGCAGTGGTCTACAGGGCTACTATAACCAGCTTGGATGTGGTGTTGGCGCCGGTCGTGGCCAGGCCAGTGGGCAGTGGGCTCCGAATCGCCGCATCGTGTGTCGAGATGCACCTCTCAGGGGGTCTATTGCATGGCGTGAGTCTGTGTATAATCAGCATCTTAACTTAACATATTCCGGTAGAACTTGAGCAGAGTGAAGTCCACCAGCACGGCCCAGCCCTTCTTCGTCCCACGCATCCGGGGACTCCGGGAGTCGGCGCTCTGGCTCTGCGTAGGGCTCGCCGTCATCTTCTTCCTTGCCCTTGCGAGTTATCACGCGACCGATCCGGCATTCAGCGTTTCCGGCAACGTCCAATCGGTTCAGAACCGCATGGGTCCGGCGGGCGCATGGTTTGCGGATATCGCTTATCTCCTGTTTGGCCGGCCGGCCTATCTGTTTCCGGCCCTGGTGCTGCTGATCGGCATCTGGGCTTTCAGAGGCGAGCGTGAACGTGTGAGTTATTCCGCTCTGCTGTGGCGGAGTACGGGAGCGATCCTGACGCTCGCCGCGAGTTGCGGTCTCGCGACGCTGCATTTCGTGGCTGCCGATCTGCGTGAAACTGCAGGGGGCATCCTGGGCCAACTGGTCGGCGCTGGCACGGAGCAGGTCCTCGGGCTTCTCGGGGCGACCGTATTGTTGTTGGTTGCCTGGCTCGCGGCGGCTTCTCTTGCTACGGGCGTTTCATGGCTGGCCGTAATGGATAAGATCGGACGGGGCGTACTCGTGACGGTTGGCGCCGCCGAGATAGCCGTGGGCCGAGTCCAGATCTGGCTCGAAGGCCGCCGTGCGAAGCAGCATCGTCAGGAACTCGTATCGAAGAGCCGGTCGAAAGCCAAACCCGAGGCGCCGAGAATCGAACCTTCTTTCGAGCCGGTCGAGCGCAGTGCACGCCTCGAGCGCGAGCGCCAGGTGCCCTTATTCGAGCCACCGACATCTTCGGAGCTTCCGGCGCTCGCATTGCTCGACGATCCGCCGCCGCGGGAAGGCGGTTACTCGCAGGAAGCGTTAGAGGCGATGTCGCGACTCGTCGAGCTGAAGCTCGCCGACTTCAGCGTCGAAGCGGAAGTTGTCTCCGTTCATCCGGGCCCCGTCGTTACGCGCTTCGAGTTGAAACCCGCGGCAGGCGTCAAGGTCAACCAGATTACGAATTTGTCCAAGGATCTGGCGCGTTCGTTATCCACGGTCAGTGTGCGAGTCGTGGAGATCATTCCCGGTAAGCCGTATGTCGGTCTCGAAATTCCCAACGAGGTTCGTGAACTCGTGGCGCTCGGGGAGATCGTCAAGTCGCGGGTCTACGATGACCTGAACTCCCCGTTGACCCTCGCGCTGGGAAAAGACATCGGTGGGCAGCCCGTGGTGGCCGATCTCGCGAAGATGCCCCACCTGCTCATCGCCGGTACGACAGGCTCGGGCAAGTCCGTCGCGCTAAACGCGATGGTCCTGAGTCTCCTCTACAAGGCTTCGCCAGAACACGTCCGCGTTATCATGATCGACCCGAAGATGTTGGAGCTCTCGGTCTACGAGGGCATCCCGCATCTCTTGGCCCCCGTCGTCACGAACATGAAGGAGGCCGCGAACGCGCTGCGCTGGTGTGTCGCGGAGATGGAGCGCCGCTATGCCTTGATGGCAGCTCTAGGCGTCCGGCACCTGTCCACTTACAACCGCAAGGTTAACGAGGCGCTCGACAAAGGGAAGCCCATAGCGGATCCCAGGTTTACGGCCCCTGAGGGTAGTGATGAGGCGCCTTCACCGTTACAACCCCTACCGTTCGTCGTGGTAGTCATCGACGAGCTGGCAGACATGATGATGATGGTCGGCAAGAAGGTCGAGGAACTCATCGCGAGACTCGCCCAGAAAGCCCGAGCGTCGGGCATTCATATGATTATCGCGACTCAGCGGCCTTCGGTGGATGTCATTACCGGGCTCATCAAGGCCAATATTCCGGCACGGATCGCGTTCCAGGTGTCGGCAAGAGTCGATTCGCGAACGATTCTCGATCAGATTGGCGCAGAACAACTGCTTGGTCACGGCGACATGCTCTTTCTGCCGCCGGGTACCTCGACTCCGGTTCGGATTCACGGCGCATTCGTCTCCGACAACGAGGTTCATTCCGTCGTTAGAGATCTCCGCGGTACCGGGGCGCCTACGTTCATCGATGAGATTCTGACCGGACCCAGCGGCGAGGTTCCGGGAATCGACGGCACCTCGTCGCGGGAGTTGGACGGCGAACAGGATCCGCTTTACGATCAGGCAGTAGGGATCGTGACGCAGACCCGCAAAGCGTCGATATCCAGTGTCCAACGCCGCTTGAAGGTCGGTTACAACCGCGCGGCTCGGATGGTGGAGACCATGGAGGAGGCTGGCATCGTTGGAAGCTTGCAAGCAAACGGATCCAGGGAAGTTCTCGCGCCACCGCCGCCCGGCGACGATTAGAATCCAGTACGTCATTTATCTTCTTGCAGCAGTGATACTCGCTTGTCAGGCGGCACTGCCTCAGACCATCGCGCAAGCTGAGGGCCTCTCGGGTGAAGAGCAGCTACAGAGATTTCTCGACGACGCTTCGACCCTGCAGGCCGAGTTTCATCAAGAACTGTTCGGTTCGGACGAGCAACTGATCGAGATTGCGACAGGGACCTTGTCGCTGCAACGCCCGAACCGATTTCTTTGGCGATACCGGGATCCAATAGAACAGATCGTGCTCGCGGACGGCGAGAATCTCTGGATCTATGATCTCGAACTGGCCCAGGCGACCGTTACACCGCTCGATGATGTGATCGAGGCTACGCCGGCAATGTTGCTAAGCGGCGACCAAGCTGTCCGGAACGCCTTCGATATGGTCGAGGTCTTTTCTGAAGCGGGCCTGAGCTGGGTGCATCTAGCGCCGAATGTTCCGGGATCGGATTTTCGTACGATCCTCGTCGGGTTTCGGGATGGCGATCTCGCTCGTCTGGAGTTGTTGGATGGACTGGATCAAATTACGCGCATCGATTTCTCAGAAGTTGTTGTTAATCAAGAACTTGAGTCTGATTTCTTTTCTTTCGATCCGCCCCCCGGCGTTGACGTGATCGGCGAACCCAGGTGATGCGCGTCTTGCTGCCTCTGAAGTTTTCCCGGCTCTGGATTGGCTTTGGCTGGGTATTGGTCGCCAGCGTTATCCTATCGAGCATTTTTCCGGGCCATCTGTTCACAGCAATTAACGTTGCTGGGGCTGATAAGGTCGCGCATGCGATGGCCTATTGCGTGCTGATGATCTGGTTCTCCGGACTCTACGCGCGACGGTACCACGCGGTCGTCGCTCTAGCTCTGACCGTCCTCGGGGCTGTGCTCGAATTGATTCAATGGCGATTGCCGTACCGTTTATTCGATCCCGCTGATCTACTTGCTAATGCAGCGGGCGTCGTCATCGGTCTCGGTCTTTCCGTCTGGCTGCTCGCCGGCTGGTGCCAGCGTATAGAGAGTCGATTGGGGTACCATGACTAGTCATGTTGGATCCTAAACTTCTACGCAATGACCTGGATGGCGTCGCGAGAAACCTTACGCGGCGTGGTTTCATTTTAGATAGGGAGCATTATCTAGAACTCGAGTCCAGCCGCAAGGAATTGCAGGTCGAGGTCGAAGCGCTTCGCCAGGAACGAAACGATCATTCCAAGGCAATCGGAAAGGCGAAAGCGGCCGGCGACGATATTGAGCCTCTGAAACTCGAGGTCAACGAACTCGCAGCTCAGCTGACGGCATCCGAATCGCGTTTGCAGACGGTGCAGTCTGGCTTGGAGACTATGTTGGCGGAGCTGCCCAATCTGCTGCACGAGTCGGTTCCCGACGGAGCGGACGAGACCTGTAACCAGCAGCTTCGCCACTGGGGTGAGCGGCCGAAGTTCGACTTCGATCCCAAGGATCATGTATCACTTGGAGAGGACCTCGGGCTCATCGACTTCGAAGCGGCAGCAAAGCTTTCAGGAAGCCGCTTCGTCGTGCTGCGTGATGAACTCGCAAGACTGCAGCGTGCACTGATTCAATTCATGTTGGATGTACACATCAACGAACATGGCTACCACGAGATGTATGTCCCTTATCTCGTAAATCCGGAATCTCTATTCGGCACGGGGCAGCTCCCCAAGTTCGATGCCGACCTATTTCATCTCGATGGCGAGAGCGAGCTGAGGCTCATTCCCACGGCGGAAGTGCCGCTGACAAATCTCATACGCGACATGATTATCGAAACGGATGAGTTGCCATTGCGACTCGCTGCTCATACGCCATGTTTTCGGTCCGAGGCAGGCTCCTACGGCAAAGACACCCGGGGCATGATCCGCCAGCACCAGTTCGAGAAGGTCGAACTCGTCCATGTTGTGCGTCCCGAGGATTCCTACGTGGCGCTCGAGGATCTAGTCTCGCACGCCGAGGTCATCCTGCAACGACTCGGGCTTGCCTATCGAGTCGTGATGCTCTGCGGTGGCGATACGGGTTTCGGCGCTGCAAAAACCTACGACCTGGAGGTCTGGTTGCCGGGTCAAAATCGTTATCGCGAGATTTCCTCCTGCAGTAACTGCGAGGCTTTCCAGGCCCGGCGTATGCATGCGCGTTGGCGAAATCCGGATACCAACAAACCGGAACCGGTCCATACACTGAACGGCTCCGGTGTCGCCGCAGGCCGCACGGTGATTGCGGTTCTCGAGAACTATCAGCGCGAGGACGGTTCCGTGTCGATTCCAGAAGTTCTGCAGCCGTACATGGGCGGCACTAACGAGATAACGCGCCGCCGATAAAAAAGGGATCTGGCCCCTTTCCCCCTTTTTTCTACAGCTCCTGAATCTGAATATTTCGGAATCTGATGATACCGCTGCCGTATTGCAGTGCGAACGGACCCTCGGCATACGTTGAATCTTCGATGTCGACCGTGACCGCGCCGTTCAATTCGATCAGAAGCCTTGAACCCTGTGCCATAATCTCATAGGTATTCCACTGATCGGCAGCATCGATAACGCTGGCTGGTACCGCGAAGTTGACGATACCTCCTGTACGGTACGTCTGGTCCGGCCGCTTGTCGAAAATATTGACTTCGTAGGAGTTAGCGGCACCCACGTCGGCCGGATCCGAACAACGAATGAAGATGCCACTGTTAGCGTCCGGATCGGTCCAGAACTCAAGCGTCAGCTGGAAGTCGCCGTAGGATTCGTTACTGACTAGAAACCCACCTTCGCCTTCGCCCTCGACGACGTCGCCGACGATCGTCCAGTTTGCGTCGCCAATACTGGTCCATTGATCGAGATCACTGCCGTCGAACAGCGTGGTCCAATCGTCTTGAGCGTTTGCCACGACCGAGCCCAGTGCGATGACGAGCAGACAGAGTGCCACCATGGCGTCGAGTGAACGTCTCATAGATTACTCCCCGTTTTTCTTGTTATGGATCAGGAGCCCCAGTCATACCCCGGCCAGCACAACGGGTGAAGGCCACGGCGCCGTGCGCGTCGGCACAGAGCCTTGGCCTTCGAGTACCGGAGTCGCGCTATCGGCGTTGGCGAAGATAATTCGGAGAATACAGAAGTGCCAGATTTTCCAGTAGAAGGTGTAAATTTTAAAGACATATCACCGCTATTAGCTGATTCAAATATATTTAAAACCATAGTTCTTATAAACTATAATTGCCAAACACACGTCTGTAGATAGAGCGAGAGTTTTCGTGAGGAGCATTGTCTTTATCTGCCTGTAGATTCGTGCTGCGCGGAACTCCAAATTATTTTTTTAACCAGACTTTCGGATGGGCGGTATGTGTCCGTGAGTGAACGGCGCGCCAATTTAACATCATGTCATGAACACTTGACATAAGCGAATACGGTCCTTTCTCCTATGTGACATGATTGTTGATCGTGCGCGTCTCAGTCGCCTTTGTGAAACTCATCACAGACGAGTCGGTGTAATCACGCGAGGATGGCGCTCGAGGATGGATCCTCGCGTTAGGTTGTTCTATGGGTGTAAATGGATTTATGAGGCGAAGCGAGTGGACGGGTGCAAGCCGTTGCCGCGGATTCGCAATCGCGAGATTGATGGTTACGATCGTGATAGTTGCGATTGTTAGCACGGTAGCGCTACCGATCTCGCGAGATCATCTCGATACAACGCATACTGCACAGGTAATCGCTGACATCGGCGCGATCGAAATCGCCATCAGCCGATTCAAGGCGCAGAATCACGGCGAATTGCCGGATAGCCTTGCCGACTTGAGAGTTGAGCAATGGCTTGATTCGTGGGGAAACGCTTACCAGTACAGAAATCTCGAAGCCGACTCGAGATTGGGCCGGGGTCGTGATGACTTCGATTCGAATCCCCTGAATCGGGACTACGATCTCTACAGCATGGGCAAGGATGGCCGGAGCGGTGATTCGCTGGTGAGCCCGGTCGCGAGGGACGATGTCATCCGCGGGTTAAGCGGGAGTTTCTACGGCAGCGTGTCTGATTATCCTGGAGCTTCCGGTCAGCAATAGACTCCGGCAAAGCCGCCGAACACCCCTAATCCAGATATGCCGCCCACTGCCCAGCAACAGCCATCGCCATGAACGCTGCGAAGCAGAGAAATAGCAGGGCTCGGATTCGCTGCGAAGAGTCTGAGGTGAATATTCCGGGCAGCTGACTGATAAGACCAATAACGCTCAACACGGTGAGTAAGGTGAGGAGTATCAGTATCGCCAGGGTCACTGAGCTGGCCTCATACGATTCGCCAGTTGCTGCATCGTAGCAGGGGAAATTTCGCTCTCACGGCCGTGCTCATGACATCTCTATTCCAGATAGTCGACCCACCGGCTAGTAACGGCGATCGCCATGAACGCCCCGAAGAAGAAAAATAACAGGGCTCGGACTACTCGCGGAAAACCTACAGAGAACATTCCCGGCAGCTGAAGGATAAACCCAATAAAGCACAATGCGGTAACTAAGGTGAGGAATAGTAATATCGTCAGAGCCACCTAGCTTACCACATGCGATTCGCCAGTTGCTCCATCGTGAACTGCGTCGAGTAAAGCCATAGCTCATTATAAGCGTACCGCGCCCTACGTGCATTTCGCCTGTCAGACATCGTGCTTAACCGGCCAACAGGGGGTTGGTGGGCGATGCTGGGTTTGAACCAGCGACCTCTCCCGTGTGAGGGGAGCGCTCTCCCGCTGAGCTAATCGCCCATTGCTCCACATTATCTTACAGACCGATTCGTCCCGCCAGCGCTCGAGTGCTGCGATTCTGCTTCCGAAATGGGCAGCGCCGTATTTTTCTTGACTACACGCAAGGCAATGCTGCTTTGAACGCGGGATACACCCGGTAACCTTGTCAGAGCCTGACGATGCACTCGCTCGAAATCTTCGAGGTCCTTGATCGAGACCCTCAGCAGATAGTCATACTCGCCCGTCATCAGATAGCACTCCATGACTTCCGGGACGCCTCGCGCAGCGCGTTCGAATGCTTCCAGGTCCTTCTGTTGTTCCTGGTAGAGCGTAATTTCTACGAACACAGTTCCTGGCAGTCCTACCATCGCTGGATTGAGCAGTCCGACGTAGGCATCGATGTAGCCGGATTTTTCCAACGAGCGCACTCTGCGTAAACACGCGGCCTCCGACAGGCCGATCTGGTCCGCCAGGCTGACATTGCTGATGCGAGCATCCTTCTGGAGAGTTCGCAATATGGCCTTGTCCGCTTTATCCAAGCTCATAATATGAAATTATATTTTAAAATATATAAGAATAACGACTTAATATTGCGATTATACAGGCTAACTGAGCAAGATTTGCAAGCGCACACCTCGTCCGCGCGATACGATGATCTTACGACCCGGTCAAGCTGCATTGGAGCTGGTTTGTGGCCGCGGCCGCTCGGCTTTAAGCAAGCCAGGAGAAATTCATGCGCGTCGGTGTACCGAAGGAAATCAAAAAACACGAATATCGCGTGGGACTCAATCCGGCGGCTGTCTGCGAACTCACGGGGGGGCGGGCACTCGGTGCTGGTCGAGAAGGATGCCGGTATCGGCGCCGGCTTCGCAGATGCAGAATACGGGGCCGTTGGCGCCAACATCTCTGCTACCAGTCAGCATGTGCTCGAGCAAGCTGAACTCACCATCAAAGTGAAGGAGCCGCAGCCCGATGAATGTGTGCGGCTCTCGAGAGGCCAGGTGCTTTTCACCTACTTACATCTGGCCGCCGATCGTGAGCAGGCACTGGCGTTGCTGGCATCAGGTGTAACGGCAATTGCCTATGAAACTGTGACTGCTGCGGACGGCACGTTGCCGTTGCTCACTCCTATGAGTCGCGTGGCGGGCCGAATGGCTATCCAGGCTGGTGCTCACCACCTCGAGAAATCGGCGAGCGGGGCTGGAATCCTGCTCGGCGGTGTGCCCGGCGTATCACCGGCCCGGGTCGTGGTATTGGGCGCCGGCGCCGCCGGGTGCAATGCCGTAGAAATGGCGGTCGGCATGCAGGCACAGATCGTGGTAATCGATAAGTCGATTCGACGTCTGGAGGATTTGGCTGAGCGTTTCGGTAATCGCGTGCAGACTGAATACTCGACTACCGTGAGCATGCGAAAAATATGTCGCTGCAGCCGATCTCGTCATCGGCTGTGTCTTAGTGCCGGGAGCGGCCGCTCCCAAGCTCGTGACACGGGACCTGGTTGCAAGGATGCGGCCGGGTTCCGTCGTAGTCGATGTCTCGATCGATCAGGGGGACTGTTTCGAAACGAGCCGTCCGACGACTCATGCAGACGCGACCTACACTGAGGAAGGCGTGCTCCACTATTGCGCCACCAACATGCCGGGCGCCGTGCCGAGAACAAGTACGCTCGCGCTGAACAATGCCACGTTGCCCTACATCAAAGCACTCGCGGACCTCGGTTGGAGACGCGCTTTCGCAGCAGACCCCCATCTGCGTGACGGCCTCAACGTCTATGCCGGTAGGATTCGGAATGAGGCGGTCGCGAGAGATCTGGATCCGGAGTACTGCGTAGGCCCTGTGGCGGCATACTTGTTTTGACAGGGCCTATTCTCGTCGGAGACGATGACTGACTAACCCGGCACAAAACGAAACCCCACGCTAGGCGGGATTCTGATTACGCTTGAGAAAGTATGGTCGAGTCTAATCGACTGCCTCGGCGAGAGCGTTCCAGTTGCGCGTAGAGCGCTTGGCAACGCTAGCGGAATCCGCCGTGCACTGGAACTGCGGTGCTTGCTGCGTCGAGGCTCGGGGGTGGCGTGCTGATGGGCGAAGGCTCCCGAGCAACTCGTCGATCTGCTGGGCAGACAACAACTGTCCATTTCTCTGAATTCGCCCGCTCGCTATATCGGCGCGTAGTCGGCGTAGTGCAAGTAAGACTGTTCCGAGCTCCAACCTGATCTGGTCATCATCGCTGGATTGTAGTGCTGGAGTGAATCCATCCGCCATAATTATTCTCCTTATTTTGGCAGTCCGTAATGTTAATAGACTGCTGGCGGAAAGTGCCGTGATCCAGGTCACGTAACTGTGAAGTCTTCCATATTCCAAAACCGAAGCAACATCGTGAGAGTTCCAAAGAGCGGTAACAACGGCCAATGTACTTTGGAGCGCGACTATGCGGGCCGCAGAACGGTGGAGAATCTGCCCAGGGTCGAGTTGCTGCCGCTGTTCGGCCGCGGATCTGTCGTGAGCATTAGATTTGGCGGATAGGGAGGGATTCTTCGCCCGCTTTGCGGGTTCACCCCTCAACGAAGCTGTGGCTTATGGGAAAGTAGGGCGCGAAACTACCCTCTACGCCAGCACCAGTATTTTCGACGGGTTGGCCAGGTTCTGGATGCCTCACTCGGCCTAGCCGGCAATGGCCCACGCTGTGGAGCCTTTCCCGCCTGTCTGGGCTCGGTGACACTGCGTCAGCCAGAATTCCGCCGTCGCCACGTTGCAGTAGGTATATATCCTGATAGTTCTTCTGCTGCTACAGGCATATCAGAGATACGAAGGACAAAGCCAAACCCGCCGAAAGACGGGGACGGAAAGCTACGGGTCTTTGCTTCCTCCGCGACGCCCATACGATGTCGCGAAGGACCCCAAGACGGCCGAGCTGCCGAAGCTCAGTTAGCCGACAGGTAGTGTGCTTGTAGGCGACTTGATGGCCAGGACTACATGGAGATAAAGTCATGACACTTCTACACGACGACGAACTTAGGGCTTACAGCGCAACCCTCAAGAAGTACAGAATTAGAGCCATCGACTTCCGGCTGGAGGAGGGCAACAGTGAAGGCTCAGAGGGCGGCAGCGAAGGTTTGCCGGCTGGCACTGTAACGGTGACGTACAAGTGCAACGGTAAAGCTAGGCAATATGCTACGGGACCAGGATCGAGATGGCCGCGCCTGTTCGAGCGGGATGTCCGTCATGGACGGTTTGTTTTCTGAGAATCGCCCGTAAGAAACCGTCCCAACGGTTTTGAGGGTACTTCAAGCGGCAGTTTCTACCGCGCGCATTCTTGAATCGACGTTCGTTGAGATCGATCTGGCGAGCGGTGTACAGTGCGTTGTAGACGTGCTTCCATCACCACAAGAAGGATTCGTAACGTAGAGTCACAACGTTCTGCCCTCGTTGTGAGGTTTTGCTTTGCGCGTCGGTTTCACTGAGCCTATCCAGAACCTCCTCCAAGATAAGCTCCATCGTGTTGACACCGAGGAGATGACGTTGGAGGAGGTTCTAGATAAGCTCAATAGGGCCTGACAGGGAACTTGAAGCATGCTAAAACTAATATCAGCACCCACAATTGTTGAAGCCGCGGGCACTAGACCAAAAAAGATTGAGGAATTCGTCGGCGTCGTTAACAC
>CAYXNS010000030.1:0-32538 GCA_964466315.1 uncultured Gammaproteobacteria bacterium
TAGCGATGCCTTTGCGCCGGCTCTGGTGCTATCTGTCGACCGGACCAGTGAGTTAAGCTCACTACCCCTTTCTTCGTGACCGCGCGCTCGACGAGTCGCCGTAAAAACCCATGATCGACGGTTCGCCAAGTTTCGGATCTCCGCCTCGGCCATTGGCACATCGGGATGTTCTCTCGATCGCAGTGCCGGTCATGATCTCGAATGTCTCAACGCCGCTGATCGGTATCGTCGATACGGGAGTCGTCGGTCAATTACCGGACCCTGCCTACATCGGCGCCGTCGCAGTCGGTTCTCTCATGTTCTCGTTCGTGTTTTGGGCATTCGGATTCTTGCGCATGGGTACAACAGGACTCACGGCCCAAGCGCTGGGTGCTCGCGATGTCGATGAGATGTGCGCATGCCTGGGCCGCGCCTTACTGGTTGCGGGCGTGGCAGGTGCAGCATTGATTGTCTTGCAGTGGCCGATACGGGAGATCGCATTCGCGCTGTTAAGCGGCAGCGCGCAAGTCGAGTCGCTGGCGAGTAACTATTTCGCAATTCGAATCTGGGCGGCTCCGGCGACATTCGCGAACTACGCGCTGCTCGGCTGGTTCATCGGTCTGGGGCGAACAGATATCGGGTTAGTGCTCCAGTTGCTCCTGAATCTATCCAATATTGTTCTGGATGCGATATTCGTTCTCGGCTTCGGATGGGATGTGCGCGGCGTCGCGTTGGGTACTCTGCTTGCGGAGTGTCTCGCCGCCGCCTCGGGTCTGTTTGTCGCGGTGCATTATCTACGCGGTGTTGCCGGGCAGTGGACCGTTGAATGCCTATTGGATGCCGCACGCCTGAGACGAACGATCTCCGTGAACGGTGACATCATGCTTCGCTCACTGGCGCTGGTCTCGGTGTTTGTATGGTTTATGGCTCAGGGCGCGAAGCAGGGCGATGTAATTCTTGCCGCGAACGCGGTCTTGATGCACTTTATTTCGGTCGCTGCGTTTTTTCTCGATGGGTTGGCGTTTGCTGTGGAAGCGCTCGTCGGGCGCGCCCTGGGAGCGGTTCACCGAGCCGGCCTGCGGGAAGCGGTGCGCATCACGACCCAATGGGCCGCGGGAATCGCCGTAGTGATCTCCGTAATGTTCATCGTTCTCGGCGCGACGTTTATCGACACTCTGACTGTGGATACAGCGGCTCGCGAGACCGCGCGCAATTATCTGGCCTGGGCTGCCGGCGCGCCGCTTCTAGGTGTCTGGGCATTTCAGCTCGACGGCATCTTTATCGGTGCCACTCGAACGGTAGACATGCGCAAAGCGATGCTGATGTCGCTTGCGATCTACATCGTGGCGTGGTGGATATTATCGCCTTTCGGTAATCATGGTCTCTGGGCCGCGCTGTACGTTCACTACGTCGCGCGCATCGGGACTTTGGGATACTACTACCCGGGGTTGGTGCGCTCCGTGCCGATTTGAGCTCATGAGCCTTCGAGCGGGTAGTTGGGCTCGGTGTCCCGTAGTGCTATGTTCAGCCGATGGCCGGTGCTACGACAAAGTCCACGAATTAGCCGGCAAGGAGTGTACTCATGTCGCAGGCACGATCGTTTTGGGCGTCGAGCGGGTTTTCGGCCACGGTCCTGGCCTTACTCATACTCCCGGGAGTCGCCGTCGCTCAGAGTTTCACCCACGTGCATCTGCGCTCGTCGGACCCGGCGGCTGCGGCCGAGTGGTATCACACGCTCGTTGGAGGAGAACTCCGCCCATCCAATGGCGGAATGGGCTCTGTCGCTCAAGCACATGGCTCCATCGCGACGATGGTCGACGACGCTGATGCCGAAGCGAGTAGCGGTAGTGTGATCGATCACTTCGGTTTTGCCGTGGAAGACGTTCGGGCCATGGTCGAGAAGGCGCGGATTATGGGTGCCCAGATCGTCTCCGGACCGCACCCCGGGGTAACGGCGAGTTCGATCGCCATGATTCAGGATCCCTGGGGTACCAAGGTCGAGTTACTCGAGAGCCCCGACTACACGGGAATCCAACACGTGCACATGGTGACCGAAGGTGCGGAGGTATTGCGTGATTGGTTCCTGGAGGTCTTCGGCGGTGAGTACGACCCCGAACGAGGCCATGATCGCATCGATGCGATTCAATACGACGGCATCTGGGTGTATTTTTCTGAGTCACAGGGCGGGGCTACGGCACCGAGTCGCGGCCGTTCTCTGGACCACATGGGTTTCTCGGTAGCCGATATGGATGAGGTCGTGGCTAGGGTTGAGGCCAGCGGCTATGCCCCCTATGTGATTCGCCCAAATCGACCCGGTGGTACGACGCTGTTGATGTTCTTCGAAGGCGCGAACGGCGTCCATTTCGAGATCGCGCAGGCCGGAGGGGTGCAGTAGCTAAGCGTGAGGGAGGTCCAACTTCACGCGCACCCCGGGGTGATTGTCCTCGAGCGTGATTGAGCCTTCGTGCAGGCTCACGACGGCAGCGACGAGGCTGAGGCCGAGCCCACTGCCGAGCGATCCTCGATGCGCCTCTAGCCGATAAAAACGATCGAATACGCGTTCGCGCTCGGCTTCGGGTATGCCGGTCCCCGAATCCGATACGACGATCCGGGACGTTGCCGGCGCAGCGCTGAGCTGGATGGTTGCCGTGCCGTTCTCCGGAGTGTATTTGATGGCGTTGTCCACGAGGTTGGAGATCGCCTGGAAAAGTAGATCCCGATCACCCGAGGTGCGTACAGAAGTAGCTATATCCGCTGTTAGATGCACCTTTTTCTCCGTTGCCAACGGCTCGTACAGTTCCACAACGTCGTCGACGAGCGCGTTGATCCCGATCTCGCTAAAATCTCGCCGCCGATTTCCCGCCTCGATCTGCGCGATTCGGAGCAGCGAGGCAAACGTTGCCAGCAACCCGTCAGCCTCGCCGAGGGTTTCCTCGATCTTGCCACGCATTTCGTCGTTCTCAGTATCGGTCTGCAGCTGTTCGAGATGGTTACGCAGGCGTGTGAGCGGTGTCCGTAAATCATGCGCGATCGCATTCGATACGTCGCGGACGCCCGCCATCAGCGTCTCGATCTGGTCGAGCATCTCGTTGAGGTTTCCGCCAAGCCGGTCGAATTCATCACCACCCTTTGTCGCTGGCATTCGGCGCGATAGATCACCTCGGCGAATCTGGCGGGAGATGCGATTGATGTTTTCGAGGCGGTTATTGACGGTCCTTGCTATGGACACACTGCCGACCAATGCGAGACCGAGCGTAGCCAGCAGCCCCCAGGATAGTGCATCGAACAGGATTCCCTGCGCATCCTCGAGGTTGCCTACCATCCGGCCTACGACGATCTGGTGTTTGTCCGACAAGGACACCAGGCGGGCGTAGACATCGTCATCCCACGCCGTGCCGACGTTGGTGGAGATGGACTGGTCGAGGTCGAGCTCGAAAAGAAACCAGCCATCCGCGTCGGCGCTTTCACAGAGATCGCTGGGATGATTTTGAAATGCGTGCCAGGCGACTTCTTCTGCGACCGGCTGGCATTGACTGTTGAGCAAGAAGCTGACCGAGAATGGATCCTCCCGCTGCCTTTCCTCGATCTCGGTGACAACGCGCTCCGGTCCGAAACGACTGTAAAAATACTGTGCTTCGGTGACCTCAGCGTCGATCAGACTACGGAGTTCACGCTCCATATAGGTCTCGGTCTGCCAGTACATGAAGCTACCGACGATCAGGAACGACACGGCGAAAAGCGCCATGAAGCGAATACCCAGTCGGAATGTCGCGCTGTGCCAGATATTACTGAGGCGGTTTGAGAACATAGCCCGCACCTCGAATCGTGTGAATCAGCGGATCATTGAACGAACGGTCGACTTTTTGTCGAAGCCGGCTGATGTGAACGTCGATAATGTTAGTCTGCGGATCGAAGTGATAATCCCAAACGGTCTCGAGGAGCATGGTCCGTGTGAGAACCTGTCCAGCGTGCCGCATCAAGCATTCGAGCAGGAGAAATTCTCTAGGTTTGAGATCGAGCTTCTGGTCGTCGCGTGAGACTTCTCTCGACAATAAATCCATTTTGAGGCCCGCAATCTCCAGCGAAGTCTTCTCTTCCCGGCTGGAGAATCGTCTGACCAGCGACTCGACACGAGCCATGAGTTCGGGGTACGCAAACGGCTTTACGAGGTAATCGTCGCCGCCCGCTTTGAGGCCGTGAACTTTGTCGTCAACCTCGCCGAGTGCGCTCAGGATGAGGACGGGAGTCTGATTGCCGTCGTCTCTTACCGTCCGTACGACCGTCAGTCCGTCGACGCGCGGCAGCATCCGATCGACGATCATGATGTCATAGTTATCTCGGGAAGCCAGGTCGAGGCCGATCTGGCCGTCAGCAGCGTGATCGACAACGTGGCCGTCCTCTCTTAGGCTTCTCGCTAGAAAACTGGCGACGGTAGCATCGTCCTCGATTACGAGTACTCGCATGTCTGCCCTGGCCCCCATTCTATGCAGAGTGAACGTCAGTCGGGCCCGTGTGTCCGGGCCGACAACGGTTAACTCGCTTGTATAACAGTTTCCTCACATTTACCGCAAGACCCCGATCGCGATGTCCTGAGATAGGAGACCATCGAACGGAGAAAAAAAGGACGCGGCTCTTTTTCGTCGTGATCTATGGCTGCAATAGATAGGAGAACTTGACGAAGAACTGCTCGCCGTCGCGTCGCAGGCCGCCCGTGCGGATGAGTTCCGTCCCCTCTTCCGTATCGATGAGTTCGAAGTTACTCGAGTTACTGTTGAATCCGACGTAGAGTGCCGACCAGGGATTGATCACGTAGCGGACCAATGCATCGTAGTTCATGCTCTTTTCATCCTCGAGGGAAGTGAAGACGCCCGCGTCAGTTTCCTCATACTGCGCGATGAAGCGCAGCGACAGCTCTTTCGTGAACTGATAATTCCAGCGCGTGCGGAAGATTTCATTGCTGAATATCTTGCCCGCGCCTCCACGATCGTCGAGTTGTGTAGAAAGATATGTCGTATCGGCCCGCAGACGATCTATAGGCCGCCACAGCAACTCGAACTCCACGGACCGTGAATCGGCGAGCTCGGGCTGCACGCCGAACTCGGGTACAATGTTAATTGCCGTGCCCGTTTCCAGGTTCACGCTGAAGCCGACGGTTGAGAAAGCCTGTGTCTCGAACGCGACCCCGACGGTTTCCGGGTCGTAGTCCCGCGTGGCGGCGAGGCCAGGGAGATCCTGCGGGCGAAGCCGCTCGCGTATGCTCGTTAGATTGACATTCAGCTCGGTATCACCGTCCCAGGCCCACACCATCGACGGCGTAATCTGAGAGAAGATCCTGGTGCCCTCCTGGTCGTCGAGATGCACGAGTCGCAGGCCTGGTCCCCAGCTGTTGACGGCCGAGTCTTCAGGCCAGAATGTGTAGCTCATGGTGCTGTGAATGCCATCGGTATCGGGGCTGTAGGTGCGCCACAGGAAGCCGAGGTCGGCCCTAAACTCCTCGGTCGTGTCGGTCGCGTGCACATGAGCCGAGAAGTAGCGGCCGCGTCGATCGATACGTATATTCCGCTGCGTGCCCGAAAGCATCTCGCCGCTCAGGCGGCGCGTGTCGGACTCGATGAGCTGAAACTCAGTCGTCCAGTTCTCCGAGAGCTTGAGATGGCCGTCGAAACTTGAGATTTTGTTGAAGGAGTCGCCGAAGGTTCTCTCCGTGGCCAGGATGCCGAGGCGCGACTGGTCCGAGATCTCGCGGAATACGCGTAGAACGCTGATGTCCGCCGCCTCGCCGAGCAGAGGATCGTCCACGGGCCTTGCGTTACCCGGTGCCTCGTCGTCCATGATCATCGTGCCGATGCCCCAGTCGCCGACCTTGCCCGTGAAGCGCAGTCCCGCTTGGGGTTCGACGATACGGCGCGTGAAGACGAGCGTGGTCTCGGTCTGGAAGAAATCGGCGTTCTCGAGGAAGAACGGCCGCCGTTCCGGAAAACGAACTTCGAATCGCTCGTTGACCGTCACCTGCGGCTCGTCGGACTCGATCTGGCTGAAGTCCGGGTTGTAGGTAGCGTCTAGCACGAGACTGTCGTTGAAAACGAATTTCGCATCGACGCCAAACTCATCTTCGGTGTCGTTGTTAAATGTCGGGCCGCCGACAGCTCTACGGTCGAGCACGTCATAGTCACGTACGAAGCCGAATGGAATCAGGAGGATGTTGCGGCCTGGTGATACGTCACGAATACCCGTCATGGTGGCCGCTTGATTCAGTCGTCCCGTAATCGTGTTCGAGTACGCTGGCCAATGAGCCTCTTCGCTGAGTCGCGGCGTCTGGCGCTCGAACATGATACGCCAGACTTGTTCACCCATCTCGGGGAATCGCAGTGTTTTGAGCGGGACGGTCATGCTCACGATGTAGCCCTGATCGGTTCGCTGTCCCTCGGCGTTCCAGACTGCCTCGTAGGAGCTGTCGAAACCCGGGTTCCTGGTTACCTCGCTCCAGCGACCGTCCCACTGTACGCCGAGCGGAGTTGAACGAAACGCATAACCCGTCCGCTGATCGTTAAACGTGTCAATCAACAGGCCGACCGTATCGTCGTCTTCAACGTTCTCGCGCGGCGATAGGTTCGCACGAACGAGTTCGGGTTCATCGTCGAAAGCCAGAAAAATCGCGTAGAGATTTCGGTCGTCATAGGCCACATAAACTTCGGTCCGCTGACTCGCAGGCGCGCCGTCGTCTGGTACGCGCTGCACGAATCCGGTCACGAACGACATCATGCCGCGAATCTCGGCGGACGGCTCCATACCCGCGAAGTCCGCGAGTTCGGGTGGCCGCTCGATTACGGGAATCGATAGATTCGAAGTCGATACAGTGGACTGCGCATGTGCCGTCGTGGTCAGCGCGGCGAAAACAGCGAAAAAGGTGATTGTTTTCAGGAGGTAGCGGTCGTTCATGCGGGCGCTAGAGTACTACATACGGGGGGGTATGGGGACTGTGGGATGTACTGAGCTCGTGAACATTTTTTCATGCTGGCGGATCGGACCATAGGCCGGTATGTCGGTCTATGGAAAGAGATATTCGACCCGATTCACTGTAGGACGGGCCCACCAACCGACTCTGGAGGGAGAAGTATGATGATGTGGTAGAGAGCTCTCGTCCCTCTCGTACTAGTGACGCTGCTTCAGTCTGGTGCCGTGCTGGCCCTAATTATTAAAGGGATCTGGCCCCATTTTACTCGACGAGGGCCTCACTCCCGCGGGTTATTCTGCGGTGCGGGCCGCGGACTCATCGACCGGTTCGTCGTGCGTCGGCAGCCATTCGGCGACGTCGGTTTTGACGTTGGCGAAAGCGGGATCTCCCGCCAGGTTGCGCCACTCGTGCGGATCGGACGCTATGTCGTAGAGCTCCTCCGAACCGTCCGAGTAGCGGATGTAACGATACTGGTCCGTCGAGACGGCGTGACCGCCAAATGCGTTCGTCGAGATCGCCGCGTGATCCCACGCGACGTCGGGATCCTCGAGCAACGGAACGAGGCTCACACCTTCGGGGTGTGCCGGCATGTCGAGCCCAGCGAGTTCCACGAGCGTCCTGTAGAGATCCAGCAGAGAAACGACCGAGTCGGTCTTCGTACCGGGCTGCGTCACGCCCGGAGCGACGACGATCAGCGGTACGCGCGTCGATTCGCGCCAAAGAGTGGTTTTTCGCCAGCGACCTTTCTCGCCGAGGTGAAACCCGTGATCCGACCAGAGCACGATGATCGTGTTCTCAGCGCGTCCGCTTTGATCCAGCGCGTCCAGTAGATGTCCGAGCATTGCATCCGCGTAGCTGATACTGGCTAGATAGGCCTGCACGCCTTCCTTCCACCGAACGAGTGTCTCGTCCTCGATGACCCAGTCGTGCAGCACCATCGACGAGGGCATAAGGCTGTCAATTCCGGCCAGCGGTGCTTCTGGGATATCCTCGAGGTCGTTGTCGAGCACATCTGGAAGCTCGATCTCGTCTAGCGGATGCATGTCGAAATACTTCCGGGGGAGATACCAGGGCAGATGTGGCCGATAGATACCGACCGCGTTGAATCGCGGCGCGTTGTCGTCCAGCAGAATCTGTTTGATGGACCAGGTAACGACTTGGCCGTCGCCCATTGCCATGTCCGTGGCGGCGACTGGTGACCAGTCGAAGTTCACCGTATGCGGCGTGCCGTTTGCCGGTCTCACGTGGGGTCTGATCTCATCGGGAAGCTGTCGCTCCAGGGACGGAAAATAAGCGTTCCAGGCCGTCGTGTCGTTATAGCCAAAGTACGCCCATGGGTTGTAAGTAGAGGAATGAAACAGCTTGCCGGCGCCGAAGGTGCGATAGCCGTTATCCTGGAAATAGCGTGGGATCGTCGGCACGTCGCGTAAGCGTGCCGTTCGGCGCCAGTCCGTCTGATTCCCGTACACGCCCGACGAGGCGGGCGAAATGCCGGTCATGATCGCGGCTCGCGAAGGATTGCAGATCATCGCGGGTGCATGGGCGTTCGCGAAGACCATGCCCTGCGCCGCGAGCCGATCCATGTTCGGCGTCTGTGTCTGGGGGTGGCCGTCGAGTGGCCCGACCCAGTCGTTGAGGTCGTCGATCGATACGAACAAGATATTTGGACGATCCGCTGTCTGCGTCCATCCCGGTACCGATGACATGGCTAGCACAACGAAAACCGCGAGGACGGCGAATGGGCTATTCATAGATGTCTCGGTTGGTGATCTGAGCGTATGGTACCGGTTTCACTGGGGGAGAGAAACGCGTCGGAAGAAAGGGGCCCCATTATCTTCGGGCCTACAGCGGCAGCAGCGCGGTGAGATTCGGTGGGAAGCCGGCCAATACCTCGTCGACGATCGATTGTACAGACTGTCTGAATGCCGCGAGTTCGGGTTCCGTCAGCGTAATCATCTCGTTGTCCGTCTCTCCCAGACGCGTCATGATGAGTGCATCCTCGGCTGCGGCGTACTCGCGCTGCTTCGCGGTTGCGGTTAAAGCCGCCCTGCTGAGTTCGGCTCTCTCATATTCCGCGAGGCGATCGAAAAACTCGGCATTGCAGAGGAGCAGACTCGAGCCGAGAAAATGCCCGGTGAGCGTAATCCATCGATGGTATTCGTGGATCTTGAAGTTCCAGATATTCGTAAGTGGGTTCTCCTGGGCGTCAACGGTTCCGGATTTGACGGCGGGCATTAACTCACGAACATCGAGCGGCATCGGTGCAAACCCCATCGCGGCGAATATGCGCTCGTGTTGTGGTGCATCGCCCATCGTTCGGATGCGCCGCCCGGCGCAGTCGCTGGGAGAACGGATCGCCTTCGTCGCGCTCGTCAGGTGGCGAAAGCCGTTATCCCACCAGCCAAGGACGCGATAGCCGCTGGTGGCTTCGAGCATTCCAAGTATTTCGGCGCAGAGCGGACCATCGAGAAAGGCGTGGGCCTCCGCTCGATTCGAAATCAGAAATGGAAGATCGAGCAATTGTACCTCGGGAACACAGCAGTTGAGATAGCTAGCAGAGAAATAGCAAATCTCTAAGCCGCCCTGTTCCGTTAGCGACAGAAGATCCGCGGCGCGGCGATCCATTTTCGTGATGTCCGGCGTGATCTCCGTCGCAAAGCCCACGTTCCGGAGATGGGTCTCTAGTTCTCTGAGCGCCCGGCTATGGACCGAGGCATCCCCCTGATAACCCGCCAGGCGAACCAGAGTTGTCATGGAATCGACTGTACAGAAAAAAGGGGCCCCTTTTTCCTATCTATCGTCGGTCAGGAAGTGATACATGCCGAGGATGTTCTCATGGAGCCATGAATAGCCTTCCCAGTCGCTGTACTCGGGGATCTCGATGGTCGCTCGCATCTCTTCGAGTGATTGACTGGCGGCAATGCCTTCTGCCACTGCATCGCGTAGTGCCTCGAAGTAGCGGCGCCATTCCGTGACGTCGGCAACGTCGCCCACGGGGCCATGGCCCGGCGATATATAGTCGTAATCACCCGCCACGGATTCCCAGTGCGTGATCGCCGCCATCCACTCGTCGAACAGACCGTTCTCGAAATCCATCTCCCGGTACGGCAGCCGCTGGAAGGTAATGAAGTCGACGACCTGCATCGTACATTCTTCGGGAAACGAGATGACGCTCATGTCCATAGAGTGATTGAACTCGCCGACCCATGTCATTCGGGCTTCCTTGCCGCCGAGAGAGATCGATACCGTTCTTGAGTAAGTAATGTTCGGCGGATATACGGCGCTAATCGGCCCGCGCAGTACCTCGGCTCCACTAAGCACTCCATCTTCGTTCGCGTCGAAGCCAGCGAAGTTATTTAGATTCTCAGCTTCGCTCTGTTCGATCCGGCCGTTGCCGTTAATGTCGAGTATCGCGATGTTCGCGTACTGGCCCTCTACCGGCAGCGGTGTGGAGGCGGGCGGCAGCGCAAGATGATTGAGCATATTTTCATGGCCGACGAACTGCGCCGTGTCCGCAAATACCGCTCCGCCCGACGCATGATCGCCATGATGGTGGCTGTATAGCACGTAGCGGACGGGTACACCGAAATGACTAGCGACCTCGTCCTTTAGCCAGGTCGAGAAGCCTTCGTTGATCGGGTCGGTGATGATGATGCCTTCGTCGGTGACCAACAACAGCATGAAATGGTTGTTGTTCTGGCCGCGATACAGATCACCCGTGATATGGGTTATCGATCGCGTCGGCTGAGCCAGGCTCGTCGAGGCGATTCCGAGAGAAACGAACAGACTCAAGAGAGCAAGGAAGCGTGCGCCGCGGTGAATCATCTGAAGCTCCGTGGTGTTGTTCTTGGAAAGAGGCCAGGTACCAATTCTTATTCTATTCCCTGGATACTACGGGAACTCGTATAACGCGGCCAGGTTCGTAGGCTTCCGGCTTTACACCGTCAGGCTATCGAATATCTCCTTTATTCGGAAGTTACATTGATCAACTCGACGGACTATGAAGTTTTGTACTTGTTCTTTTCTACCGGAGATTCGTCCATGTGGGGTGTGGACCAGTTGGACAGCCATACGACCCTATCTCCGGGGGAGAGCGTAGAGGTGTTGCTGCCGGTCACTAACGGCGAGACTCGCTACGACGTTCGCGCCGTAGACGAGGACGAAGATACCTATATGTTCTTTGTCAACATAGACGCCAAGCGGGATAATCACGTATTCCAGATCGAAAACAACGATCTCGACTAGCTTCGAATAATATCTAACTGAAGTCGGTGCGTGGCGAACCTAACGATCGTCACGGCGCCGCCGGTGAATTGCATCGCGCGATTCAACCGATCTTGAAAAGCCGCTCGGCGTTACCTTGTTCGATAGCGCTCGTGGCGTCGGAAGTCAGATCGGCGTCGGCCAGGATCTCCTTGAAATTGACGTCACCCATGTCGAACGGTATGTCCGTGCCGAGGATGACGCGGTCCTGTCCGGCGAGATCGATGAGAAAACTCAGTGGCGCGGCGGCATGCGTGATCGTGTCGTAGTGGAAGCGGCGCAGATACGCGGATGGTGGTTTGCCGATGTTCGCTCGGGTCTCCTCACGGACGCGATAGCCGTGATCGAGCCGGCCGATCTGGAACGGCATGAAACCGCCCGCGTGAACGAGGATCAGATCGAGCGAAGGGTGGCGGTCCAGGAACCCGGAGAGGATCATCCGGCTTGCGGCGACCGCCGTGCCGAGCGGATTGCCTATTAGATTCTTCATGTAGTAGTCTGTGTACGCGGGGGGTTTGCCCGAGTAGCAGGGGTGAATCATGATAGGCATCTCGAGATCTTCTGCGGCCGTGAAGAACACTGTGAACCGTTCGTCGTCGAGCGGTACACCGTTGACGGTCGTGCCTATCTCGACGCCGCACAGGCCGAGCTCTTTAGCGCGCTTCAACTCCGTGGCGGCCGCCTCGGGGGCTTGTAGCGGAACGCTCGCCATCCCGAGCAGCCGACCGGTGTTAGCCGTGAATCCGGCCAGCCAGTCGTTGGCGCTGCGGCAGAACGCTCTCGCTTCATCGGCGCTGGTCCAGTGGAACAGCCACAACGGCACGATCGAGAGCACGACCAGATCGATCCCGAGGCTGTCCATGTGCTCGAGCTTGGCCTTCTCGTCGAAAAAGACGGTCTGTACGGCGTAGCGCATGCCCATCCCGGGATGAATGAGGAACTCGTCGCCATCCTGCTTCTCCAGCATGATGCCGTCGATCCCCTTACCTTCACGCGCAACTTGAATAGCGGGCTCGGGAATGTAGTGGCTATGAATGTCGATTATCACGCGGGGCTTCTCCAGTTGGAATTTGCATAGGAATCCGGTTGGCGATTCGATATTGTAGGAAGCTAGAGCTGATTACGCCATGCGCTGGCCGTTGACCATCACCGTACAAGAAGAGTGAATAGTGCTGCTCTCGAAATTCGATCGTCTCGATAAGGCTTCGTTGATCCTGTCGGCCCTGCTGGTCTGTGGCTGCGATTCGGCGGCCGATGACGAGAACGTCGTTCGTTTCGTGTTCGCGCCCGATGCGGTCGTGCGTTATATGAATGACACAGGGATCATCGAAAAGTACGAGCAGCTATATAATATGCAAATCGACTTCATCGAGACCTGGGATGAAGCTGCATTCTTTGCCGGCGGGCATGCCGACATCGCATCGACGGGCGATTATGAAGTCCCGGCCATGATGCGGGAGAGTGACGACGAGTTCGTCATCTTCGGTATTTACAATCTCGGCCGTGTCCCAATCTGGGTCAAGACGGATTCTCCGTATCAATCGGTCCAGGATCTACGCGGCAAGACCTTCGGCGTAACGGGCCCGCTCTCGTCGGCCATGATATGGGCCGTCATGCTGGCCGAGACCGAGGGCGTCAATCTGACGATCGGGAGCGACGAGTTCGACATGATCGTGAACTCTCACTTCGCTCTGAGCGAACTTCTGCGTAATGGCGAGATCGAAGGCGGCATCATCATGGCCGAGGCAGTCGTGCCTCAGTTCACCAGCCGCGAGATCAGGCTGCTGTACGACGACATCGGCGGTACCTGGGAGTATTATCGGGATCACTTCGATCCGGCGAGGACACACAAGGGCGTACCCGGCAATATCTTCCTCGCACGGCGAGACTGGTTCGATTCGCATCCGGAAGAAGTCGAGTTTTTTCTCGCGATGTGGGAAGAAGCACTGCAGGCCTGGCGCGAGAACCGGGAAGACATCATCCGCCGATATTCAGAGGAATTCGGCCTGGATCCGGCGTCGGAGAACTTCGAGGCCGAGCGTGAAGCGATGACACGCTATACGATCGACCATGACTGGCTTCCGGACACGGTCTATCTCGACGAGGCCTGGATCGAGACGGAGAGTCGGGTGTTCGATCTCATGAGACGCGGGGGGTTCATGTCGGAGGATATGCCTAACCCCACGTTCATCGCCGTTCCACCCCCCTCGACCAGCCCGTTCTAGACGCCGCGCCTATGGGGACTCGGCTCGGACGGTGGTTGGCCGGTTTTGTCTGGCATCCGCGCTGGATCGCTTTCGCCGTTCTCCTGACCGCCTGGCAGGTGACGGCGGTCCAACGCGATAGCCGTGTCCTGCCGACGCCCGGCCGCGTCTGGGACGAGTTCTGGACAATTCTCTCCACTTTCGCATTTGTCGACGATCTCTGGGCCAGCATGATCCGTATCCTGGCCGGATTCGCGGCTGCCATGCTCATCGGGGTCGTCGCCGGGATTCTCATGGGCAGCCGCCGTTCCTGGGACGAGTTTCTGCGCGATCTCGTTGTATTCGGTCTGGCACTTCCCGGGCTCGTCTACGCCCTGATTGCCGTCATGCTCTTCGGCCAGGCGCTGTGGGCACCTGTGCTCGCGATCAGCTTGACGTCGTATCCATTTGTCGCCGTAAACGTACGCGAAGGTGTTAGAGCCCTCGACAAGAATCTGCTGGACATGGCGCATATCTATCGCGTGAGCCGTTGGGATCTCGTTCGCCGCATCGTCATCCCGTCGCTGCTGCCATTCATCTTCGCCGGTATCCGGCTGGGGTTTTCGATCTCCTGGAAGGTCAACACACTCGTCGAGGTGTTCGGCTCGACAGACGGTGTCGGCTGGCAGATCCGGGCGAGCTTCGACTCGTACTCGGTCCACGGCATGCTCGCGTGGACATTCATCTTTGGTGGCGCGATGTTATTCATCGAGTACTACATCCTGTCACCGGCGGAACGTCACTTTAGCCGCTGGCGACCGAAGATCGATCGGGTCGTATGACGAGCATCCTTTTCAATCGCCGCTGGATCACGCTGATCGTCGTCGTTCTCGTGTGGCAGCTACTAACGATGCTCGTCGACATCGACTTGTTCCCGACGCCGATGGGTGTGGCCGATAGTATCGGCGATGCGCTCCAAGGCGGTTTGTTCCTGTACAACCTGGCCGACAGCATGGTTCGAATCGCACTCGGTTTCGGACTGGGCCTCGCGGCGGGCATCGCGGTCGGTATTCTCATGGGCAGCCGCGACTTCTGGAACGGCTTCTTTCAGGATCTGATCGTGCTGGGACTATCGCTGCCGGGTCTCGTCTATGCGCTGCTCGCGATCATGGTCCTCGGGATCGGGATCGCCGCGCCGGTGACGGCCATCGCGGTCGCGTCGCTGCCGTTCGTAGCAGTCAACGTCCGTGAAGGCGTAAGGTCGGTCGATAAGCAGTTGCTCGACATGTGTCGCGTCTACCGAATCGACAAATCCCGCCTGATTCGGCGTGTCATCGTTCCGACATTGATGCCGTTCATCATGGCAGCCGTGCGCATCGGCTTTACCGTCGCATGGAAAGTTGCCGTGCTCACCGAGGTGTTCGGCGCGAGTACGGGAATCGGTTATCAGATGCGTTATCAGTTCGGGATATTTTCGGTTCGCGGCATCGTTGCTTGGGCGCTTCTCTTCGGTGTCGTGATGCTGGCGATAGAATACGGTGCCCTTATCCCGCTGGAGCGCTACTTCGATCGCTGGCGGCCCAAAGTCGAGAAGGTAATCTGAGCATGCAAAAGGCGGTGTCGATTCGGGGGCTCATCAAGATTTTCAACGATAGCGAAGGGGAGCACCGCGTGCTGCCTGGGTTATCGCTCGATATCGCCGAGACAGAGTTCGTCACGATCGTTGGCCCCTCCGGCAGCGGCAAGACGACGCTGTTGAACATCATCGCCGGTCTCGAGCAGCAGACTGAAGGGTCGGTAGATATACACGCAGGCACTCATGCGACTCAGCTCGGTTATGTCTTCCAGGGTGCGCGCCTTCTGCCCTGGTTAACGGTTGAGGACAATCTCCGCTTCGTTTGGCCCGAACACGCAGATGAGGCGGAGTTCGAAAACGGGCTGCAGCGGTATCTCGAACTCGTCGGTCTGCATGGCGAAGGCAGGAAATACCCTCACCAACTATCGGGCGGCATGCAGCAGCGTGTCGGTATCGCGCGCGCATTGTGCGTCGAGCCCGCTGTCTTGCTCATGGACGAGCCGTTCAGTCATCTCGACGAAATTACCGCCGAGCAGATGCGCGTCGAGCTGTTACGCATCTGGCGAGAGACAGAGCGAACGATTATTTTTATTACACACGACATGCGCGAGGCTGTCACACTGGGCGATCGGCTCATTATGCTGAACTTCCGCGGCGAGGTCGTCGAGGACATACCGATCGAGCTGCCCCGCCCGCGCGAGTTCTCCGACAAGCAGTTCATCGAGTTCTACGCGAAACTCGTGGATCGATTCCACACGCTTCAGACCGAGGATGCCCATGGAAAAGATTGACTTCACACTGGAGGGTAAGGTCGCATTGGTTACGGGCGCGTCTAGCGGGATCGGTCGGCATTTCTCGACCGTGCTCGCGGCCCACGGCGCGCACGTCGTGGCGCTCGCTCGCCGGGCCGGTCGGCTCGCACTGCTGGTCAGTGAAATCGAAGCCGCGGGTGGACAGGCGTCAGCCATCGAGTTCGACGTAACACAGCGCGAGGGACTTGTCGCGGTATTCGATGAAGCGGAGCGTGCCGCAGGCTTAATCGACGTCGTCGTGAACAGCGCGGGGGTTGCGAGCGTCGGCTCTGCCCTGGAATTGTCGGACGACGATTGGGATCATGTGATGGCGGTGAACGTCGACGGGCTTCGACGCGTATCGCAAGAGGCCGCGCGGCGGCTGGTTGCCGCCGAAAAACCCGGAACAATCATCAACGTAGCATCGATTGTGGGTATCCGCGCCGCGCCGGGGTATACAGCCTATTCAACGTCGAAGGCAGCTGTCATTCAGCTGACTCGCACCATGGCGGTCGAACTCTGGCGGCACGATATCCGTGTGAATGCAATCTGCCCCGGATACTTCGTGACCGAGATCAACGAGGACTTCTTCATGAGCGAACGTGGGAAGAAGTACGTCGAGCGTATTCCGCCGCGGCGAATTGGAGAACTCGACGAACTCGGTGGTCCACTGTTGCTACTGGCTAGCGATGCGTCGAGCTATATGACGGGCGTGGCGCTGCCCGTCGATGGCGGCCACTCGATCCGCCTAATCTAGGGGCGCCGACCTCGTCGCGATTCGCCGCTTAACCTCGATGCAAACGGCGGTCGCGATGGCCGTGTCTCCCCCTGCGCCTCACCCACCACGCTCTTGTTATCGTGAGCGCCAGGGGTCTTCGGGTCGACACGAACCATCACACCTGCCGGTCTCGGTCACGGCGTCGTCAGGTATGGCGGTGACTCCTATCGCCGGCCGTGGCAGGTCGAGCAGACCTCGGCTTGTGCGAGCTTGCTCGCCCGATTGTTCACCAGGAAGAACGGTACCTCTGCCGAATGGCAGTCCGTGCATTGGTATTGTCGCTCGAGCACCATCTCGTGCGATATCTCGAAATGCCAATAGCCTTCACGCGGCGTGGCCAGCAACGTGTCGAGTTCCGCTGCGGTCAACGATGCCTGCCAGGTGTCGGGGTCCGGCAGCGGCTCCTTCATCCACGAAGTTAAGCTGGCGTGCGTTGCGTCCTTTCCCGGATAACTCGCCACGATAGTTTGCCCGGCGACGCGGCCCGTGATTACCGCCGGTCCTAAGAACATACCATCCATACCGTGGCTGCCGTTGATACCGACGCTCCCCGTCAGCTCCCCAATCGCATAGAGGCCGGGTATGACTTCGCCCGTCGCATCAAGTGCGTGGCCGTCCATGTCGATCGACACGCCGCCCATGCTCTTGCGCGTCATCGGGAAGAACTGTATCGCGTAGAAGGGCGGAACCGCGATCTGTGGTGGTGCGTCTTCCTTTCTCGTAAAGCGTCCGAACTCCGAATCCTTGCCGTTCTCCACCATCACGTTGAAACGCTCGACGCTATTCGCTAGAGCCTCTGCTGGTATACGGATCAACTCGGCGAGTTCCTCGATCGTCTCGGCCTTGCTTGTAATCTTGGAATCATCGAGCAGCGGGTGCCCGTCGGTGGGCGTGTTGATCCACTCGACGCCGCGCATCGAGATGCCATCGCGGCTCGTCTCGTCGAAGATCGCCCAATAGGTGGCCATCTCCTGGTCGAGCAGGTCGACGAGAATATCTTTATCACGGCCGGTCTCGTTCGTGAAGCGCTCGCCGTTGGTATTCACCCACATGGAGAGTCCGTTGGCTGCGGTAACGGCCAGTTCGCTGTCGGGCTCGTTGATATTGACGATGCCGTTGGTATAGATGTAGTGCTGATTGATTCTCGTGAGATCCGCACCGGCGTCGGTAGCGAGATCCAACCCGAGGCCTCGCGCATGCCTGGACGCCCCGATCAGGAGGCGATCGGGTTTCGGCAGGTCGGGCATCCAGTTGGCCAGGACTCGCTCGAGATTACCCTCGAAGCCGCCGGTCGCCAGCAGCATATGTTCACCGGTCAGGATTTTCGTCGCATTCGTGCGAAGGTCGACGACTTCAACACCGGCTACGCGGCCATCCTCGACCGTCAGGTGATCGACGCGTTGATTGTAGAGGAAGCTGACGTTCGGCAGTCTGAGCGCCGTGGTGACGAGTGCGTACACGAAGTCCATGGCACCATGTTCCGAGAAATGGAAGCGCGGCACGCTGTTTTCGTAGCCATCCGCGACGCGGACCCAACCCGCACCCATTTCCTCGGCCCAGTCGTAGATCATTTCGCGGGAGTTCTCGGCGTAGAAGCGCGTCCATTCCGGATCGCCGTCGACCGTCCATTCCTGCCAATCTTCAAAAGCAAGATCGGGCGAATCTTCGAAGCCCGCTTGTTCCTGGACCGGTGTGTCCACGATAGCGAAGCCGCCGGCCATGACGGCATGACCGCCGGGAACGGAGTTCATGTCGACGAGTAACACGTCGACGCCGGCACGCCCCATCTCGACCGCCGCCGACAGTCCCGAAATTCCCGCGCCGATGATTATCGCTTCGGCGTCGAGCGACGGTTCGGGTGCGGTCTGTCCACAAGCCGACAGCAGACCTATCAGAGCAGTCACTACGCCAGCGTGAAAAAATTCTCGAGTTCGAAAAGTCATCTGTGCCCCCCGGATCTATCGTTTCGGAGTGTAACTAAAATCTGCGTCTGAGTTTCATCAACCGACTATAATCGCCCGCCATGGAACACCGCGTTACCTTCGATTCGGCCGACGGGCTCAAACTGGTCGGGACGATACACGTCCCCGACGACCTGCAATCGGGAGAGCAACGGCCCGCGTTCATCGTCCTGCATGGCTTCGGCAGTAATAGTAGTGCCGGCAACACGGTCGGTCCGGCCACGATGCTTTGCGATTGGGGTTACGTCGCGTTGCGCTTCGACATGCGCGGATGCGGTAAGAGCGATGGCGAGTTCGGGCGCATCATCTGCATGGATCAAGTGGAGGACACGCAGCATGCGCTGACCTTCCTGCGCGACCGTCCAGAGGTTCTCCAAGATCGTGTCGGTTTGATTGGCAGCAGCTTCGGTGCCGCGGTGTCTTTGTATACCGCGGGTATCGACGAACGTGCCGCGGCCGTCATGACCGCCGTCGCTTGGGGTAACGGCGAGACGAAGTTTCGCGCCCAGCACGCGAGTCCTGAAGCCTGGGCGAAGTTCACGGGCATGCTCGTGGCGGGTGCCGCTCACCGGAAGCGTACGGGTGAGTCGCTCATGGTGTCGCGCTACGACATCGTGCCTATTCCCGAGCATCTCCGTGGCCATCTTGCGACGAAGTCCGTCATGGAGTTCCCTGTCGAGACGGCGCAGAGCATGTTCGATTTCTGCGCGGAGGATGTCGTCGGGCAGATCGCGCCACGACCACTGTTGCTCATGCATGCCGCGAAGGACTCGGTGTGCCCGTCGAGTCAATCGATCGAGCTGTTCAGGCGGGCAGGCCAGCCGTCGGAGCTGCATCTGCTTGCCGACGTCGACCACTTCATGTTCGCCGAGGGAAATGTCCGCGCGCGCGACATCCTGCACGGTTGGCTCGAGCGCTACTTCCCCATCACACCGTTGTAGAAACAGTGGGGCCAGATCCCTTTTCTGTTGGGGCCGCCCAGTCATACCTGGTTTTTGAAAAAGGGATCTGGCCCCATTGTTTTTGCGCGCCACCTCACCCATGTGGATCGTGCGCACGGTGTCGTACTTCTCCAACCGCAGTAGAATTTGATCACCCTGATCGACGAATTCGAGCGGGTAGGGCTGTGCGGCATACCCCTGGGCGCACAGTCGGACGCGTCGCCGGTCTCGACGAACCAGCGACCGACCTGTCCCCAGGCGCGATCAGACCAGCGCAGCTCCGGTGGCCCGGAACTGAAAGACGAACTCTTCACCGCTTGGCAGGAGCAAGAGCCCGAGGAAGGTCTGTAGTCGCAATACCATGGTTGTGCCTCTAGGGTGCGCCGTCTCGAGTGGCGGCGATGATGTCGTGGCCGGTATCGTCGGCGAATTCTTCCCAAACCGGCTGCACGGCATCCTGCTAAGCTCCCAGCTCCTCGGCCGTCAGCGAAATGATCTCAGTGCGACTGGATTCCTCGATGCACTCGAAACTCTCAGCGTTGATTGCGGCGGATCTCGCATTACTCCAGGCTGGAACCTCGGCGATGATCTCCTCGGGCCCAACGCGGATGTCGTCCGGCAGCGACTGGAGCCACGTTGACGGACCGATGAGATTCGCGGCGATATCCAGAAAAGTCTGGCGCACCTGTCTCGACGTGGATATAGGCACGTGGGTTACGCAAGCCGAAATCGATTACCGTGCCCACGAATTCGACGACGGCACTTCTGTCGATGCCGGCATAGCTGTGATGTGGATAAGCGGGGGCCGCTGTCGAGCAAAGGCCTGTGAGGACGGTCACTTCTCGAAGTAACACTCGGCGTTCCAAAGGTACCGTTTATTCGATAACCTGGTCGCCCGCTAGCTCGGGGTCGACACCGATCCACTCGTGCATGACCTGTATGCGTTCTCTATTTCCTTCGGCATCGATGATGTAGCGGATCCGCCGTCCTTCCTCATCGAGGATTCCGAGCGACTGCTGGAATATTCCGGGCGCCGGCGCACCTTCGGGAACCGTACCTTCGAGAATATACAGGCGGCTCATGTGCAGATGAATCGAGATGAAGCTACGCGATCGATCCCGGTTCGTGACCTGCAGCTGATGGCCTTCGATTTTGTCGATATCGGCCCAGGCGTCGTAAGTAACTTCACCGCCGCGCGTCCGGAAGTTATTCGCCGCATGCGCAACCGATGCGCGGACATCGGTAATCCAGAGACTGCGGCCGCTATTTGCTTCGGTCTTGCCGGGTTTCGTGCGGTGGCGCTCCTCTGTGTCCCGGTAATCGACGACCGTGATTTCGTAGCGGCCGCGGTCGTTGTCGACTGTGTAGACACGCGCCGGAAGCACGACATCGAACGCCGAGAGGTGAGTCGTCTCCGAGACTACGGGATCACCTGGAAAGTTCACGATGAAGAGATCGGTCGTATTGATGTATTCGACCCAGCCCTGCGCGGACGCCGTTGAACAGAGTGCTAGTGTAGTTAGCGTCGGGAATATGCGCATATCAGTCAAATTCCTTCCTACATTGACTTGGCAGGTCTCTGCCAACGCGGACCCTGTCCTGCTAATATCCATTAGGTATCTAGCACCGTCCGCCGCTGACGGCACACGGAAGAAGAACAAGTGAGAAGGAGGAGTAACCATGTTTAGACGAGCCACGGCGCTTGCTATGAGCGCCTTAGGACTTTCGGCAGTTTTCTTGATCGGCCACTCGCTTGCGCAGGCGCAAGAGTCCAGGAGCTATGCGGCCGTTCCCGGTGCCAAGGGTGGCCAGGACGCATTCGGTGCCTACGACGTTCAGGTCGGCTGGCCGAAGGACCTGGCCGATACGAGGTCAGGGCATGAGGACTGGACCTGGGGCGCCGGGCAGAGCGTGTTCGCCGAGAGCCCGGATCGAGTCTTCTACCTGCAGCGCGGCGAGTTGCCGAACATCGGTACGCCCGGTCTGACCACGTTACCCGATGTCGGGCCTAGCGTGATGTATCCCCCGACGGGCGTGTGGCGGAACGCGACGCGCGCGAGCCTGCCGGCGAACGGCGGCACGGGTGGTAGCGCCGAAGAAGGCGTCACAGCTTGGATCGAGCGCGGTGGCCGGCTCGGCGTGGATGCGCGCTGGGAACACTGCATCCTCGTGTTCGACCGTGAAGGCAATGTCATCGAAGAGTGGACACAGTGGGACTCGATGCTGCAGCGGCCGCACTATGTCGCCATCAATCCCTACGATCCTGAGAAGCACGTCTGGATCATCGACGATCATAAGCACATGATCCACAAGTTCACGAACGATGGTTCGACGCTCGTACAGAGCATCGGTACCTATGGTGTTTCCGGAGCGGACGAGATGCATTTCAACCGGCCGACGTTCATGGCCTGGCTGCCGGACTCGAGCTTCGTGGTTGCCGACGGCTACAACGGCACGCGCGTCGTGAAATTTGATGCAGACGGCAACTATCTCACTTCGTGGGGTGAGGCCGGAACAAACGATTACGAAGACCGACCGGGCTACTGGAATAACGTGCACGGTATCGCTGTCGATCCCGCGACGAGTCGCATCTTCGTCAACGATCGCGGCAACCGCCGTATTCATGTGTTCGACGAGAATGGCGAGTATCTATACGAATGGAGCGTCGGCGACCGCCCCGCAAATGTGCACATGTTCATCATCACCGAGGATGGGCATCTCTGGGCGGCCGATCGCGGCACGCATAAGATCCTGAAATATGACCTCGAGGGTAACTTTCTGTACTCCTGGGGAGCCTACGGTGAGTACCCTGGCGGGATTGCCGGTGTGCATGGCATGAGCGTGGACCAGGAAGGCAACCTCTATCTTGCTCAGGTCGATAACAAAGGCGGCGTCCAGAAATTCGTGCCGCGAGAGGGTGCGAATCCAGACTTCATCGTTGGCACGCCGTTCTACTCCGCCTGGGAATAGAGACAATCTGAAATATTCACGGGAGGGCCCGCAGGCCCTCCCGGCTGTCATTCAACGGTATGGCGTGCGGCTCACTGCGGCTACGCGTCTGGAGAAGATGTCATGACTACTGTTTCCAGAGTTGTGTTCCTTACGGTTCTCTTCATCGGTAGCGCCTCGGCCGAGGTCGTGAGCGTGGACATCGATGTCCACGAAGATGTACTCGGTGGCCGTTCTTACGGTCTCGCGGGACCGTACGAGAAACTCATCGGCACGATGAATTTTGCCGTCGACCCGGCGAACTCCGCGAACGAGATCATCGTTGACATCGAACACGCGCCAACCAATGCTGCCGGTCTCGTCGAGTTCTCCGCGACCTTCACGCTGATAAAACCGAAAGACGCTACACGCGGTAACGGCACCGTGCTCCTCGGTGTCGCCAACCGCGGTACACGGCGGATGCTGACCTTCTTCAACCATGCTCATGCAGAGGGCGAGGAGTGGGACGCCGGAAACCCGACGACGCCGGAGAATTTCGGTGACGGGTTCTTGATGGAGCAGGGGTTTAGTCTGCTCTGGGTCGGTTGGCAATTCGACGTGCCGGTAAGCCGTGTTGAGGGATCGCGTGTGTTCGTGCCGCGAGTCGAGCCCGACGAGCCCATTGAAGGGCTGGTCCGCAGCGATTTCGTCGTACGAGAACACGTCTTCGACCGCACGCTCGCCGACCGTAACCACGTTCCCTATCCCGTTTCCGATCCGAATGCAACCGAGAGTGTTCTGACCGTGCGTAACTCGGTCGAAGGGCAGCGCCGGGTGATCCCGCGCGATCAGTGGGATTTCGCTCGCATCGAAAACGAGCGGGTCATTCCCGACATGACGCGTGTCTACCTCGAGACGGGTTTCGAGCCTCATCTGATTTACGAGGTCGTGTATAAGGCCGAGAATCCAGAGGTCATCGGTCTGGGCCTGGCCGGACTCCGCGACGCGGCGTCTCTGTTCAAGTACGGTTCCTCGGACGACCTGAACCTGCCGGCCAGCGCTATCGAGCGCGCGATCGGCTACGGCATGTCGCAGCCCGGAAGGACGCTCAGAACGCTCGTCTATATGGGGTTCAACGAGGACGAGGGGCATCGAAAGGCGTTCGACGGCATCATCGCGCAGATCGGCGGCGCCGCACGCGGCAGTTTCAATCTTCGATTCGGGCAGGCTTCTCGCGACGCGCACCCGTATCTGAACTTCTTCTATCCGACCGACATTTTCCCGTTTGCCGACGTGGAGCTGACCGACCCGGTGACGGGACAAACGGGCGGCATGCTCTCGCACATCCCAGAAGAATTCATGCCCAGGGTCTACAACGTCAATACATCGTACGAGTATTGGGGCAGGGTGGCGTCGCTGCTGACGACGACGCTCGACGGTACGGAGCATATTCCGATGATGGATGAGCATGCCCGGGTCTATCATCTCGCGGGGGCACAACATCTGCCTTCGGAATTTCCGCCGCGACAGGAGAATGGCCAGAACGTCAATAATCCGAATAATTTTTCCTGGCTCATGAGGGCGCTGCTGCTTCGAATGAACGACTGGGTGACCGATGGTACGCCGCCACCACCGAGTCGCTACCCGCTACTGGACGATGAGACGTTGGTCGCACCGGCCGCCGTAGACTTCCCCGATCTACCCGGGATCAACTTTCCGACGATTACGCATAAGGCGTACCGGGTTGACTACGGCCCGCAATTCGCATCCGACGGCATCATCTCGAAAGAGCCGCCCGAAGTCGGTCCTGCGTATACGATCCTCGTGCCGCAGGTCAATGTGGACGGAAACGAACTCGGCGGGCTGCATACGCCCGGCGGTCTCGTGCCGCTCGCAACCTACACGGGCTGGAACCTCTATAACGCAGAATATGGACCGATGCATATCGTCTCGCACATGTCGGGCTCGTTCCTGCCGTTTCCGAAAAACGAACAGGAACGCGAGGCGCGTAACGATCCGCGACAGTCGATCGAGGAGCGTTACTCGAACAAGGCCCGCTATCTGGGCCTGCTCGTCGAGGAAGCCATGGCCCTGATCGACGAGGGCTATCTACTCGATCAGGATCTACGGGAGATCCTAGAGGAAGCCGGTGAGATCTGGGATTACGTTACGCGCTAGATCCAGAAGTAAACAAAGGTACGGAGAATGATGACGAGAGTAGCCACGACCGTAAGAATTCTGGCCTGTATCTGCATACTCGCAATCCCACGCATCGCGCCAGGCGCGGATTTCACGGGCGTCTGGACCGCGACCTCGCCGCGCAGCGCTGGTGGAGTCAACCGCACGGACCTCACGCTGAGGGCGCAGGCGGATCTCGACGCGCTCGACCCGTTGGGCGATTCCATGATTCGCTGCGTGCTGCCGGGCTTCCCGCGGAATGGACTCATTATCTATCCGTTCGGGATCATTCAGACCGACGAGGTAGTTCTATTGCTCGACGAGACGTTCGCTATGATGCGCCGCATCTATATGGACGGTAGGGAGATGCCGGCGAGGAAACTATCTGGCAGCTCGAGACGTACCCACCCGGAATGCTCATACGCAGAGGCCTGACGCCGGATACATTGCACGTAGGTAAGACGATTTTCGCCGTCGGTTTTCCCTCACAAGGCGGGCGGCCGCTCATGCGCCTTGTCGTTATCACGATGCCGGATGGCGAGGCGTTGCAGATCCAGTAAGGAAAAAAGGGGCCTGGCCCTTCTTCGTGGCGATTCTTCGCCTCGGTCAATAATTCAGCGCGTTGCCTGCCGCCGGATTGACGCTGCCGTGGAATCCGCCCTGATCCCGTACGACTCGCGGTTGCCCATCCTCATCGTAGTGCACCCAAACGAGTCCATGCGGATCGCCGTGGTAGGGCATGTCGATGACGTGCGACTGCTCGCGCGTATCGGTATCGAAGACATAGATGCGCCCCTCGGCATTACTTGTCGCCCACATCTCGCGGCCGTTCGGAGCGAGCAGCACGTGATCGACCTGATAACCCGAGAATAGCGTCTCGAGAACCCGTCCGCTGTTAGTGTCGAGTACGGTGACGGTGCGGCCGTGGTGGCCCGTCGATTCGCCCTTGTCGGCAGTCCAGATCTCGGTCTCGTCCGCGTTCAGACTCGCGCCGTATGAGGAGAGGCCGCTGGCGCCTGCCCAGGCGACGACGCCGGTCCCGAGGTTGATCTTGGCAAGGCTGGACGAACCGCCTGCGATGACATACATGTATTCGCTGGCATCATCGAACACGATCCAGTTGGCGCGGTAACCGGGGTAGGGGTATTCTTGTACGACCTCCCAGGTGCCCGGGTCGATCTTCGCAACCCAGAAAGGCTTCAATGCAACGTAGCGGCCCTGGTAGAAATTAAGCGCGGCGACGTAGCCCGATGTGTATCCACCGGGTTCCATGAGGGTGTAGATGAACTCGTCATCCGTCCACGACGTGTAGGGGATACCACCCAGATCCTCGCCCCTGACACCCCCTAGGACGGTGTCGGTCTCAGGATCGAAGATCATCAGGTTCAGTCCGGTCGGGTCCGTCGAGAACATATCGAGCAGAAGGTATCTGTCCCGAAATACCTGACCGTGGTGGAGCCTGCCGCCGATCGTCAGCTGTGTGATCGGCTGCAACGTTACCGCGTCCGCCTTGATCAATGTCGCTCGACTCGTCAGGAGTCCGGGCGCACTTCCGCCCATTCCGAATGTGGTAACGTCCGGCAGGCGATCTCCGAAGGACCCAAGTCCACCGACGATGTAGACGTATCTGCCATCGGGCGACAACACGGTCGTGTGAACGGCGGAGCGGAGTTCGGCCGGCAGTTCGTAGCTCGCGATGACTTCCTTTGTTTCGGCATCGCCGACGACGATCTGTGACGACTCGGCAAACACGGTGCCGGGCGCGAGCACGCTGCGGTTAGCACCCGTGCCGATATTCTCGTAGAAGTAGGTGTGGTTCGGTTCGGGCTCGAACTTGGGTTCGCCCGCGTCGAATGTCGCGAGAACTTCGGGAGCGTAGTTGCGCAAAATGCTTCCGATCCTGGCTTTGCGTTCCCAGTCTGTGATGACCGATCCATAGGATTGGATCGACTCGACAATGCGGTCGCGCTCGGAACTTGGGTAAACGACCTCGGCCGGCCGGTTCGCCCTGACGGCCGCGAGTGCGCCACGGTATTCCCCGGGTAGAGATTCGTCCAGAGGTAACCCTGCTAGCTGTCGGATATATAAAGAAATTGATATGAGGTCATCATCCGTCGGCGACATCTCCTGGACGATGACGCCCATCATCGGATTGGTCTCGAGCTGATCGAGAATCTCGACGGGAGTCGGGCCGTTCAAGAGCGTCGGTCCGACCAGACCTTCACCGCTCGCGGCGTGACAAACCCAGCAGCCGACCTGGGTGTTATAGAGCTCCTCGCCACGGTCGACTAGTGCGTCGACGGAGTTCTGCGCTATGGCCAGCCCGCTACACAGTCCCACGAGCGTCAGCACGCTGCTTCGTAGAAGTTTCATTGCCCTTCCTTGCCGGTGGCGATATCGTCGCGGTCTTTGGCTCAGCATAATGCCTTTGTTAGCTGTCGGTGAAAAACGAGAGTTTACTTTAACTTTTAAGCTTATCTGAACAATTTTTCGGGTTTGACTGGGATCGGTCCTCCGAGACCTGCTCGATGGGTACTCCACCCGGCACGTCGTTAGTAGCATAATCGCTCGGCAGCACCGTTGCGGAGGCGCAAATGAGATATCTCGCGGTTCTTTTAGCAGCTCTCGTATTCATCTCGCCGGTGTCGGGACATCATAGCAACACCGGGCTTGACATGAACTCGATCACTACTATCGAGGGAACAGTTTCGGGGTATTATTTTCGAAACCCGCATGTCTATTTCACGGTCGAGACGACCGACGCGGATGGCGAAACGGTCGAGTGGTCGATGCAGATGGGTTCGGCAATCGTCTCTACGCGCCGGGGCTGGAGTCGCGATTCGCTGGCTCCCGGCGATCGCGTTACGGTCGAGGTGCACCCATCGCTATACGGACGTCCCTATGGAATCGTGGTATCTGTCGGCAAGGAAGGTGGCGCCATATCAGGTGCTGGATTTTTTCAGCCGCAAGTCACTGCCAGTACCACGACGCTCGAGGGAATATGGATGGCGAATGCTTCCGAGCAAGTCAGCTACCCTGGTGGATTCGACGGATTCTTCATCGCTAACCTCGCGTTAACCGAGAAGGGAAGGGAAGCGCGAGAGGCGTATGATTCGCTGTCCGCCGAGAATCCCGAGTCCACCTGTGTTGGCAGACCCACTCCGGCTATGCTCCTATCCAGCGCGCTCTATCCTATCGAGATCCAGTTTGACGAGAACGATGAGACGATCGCGATCCGGAGCGAGTTCTGGGATGAAACCCGTACAGTCTATATGGACGGCCGCGAACATCCGGACAACAGTGAGCGCTTCGCGTCCGGACACTCCATCGGCCGGTGGGACGAAGATACGCTCGTTGTAGACACCCGGAATTTCACGGATCATCGCTCGCCATATCAGATTGGCGTACCCTCCGGGGCGCAGAAACACGTCGTGGAGCGATTCCGGCTGATCGAAAACGGCGAGAGAATTGCCGTTGAGTTCACGCTCGAGGATCCCGAGTATATTTCAGCGCCGCTGAATCATGCGAGAGAGTTGATTTATTCGGCGCACTTGGAGTTGTCCCCGTTCGATTGCGATCCCGAAGCGACGAGACGATTCCTAATCGAGTAACTGTAGAGCAGCGAGGCCGAAGCCCGCGGCTCGGCTGCAGGACGAGGAAATCCTGGAATACAGTTGTGCCTCAATAGGTGGGCCCCTGACGGAGTACTAATCAGCGCGACCGGAGAAATAAACGGACCCGGCCCTTTTTTTCGGCCACCACAATACGTACTACTCCTTAGGTAATAACTCTTATTTGGCGCGATTCAGGAAGGCCGCCAACTACGCGCCGTGGGCACAAAGAGCCTGAGACGACACTTTCGGGTATTTACGATGTGGGACGGAAGGTTGGCAACGATGAGCAGTGGTCTATCTGGACAAGGACGGGCCCCGATGTCTTGGGGCTTGTTACTTCTACTGTGTTTGGGATCCGTTCCGGACTCTCGCGCGCAGCAACCCGGTGAGCAGGACTATCAGACCCTTTGCGCTGCCTGTCACACGATCGGTGGCGGTAGGATTATCGGCCCCGATTTAGCCGGTGTCCATGACCGGCGTTCAGCAGCATGGCTCATGGAATTCGTTCAATCGTCGCAGTCGATGATTCAGGCCGGCGACCCGGACGCCGTCGCCCTGTTCGAGGAGTACTCGAATCTCCTCATGCCCGACCCGCTCTTGTCCGAGGCTCAGATCGCGGATGTTCTTAGCTTTATCAGGTCGGTTTCGGCAACCGCCGGTGGTGCTCCGGATGCGGGCGCCGCGAGCCTGCCTGCCGGGACCACGACCGCACTGGCCGCGGCTCCCGAAGAACCGTTACCGTTACCCGCCGAGGCGGACATACTGCGCGGCCAGGAGTTGTTCCAGGGCCGGGCTCGATTCGACAACGGCGGACCGACCTGTAACGCCTGCCATGAAGTCGTGAACGATGCGGTCATCGGTGGCGGAATTCTGTCGGTAGAGCTGACGACGGTGTTTTCGAGGCTGGGTGGTCGCGGAGTGCAGGCAATACTCGGCGCGTCGCCGTTCCCGGTAATGCAAGCGGCCTACGAGGGTCGGCCCTTGCAGGAAGATGAAGTCACGTCCCTCGTGGCATTCCTGCAATTTGCCGATAGTGAGAGTGCCTTTCAGACGCCACGGGACTACGGGCTCGGTCTCTTTACCAGTGGAGTAATCGGCACAGTGCTGCTCTATGTATCATTTGCCGTCCTCTGGCGGCGAAGGAAGGGTGGATCGGTCAATCAAACCATATTCGACCGCCAGGTCGAGTCGACCTGGGAAGGTTGAATGTGGTCACTAGTGTGAATGGACGAAAGTTATGAGCTGGATAAAAGACATCATCTCCCCGGAAACACGAAAATGGGAAGAGTTCTACCGCAACCGGTTCCAGCACGATCGCGTCGTCAGGAGCACACACGGTGTGAACTGCACGGGAGGGTGCTCGTGGCAGATCCATGTCAAGGACGGTATCGTCGTGTGGGAAACGCAGCAACTGGACTATCCTCTGCTGGAAGACAAGTTGCCGCCGTATGAACCCAGAGGCTGTCAGCGAGGAATTTCCTACTCCTGGTATCTCTATAGCCCATTGCGTATCAAGTACCCCCTGATCCGCGGCGCGTTGATCGACGCCTACCGTGCGGAGAAGGAGAACACGGGCGACGCTTTGTTGGCCTGGGAGGCTCTGCAGGCGAATCCCGAGAAGCGCAAGGCCTACCAGACGGCACGCGGTAAGGGCGGGTTCAGGCGAGCGAGCTGGGACGAAGTGCTCGAGATCATGGCGGCTGCCAATATCCATACGGCCAAGAAATACGGTCCCGACAGAGTCATCGGGTTTTCGCCGATCCCGGCCATGTCCATGCTGAGCTATGCGGCGGGTGGACGATTCCTGCAATTGTTCGGCGGCGTCAACTTAAGTTTCTACGATTGGTACTGCGACTTGCCGACCGCCTTCCCGGAGATCTGGGGCGAGCAAACCGACGTCTGCGAGAGTGCCGACTGGTACAACGCGAAGATGGTCGCCGACATGGGTGCGTGCTTGAATATGACGCGCACACCTGACACTCATTTCTTTGCTGAATCGCGCCACAACGGGACCAAGGCAGTCGTCTTTTCTCCCGACTTCTCTCAGGTCTGTAAGTACGCCGATCAGTGGGTGCCGCTGCATGCCGGTAGTGACGGCGCGTTCTGGATGGCTGTCTCGCATGTGATCCTCAACGAGTTCCATCACCGGAATCCCACACCGTACTTCATCGGCTACACGAAGCAATACACGGACAGCCCATACCTCGTGAAACTCGAGAAGGAAGGCGATCACTATCGGCCGGGCCGGTTGCTGCGTGCGAACGAGTTGCCCGGTCACGAGGACATGGATAACGGCGACTGGAAGTTTGTCAATGTCGATGAGGCGAGCAGTAAACTCGTCGTACCGAAAGGTGCCATGGGCCATCGCTGGGATAAGACTCCCGGTAAATGGAACATGAAGCTCGAGAACGCCGTGGATGACAGCCCTTACGATCCGGTCTTGTCGTTACTCGACGATCACGACGAGGTTCTACAGGCCGAGTTCGACGAATGGGGGCTGGATAACAAGGCGCTGAGAGGTGTGCCTGTTAAGCAGATCGAGACGGTGGCCGGTACGGTACCGGTCACGACCGTCTATGACCTGATCATGGCTCAGTATGGCGTGAATCGGGGTCTCGAAGGGGATTACCCCGAGGACTATGCGGACAGAGACACAGCCTACACTCCGGCCTGGCAAGAAGTTTTTACCGGCGTCGATGCAGAGACAGTCCTGCAGTTCGCCCGTGAGTGGGCCAACACGGCTAATGTCACTGAAGGCAAGTGCATGATCATTATCGGCGCCGGTATCAATCATTGGTACCACGCCAACCTCATGTATCGTGCGGGTGCGATGGCGCTTATGCTCAGCGGCTGCTGCGGCCGCAATGGCGGTGGCCTCAATCATTACGTCGGGCAGGAGAAGCTCGCGCCCATGGATTCATGGGCAACGCTGGCATTCGGCAGAGATTGGCAGGGTGCGGTCCGGCTCCAGCAGGCGCCGATCTGGCACTACATCAACACCTGCCAGTACCGTTATGACGGCCAGTACTCCCGCTACAATACGGTCCCCGACAATGATCTTACGCGTAACCATACGGCGGATACGATCTTTAAATCTGTGCGCAATGGCTGGATGCCATTCTATCCGCAGTTCAAGCAGAACACGCTCGAGCTCTCGAAGGAAGCGATCGCGCAGGGCGCGACGGATGATGACGGCATCAAGAAGCATGTGCTCGAGAAGCTGAAGTCCAGGGAGCTCGAGTACTCCGTCGGCGACCCTGAGGCCCCCGAGAACCACCCCAGAGTCTGGTACATCTGGCGGGGCAACGCGATCGTCGGCAGCATGAAGGGCCACGAGTACTGCCTCAAGCACTATCTTGGCACGCACTCGAACGACATCGCCCAGGATTCCGACGATCACACCGAAGAGGTCAAGTGGCATGACGTCGCGCCGGTAGGAAAGATGGACCTTGTCGTGGATCTCAACTTCCGTATGGATTCGTCGGCACTGTACTCCGACATTGTCCTGCCGGCGGCGTCCTGGTACGAAAAAGCCGATCTCAACAGTACGGATCTCCACTCCTTCATCCATCCGCTATCGAAGGCCGTGGCGCCAGTATGGGAATCGAAGACTGACTGGGACATCTTCCGCTCGCTCACCAAAGCGACGAGCGATCTCGCGAAGACGCACTTGTCGGAGCCGCAGAAGGACATCGTCGCCGCGCCGCTGGCGCACGACACGGCGGATGAGATCACACAACCGGAGGTTAAGGACTGGTACCACGGTGAGTGCGAGGCGATTCCCGGCAAGACCATGCACAAACTTACGGTCGTGAATCGTGACTACACCCAGCTTTACGAAAAATTCATCACGCTGGGTGACAGCATCCGGTCGAATGGCCTGGGGGCGCACGGCAATCATTATCTATGCGAAGACCAGTACGATGAGATGGTCGATTCCAATCACTTCCCGGTTCGCAAGATGAACGGCAGCATCTATCCATCCATCGAAGAGGACGAATGGGCCGCGAACGCCGTGCTGCACCTGTCCTCACTGTCCAATGGTGAGTTGACGGTTCGGGCTTACGAGAACATGGAGAAGAAAACCGGACTCGAACTCGCCGACCTGGCACGCGGAAGCCAGGACGTACGGATGGACTACGCCGATCTTCAGGCACAGCCGAGGCGCTATAACACCTCACCGCTCTGGTCCGGTCTCATGGACAAGGGGAGGGCGTACGCTCCTTATACCTATAACACCGAGAAGCTTGTGCCTTGGAGGACCCTGACGGGTCGCCAGCACTTCTATCTCGATCACGAGATGTACATCGCTTACGGCGAGAACCTACCGACCTATAAACCTGCGCCGAAGCCGGAACTCTACGGGGATCTGAAGGAGACACTGAAGGAAG
>CAYXNS010000031.1:0-32463 GCA_964466315.1 uncultured Gammaproteobacteria bacterium
AGGGCTGGGGGGTGCAAGCCGGGAACCGAACAATGGGTTTGATCCCTCAGAAGCCAATCTCGCCGCGGGTGAATCCTACGATGTCCGATTTGATGACCCTGGGCTCCATTGTCATCCCATCAATATAATCCAAGGCTGGAATCATGACGCGAACGTAAACCAGATTACACAACTGGATGATCGTATCGTCCTGACCTACGGTTTTGTGGATTTCGTTCGTACCATATATCTCGATGCAGAGCATCCGGGCAGGATAGAGCCCACGATTGGAGGCCATTCGATCGGCACCTGGGAAGACGATGTGCTGGTGGTCGACACGACGGCGTTTTTACCTGGAATACTGTCTCATCGCATCGGAATCCTACACAGCGACCAGATGCATATTATCGAGCGCTTCTATTACGATGAGGCCAGCCAGGAACTCGTTCGGGACTATGTCGTAGAGGATCCGCTCTACCTCAATAGCCCCTATGTCAGCCAGGATCGACAGAGAATCCCGACTGAATCTTATTCGCCATACAATTGCGTGGATCTGAGTGGCGAGAACAATATCAGGCCGGGGGCTTTGGGTTTCTAAGCCTGAATCGCTGGATCTTGCCCGTCGCGGTCTTGGGTAACTCCGGGATAAATTCGATATCGAGAGCTGCTCGGTAGTCTGTGGGACGATGAGTAGCGATTCAGGTTCAAATAATAACCACACCTTCTTATAAGGAGAGAACAATGCGCAGAATATTTCTATTCGTCAGTGGAGCTCTGGTAGGGCTCATCATCCAGACCGCTATCGCCCAGAGCCAGAACCAGGGCGTCGTTCAACTCAATCACGTCGGTGTCGCCGTGAACGATATGGACGAGTCGCTCGCCTTCTACACGGAGACCATGGGCTTCGAGGAGGCGTTCCGTGTGACAAACGACGCGGGTCAGGTGGGCCTTGCCTATCTGCGGGTGAGCGAAACTACGTTCCTCGAGCTCAATCCCGTGAACGAGAACCGGCCGGCGGGACTCACCCACTTCGGGATTCAGGTCGACGGGATGGCGTCCGTAAAAGCAATGTACGAAGGCCGCGGCGCGAGCCCGTCCGAAACGCGCAGGGGCAGCACCCAGGCGATTCTGTCAAACATCGTCGACCCGCAGGGTGTCCGGATCGAGCTCTCCGAGTATCCGCCGGACTCGCTGCAGGGGCAGGCGCTGGCCGGGGAGTTGTAGGGGGCACGGCGGCAATCGGGCGCTATCGCCGACCCCGAACGTTCAGCTTTGGTTCCACTCCACCGGTTCGGAATCCGGAGTTTCGGGGTCGTAGTACCACCTCAACCGGCACAACGGCTCAGAACCGAAACGTGTAGCTGGCTTTGGCCGTCAGATCACCGCGGGTGGAGTGGAAGCTGCCGTTCTCGTCAAGGTCCTGCAAATTGTGGTTGAGGACCAGGTAGAAGTCCCGGCCGGCCTGCGGTACCCAGTGCAGCCGGCTGTTGATACCGAGGATGTCGGAGCCGTTGTCCCACTGAATGAGATTCACCCATGACAGCGTGGAGGAGAAGACGACCTCGGTCGTCAACCGGGTCAGCCGCGTCGTGAAATTACCCTCGGGCAGCTCAATGTCGTTGATGGAAGACGAGACGCTCAGGGAAAAATGCTCGGACGGTCTCCAGCTGATATTTGGCTGAAGCGAGGCGCGGTCTCCGTCATAAAACCCTCCGCTCTCGTAAGCGATACTGCCGGACAACTTGCGCTGACTACCGAGTCGCAGCTGAGCGCGACAGCGGTTGAATTCGTAAATGCCCGGGTCGATGACGACGTTCTCGCCCGGAGCGCGCCTGCGCAGGATCGTGAACGGACTTATCAGCCCCTCCGTCTCACGAGTGCAAGAAATCATGGCAGTATCGTTAGTTTGATTGAAGAAGAACACGCGGAAATTGAGTGACTCGCTCTGCAGGCTGTCGTCCTGCAGGCGCTCACTGCGCGTATACGACAAGCCACCGAAGATGGTCCGCAAGTATCTGTCGCGCGGGCGGTGCGCGTAGTCGATACCACCGTCGAACTCACGAATACCGACGCGGTTCACGAAACCCAAAGCCGGATTATAGTTCTCCTGAAACTCCACGTACCTCGCGTCGCCGCTCCATTTTTCCGGTGTGCTAAGGTCGAATCCGAAGCCGTAGGCCGCGTCGTCACCATCCAGTCCCGGCGTATCGCTCTGCTGAAACCAGGCTTCACTGGTCAGACGCCGCCGGCCAGGCAGGCGCGAATTGAGGTAGCGAAAATCTACCCCGACCAGGGTGTTGTCCAGATTCGATTGAGGGTCGCCGTCGGTCACGATGACGCCGACGTTGGACTCGTCCAGCACATTGAGCGTCGCGCGTCCGACGAAAAGATCCGTGGTATCGGTATCCTCGAACTGGTCTTGCCGGATATTGAGCACGCCGAGATTCCAGTCGCCGACTCGCCCCGTCAGCTTGGCGCCGACATCGAGCGGCACAGGCCTTCGCGACGCACTTAGACCTATCTTGCGCGAAAAAAATGGCCGGCCGTTGTTGTCGCCGCCACCGGGGCCAAACCCGCCCCCGCCGATGCGACCGAACTCGAAGATGTCCGCATCCTGCAGAAAAAAGTCGCGCTTCTCCGGAAAGAACAGGCTGAAACGCGTGAGATTGACCTGACGATCGTCGATCTCGGTCGCCGAAAAGTCTGTGTTGAGCGTCAATACGCCCGTCATCGAGGGCGTAAACTTGTAGAAGACATCGAGGGAAGGCTCGGAATCCGATACCGTGGTGCCGGGCACGTAGTCCTTGGACTCAACCATGCTCAGGCTCGGGACGATGTCCAGGCCTAATCCCTGTTGGAGGCCGTTCAAACCGATCGCTGTTCCGGCAACGCTGGGGTTCTGAGACCGGGTGCGAGAGACCCAACCGATCATCTCGTTATTCCGCGCGATCTTCCGCGTAAAATTGATGCCCCAGGTATCGTTGGCCGGATTAAAGGACAGCGTATTGTACGGAATAGCCATCTCGAGCGTCCAGCCGTCCTCCACGATACTGGCCTCGCCCCGCCAGATCCCCTGCCAGTCATTTTGCGTTTGAGTTGTGTTCTGGTAGATCGCCTCCTCGCGTACACCATTCGGGTTGACCTGAAAGCGGTAGCCGCTGCGCCGATCGTGGAAGGGATCCAGGATGACGCCGAAGTAGTCGTCGCTATTGATCCCCGATCCCTGCCTCAAGATCTGAGCCGTGACCCCATTAGGCTCCGTGTCCCAGAGCTTCGCCGCAACGTACAGATAGTCTTCGTCGTAGAGAACAAAGACCTGCGTTCGCTGCGAGGGCTCGTCGTACTCGTTGGGCTGAATCTCGTGAAAGTCTTCCACCGCGTCGGCAAGACTCCAGACGTTTTCATCGAGCACGCCATCGATGACCGGCGCAGTCTCGGTGTGCACGGCCCGGAAAACCTTTTCGGCCTCATCGTCTTGCGTCTGACTGATCGCTGGTGCTGCCACAGCGATAAGCAGACCGATAAGCGTTATGGGGCGAAATATCACGAATGAAACCTCCGGGAGGCGTTGATCGGTTCCGAGCGGTCGGGATTATCGCATTCGATGCGACGCACAGGGTGAACCACCCATTAAAACCGAATCATCTACAGAATTCTTGACCTTCATAGGGCATGGGAGTTCACGGCTAAAGCCGCTAGTATCGGGTCAGCGCAGATCGAATTAAGCACCGACTCCATCCGAGGGGATAATACGGTGGCAATGTGGGTCGTAATAACATTGGTTGCGATGGTTTGCACCCCTTTGGGGGCGCAGGCCCATCACTCGTTCGCTGTATTCGACATCGACAACAAAATGGAGGAATGTCGCGGTGAACTGATCATGATCGGGGACGAGGACAACGGCTGGATGCACGACTCGACCGTGGAGATATCGGAAGTCGCAGCACCGTAAACATTTGCTCGAGAAAAACGAAGATGCCGAGCCGCAGAGATATTCTGAAAACCATCGGCGCCACAGCTAGCGGTGCCTACCTCTTTAGCCATGGTCTCGGTGCAGGCGCACAGTTCGCACGCCGCGAGATCACGTTGAACGGCCGGCGCATCACGACCGTGGACATCCACGCCCACTGCGTCTTTCCGGAGGTCCGGGACATCATCGCCGGGACGACATTGGCCGCCGTCGCCCCGTTTCCGGAATGGCAGATGCTCGGTCCGAGCCGCCTCGAGGCGATAACCCAGCGCGGCATCGACTATCAGGCGCTCAGCATGACGATCAACGGCCACTGGTGGTACGCGGCCGATCGTGACCTCGCGGCACGCATCGTCCGGGCCGCCGACGAGGCGCTCGCCCTGTGGGTCGACCAGCATCCCAACCGTTTCGTCGCATTGTCGTCGGTCGCTTTGCCGTATCCGGATCTCGCAGCGGAGCAGCTCGAGTACGCGGTCACGCAACTCGGCGCGCGCGGCGCGTCGGTCGGTGGACAGGTCCACGGCGAATACCCGTCCTCGGAGCGTTTCGACCCGTTATGGGCCAAGGCCCAGGAACTCGATGTCCCCGTATTCATGCACCCCGCGCTTGGTGCGCCCAATCTCGTCATGGAAAACACACTGGCCGGCCGCGGCGGTCTCGATAACGTCGTTGGCGGCCCGTTCGAGACGACGCTGTTCCTGACGCACATGATGCTCGACGGCACACTCGATCGCTTCCCGAATCTAAAAATTGTCGGCGCACACGGCGGTGGTTATCTGCCCTCTTATCTCGGCCGAACCGAAGTCGCGTGCGAGCGCTTCCCCGAATCCGAATGCCTCAACACGAAGCCGCCGAGCGAATACATGAAAACTCAGATCTTCGCCGACTCGATGGTATTCTCGGAAGAAGGCATAAGGCATCTGGTCGCGGAGATGGGTGCGAGTCAGGTGGTCTACGGGACAGATACGCCCTACCCCTGGCCGGAGACGATGCAATTCATCATCGACTCGCCCAACTTGAGCGACACGGAAAAAGAAATGATCCTCGGCAGCAACCTCATGCGGCTGCTGCGGATCGAAGCGTAGCGGCGCTACGCTTCAGCTCTGGTTCCACTCCACGGGCTCGGCGCCCGGGCTCTCGGGATCGTAGTACCAGCGTAGACCCAACGCCTCCTCGCTCATGACGACGGTCTTGAAACTGCGCCAGGCCTGAATCTCGAAGTAGTCAAGCGGGCCATCGTGGGCGCGCAGCCGATGCGGCACGCCCGACGGGAAGAAGATCAGCGTTCCGGGTTGGACGACCTGCGAGTCGTCGCCCACCTCAACCGCACCGAGCCCCTTGAACGTCATGTAGACGTGCGCGGGACCGTTCGGGTTGGCGTCGGTACCCTCGTGGCGGTGATAGGGTGACGAGCCTCCTTCTATATAGTGCATCTCACCGGCCTGAATCGCATTTGTCGGCGTAAGGCGGCTGCCGTCGAGCAACTCGACGCTCGACTCGGCACAAAAGCGGCGGATCCGGCCGCCGCTGGCATCCGTCAGTTGACGCAGCGTGTCCCGGTTGAAGAAGTAACCGGGTTTGCCCGGCAGACCCTCGTCAACGGCCGCCGGGGGCTGCGGCGTAACCATGTGCAACAGCTCGAGACCGATGCCTGCGGCCTCGAACTTCGCCGACTCGCCCGGCACGAGCAACACGCCCGCGCCTTCCTCGGCGGCATAAGTCTGGCCGCCGAAATGCACGCGGCCCGCGCTCGAACCCTGCATGATGTAGACGACGTGACAGTCATCGCCGGCGTCGACATCGAGCTGCCTCCCGTCGACGACCGTGCGCCGGTAGACGGTCAGCTGATCCGAGCCGCAGAGATCGGCACTGCAGACGGTGCGTTCGAGTCCGGAGTCGACGGGCACGCCTTCGGCTGTGTTCGTATCGATGATCGAGATGTCGCTGATCGTCGGCATTTCATGTTCTCCTTGAGACCGGCGCCCCGTGCCCGGCCGAATCAGGCCGTGGATTATACGCCGGGAAACGCCCGATCCTGCACCACGAGCGGCTCAAACTCAGTAGAATCCATTGCAACGCACACTCGGAGTCGGCGACGTGATGAAGCGATCTCTCAAGCTATTTTCGGGCGTTTTTCTAATACTGCTCGTCGCGCTACCCTTCGAAGCCTGGTCGCAGCTCCCTGACCCTGAGCGCTTCGAGCGCGACATTAGCCGCTTCGAGGGGGGCGACGAGCGCAACCCACCACCGGAGGGCGCGATCGTGCTGACGGGCAGCTCGAGCATTGCACGCTGGAACACCCAGGCCGAGGAAGCGCTCGCGCCGCTGACCGTCATCCCACGGGGATTCGGCGGCAGCATCATGAACGACGTCGTGCACTACATCGACCGCATCGCCATTGCTTACAACCCCCGCGCGATCCTGATCTACGAAGGCGACAACGACACCTCGCCCGGAACGATGATTCCGCTCGCGATGATTACGGGCCAGCTGCAGCAGATCATCGACAAGATTCACAGCGAACTGCCCGAGACCCGGATCTACGTGCTGTCGGTGAAGCCGAGCCCGATTCGCGAAAGCGTCTGGGAGCAGGCGCAGCTCTTGAACGACCACTACCAGGAACTGGCGGACGCCGACCCGCTCGTGCACTACATCGACGTCGCCACGCCGCTATTGAATGAAGACGGCAGCATGCGCGGCGACATTTACATGCGCGACAACCTGCATCTGAACGGCTCAGGCAACGAGATCTGGGGCGCAACCATCAAGGCCGCGCTCATGCCGGTCGAAGCGCGGTACGAAGACGAATAGCTAGCGGATTGCGATCGGGCGGACCATCGAACCCGTCGCACCCTTGAGCCGCTCCGGCAGCGTGATGAATAACACCTCGTAAGCTTCGTCGGCCGCCAGCTCTCTGAGATCCATATTCTCGACCATCGAGATGCCTTCGCCGAGGAATAGTATGCGGTGCACGTTCTCCGGGCCCGGGCGCGGCCTCACCTCGACACAGCAGCTGTCGGCGCCGACGATCGCGGTTTTCTTGGAGACCAGCCAGCGTGTAACTTCTGTGAAGATACCCGGCGAGCCTTCGTTCTCACCGACGCCGATATAGTTGTCGTTGTACTTCGACGGGTTACCCCAGTTCACGGCCCAGCCGTAGTTGAACAGCACGGCATCGCCCTGGCCGATGTCGTCCTCGTTCATGCCCTGGCGTTCGAGCGCACCGCGTACATCGGCCATCGTGACTTCGCCAGCTGCATTCCCGTCCACTCGTCGTTGGTGTTGCGCGTCGCACGATTCATCTGTGACTTACTCGGCACGCGAAGTTGATAGGCCGTAAGCGCTTTCATCGCGGCCGTCGCGACGTTGGTCCAGACCTGTCCATCCATGCGATGCACGTAGACGTTGTTGCCGCTACTGTCGAGGATATAGACGCTGATCGCGACACCCCGTTCTTCCGCGAGCTCCACGCATCGGTCGCCTATCGCCCTGGCAGTCGCCAGATTGATGCTCGTTGCATCCAGCGTCGCCTCGGCCGCCGCTCCGGAAACGACGAACTCGGACGACACGCCCTGCGCGTGAGCGCCGGCGCTGAATACCGTGACGGCAAACGCAGCCGTCAGACAAACCTTTGCGAGCGCTTCCCCAAATCCGACTGTCTAAATTCGAAGTCGCCGAGTGAATACCTCAGAACTCAAATTTTTGCCGACTCGATGGTGTTCTCGGAAGAAGGCTTAAGGCATCTCGTCGCGGAGATGGGTGCAAGCCAGGTAGTCTACGGGACGGACGTACCCTTCCCTTGGCCGGAAACGATGCATCTGATAATCGACTCGCCCACGCTGAGCGATGCCGACAAGGAAGCTATCCTCGGCGGTAACCTCATGCGCCTGCTGCGTATTGAGGCATAGTGACGCGCGTCCATGCATTCGCCGGCTCGGCCCCGGCGGCCGGGATGAGGGTCCACTTACACGACGCGTGTCTGGCTCGAAGATGACCATAATTGATAACTCGCCGACCGACTCCATCCTCGAGCAACCCCAGTTCGTGGAAGTTCGCGGTAGGTTGGGGTTCAGGGATAAGCGAAGAGATAGGTAGAAGCCTGCAGAGTGACAGAGACCCGGCCCCTTTTTTGTCACGGAGCTAGCGGCGGCGGCCACCGCGGCCCTGGCTCGCCGTAATCACCCAGCCGTCGAACGGGCGGACCAGGCTCGTCATCTGGATGAGTTTATGGCCTTCGTTGCGGGCCATGCGGCCGTCGATGATGACCTCATCGCCGATGTTGAAGTCGTATTGCGAGGTGTTGTCACCTCTGCCACGACCGCCGCGGCTACCGCGCCACTGGATCGTCCATGCTTCGGGCTCGCCGAGTTCGTTCTCGATCGTGACCTTGATGGCGTCGTGCGGGTTGCGAGTGTGCGTACCCGCGATAGTGGCGTTGAGATTATTGACGGCATCGCCACCGTTATAGACCGCGCCCCAGTTGTGGTGTGCCTGGGCCGTGATCGCGATGCTCCCCACGGCGCCTGTCAGCAATATCAAGATTCGTTTCATTGCCTACTCCTTCGAACTACTTTCCGTGTCTCTTGAACGTAACGCAGTACGTCCTTACACGTTAACCATACATCGATTCTGCCGGGCAAACGTCCCGAACCCGCTCGATTCACCTGAACTTTTATCAAGATTCGGCTTCCATGCTTTCGCCGATAATCCGGGTTTACTTGAGTTCATAGCGGGCCACCTGCGGCCCGCCGCTCGACTGAGAATACGCCCGGGCGATACTCTATCCCCATGCAAATTCACGATGCCCGAGCCGGCTATGGCTGGCTTTCGATCGGCCTTCACTGGGCCGCCACGATCTCGGTCGTGATGCTGTGGTTCATCGGCAATAAGATGACCGCCGCCGCCACGCCATCTGACGAAGCCACCTTGCTCGTGCGCGTGCACACTTCGGTTGCGGTCACGGTTTATCTGCTGCTGCTCTACCGGGTATTCCGGCGGTTACAGATCGGCTTTCCCCGGCGCTCGGCGAGTCAGCCGGGCGCGCTCGTTCGAATTTCGCGCGTCGTGCACGGCACGCTGCTCTTCTCGATTCTTGTGATGTTATTCTCAGGGCCGCTAGCGGTTTGGACGGGCGGTGAGGCGATCGGGTTTTTTAATCTCGGGGAGATCGACGGACCGCTCGCGGAGAATAAGGGGCTGCACGAGCTACTCGAGGCGACGCACCGGACGTTCGCGCGGATTTTGTTCGTCGTGTTTCTGGTTCACGTCGCAGGGGCAGTAAGGCAGATTTTGTTCATGCAGGGGGAAACGTCGAACCGGATGATCTTAGCGACGGAAGGCGAGATGGATCGTTCAATCCGCAATATGCGATGATCTCGGCATGCGGATTCATGACACCCAGGCCGGCTACGGATGGCTCTCGATCGGCCTCCACTGGTTCGCCGCGTTCTCAATCATGATCCTATGGTTGATCGGTTATCAGATGACCTCCGAGTTCACTCGGCCCGCCACCTACGAAGGGCTAGTGCGCGTGCACACCTCACTCGCCCTCATGGTCTATGTGATCTTGCTCTACCGCGTCTTACGGCGCTTGATCGTAGGCTTCCCCGGGTGCTCACCCGGTCAGCAGCTGATGCTGTTTCGTATCTCGCGTGTCGTGCACGGCACGATGATGCTCTGCATCGTCACGATGCTGATCTCAGGTCCCCTCGCGGTCTGGTCCGGCGGGGATGTCATCGGTTTTTTCAGCCTGGGCGATATCCCGAGTCCGCTCCCGCCAAACGAGGCGATGCACAACGTCCTGACCGCAACGCACGCCACTGTCTCCAAGATTATCTTCGGCGCCTTCGTGCTCCACGCCGTGGGCGCAGCTAAAGGCGAAACCTCAGTACGCATGATGGTTGCCACGAAAGATGCCCCGGAATAGGCGGCATAACAGAAAAAGGGCCGTGTCCCTTTTCCGCTGTGAGGCCGACGCCTAACCGCAGCCCGTGCAGCTAGACGCCGTAGTGAGCACTCCCTGCTCTCGATCCGTAACTCCGAATCTCAGGCACCGTCGTCCTTGGCGCCGTCGTCCTGACTGTCGTCCTCGGGCAATTCCACTGCCTCGGGCTCTTCCATAATTCCGCTGCGTTCGCCGTAACGCAGGAACTCCGCTTCCTCCTCGCTGATCTGGACGAACTCGCCCAGTCCGCAGGAGATACCGGGGTCGATACCACCGCCAAATCGCTGTAGCACCGTGATGAAATCCGTTCGACACAGGCGGTTAGCCGTCACCGAATAAGCGATCCGGTTTTCCCGCTTCAACCCGCGGCAGCTATACCGCAATACGTTCTGATAAACCTCGCCGTTGTGCATATAGAACAGTATGGTCTGGTCATCAATAGCATGGGTTTCCGCGAGCCGTGTGACGCTGATACAGCGCTGACCCTCGCGGTCGATGTCGTCCGCGTCGGCCGCGACAGCCGGGTCCGCATCGATGTCATCGCCCTGTGCCGTGGCCGTGACACCGAATGTCGCGAGTCCGAGTGCCAACAAAAAGCCCGCCAAAGCCATCATCGTTCTGGTCATAATCCATCTACCTGCCGTGCAAGCGATTACTCATTGTATACAGTTAGACAACGTACGCGGTGCAATGTGCGTTGACGGCTGGACGCCGCCTCAAATATGGGGTTCGATGAAGTTAACAAGCGCCGGCTTGGGCCTCACACCCACGGCCGTGTCTACGAGTTCGCCGCCCTTGAAGACCATGAGCGTCGGAATACTGCGAATGCCATAGCGGCCCGCGACTTCCGGGTTCTCATCCACGTCGAGCTTCATGACTTTGAGCTTGCCCTCGTACTCGGTGGCCAGGGTATCGACGAGCGGACCGACCATCTTGCAGGGTCCGCACCACTCGGCCCAGAAGTCCACGAGGACGGGCAGCTCCGCCTGCAGCACCTCGTCGTCGAAGTTGCTGTCTGTCGCCGCCAGCGTGTCCGTGTCGGTCATGTCGTTCTCCTGCTTCGGATGCCCATAGCCGCTTTAGATGGGGGCGCGATCTGCCGATTTCCAGGCCCTATCGTCGTGAAAAACGGCCCGATGGTCTAGACTCGTGGGCTCGACGGGAGTTCCCGTCTGAAATCACGCGCTTAGAGGAGCTTCGGCAGCGTGCCCAAACTTGTTCTTGTGACTTTCGTGCTGCTCACGGGCCCTGTATCTGCCCAGATCATCGAGACGACGTTCGGCCAAGGCTATTCACTCGCCGAAGGCGAGACGGAATTCGACGTCGAGGCCTACGACGGCACCGGGCCCGCCGTCGGCGGGACACTCGGGCTGCACGTCAACCGCATCGAGATCGAGCCCGTCAAGCTCGAACTCGAGATGGGCGAGACCTTCTCCCTGCACGACCTCAAAGTTCGCGCCTTCGGCCGCAACAACAGCTTCGTCGGGAGCGCGCCAGTCACAATCAGACTCGAAGCACCCAGCGATCTCATCGGCCTCGAACTCTTCACGGCCGACGGCCACACGCTGCGCGCCGACCAACCCGGCATCGGCCGCCTCTGGATTTACTCGATCGCACCGCCCGTTCGCGGCGAGAACTACAGTGTCCCCGTCGTGCTCGTCGTCAACGGCCAGCGCGCGCTGCCGCAACCGCCCTTTCTTTATTGATGACTGCCCAGCCGCCGAGGAGTCGACGTTGAACAAGCTCGCCATCGCTGCTGTCACCATTTCCGCCACGTTCTTCTTGAGTGTCCCGCCCGTCCTCGGGTATCTCGCCGAGCAGCAGATTCGCCAGCACGCCGATCGGATCGAAGCCCTGGACGGCAGTCCCTACAACCTCGAGGTCATCGACTACGCGGGCGGCTGGTTCGGCAGCACGGCGAGAGTCGAGACGAATCTTGCCGGCGAGTACATCGAGCAGATCGTCGCCGTGGCGACGAGCGATGACGACGACACGACCGCGGCCATAACCGGTATGGTGATCACGAGCTTCCTGAGCCGTTCGATGCCACTCGTCATCGAGATCGGGCACGGTCCGATCATGTTCAGCGATGGGCCGCAGATCGGCATCCTGAGCACGGTCATCCGTCTCGACCCCGAAGCGCAAGGCCTGCCGGAGCTGCTCGAACTCCTCGGCACTCCCTATCTCTTCGAGATCCGCACGCTCACGGCCATGTCGGGCAGCTCGAGATTCTCGGCGGACGTCCCACCCATCGAACTCGACTATCCCTTCGGCGAGATCACCTTTTCCGGCCTGGACATCGAGGGTAACTTCGACTTCCTGTCCCGCCAGGTCGACTCGGTCGCCGGCATCGAGTTTCTCCGCGTCGACGCTCCCGGCGCCGGCTCGCTCGCCGTCGAGGACATCCTGCTAACGGCCGACGTCACGGGTTTCGCGCCGAGGTTGTGGCTCGGCGATATCCTGACGGAGGTCGGCAGTGTCGCCGTCGAGAGTTCCGGACCGAATGGTCCATTCAATCTCGATATGACGCGGGCCGGCGCACGCTTCGACTCGACCGTCGACGAGAGCGGCGAACTCATCACGATCGAAGGCAGCTACTATCTCGACTCACTTTCTGGGGATGCGCTCGCGAGTAACTCATCCTTGGATCTCGCCACGATCGATCTCGCCGATGCGAGTTTCGACATCGCCTTTCGGGATTTTGCGATAGAGGCGCTCCAGGAATATTACGCTTACAGCCGACTCGTCGCGATAGATCCCAGATCCGCGCCGCCGCTCTTCCCCGGTGTCCAGGACATGCTCTATCTGACGCTTGCTACGTCGCCGACTATCGAGATCGGCCCTGTCGAATTCCGCTGGGACGACGAACCGTTCGCGGCGAGCGTGCGTATCGATGTCGATGGTTCGGGACTCCCTGAACGGGATGCATTCAACATGTTCGACCGGCGCGCGCTTTTCGCCGCCATCTCGGTCGACGCCTACGCCGACTTGTCCGAGTTGATCGCGCTGACGATCGCGGCCCAGGCCTCGAAGAGTCAACTGCGTTCCGGCGCGGTAGCCGCGGGCAATGAACTCTCGGAGGAGGAACTCGATATCATGGCGGAGAAGCAGGCCATCGTGATGCTCTTGGGCCTGGTGTCGCAGGGCCTGGTCGAGGCGTCGGATGTAGGCTATCACAGCGATCTGCAGTTCGTGAACGGAGAGCTCACGGTTAACGGGACGGTGTTGCCGATAGGATTGCCTCTGTAAGAAAGGCCCCGTTTTCTTTCTGCAGTTAACATAAATAACTCCTATATATACGGTCCTGCAGCACGGACTGTGAAGACCTTCACGCCCTGCCAAGGGATTCCCCGATGACATCGTTTTTCCTACCCCGAGGGTGATTCTCTTAGAGCAGCAAAAGATCACAGGCATGTCCGAACAAGCCAACGCAGAAAACCTGCTAGAATCGCTTCACGGCATGGAATCGGAAATAGATTCCGAGCACGTCTCGATGGGCTTGGGTGAATCCGCGACGAATAGTGAAGCCGATATCACGGCTACCATCGAACTCAAGAAACTCCGCTCCACCTTCGACTTCGCCAGCCGTCTGCACGGAACACGCTTCGCCTATGAGCTGTACGACGAAGGTTTCCTCAAGGTTCGCAAGTGGAAGAGGAATAAACTCGTGCGGGATTACTACCTGTCGCTGCGTTTCATCAGCCCCGTAGCCAAGGTCACGCGAATCGTCCCGCGGTGAGCCATAATGGCGTCAGCCGGACTCTTGATCGCGGCCGTTCTCGCGACGATTGCCGCCCTGGTCATTCCGTACAGCCAGCTCTTCAAGTCAGCGGCGATTCTACTCTGCTGCGGCGCCGCGATCTCATTCATGCTGTCCCTTTACTGGGCTCACGAACGCATGCACTTCTTCTGGACTATCGGCAAGTGCGAAGTCCTGCGACTCCTGGGTTCGGTAGAGTCCTTCCGAACCTGTCGTGCGATCGTACCGGCTATCTGTCAGGCTATCGAAGAGGCACAATCAACGAATACGGACAACCGGCAGCTCTACCTGCGCGAAGAGATGCGCGAGCATTACCGCTTGCGGCGTGCCAATGCCATCACCGGAGAGACATGCGGAATCGCGACACACAGGACCTTGAGCAAGTTTGATTAACACTGGCGAATACGCTCGGAAAATCGAGTTCGCCACATAGCACGATCCTCGCTTCGAGCACATTGGCGCGCGCTATAATGCCGGCTCAATGGTGGATTTCCCGCTCCCAAGCACCGACGTCCTGACCGCCTTCGGCCTGGGCGATGCGACGCTTGAGCTGTTCCCGACGGGGCTCATCAACACGAGTTGGCTCGTCGTCTTTCGCGACGACGAGCTGCGCATCCTGCAACGAGTGAACACGATCTTCCCAGCAGCGGTGAACATCGATATCGATGTCGTGACGCGCCATCTCGAAGCTCTCAACCTCAAGACACCGCGGTTCATCCCAACGACCGACGGCCGACTGATCCACGAGGACGATGACGGTATCGTCTGGCGGCAACTAACCTACATCCTGGGAACAACCCATGACGCCCTGGAGAACACACATCAGGCCAATGAGGCCGGCGCGTTGCTCGGGCGTTTCCATCGCGCCGTCGGCGATCTCGAGTACAAATTCTCGAATGCTCGTCTCGGCGTGCACGATACCGTCAAGCACATAGCCGGCTTGAGCACCGCCCTGAAAGAGCACACCGGCCATGCCCAGTTCGCGCGCGTGAAGAAGCTCGCCGACGAGGTGTTCGAGCTCGCGAACATTCTGCCGGACCTCGGTAACCAGCCCGACCGCATCGTGCATGGCGACCCGAAAATCTCGAACATCGTCTTCGACAAGGACACGAATGCTGCGCTGTGCCTCATCGACCTCGACACGCTCGGCCGCATGCCTGTCGTACTGGAGTTGGGCGATGCATTTCGCTCCTGGTGCAACCCCCAGGCCGAGGACGAGCCCGGCGCCGAGTTCTCGCTGCTGATCTTCCACAGCGCGATTGCGGGCTACGCGCGCGTGACGAAAGACTTCCTGGACGAGAGCGAGTGGCGCAAGATTCCCGCGGCCACCTTAACGATCACGGTCGAGCTTGCGGCGCGATTCTGCGCCGACGCACTCAACGAAAGCTACTTCGGTTGGGACGACAAGCGTTTTCGCAACGCGAGCGAGCACAACCAGGCGCGCACGCGCAGCCAGATCAATCTCGCGCGTAGCATCGCCATGCTACGCGATCAGATCGACATGGAGGTCCGTGCCGCGTTCGAGGGATAACGCGACGGGCGGTGACATGCTTGTGACACTCGACCGGGCGCGATCTCTACCCTGTACAGCACGATCCTTGACCCGCGGGTGAGTCATGCTCGAAGACTTGAGTGTCGTCGGTATTTCCTGGCGTCAGAGCGGTAGCGAAGGGCTGGAGCGCTTCGCACTGGCCGAGGACACACTGGCCGAAACGCTGCGTGATTTCGCTGTGCGCGCCGGCCTCGCGGAGCTCGCCTATCTCGCGACCTGTAACCGCGTCGAGCTCATCTTCGCCCGCACGGCGGCGACCCCGTCCCGCGACCTGCGCCCACTCATCTACGAACTCCTGACCGGCAGCCGTGCAGCCCCAGGGGATGCCGAGCGTGCACTCAAGGCCTGGCAGGGCGAAGGCGCCTGCGAACACCTGTTCCTTGTCGCAGCCGGGCTGGACTCAGCGGCCGTGGGTGAGGTCGAGATCGCGGGCCAGGTGCGCCAGTGCCACGAACTCGCGCTCGCCTCGGGCTTGAGCGGCCCACGCCTCGAGCTGCTGTTCGAGGAGGCGCTCAAGATAGCCGCCGTCGTTCGGGGCGAGACCGGGCTCGCGACCGGGCGCATCTCGCTGGCCGAAGTCGCGGTCGCGCACATCCGCGGGCGGCTCGCGCGCACGCCCGGCAAGGTCGCGCTTGTCGGCGTATCGCCGATGACCGAGCGCGCGGCCCAGGCGCTGATCAAGGCCGGCGCCGACCTCGTCTTCGTCAACCGCACGGCAGAGAAAGCCGCGGCACGCGCCGCAGCCTACGACGCCGAGCACCTCTCGCTCGCGGAATTCCAGACAGATCCGCCCGCAGTCGAGGCCGTGCTGTCCTCGACCGGCTCGGGCGAGCCGCTGATCGACGCCCCGGTACTCGAACGGCTCGCGGCACGGACGCCGTCGGACCTGCCGCCACTGTTCATCGACATGGCGATCCCGGCCGACATCGACGCCGAAGCCTGCGAGCGGCTCGACATCGAGCGCATCGGCATGGACCGGATCACGCTCGAGGCCGAGCGCAACCGCGAGGCACGTCTCGTCGAAGCCGCGCAAGCGCGCGAACTCGTCGACGACGCACTGCTTAGACTCCATGACCGTTTCGCCGAGCGCGTGTACGGCCCGCTGTTCGGTACACTGCAACAGCGCTACCGGCACACGGCCCAGGAAGGCGTCAAGCGCCTGCTCAAGAAAGAACTCAAGGGCCTGGGCGACACCGAACGCGAAGCGATCAAGAGCTGGAGTGAGGTGCTCGCTCGGCGTTTCGCCCACATCCCCTGTCTCGGGTTGCGCGGGCTCCTCTACAATGGCCCCGACGGCTCGCTCGACGCGTTTCTCGACGGCCTTGATCCCGAATTCTCCGACGAGTTACGGCAAGCCCTCGACCAGGCTAAGGTACCGAAACGGGCGACGGGCCGATGAACCCGCCCAGAACCCTCCGGATCGGTACGCGCGGTTCGCATCTCGCGCGCACGCAAGCTACGACCGTGGCCACAGAACTCGCCGAACTCGGTCACGCGGCCGAGCTCGTCATCGTCACGACGGCGGGCGATCAGTCCGACGCACCCAGCTTCGGCGCCATCGGCCCGACCGGCGTCTTCGTCCGGGAGATCGAGCAGGCATTGCTTGACGACACCGTCGACATCGCCGTGCACTCGTTCAAGGATCTGCCGACCGAGTCGCCAGCCGAGCTTAGCGTAGCCGCAATACCGCAGCGGCAGGATGCCGCCGACACCCTCATCATGACGCGCGCGGCGAAGGCCGAGCAGCCCAGCGTCGTACCGATCGCCGAAGGCGCGCGAATCGGCACGGCATCCGCTCGGCGTCAAGCCTGGCTCAAGCATATGCGCCCTGACCTCGTAGTCGAACCGCTGCGTGGCAACGTGCCGACACGCGTCGGCCGCCTCGACGATGGCTTCGACGGCATCATCCTCGCAGCGGCGGGGCTGCACCGGCTGCAGACCTCGGCGCTGGCCGACAGGTCCGCGCTCGATCTCGACGAGCGCATCCTCTGGCGCCTCGACCCGAAGATCTTCGTCCCCGCGCCCGCGCAGGGCGCGCTGGCGCTGCAATGCCGCGCCACGGACACCGACGTCATCACCGCGTTAACCGTGTTGGCGCACGGCCCGACACAACTCAGCATCGCCGTCGAGCGTGCGCTGCTCACACGCGTCGAGGGCGGCTGCGATGTCGCGTTCGGCGCCTACTGCAAGGAGTCGAGCCGTGGCGACGGCACGCTCGAACTCGCTGCCATGCTCGAGCACGACGGCCGCCTCATCGCGGCCAAGGCGCGCGACAAAGACCCGCACGCGCTCATCGACATGGCCTGGGAAACGCTGCAGGATTCATGAGCGCGCTGGCCGGACAAACTGTGTTGATTACGCGCAGCGACGACGACTGCATGGGCTGGGCCGATGCGCTCGCGGCCGCCGGCGCTACACCTGTGGTGCTACCCTGCATCCGCTGCGAGACGCTGGCTACGGACGAACTGCGTGAGCGTATCGATGCTGAGCTTCCGCATACCGACTGGCTCGTGTTCACATCGAAGCGCGGCGTCACAGCGTTCACGGCGCTCTGCAAACGGCCGGTACCGGACAGTGTCAAGGTCGCCGTCATCGGTCCCGCGACGGCCGACACGGCGGTTATCGCTTTCGGCCGTGCCGACCTCACGAGCGAGTCCGGCACAGCCGTATCGCTAGCGCAGGCACTCGAAGCTCGGTTTAGCGACACCGGCGCGCGATTGCTTGTAGCCATCGCCGAGAATGCCGGCACGACGATCGAAGACACGCTGCGAGCCGCTGGCGCAACCTGCACACGACTCGACGTCTATCGGACCTTGGCGGCCGAGCCGCGCGAACCGAAGCAGGCACTATCGGTGTTGGGTGCGGATAATATCTTTCTCGCGAGTCCCTCGGCCGTTACGGGCCTTACGAATCAGGTCGAACTGGACAAGCCGGCCGCGATCTTTACGATCGGTCCGGCCACGAACGAAGCCGCGGAGGCGGCCGGTCTGACCGTGGCCGGACAAGCGACGAGCCCGGGGCTCGAAGGATTGATGGAGGCAATGAGATGCGCGACATAAACGTAACGACACCGGGGCATGTGCGGCCGCGGCGCTTAAGGCGTACACAGGCGATGCGCGACCTCGTCGCCGAGACGCACATCGCGGCGTCGCAGTTCATCGTGCCGCGCTTCGTGCTGCCCACGGAAAAGGCCGAGGAGCCGATCCCATCGCTACCGGGCCTCGCGCAACTCGGGCTCGGCAATCTCGCCACCGAAGTCGGCACGGATCTCGAACTCGGCATCAAGGCCGTGCTCCTGTTCGGCCACCCCGAAGACGATGCGACGAAGACGCCCGACGGTCAGCCCGCCTGGGACTCGAACGGCGCGGTGCAACAAGCCATCGCGCGGCTGAAGAAGGAATTCGGCGACGACCTTGTCGTCATGACCGACGTCTGCCTCTGCGCCTACACGGATCACGGCCATTGCGGCCTCGTCGAGGGCGACCGAATCGTAAATGATGCCTCTCTCGGATCTATCGTCAGAACGGCACTCAGCCACGCCGAGGCCGGCGCCGATGTCGTCGCACCTTCCGACATGATGGATGGACGGATCGCAGCGATCCGTGATGGACTGGACGCGGAGGGGCACGAAAACGTTACCCTGCTGGCCTATGCCGTCAAGTACGCGTCGGCCTATTACGGCCCGTTCCGCGACGCGGCTGACAGTTCGCCGCAACATGGCGACCGGCAAAGTTATCAGATGGACGCGCGCAACGTACTCGAAGCGCTGCGCGAGGCCGAACTCGACGAGGACGAAGGTGCGGATATGCTCATGGTCAAACCCGCGCTCGCCTACCTCGACGTCATCCAGGCCGTGCGGAGCGCCACGGACCTGCCGCTCTCGGCCTATAACGTCTCGGGCGAGTACGCCATGGTCAAGGCCGCGGCCGCGAAGGGGTGGGTCGACGAGGCACGCGTCGTGCGCGAGAACCTGCACGCAATCCGCCGCGCGGGCGCTGATCAGATTATCACTTATCACGCACGTGACGCGTTGCAGAGGCGTTGGCTGTGACCAAGGGCTCTGCCGACTGGTTCGTGAAGGCGAAGGCCCTCCTGCCCGGCGGCGTGAGTTCACCGGTGCGCGCATTCGGCGCCGTCGGCGGCGCACCGCCCGTGATCCGCTCGGGATCGGGCGCCGAGGTCACGGACGAAGACGACCGAACCTATCTCGATTTCGTCGGCTCCTGGGGCCCGCTGATCCTGGGCCATGCACACCCGAAGGTCGTCTCGGCCGTAAACCGGGCCGCCAAACGCGGCACATCCTTCGGCGCGCCCTGCCGTGCCGAGATCGAACTTGCCGAGAGAGTCGTCGCGTCTTACCCCGGCATCGAGCAGGTGCGTTTTGTGTCTTCGGGCACTGAGGCCGTCATGAGCGCCGTGCGCCTAGCACGCGGGGTGACGGGGCGTGACCTCATCGTAAAATTCTCGGGTTGCTATCACGGCCACTTGGACTCCCTGCTCGTAGCGGCGGGTTCTGGCCTTGCGACATTTGGCCGGCCGTCGTCCGAAGGCGTGCCCGAGAACTTCACGAACCTGACGCGCGTGCTGCAACTCGATGACGACAAAGCGCTCGTCGACTTGTTCCGCACGGAAGGCGCCCGCATCGCGGCCATCATCATCGAACCCGTACCCGCGAACAACGGCCTGCTGCTGCAACGTCCCGAGTTCCTGACGCTGTTACGCGAACAGTGCAGCGAGCACGGCGCGCTGCTGATATTCGACGAAGTTATTTCGGGCTTTCGGCTTGGTCCAGGCGGCGCGGCCGAGTTCTACGGAATAACGCCCGACATCGCGACCTTCGGCAAAGTCATCGGCGGCGGCATGCCCGTCGGCGCATTCGCATCCACGGCCGAGGTCATGCGGCATCTCGCACCCCAGGGCGGCGTCTATCAGGCCGGCACGCTGTCGGGTAATCCCGTGGCCATGACGGCAGGTTTAACGACATTGAAGATACTCGAAGGGAGCGACGGCTGGCAGCAACTCGACGCGCGTGGCCAATACCTCGAGATCCTGTTGAACCCAGTGCTCGAGAACGCAGGGCTGGACGCGTCGCTCGCCCGCCTGGGTTCGATGTTCTGGATCGCCTGGCACGCGAACGTGCCGCCGCGCACTGCCGAGGCGATCCCCGTGGAAGCCGGCGGCACCTACGCGAGTATCTTTCACGCGCTCCTGGAACGCGGCGTCGTGCTCGCGCCGTCGGCCTACGAAGTCGGCTTCCTTTCTCTAGCGCACAGCCGCGAAGACATCGACCAATTTGCCGCTACACTCGGACATGTACTCAACGACGTCGCCCCAAATACAACCGGAGAGGCCCATGGTACCCAGGCGTGACCCCGTCAAGGCATTGCAGATCGGTTTCCTCGCGCTGCTCCTCCTCTCGGCCGCGCAGGTGGCATATTGGATCGCGGATCACGTCTCTTTTACGCGGTCCGTCCACGATCAACTCGCGGCGCTCTATCAGGCCGATGCGCAAGCCGTAACCGCGTTCTACGCCGACGATCCCGATGCCCTGGAGCAGCTTCTCCCCCATCTCGATATCTCGCCCGCGACGGGCACGGCTATGGTCAACCGGGTGGTCACCGTCATACAGGACATCAAGACCTCGTCGCGCGTCAATCGCGTCATCTGGGAAGGCGGCTTCTTTCTCGCCGTGTTGCTCGGTGGCATGACAATACTGACGCGCACGATCCGTCATGATGCGGAGCTACGTGCACGGCAGCAGAACTTCCTCGCGGCCGTGTCGCACGAGTTCAAGAGTCCCCTCGCGAGTATGCGCCTGTCGGCGGAGACGCTACTTATGCGCGCCAGCGATCCCGATACCCGGCGCCTCGGGCACCGCATACTCGACGACGGCGAACGTCTCCTGCGCATGGTCGACAACCTGCTCGACACCACGCGTCTCGAAGAGGGACGTATGGAATTCGCGCCGGAATCGCTGCAACTGAGAGCCGTGGCCAAAGCTTGCGCCGAGGAGCTAGGCGGCCGCGCGCGCCACAACGACATCGAGATCCGCATCGACGTGCCCGAGGACTTATCTTTGAGCGCGGACCGCACGACGCTCGAGACCATACTGCGCAACCTGCTCGACAACGCCATCAAGGCCTGCATCGCGGGCAAAGGACGCAATGTCCGATTGCACGCCGAGTCCACGGGCGGGCGCGTAGAGATATCGGTCACGGACGACGGCCTCGGCTTTCCGCCCGAAGACGCGACCATGATCTTCGAAAAGTTCTACCGGCTCGGCGATGAGTTGCGCCGCTCCATGCCGGGCACGGGTTTAGGCCTCTACATCGTCCGGCGGCTCGTCGAGCTCTCTAACGCGCAGATTACGGCGGCTAGCGACGGCCCAGGCCAGGGCGCAACGCTCACGGTATCCTGGCCCGGCTCGGGGAGCGTATGAACCGCGGGCCCGCACGCATTCTCGTAGTCGACGACGAGGAGCATCTCGCGGCCGGCATCCGCGAGAATCTCCAGGCCGAAGGCTACGACACCGAGGTCGCGCATGACGGTGCGGAAGGTCTCGCCAAGATAAAAGCGGGCACGTTCGATCTGATCCTGCTCGACGTGATGATGCCGAAGCTCGATGGCCTCAAAGTCTGCGAGGAGACTCGAAAAGCGGGGCTGCAGATACCGGTGTTGTTCCTGACCGTCAAGGGCGACCCGGTCGATCGCATCCGCGGGCTCGAGGCCGGCGGCGACGACTATCTCACCAAGCCGTTTCATCTCAAGGAGTTGCTGCTGCGCGTTACCGCGATTTTGAGGCGCAGGGATTGGTACGACCAGAGCACGGTCAATTTGCGCTTCGGCGGTAATGAGATCGACTTCAAAACCTATCATGCACGCGCATGGGACGGCAGCGAACACGCACTGACACACAAGGAAGCCATGATCATGAAAGCCCTCGCTGAACAGCTCGGCGCGATCGTTCCGCGCGAGGACATCCTGGACAAGGTCTGGGGTTACGAGGTGTTTCCATCGACGCGCACGATCGACAACTTCATCGTGCGCCTGCGCCGCCGCTTCGAACGCAATCCCGAAGCGCCCGCACACTTCCACACCGTGCGCGGCGTCGGCTACCGATTTACCGAAGAACCGGAGACGCCCACAGAATGAGTACTGCCTCGTGAGTAACTTGTTGTTGCAAGCCATCGACCGCGAGCCAACGCCGCGCAGGCCGTTATGGATCATGCGCCAGGCCGGACGCTACCTGCCCGAGTATCGCAAGCTGCGCGAGCAGTATGCGTTCAAGGAACTCGCGAGTTCGGCCGACCTCTCGACCGAGGTCACGTTACAGCCACTCAGGCGTTTTCCGCTCGATGCAGCCATCATCTTCGGCGACATCATGAGCCCGCTGCCCGCATTGGGTGTCGAATTCGATTTCGATCCCGGGCCGGTCATCGCGAAGCCGATCCGCGATCAGGCCGGCGTGGATACGTTACACGACGCCGACCCCGAAGAAATCGCACCCGAAATCATGATGGCATTGCAGCAGGTTCGCAAGGAACTTCCGGACGAGACGGCGCTCCTGGGCTTTTGCGGTGCACCGTGGACGCTGGCCGCATATCTCGTCGAAGGCCGTGGCGTGAAGGACTTCCCAACTTTGCGCGCCTTCGCCGCGGCCGACCCCGAGGCGCTCGACAGCTTATTAGTGCGGCTCACCGACCTCATGGTGCACTACCTGATCAACCAGGCGTGGGCCGGCGCCGACGCGATACAGATCTTCGACTCCTGGGCTGGCTTGTTGTCGCTGGCGGATTGGGAGCGGCTCATTCGCCCGCACCTACAGGCGATGCTCGAGGCCGTTGGCGCCGTGGGCGTACCGCGAATCCTGTTCCTGCAGAACGCACCGCACCTCGTCGACGCCTATGCGAGCCTGCCCGCCGAGGTACTCGCCTGCGATTGGCGCGTCAAACTCCCGGAGTTACAGAACCGTTACCAGAACCGGCTCGCGGTGCAGGGCAATATCGATCCCGCGATCCTGCTCGGCGGCGCCGGACCGACGCGCGCGGCCGCGAGGGGTCTACTGGCATCGGTCGACGCGACCGGCCACATCGTCAATCTCGGCCACGGCATCCTGCCGGGCACGCCGCTCGAGAGTGTCGAAGCCCTCGTGGAAGTCGTACACAACGAAGCCGAGCCGGCCGGCGCGTAATCGCCGAGATCGAGGCCCTGCGGCCGGCCGCCAGGGACCGGCAGCTCGAATGTCTCGGGATGCGGTCCTGGGACATAGATCCTTACGCTGCGGGCGGCTGGACCTACTTCCAGCCCGGCCAGATCAGGCGATTCGCGGCCGCGATGGGCGCGCCGCAGCCGAGATCCTCACCCTATAGGAAAAAGGGCGGAATAAAGGAGCCGTGCCTCTTTTTCCAGAAGTTATAACATTCGGCTATACGTGCATGAGGACTTAACCGTTCACGCCGCGGCCGATCCCCACTACGGTATGCCTCCCGACAAGGAGGACTCAAGTCCGCGGGCTGCGAGATTGCGCCTGGACGAATTCCGAGATGAGCGCCGTAATTTCCACCAGCTCCGACACGACCCGCCTGCCCGCGCGGCCGGCATCGCTAAGCGTCTGTGACGAAACTACCACGCAGGAGGCTGTGCTCACGCATTGCAACAGCATGTTCGCCGCGCTCGCGCCGCGCGAGCGGGTCGAGTGGTCGCTCACGCACCTGCCGGGAAATCACATCCTGAGCTCGAGCTTTGGCTCGCAAGCCGCCGTCTCCCTGCACCTCGTCACGCAGATCGCACCGAATATTCCGATCGTGATCATCGATACGGGCTATCTCTTTCCCGAGACCTATCGATTCGTCGACGAACTCACGGAGCGGCTCAAGCTCAACTTGCAGGTCTATCGAGGCCGGCTGTCCCCTGCCTGGCAGGAAGCGTATTACGGACAGCGGTGGCTGCAGGGCGTCAAGGGAATCGATGCCTACAACGAACACAATAAAGTCGAGCCGATGCGTCGCGCTCTGAAGAAACTCGACGCGGGCACCTGGTTTGCCGGTCTACGCCGAAATCAGACCGAGACGCGCGCGACGATTCCGTTCCTCAACCTGGCCGGCGAGCGCTGGAAGGTCCATGCCATCGCGGACTGGACGGATCGCGACGTCCATCGTTATCTCACCAAGCACGACCTGCCGTATCATCCGTTGTGGGATGAGGGTTATGTGTCGATCGGCGACCAGCACAGCACGCGGCCATTGCAGGATGTCGGTGACGAGGAACTGACGCGCTTCAACGGCCTGAAACGTGAGTGCGGCCTACACGATATCGATCTCGCCGACCTATAAGCAAATAGGGCCAGATCCTTTCTTTCTCGAAATCGTCTTAGATACGACGCGGCTCATGAAAAAAGGGATCTGGCCCTGTTTTCTTTGGCCGTTTTTCAAGCGGCGGCGACCTCGTCCTCGTCGCAGCCGCCGCGGACCGGCAGGCGTAGATCCTTGAGCAGCTCGTCAACTTTTTCCTGCGTCTCGAGATTAGCGGCGTCGCTGATGAGCCGCCGCGAGTAATGCGGCGCGAACAGGTTGATGAAGTCGACCATGAAGCTTCTCAGCACCATGTCCTTCGGGAACCCGAGCCACGTCGTGACCTGCGGGAACAGGCCCTTGGCGTCGATGGCCTTGAGGTCTTCCTGATCCTTGCATTCATAGGCCATCGATGCGATCACGCCGACGCCCATACCCATGCGCACGTAAGTCTTGATGATGTCCGCGTCGCGCGCGGTAAATACGACCCGCGGCTCGAGCCCTTCGTCCTGAAAAGCGCGCTTGAACGACGATTCTCCCGTCAAGCTGAACACATAGGTCACGAGCGGATAAGCAGAGAGCATCTCCAAGTCCACAGGCCTCTTCTCGCGCGCGAGCGGATGATCGTTCGGCACGAGCGTGATGCGGTTCCAGTGATAGATCGGCAGCAGCGTGAGATTTGAGAATAATTTCTGCGAACCCGTCGCGATCGCGAAGTCCACCTTATGTGTGTTGACGAGCTCCGCGATCTGCTCCGATGTCCCCTGATGCAGTTCGAGATCTACCTTGGGGTAACGCTCGTTGAATTCGTGGATGACGTCCGGGAGCACGTAACGTGCCTGCGTATGGGTCGTCGCGATCGAGAGCCGCCCCTCCTGTTCGCCCGTGAGGTCGCTCGCAAGATTCGTGATGTTCTCGGCTTCTCTCAGGATCTTGCGCGCGCGATCGATGACTTCGTGGCCGGCCGGAGTAATGGCAGCCAGGCTCTTACCTTTGCGCGTGAAGAGCTGCATCCCGAGTTCGGCTTCGAGCTGCTTGAGTTGCTTGCTGATACCAGGCTGGCTCGTATACAGGCGCTCGGCCGCCGATGTGATATTCAGGCCGCTATCGACGATGCCAATCAGGTATTTGAGCTGTTTGAGGGTCATAGGTTTGCGGTCGTCTATTCCATGTCAACCAGACAAAAATGCCGCTCCCGGAGTGGTGCGGCCACCTATTGACTACATATAACCATTGGTTACATGGCCTGTCAACCATGAAACATCGCTAATTTTCAATCCCTTAGCGTTTATAACATCAGAGCATAAGACTAGAAATAGACGATCTTGTTCCCCCACGAGGAGCGGCGGTATCGTGGCGCACATCTCGGAGACCCGACAGTCGAATCTTCGAGCCAGAATTGAGACCATAACGACCATGGACCACCTACCGATAGTCGTCGAGCTTAACGATCGACCCTGCCTCGTAGTGGGCGGCGGAGCCGTGGCCGAACGCAAAGCCCGCGAACTCATCGATGCCGGCGCCATCGTGACCGTCGTGAGTCCCACGGTCACGACCGGGCTTGAGCGACTCGCCGATGCCGGCACGATAGCGCTACGGACGGCAGCGTTCCGCAAGGTTCACCTGAGGGGGTGTTGGCTGATCGTGGCCGCGACAGCCGATCAGGAACTCAACGCACGCATCGCGCAGGCGGCAGAAAGCCAGCAGCGCTTCTGCAATATCGTCGACGACGCAGAGCTCTGCTCGTTCATCATGCCCGCCATCGTGAAGCGTGCGCCGATCACTGTCGCGGTCTCGAGCAGCGGCCACTCACCCGTACTCGCGCGCTGGGTCAAAGGCGTGATCGAGTCCATGCTGCCGGCACGTCTCGGCAGCCTCGCGAGCCTGGCCGGGCGCTGGCGGCAACGCGTTCGGGCGTCGATCCCCGATATCGACGAGCGGCGGCGATTCTGGGAGCGCATCCTCGGCGGACCCGCGGCCGAACAGTGCTACGCGGACCGGGAACAGCAAGCGGAAGCCGCCATCGAGCAGGCGCTGGCCGAGTGGCATGACGATGCCGCCAACACCGCGGGCGAAGCCTATCTCGTAGGCGCAGGCCCGGGCAGCGCAGACCTCATCACGCTGCGTGGCCGGCAGCTGTTGAGCCAGGCCGACATCGTACTCTACGACCGTCTCGTCGGCGTCGAAGTGCTCGACTTCGCGCGTCGCGACGCCGAACTCATCTCCGTCGGCAAGCAACCCGGCCAACCGTCGATTACTCAACAACAGATCAACCGCCTGCTCGTGCAACTCGTGAACCGTAGCAAGCGCGTCTGCCGCCTCAAAGGCGGCGACCCGATGATCTTCGGCCGCGGTGGTGAGGAACTCGAAGCACTGGTGGCCGCAGGGCTGCCGTTCCAGATCGTTCCCGGCGTCTCGGCCGTGGCGGGCTGCGCAGCCTATGCCGGAATCCCGCTCACGCTACGCGGTGTCGCACGTTCGGTCGTCCTCACGACCGGCCGTATCGAGGACTCAGCCGACTTCGATCTCGGCCCGATCCGTGCCGACCAGACGCTGGCGCTCTACATGGGTGTCGCGCAATACGGTGAGATCGCGGCACGGCTCATCGCCAACGGCAGCGATCCCCATACCCCCGTCGCCGTGATCGAGCGTGGCACGACGAAACGGCAGCGCGTGCTCAGCACCGTGCTCTGCAAGTTGGACGATGCGGCACAGGAACTCGACGCCAGACCCCCTGCTTTGCTCCTGATCGGCGCGACGACCGAGTTCGCCGAACGCTACGCCTGGTTTTCCCCCGAACGCTTTGTCCGTTATAAGGACAGCAATGAGGCGAGCCTGACGCAAGCCGGCTAGCCGCTGACCGCCCCAACAACAACCAACAAAGAGAGCGGAGCATGATCTACGACAGCATTCTTGACACTATTGGCGACACCCCTATCGTCAAACTTCATCGCCTGGCCCCCGATAACGTCGAGATCTACGTCAAAGTCGAGGCGTTCAATCCTGCAGGCTCGGTCAAGGACCGACTGGCGTTCGCGATCGTCGACGACGCGGAGCGCCGTGGCATGCTCGAACCCGGCCAGACTATCGTCGAGGCGACGTCCGGCAATACCGGCATCGCGTTGGCCATGGTCGCCGCGGCCAAGGGGTATGGCTTCGTCGCCACAATGGCCGACAGCTTCTCCGTCGAGCGCAGGAAGATCATGCGGGCGATGGGAGCCAAGGTCATTCTCACCCCGGCCGCCGAGCGCGGTACGGGCATGGTCAGACTCGCCGAAGAATTGGCGGCCAAGCACGGCTGGTTCCTCGCGCGACAGTTCGAGAACGAAGCCAATTCAGCCTTTCACCGCCAGACCACAGGCCCCGAGATCCTCAAGGACTTCGCTGGACGCCGCCTGGACCACTGGGTCACGGGCTGGGGAACGGGCGGCACGCTGACCGGCGCCGGCGAGATGATCAAGCTGGCCCGGCCCGACGTTAAAGTCATCGCCTGCGATGCCCGAGGGTGCGCAGCTCGTCGCCGGCAAGGAATGGCAGCCACATAAAATTCAGGGTTGGACGCCGGACTTCGTTCCGGACGTGCTCAACTCCGACATCCACGATCAGCTCCTGCCCATCACCGACGAAGCCGGTAAGGAAATGGCACGGCGGCTCGCGGGCGAGGAAGGCATCTTCGTCGGTATCTCGGCCGGCGCGACGCTCGCAGCGGGACTGAAGGCGGCCGAGGGTGCGGAGCCCGGCTCGATCATGCTCGTGATGCTGCCCGACACCGGAGAACGCTATCTCGGCGCGTACCTCTTCGACGACGTCGAGGAAGGCTCCGACGACGAGTGGCTCGCTAGCCTGGATAGTTAGCAACCAATGTCGGAACGACGTCCTCTCTTTCTCTAACCGAACTTCGAGAGCAACGCCTCGGGGATCGGTCTGACGCGCGCGGCTTCGTCCATCGCCTCGACGACGTGCGCGGGCGGGGGCCGAAACTGCTGCGTCATGAGGCTCACGACGATCATCGTCACCGTCGAGGTGAGTACGCCCGCGAGCATCGAATGCAGGCCGCTCGCCTCTTCGAGCCCGAGAGGCGACGACCACAGGAACGAGACCGACGCTCCCATGATCATCGATGTGATCGCGCCCGGCGTATTGGCCTTGCGCCACCAGACCGCACACACATACGCGGGCAGGAACGCGCTGCCGAGCACCGAGGTCGCGAACACGACGATCGCGAAGACCGTCGGCGGCTCTCGTAGCGCGATGTAGTAACCGACCAGGCCGATCCCCAAGACGAGGCCGCGCGACACCCAGACCATCTGCTCCTCCGAGGCATTGGGGTTGATGAAGCGGTGGTAAATATCCCGGGAAGCGACGGAGCCCGTCTGCAAGAGCAGCGAGTCGGCCGTCGACATGATCGCGGCCATGATGGCGGCCATGACCACGCCCGTCACGGCGGCGGGCAGCAGGTTCTCGGCCAGCCGCATGATCGCCAATTCCGGGTCGTCCAGGTCCGGCAGGATGACGATCGCGAGAATCCCCAGGATATACGGCATCGAGACGAATAGCAGATTCCAGGCCGTCGCGTATGCTCCGGCCTGCCGTGCGGTCGCGGGACTCCGCATGGCCAAATGCCGCGTCACGACGTGCGGCCAGCCCATATAGCCGACCGAGAAGATCAACACGGCACCGAGGACGATACCCCACTTGCCCTCATAACCGAGGCCGCGTCCCCAGACGGACAGCAGCGTCGGGTCGAGCGAGGCGATCGATTCGTTGGCCGCACTCAAGCCATCGACCTCGATCAGCGCCGCGATTAGAATCCAGCCGATCCCGATCAGCATGACAACGCTTTGGAGCGCGTCCGTGTACGCCACGGCGAGATAACCGCCGAGCAGCGTATAGAGCAGGATGATGCCGACGGCAATGAGCAGCGCGAACCAATAAGGTACGCCTGTCACGAGCTCCATGCCTTTGCCGCCGGCAATAAACTGCGCGAGAACGTAACAACCGATGAGGAAGACCGTCAACACCCCGGCGATGAGCCGCACGGCGGGCGACGGATAGCGTTTCTCGAGGTACTCGATGGACGTCAGCGCGCCGATGATCTGGGAGAACTTCCGCATGCGCCGCCCGATAACCGAGAGGTTCAGCACGCCGCCGCCAATATCGCCGGCTGCATACCACAACGCCCAGTAACCTTCAGCGAAACCGAGCGCGCCCGCGCCGAGGAACATATAGCCGCTCATGGACGTGGTCTGCAGAGTGAGTGCGGTGACGAGCGGTCCGACCCGGCGGCCGCCGAGCAGAAAGCCCTCGAGATCCTTCCCGGCACCGAGTCGCATCGACCAGACGCCGATCCCGAGCACGAGCGCGAAATAGATGCCCAAGAACAGAACCGCCGTGGTATTCACGCCCCCTCGTCCTCGTCCTCGTCCTCCCCGCTCAAATCCCATGCCCAATCGCGCGAGACCATGAGGAAGCCGATCGTGTACACGATCCAGAAAACTGGGAAACCGAAGACGAGTAAGGTCGTACTTAGCGGCAGACCGAACATTTGAATCAGCGGCACACTGACGGCGCGGCGGCCGCCTCAATGAAGGACGCGGCCGATTATCGGAGATAGGAGTGGGAAAAGGAAACGGGGCTCGGAGAGATGCGCCTATCCGGATAGTGCTCTAGAGACTTCGGTCTGACTGAGGCGGTCGTCGTCGACCTTCATGCCGTGTTGTTTGAAGATCGCCCCGAGTTCGTCGGGGTTCACTGGCATGCTGAAGTACTGCCCCTGCACGTATTCGCAATTGTGCTTATTCAGGTAAGCGAGCTGGGTTTCGTTCTCGACACCCTCCGCCACGACTTCCAGATTCAGGCTGCGTGCGATGGACAATACGAGGCCGCAGATCGCCGTACCGTGTTCGTTGTGCCCGAGATCCATGACGAAACTGTGATCGATCTTGAGTACGTCGATTGGAAACTGGTGGAGATAATGCAGGCAAGAATGGCCCGTACCGAAATCGTCGACGGACAGACGGACACCGGTCAGCTTCTACATCGTGTCGAGCGTCAGAACCTCCTCGTGGAACAACTCGCCGTCCACGTGATGGTGCCTGAGCGTCATCGTCGGCATACCGTCGATGCGATCCACGGTGACGGTCAGAAACCCGCCGATGATTTGGAGGTAGCGGTGCTCGGGCCGGATGTCGTCGTTGCTCGTCCAAGCGCCGGCGTGTGCGTCACTGCCGGCGCCGGTCGCAAACTCCCACAAGCCTGTATCGTCGTCGACCGAGACGTACTGCCAATGACGATCGCCGCAGATGACGATCACGTTCCCCTGCGCGGCCATGAACTCACGTAGATCCTGACCCTCGGTATCCCAGGCAGGATTGGCGTGGGCGTCGAAGTTGCCCGGCTTGTCGGGCCCGACCACCGGCGTCGGGCTGATCAGGATCTTGAAGGTCGCGTCGGATGCCTCGACGGTCTCCTTGAACCAGGCGACCTGCTCGTCGCCCCAGAGCGACTTGTCGGGCCCATCGGGCGCCATATTGTCGTCGCGGTAATCGCGACCCTCGACGACCCAGAATTGCAGGTCCTGCCCCCAGCGGAATGTCCGGTAGGTCAGGCCCTCCATGGGCACCTGCTCCGCGAAGACTTCTACGCCCTGCTGGTAGGTAAACTCACCCATGAGGTTGCTCACCTGAGTCGGCCAGGTATCATCCTGCCAAACGTCGTGGTCGTCCTTCATGAAGTAGGTCGGAATGGTACGATGAAAGTCGATGTTCGACGCAAGCCCAAACATACGCGCCCAGCCCCAGCGCGCTAGATCGATGTTCTTCGCATAAGCATCGTAGTAGATGATGTCGCCGGTGTGGACAAAGAAGTCGACATCCATATCCATCATCGTGTGGTGAATCTGGAAGCCGCCATCCGGCGCATCCTGATCTTCGTAATCCGTGCCCGTGACCGAGCCAAACACGACGCGCGCCGGTTGATCGGGCGGCGGCGCCGTGCCGAAGGAGCCTTTGATCAAGGAACTCGCCTCCGCGGTGCTGGCGACCCGTCCTTCGACACGCAGGATGTACTTAGTCGCGGGCGCCAGACCCGTCAGCTGGAACTGGCGTGTGAAGTCTCTGTCGGAATCGACGGGTATCCAGGCCGTCGAGCGCCAGGTATCGCCGTCGGCTTTCCGGTAGACGACACGTGTCTCACCCGGTGCACCGACCGCGGCGCTCTCGATGTTTTCGATCGAGTAGCCCTCGGGATAGGTCACGACGGGCGACCAGTCATGGTGAAAGCGCGCGCGGCCGCGGCTGCAACTCGTCGTTACCGGGTTCGCGATAGAGGATTTCCGGCATCGGCGCGTCCGTACTAATCGGCTCGGCCAGCCGCGTGAGTCGCGTCCAGATTCTGGCCTCACTGTCGCTGACCTCGCCGATCTTTATGCCCGTGGCCTGGTACGGGCCAGCGGTCTCAGGCACGGCAACGGCGGGCGGTGCCAGCTCGACGGCGGGTACATCCGTCGCGGGCTGCTCGCAACCTGCCAGTAGGAATAAGAAGGTCAGGCAAGTGAGCCCGCGGATGCCAATTCGTCGAATTATTGTCATTTATCTATACCCGAAAAGGGCCGTGTCCCTTTTTTCTTGAGGTCACGTGAAAAAAGGGACGCGGCCCCTTTTCTCCCCACGCGTTTCCACTAGACGATAAAACCCGTCGTGAAGAGGAAAGCCGGCAGCAGACCGAGGATGACCCACAGGATCCGAATCTCCAGCCCGCCGAAGCGGCCGAAGTGCCAGCGTATCAGCGTGAGCAAGTATACCTTCCCCCGGCCTCTCAAGATCGGTGGGATCCGTATCGTAGTGATTGAAGGCCCACTCGAACGGATCGGGAAAAGCGAAATATAAACCGGTAAACGCCCAGCCGAACAGAAGTACAAACGCTCTTCATCGAACCGGGCAGCCCCTGGAAGAACGGCTACAACGAAAG
>CAYXNS010000032.1:0-3940 GCA_964466315.1 uncultured Gammaproteobacteria bacterium
TCGCGCATCCATATGGAGAGTGCGGAACTTTCAAGCCAAGCCAACATAAGTTATCGTCCTCCCGGCCGAAGTATGCTAGAGAACCCTATCACCTAAGTATCTACAGCAGCGACATCGTTATTCGCCGGCGCGTGTACATCCGGGGTTTCCGAGATTCTTCCAGCCCGAAAAGATCGCCAGCGAAACGTAGCATGCAAAACCAGTCTCTCGGGTGCACCACCTGAAAAAAGGATACCATGAATACCCGGAAGATAACCATAAAAAATCGTTCAGACCCCAATAAGATATGAACGCCGGAATCCTAATTGCCGTCCTGATCTATGAGGTGGTAATCATCCTAGGAATAGGGCTCTGGCTCGCTAAACGAGACGCCTCACACCCCCACCGCGAGGGTGATTTCGCCTTGGCCGGGCGTCACTTACCCGTACCGGTAATCGCCATTACCCTGGCACTGACAGTACTCGGCACGGCACACATACTGGGCATTTTTGAACTCGCGTGGTTTCTCGGAGCCGCAGCAGTCTGGTTCAGTATTGCGCACGTCGCCCTGCTCGTATTGGTATGCCTTTCCACGGGTTTGTGGGTACGGCGGCTGGGCCTAACCACCGTACCCGAGATACTCGATCTACTCTATGGGCGCGGTACGCGATTGGTCGTATCCTGCACCATGGCCGGCGTCGTCTTCGGGATCCTCACTATCGAAACCCAGGGGATCGGCATCATCATTTCCTCCATGACGGGCTGGAGCATCCGGAACGGCGCTATTGTCGGCGCGATTCTCGGGATCTTCTACGTCATTCTCGCCGGTATGAAAGAAATAGGCTGGCTGAATCTCGTCAATGCCGTCGTGATGTATCTCGGATTAGTACTGGCCACTTTATTTCTGGCGTTCAGGCTGCCCGGAGGCAACTACAATTCGGTCGCCGAGTATTACAACTCTGCCGGCGACGAATTCATGCTGAACATATACGGAACACCCGAGATATTCTTCAGCTTCGCGCTCGGCACGACGATAGCCGTCGTGTTCAGTCAGGGCATAAACCAGATGCTCATGCAACCGTGCATGTCGGCACAGAGTGAACAAACGATCCGCAAGGCGCTGTGGATCGCAGCGCCGTTGAACGGCATGTTCGGCGTTTTTGCCGTCATCATCGGCTTGACTGCCAAGACGGTTCCAGAGTTTGCAGCGCTCGGCCCCAAAGTAGCAGCGACCACGATGCTTGTGAACTATCTGCCACCATGGCTCGCCGCCCTGCTGCTCGCGTCATTCCTGGCGGCCATCCTCTCGACCTTCGCCATGACGAGCCTCGCGCCGGCCACGATTTTCAGCTTCGATCTCTACAAGAATCTCTACCGTCCCCACGCGACTGAAGAGGAGATGGCGCGGGTGATGCGGATCACGATCGTCGTCCTCGCCGTGATCGCCATGAGTGTAGCCGCTTTCCTGCCACCGATACTCGCCGCCATGAATTGGCTGTTCTCCTGGCTGGTGCCCATCTTCTGGGTAATCATCTTCGGTCTGTTCTGGAAACGTAACAGCGCGGTCGCCGTGACGACACTCATCGCTGCCTGGATAGCGAACTCTGCCTGGTCCTTCACGGGCCTGTCTGAGCTTCTGGGGATGCCGGAAGTCCCTAATGCCTATGTCACGCTGGCTGTCACGCTCACAATTGGCGTTATCGGCAATCTGGTCACGGATGGCCGCGACGGTTATTTCGGGACCGCAGCGTATCGGGCTCGCATGGCCGCCCAGTTCTCCACTGAATAGCCGATTAGCTGACGGCGAGGAGCAACAGCCTATGTTCTGGAATATCTTTTTCGACAGTCTCATTCTTATCCTCGCGATTCTCGCGGTGGGGTGGATCATCGCGTACTTTATCGAGTCCCGAAGTCGCGACGGCTCAAGTTAGAAACACTTACTACGGAGACAATGATGGAAGAAATCGCCGTAACAAGACTATGGATGGCTGGTGTCGTTACTGCGATGGCGATATTCGGCATCATCGCCGTGATCGGATATCTCCGCCAGGGCAAGCAAACTGACGCCAGTGAAGATTAAATGAAAGTGCACCATTTTCGACAATGGATAACCGACACCAGCCCTGATAGAGGCACTTCAGGCAACCGCGCCGAGTCATCGCGATGAGGCTCTCGATACTCCTCTTAGGGATCTATCTGGCCATCAAACTTTCGGCATGGCGCAATGCGGCTTTCCGGGCCCGGCTCAAAGAGCGCGATCTTGTCGCCCAGATCAAGCTGCAGGACAACTCGATCGGCCGCTATATCGTATTGAAGAACGGACGAGTGACCTCCGAGGCGGGCATTCATCCCGAGTCCGACGTCACGATGTTTTTCAAGAACAAGCGAGTCGCTTTGCGGGTGCTGATGCCGCCGCAAGACTACGGCGAACTCGTTCACGCGGGTAAGAACTTCCAGATGGGCGCACTCGGTCGAGACGAACTCGTCTGCTGGTGGATGCAGACGCTCGGACTGATGTTGTCGGCCGGCTGGAAGACGGGTGTCGATGCGGGTGGCGGCGAGACGCGCTATGTCAATAACACGAACGGTGGACCCGTCTATGTCTACGTCAAAGACGGCAAGATCGTCCGCATGACACCGATCGATTTCGACGGCAAGGACGCGCCCTCCTGGACCATCAAGGCACACGGCCGGGAGTTTACACCGCCGCGCCGCGCCACCGTTCCCGCTTATACGTTGGCCTGGAAATCGATGATCTACTCCAAGGAGCGCAATCTCTACCCGATGAAACGTGTCGATTTCGACCCCCATGGGGAGCGGAATCCGAAAAACCGCGGCATCTCGGGTTACGAACGCATCAGCTGGGACGAGGCGCTGGATATCGTCGCCGGGGAATTCAAGCGCGTTAATCGGGATTGTGGCCCGGGCGCAATCGCGCTGAGTCATGGCTCGCACCACAACTGGGGAAACGTCGGCTACTACCTGAGCTCGCTCTACCGGTTCTTCAACAGCATCGGATTCACCCGCGTTGTACACAACCCGGATAGCTGGGAAGGCTGGTACTGGGGTGGCGTACATCACTGGGGCTACAGTATGCGGCTCGGCAACCCGGAACCGTTCGGCCAGGTCGAGGACTGCCTCCAGAATGCCGAGATGATCGTATTCTGGTCGAGTGACCCGGAAGCGACGAACGGCCTCTACGCCGGCTACGAGGGCACAATCCGGCGGCTCTGGGCCAAGGAGCTCGGCATCAAGATGGTTCACATCGATCCGCATTGGAACCACACGGCAGCGTTCTACGGCGGTAAGTGGATCACACCGCGACCGGGTACGGATCCGGCGCTCGCACAGGCACTGTGTCATGTTTGGATTACGGAAGACCTCTACGACAAAGAGTTCGTGGAGCAACGCACGACGGGGTTCGACGAATGGGCCGATTACGTCATGGGACGCAAGGACGGCACACCGAAGACTCCGGAGTGGGCGGAGGAAGAGACGGGCGTGCCCGCCTGCGAGATTCGGGCACTGGCAAGAGAATGGGGGGGCAAACGCACTTATCTCGGTGCCGGCGGGCTCGGCGGCGGGTTCGGCGGAGCTTGCCGCACAGCGACCGGCGCACAATGGGCACGCATGATGATCATCCTCATGGCGATGCAAGGCCTCGGCCGGCCCGGCGTCAATTTCGGCAACCTGCAGCAGGGCGCGCCGCTCGACTACACGTTCTGGTTTCCCGGCTACGCCGAGGGCGGCATCTCTGGCGATCTCGCCTTCACCGGTGCGGCACTCGTGACCTACCCGCGGATGCCGCACGTGATGAGCATGAATCCCTGCAAGCAGATGATCCCGCGAATTCAACTGCCGGACGCGATTCTGAGCGGCGAGTCCGAAGGCTATCTCACGGATCCAACCTCGATGACTGGGCAGTTCCTGTCGTTCAAGTATCCGACACCGGGCCACTCGA
>CAYXNS010000032.1:3950-30912 GCA_964466315.1 uncultured Gammaproteobacteria bacterium
AGATTCAGATACTCTACAAATACGGTGGCGCTTACCTAGGAACGATGAATAACACCAATCGCTGGGTGGACATGTACCGGTCGGAGAATCTTCCGTTCGTGGTCAGTCAATCGATTTGGTTCGAGGGAGAGACGAAATTCGCAGACGTCATCCTCCCCGCCTGTACGAACTTCGAGCGCACGGATATCGGTGAGTGGTCTTCCGCCGGAGGTTACGGCCATCAGTTCTACAATCAGGTTAACCACCGAGTCGTCACACTGCAGAACAAGTGCATCGAGCCGCTCGGTGAATCGAAGTCGGATTACCAGATATATCAAGAGCTTGCAAACAGGCTAAATCTCGGACTGTACTTCACCGAAGGGTGCTCCGAACTCGATTGGGTCAAACGCATCTTCGATGCCTCCGACGTCTCCAAGATGATCTCGTGGAAAGCGTTCCTGAAAAAAAGCTATTACGTAGTCCCCGCAGACACGCAGGAAGCGCGTGCTCCCACCGCATTTAAATGGTTCTATGAAGGCCGGAAGAAGGACGTCCCGGAACCACATCCGTTGCCGGGAGATTACGGGGAGGAATTTCTGGAAGGACTGCAAACGCAATCAGGCAAAATTGAATTCGTTCCCGAATCCTTGAAGAAGTTCGATGACCCGGAACGGCCACCGCTGAATGAGTACATACCAAGTTGGGAGGGAACACACACCACACAACTCCTCGACAAATACCCGCTGCAACTGCTCTCGGCTCATGCACGTTACAGCTTTCACACGCTCGGCGACGGTAAGGACAGCGTCATCAACGATATCAAAGCCCATCGAATTCGAATCGATGGTCACTACTATTGGATCGCGCGGATCAGCACGCGGGATGCCGAGCAGCGCGGTATCTCCACCAACGATCTAGTTAGACTCTATAACGATCGTGGCTCGGTGATCTGCGCAGCGGACGTGACTGAGAGGCTCATGCCCGGCGTAGTTCACACTTATGAGTCTTCCGCGGTCTACGAACCCGTTGGAGAGCCCGGGAAGTCCGCAGACCGCGGCGGCTGTATCAATCAATTAACGAATCAGCGATCGCAGTCCGCTAAGTCGTCTTCCATGGCGCCCAATGCATGCCTCATCGAGTTGGAACTCTGGAGCACCCCGGAGAAGGTTGAGGCGATCGCATCATGAAGAAATGGAACATGATCGTTGATATTGCGAAATGCCATAACTGCTATAACTGCTTCGTCGCGACAAAGGATGAGTACGTCGGCAACGAACACCCGGGTGTTGCCGCCGCACAGCCTCTGCATGGGCATAACTGGGTCGACATCGAGTGCAAGGAACGCGGGCAATGGCCGATGGTCGAAGCGAGCTTCAGACCGGTCATGTGTAACCATTGTGACGATGCGCCCTGCGCCAAGGCCGCGAAAGATGGCGCGATTCACAAACGCGATGACGGCCTCGTTATCATCGATCCAGAGAAAGCCAGGGGCCAGGACCAGATCGTCGATGCTTGCCCCTACGGCGCGATCTATTGGAACGACGAATTGCAGATTCCTCAGGCATGGCCATTCGACGCGCACCTTCTCGCTCAGGGGTGGGATCGGACCAAACTCGAGAGCGTCTGCCCGACCGGTGTTTTTAAATCGGTAAGAGTAGCCGATTCGGAAATGCAACAAACTGCCCGCGAAGAGCATCTCGTGACACTCGAATCGAGAGCCGGTGCCAAACCCAGGGTCTATTATAAGAATAACCACTTGTTCGATGCATGCTTCATCGGTGGCACTATCATCACGAACATGGGAGGACAGGAGGAGTGTGTCGATGGCGCCAAAGTTCGCGCGCTCAAGGACGACGAAGAAATCGGGCGAACGCAAAGCAATGCGTTCGGCGAGTTCAAGATCGATGGACTGAGTCCGAACCTCGGCTCTACGACGCTGCACGTCGATATTGCCGGCAAACCGACGAAGACACGAGAGATCGAGCTGGTCGAGAGCCTCTACGTCGGCTACATCACAGTTTGACGGCCTAGCTACCGATGGGGTCAAGACCGCGAACACTCCCCAATCTTGACGTGAAGAGGTATAGATAACCCGCCTCTTGAGTGGCAGAAATCCCAAACTGGTCCACGAACGCCTATTCTAGAAGTTACTCGAACTTTACTTCGTATCTTGGGAGGCGCTGGATATGGTGTAGCTGACGTAGAAATTGAGTCTAAATCGAGATTTCTCAGCGGTAGCTATCGGAGAAAAAATCGGACATTGGGGCTTCTGGGCTGACCCGATAAAGGCAGATTTCGACCGATTTGGCACAATTGATAGCCTGATGTGAGTAGAATCAGGGCAGAACAAAATCCTGATTACCCGTATTCCACCAGCAAGATAGCTACTGAACATACGACTAAGCAGGATCACTGAATATGATGTACTTGCCCGAAAGGCCCGGCCATCCAGGAAGGAGGTTCCACGTGAGCATCCGTCTCACCGCCACGACAGCCGCGCTCATGGCCGTGGTGGCCATGTCATCGCTGACGCCACAGCTGGTCGGCGCCCAGGGCGGTACATGGTCAGGCGTTTCATTGGTTACGGAATCTGTCTGTCCCGACAACGCTCCGGCGGTGCTGCACAGTTGTGCGATCGAAGCAGCGGAAACATTCGATCCGCCCCGTACTCCTTGGGGCCGGCCGGACCTAGCAGGAGCCTGGATCCACAGAGCACAAGGTTCATTCGAAGATCTCGAACCACATCCCAGTAACGCCGACGACTCCGGAGGCCCAGGTCTCGTCGTAGACCCGCCGGGTGGCGAAGTACCGATGCATGCGTGGGCGGAGGCGCGGACTCAGGGGCACCCAGGACGATACATTCACCACAACGCGGCCTGCTTTCTGTCTGGTGTCCCCATCACCATGTATCACGGCAGTGAATTTCAGTTCCTGCAGACGCCAGATCATCTCGTAATCCTGGGCAGTAATGCCCACGCGTATCGAATCATCCCCCTGGACGGCCGTCCACATGTCGGAGAGAACATACGGCTTTGGAACGGCGACTCGAGTGGTTACTGGGAGGGCAATACATTGATCATCGAGACGACGAACCAGAACGGCATGCCCTGGTTTGACCAGCGGGGAAGGTTCTTCACGGAAGACGCACATGTGGTCGAACACCTAACTCTCATCGACCCCGATACGATTCACTACCAAGCTACGGTCGACGATCCGAATGTTTTTACACGCCCCTTCACGATCGCCCTTGCCTACCGGCGTATCACCGACGAGGGATACGAGGTGTTGCCGGTAGCGTGCTTCGAGGTTAATAAATCACTCATGGACGTCTACCGATTCCTAGGCTTTACGGTTTTTCCCGGCATCAGTCCCAGGGAGGCTCGGGAAGCGATGGAGGCGGAGCGAAATTGACCTTGTGACATCGTCAATGGCCCCATTGCTCTTATTTATGTACGGACAGCGGCCTAGCTGCAGTTAATGTTGAACGTGGCAAGGATCTTTACGCCGTCTGTGCAATCTGTCACGGGGAAAACGCTGAGAGCATACAGGAATCGACATCTCAGCTTGGCGCCCAGAATAGACTGCGGTGGAGCGCTCGAGAGTAATCAGACAATGCAGTCGCAGAAATAGAAAGTTGCTATGCCCCAAGAGAAAGAGCAACAAAGACGCAACGTCCTTAAAGGTGGTCTCGCCTTAGGTGGAGTAGCTGCCACGGCCAGCATGCCGTTTTGGTCAAAACTCGCATTGGCTCAAGACGAAGAACTCATGCCGTTTACTGATATGCCCGAGGGTTTTACAGCCCCTCCGGTCACGCCTGGCGGCATTCATTTTCTCGATACGCGATACATTGATTCTTTCTACACACCCGTTGATGACTTCTACATCGTTCAACACTACAACCAACCGGTCATTCCCGAGGACGAATACCGACTTCAGATCACTGGCATGGTGGATAGCCTTGTGGAAATCAGCCTGGCGGAGTTGAAGAGCCGTCCCAAAGTGGAAATCGATGCAGGTTTTGAATGCGGCGGCAACCGTGCTGCCATATTTCACGGCCTGATCGGCAACGCCCGCTGGGGGGGCGTGAGCTTGCGTGAACTGTTACTCGAAGCAGGGATACAAAGTGCTGGCATCGAAGTAGTCTTCTACGGTGCCGACATGGGCACTGAGAATATCCGCGATATGGATGCTGAGCAGAACTTTGGCCGCAGCATGCATTTTTCGGACGCGTTGCGTTCAGAAGTAATGCTCGCTTATGAAATGAATGGTGAACCCCTGAATATGTACCATGGTGCACCAGTACGGCTAATCGTTCCCGGATGGTACGGTGTAGCCAACGTGAAATGGCTGAACCAGATCCATGTCCAGGATCGTCGCTTTATGGGCCGATTTATGGCGCGCGATTACGTCACTCTGAGTCACCGCAATATCGGTGGTGTTGAGCGTTGGGAAGAACGATCCGTGACGAAAACTCAACTCAAGTCCGCCATCATTCGTGTCACCCGCAATGATGGCGGTCATGAGATCATGGGATTTGTACTAAATGACGGCACGCCACTAAGATCGGTAGAGGTGAAAATAGATGACGGCCCCTGGCAATCTGCGGAGATAGACCCTGACTCGACCCAGTACTCGTGGAAGCTCTTTAGCCGGTTCTGGAGCGATGCCACACCGGGCGAGCACACGATCGTCTCGAGGGTTACCGACGTTAACGGCCAGGTTCAGGCCACCCCCGACCAGATACCTGAAAAACCGACACGTTGGGAGAACCATGCGCAGTTCCCGAGAACTGTGATGATTTCTTGACTAATCCATTGCGTGCAGCGGATTAGGGAATGGGTACCGACTCGCTAGATACGATGGGATACGCACTTACGCCAATTGGCGTAAGTGAATCCCCGAATTGGTTTGAGTAACGAAAAAGTGAGTCGTTCCAGTGGTCGGGTCACGCTGCGATCTCCATTCATATCGCTCGGTAAGCAACGTAGCGGGTACGCACGATTGATCCTGCATCGCCCCGTTGCTATCGTGACGATAGGTAATCCGGTTCCCGCACTTGACCAACAAGGGAAAGTAAACAGTGGCAGTGATGCGCGGGGGCGAGGCGGCGAGCCCCGAAGGCCCCCGGTCTCGTCGGTGCATCGTTCTCTTCAGTTACGGTTTCCGACCCTTCTTTCTCCTCGCCGGTTTGTGGGCGATTGTCCCGATGGTGACGCTCTTATGGTCGCTCGGCATACAGAGCTGGCCCGGCGACGCGATTCCGCTTTTCCGCTGGCATGCTCACGAGTTGATATTCGGTTTCGTGAGCGCCGCAATCGCGGGCTTTCTCCTCACAGCCGTACCGAGCTGGACAGGACAGCCGGCCGTGTCCGGGCCCCGGCTCACGGCACTGGTTGCCATCTGGGCTGCGGAGCGGATTATCGTGAGCCCCTTGATCGAGCTCCCAGCCGCTGTGGCGCTACCCCTGGAAGTCACATTTCTTCCGGCGCTGGGATTGGCCCTGGCCGTGCCGTTGTTGCGAGCGAGGAAGACGGCCAATGTCGTGTTCCTGTTCTTTCTGGGTCTGCTATTCGCCGCTGATCTCATATTCCATATGCAGCTGCACGGCCTGACGGGTAGCCTGCCCTTCGACAGCCTGCGGGCGGCTTTAAACGTAGTGCTATTGATGGTGGTCACCATCGGGGGACGCATCATTCCCGCCTTTACCCGGAACGCATTGCAGCAACTTGGCCGGCCGGCCGAGACCGCAGCACCATCCTGGCTCAACGCGGCTGCAATCGGTACCGTCGCACTGATCATCGTTGCAGACCTGATCGACCAGGATAGTCTGCTCAGCGGCCTATTAGCCGCACTCGCGGCGTTGCTCCTACTCGCGCGACTTGCTCACTGGCAGGGACACCGCACGCTGGACGTGCCGCTGCTGTGGGTCCTACACCTCGGTTACGGGTGGATCGTCATCGGGCTCGCCCTCAAGGCGTTGTGGCTCCTGGCCGCGAATTATTGGGCGGTGAACTGGATGCACGCGCTCAATAGCGGCGCGTTCGCTACGATGATCCTGGCGGTCACGACACGAGCCGCGTTGGGGCATACGGGCCGTGCGCTCGAGGCGCCCAGGGTCATAGCCGTCGCTTATCTCCTGGTCAGCGTCGCGGCCGCGACTCGCGTATGGGGACCCGTCGCCCTGCCCGCGTATCTCTGGGAAACGACCTACGTGGCTGGAGGGTTGTGGGTGACCGGCTTCGCTCTGTACGTGGCTGTCTACTGCCCCATACTCCTCGGAGCGCGGGTAGACGGTAAACCTGGCTAGATTAATCAGTAGAGCCACGAATTGGGAATGGCCTCTGGAATCACAAACGAAGAAGCTGTTCCGGTATAATCGGTAGCAACACCACAAGCGAGCGCTTGACCGACACCAGCATGATTCACGAGCCCTGCTTTCCTGTTCGCAGTGCAATGGTCATCGTGGCCAGTATGTGCTTGGTGACGGCGCACGCGGCCGACATTGAGAATGGCAAAGTGCTCTTCGAGGAGCACTGTGTCGCCTGCCATACCGTCATCGAACGTGTCAGGGACAAATCCGGTCCCAATCTCCGCGGTGTGTTCGGTAGGACGGCCGGGACCGAAGAGTACAGCGGCGGATTCAGCGAGGAGATGATGGCGTCCGGGGTGATCTGGGAGGTAGCGACGCTACAGGCGTTTCTGAGTTCGCCGGCCCAGACGATACGAGGAACAAAGATGGTATTCCGCGGCTTAAGGGACATCGAGGCGCGCATGGATATCACTTGTTATCTGGAACGGGTCACGGGTGACGGCAGCGTGCCCACGAATGCACTATGTGCCGAAGGACGCTGATCGCCGCTACCGGGAGATCAGCGGAGCGTGGTGGGTGTCGTCGAGAGTGTGTCCGCGGATTCTGATCTGGAAAATGCCAGATTGTTCTTGAAGCACCTATTGCTATATATAACTACCCTATAACCATTAGACATACGCGGCCCCGGGGAAACACACCCGAATTCAGCCCCATCCCGAATAAGATGAGACGGAAGGAAGTTCACGATCTTGGGCGCCGTTAGGCCTTGAGTGGCAGACTCAGCAACTCACGGGACTCAGCTGGCGTTGCGACTTCCGCTCCGGTGGCGTGTATCAGTTCGACGGCCCGCTCGACGAGCGCCGCATTGGAAGGCGCGTAGACACCTTTTGCCAGATACAGATTGTCTTCCAAGCCGACTCTGACATGCCCGCCCAGCACGATGGCGTGCTCCACCATCGGAAACTCGTACTGTGAGATACCGAAAGCGGCCCAGGTAGCACCTTCCGGCAGGTGGTCACGCATGAATTCCATCGCCCTCCTAGACGCCGGCATCGCCCAGGGAATACCGAGGCAGAGCTGAAAGTGGCCGGGCCCTTCGAGCATGCCTTCCCTAATCATATGGTTAGCTAACGTGATGTGGCCCATGTCGAACACCTCGAGCTCGGGCTTGATGCCTGCCTCCGTGATCGCCCGGCCCATGATCTCCAGATGCGGGGGCGTGTTGATAAAGGCGAACTGCCCGAAATTAAGCGTCGCGATATCCAGGCTGCAGATCTCCGGGCGCAGCGCCAGTACGTGCTCTAGCCGCTGCTCAGGACGACGCAGCGTGGTTCCCACGCCGCCGACCGCCGGGTTGTCGTCGCTGGGGATATAGCGGGCACCGTATCCGGTCGTGAGATTCGTGATGGCGTCGAGACCGCTGTCCGCGATCCGGTCCAGCACTTCTTTATAGAGCGCGGTATCCCCAGACGGTGTGCCCGTCTCGGGGTCCCGAACATGAATGTGCACAGACGCAGCACCGGCCTTGATCGCCCCGACGGCAGACTCGGCTATTTCTACGGGCGCGACCGGGAAGGCGGGATGCGCCTCCGGCACTTTTGCGCTGCCGGTAACAGCGCACGTAATGATGACTTTGCGCCCCATGCGTATCCTTCAAATCTAATTCGCCGGAATCGTGTAGGTGTCCGCGACGTAGCTGCACTGCTCTACGGCGCAGTCCTCGACGGTCTTAATGTACTCTACCGTAACCTCTTCAGGCGAAACAGATACGTTCAGGAATCCGGGGCTGCTCAGAACGACACCGTTTTCGATGTCGTAGCCCTCGTGCTCCGCCATCTCGAGATTGGGCGCGCCGCCTTTTCGGGACGGCTGAGCAACCGCCTGATAGATGATCCCGTCCCGGTGAACTTCCTTCACATAAACGTGATCGTGCCCATGAAAGACGACGTTGACGCCATTGTCGACCAGCATCTGATGTATCGGAACACCCCAGCCTTCGCGATGCTCGTCGAAGTCGTACGACTCGGTCTCGGGATCGACTCTCGGCCGCGGCTTCCAGTTCGCCGCAGCCTCGGGACCGCGCGGTCCGCTCCAGTTCTCGATATCGAACGGCGTCCGGCCGCCCCACTCGAAATACTCGGCATAGATGTGCCCGCCGCGCGATCCGCCGAACGGATTATCCAGGCCGCCAACGAGGTTATGCAGGAAAACAAACTTGAAGGTCGCGTCACTGGACTCCAGGGTTTCCTTCAACCAACGGAACTGCTCACGGCCCAGCGTCCGGCCCCAGGGGCCGCTGCCGCCACCACCGCCCTCCCAGAATGGATCCAATCCCACGAACAAGGCATCACCCCACTCCCACGCAAAATACCCGTCATGACGCCCCACGTGCTCGTACTCCGTAACACTGCCCATGTAGAATCCGTTCGCCGTTGGCGTCGGGAAGTAGTGCTTGCGCGAGTTGTTCGCCCAGACACCGAGATTGTCCGGCGTGCCGTCCAGCCGGCTGCGCCGCTCGGCATCGTGATTGCCGAGAACGAGAAACAACGGCACGGTGAAAGCGGACTGACTGAGATGGCCTCTGAGCAACAGATAGTCCCCAACCACATCTTCTTCCCTGATCGGCGCGCCCCGTTGCCGATTTTGAATCTCGAAAAGGCCGTTACCAAAGTTCTGGCTGGTCATGAACGTGTCGCCGAGATCGACGAGAAAGTCCGGGTTATAGGCAGCCATGTTGGCCATGGTGTTGGCCATCGTCACATCATCGGCCAACTCGCGGCCACAGGTATCGCACCATTTCTGATGCCGGGTCATGGCGCCCATGTGCGAGTCGGCCTCAACGGCGAACGTAAATTCGGACCCCTTAGCCCGCTGGGTGAAAAAATCGGCAGGCGTCGAATCCAGGAAATCCCCTTCGCCGGGCCGGTGGAACCTAAGTCGGTACGAATACCCAGCGTCTGGGCCGAGCCCCGTCAATTCGAAGACATGAGGATCGTTGGCCCGCAGCGTCGCTACAGGCGTCTTTTCGTCGTAGTTTCGGGACCCCAGACCGTATTCAACATATACCTCCTGGTCGGCAAAGCCCATGACGCTGACGGATATCGACGTGTCCGTCGGGCGACCGATCACGATATTGCCGTCGAACTCCTCGGCTCCATGGACGAGCGATGCCGCAACCAACAGAATCAGGGAAGCGAACGGTGTTTTCTTAGCCATCTCGTGTTCCTCTAGCCTAGAATTGACTCCTCATTAAATAGCGGCTCAGTCGGGCAGCCCCCAAATAAAAACCGAGGCCCAGAATAACCCTACTACATAACACTGCCCACGACGGCCCGCCCGAGTGCCCGAGCCTATCTCGGGACGATTAATGTGCTGCGGGTATCGTGTAGCTATCCACAACCTCTCTGCAGTTACGCTCACAGTCATAGACATTCTTGATGTACTCGACGGTCACTTCATCGAGCGACACAGAGACGTTACGGGCAGGATTGCGACAGTTACCGATCACCAGTGAATCACCCCTTTTCCCTAGAGTTGTATAGAACCGCAAAAAAATGGGGTCCGTTTTTTCGCGCCACGGAAACGAACGAACTATGAAGCGAGAGCGATTTATTATAGCCTAGGTGATGCTCGTAACAATTTGAACAAGAGCATAATATTTCCGTACAGGATCATAACTACTAGTTAAGAGAGGCAAGCATGAAGATGCCTTTAATCTCCGGATTACCGTCGATCACTCTGCTGCTATCGTGCACGAGCTACACGGCCGACCGACCGAACGTCGTTCTGATGATATCCGACGATCAGGCCTGGTACGGACTCTCGGCACAGATGCACCCGGATATGCCGAACTCCAGGAGCGATTTCTACCACACTCCTCGATTGGAGGAACTTGCGAGCCAAGGCATGCGATTCTCGGACGCCTATGCACCCGCAACCGTGTGTTCGGCGACCCGTGCGAGCCTGCAGACGGGCATGAGCCCTGCCAAGAATCATTGGACGAAGGCAGCGCCGATCGCAAGGGCGAACAATAACTTCCCCTTAATCCCCGTACAACACCGTAAAATGCTCTCTACGGAGGAGGTCACCATCGGTGAAGTCCTGCAGGCGGCAGGATATAGAACCGCGCACTACGGCAAGTGGCATCTCGCCGGTGGCGGCCCGGAGATGCACGGCTACGATGAGGGTGACGGGGAAACCAGCAACGGTAATGCCGACCCGTTTAACGACCCGGAGAACCCGCTGGATGTTATCGGCATGTCTAAGCGTGCGCTGGACTTCATGCGCCGCGCCGATGAAACGAACGAGCCGTTCTTCGCGCAGATTTCCTACTATCCGCTGCACGTTCAGGAAAACGCCTCGCCGAAAACCATCGCGCGCGTCGAGGCGCGACCGAAGGGCGAGGTCCACTCCAACGTTCTCATCGCGGCGATTACCGAAGATCTGGACACCGGTGTGGGCGTCATCATGGACGGCCTCGACGAGCTGGGACTCAGCGACAACACTTACCTCATCTATATGGGCGACAACGGACACCGGCCTAACGACAACAACATGGCCAACAACCGGGAGAACAATCCCGCGCCATTGGTCGGCGACAAGGGTAACGTCTCCGAAGGCGGCATCCGTGTGCCGTTCATCATCAGAGGCCCCGGCATCGAGGCTGACTCTTGGTCACGCGTCCCGATCGTGGGATATGACCTATTCCCGACTTATGCGGAATGGGCTGAGATCGACTCTACGGATCTACCAGCGGGAATTGAAGGCGGCAGTATCGCTTCAGTTCTGGACAACGGGGGCGCCGGCGAGATAGAACGTCCGCGGGATGAGTTGGTGTTTCACTTCCCTCATTACCAGGTGGGCAGCCCACAGTCGGCCATCCGAGTGGGCGACTATAAACTCATCAAATACTACGAGGGCAATATGACGGCGCTGTTCGATCTTTCGATCGACATCGGAGAGAAACAAAATCTCGTAACGAAAATGCCGGCGAAGGCTGCAGATCTCGAAGCGCGACTAGATGCGTACCTCACGTCCGTGGATGCAGATATCCCCATCCTAAATCCTGGTTATGATCCCTCGAAGCCGACGGGTTTCACCGGCAACAGAACAGATCCGGACACGTTCTTTCCGCATGACGCAACCATCGACGTAAAGAGACTGTATTACCCGGAGTGAAGTCCGCCCGGTCGTAGACTGGGCTGGAACAGCAGCTCAGCGCCAGTTGTTCTCCCACTCCGCGGCGAGTTCGGCGGTCAACTCCGGAAACAACATCGCCAGATCGCGGGTCTCGCCGGGATCTTTTTCGATTTCGTAGAGCCGCCAGGGCGTCACACCGCCGCCGCGAAGTCGCTCGTTGATGAGCTTGTAACCACCGCGAATCAAAGCACCGTGACCGTAGCCAGCCGTCCATCCGGCCGTATCCGTCGGCTCATGTACGGTTGCTGCCGCGCCGGTCAGATAAGACCAGAACGACCGCCCCGCGATGTCCTGTATCTCGCGCCCTTTATAAGTCGTCGCACCCGGGTGCTCCGAGCCCGCGATCTCGAGGAACGTCGGCAGGATATCCATAACCGTCATGAACGTATGACTCACCCGGCCACCGGAAATCGCGGCGGGATAGTAGACGAAGGCTGCCGCACGAAGACCGCCTTCGTCGATGCTTCCCTTGGTGCCCGTGAACGGCGCCGTCGCCGCCTCGGCAAAGCCATGGCCGTGGTCGATGAACGATCCAGCCCGGCCGTAGTTCTCGAGTCGATTGTCGCGGTCACGGACACCGCGCGGCGCATTATCTCCCGGCGTTAGACCCGCATTACTGGAGGAGCCGCCGTGATCGGACGAGAACACGACGACGGTGTTCTCCAACTGGCCGCTCTCTTCCAGATAGGAGATCAGCCGGCCCACGCTTTGGTCGAGATACTCGACCATGCCGGCGTAGATTTCCTGGGCGCGTGTTTCTCTCTGCTGCTGCTCCGGACTGAGACTGGACCAGGGCGCGGCCCCTCGCTGGAACGACGCCAACCGGCCGCCCGGAGGGACGACGCCGAGTTCCTCCGCGCGCGCGAAGCGTTCCTCACGCAATGCGTCGTAGCCTTCATCGTAGTGGCCGGTGTGAAGATCGAGCCAATCCTCCGGCAGCTGTAGCGGCCAGTGCGGCGTCGTATAAGGCACGAACGCAAACCACGGCTGTTCAGCATCATTCGAGCGCAGGAACTCCAGCATCTTGCCGGTGTAGTACTCGGTTGCATAGAAGTCCTCGGGCAGATCTTCTACTCGCAACGTTTCTCCGTCTTCTTCATAGGGGATCGGGTTTTCCCAGAACAACTCCGCGAAGTGGCTTGCGGACGCGTCAAGCAACACAAAGGAGCGGTCGAACCCACGGGTCGCAGGCGTGTAGCCCTCGCCTATCCCTAAGTCCCATTTTCCGGACATATAGGTGGCATAACCCGCGTCCTGCAGCAACTCAGGCAGGATCACCCATTCGCGGCTCAGTAAATTACCGCGCACACCGCCCATCGGATTACCGATGACTTCCAGTGCAGCGCCCGACCCCGCGCTGGACATCAACATCACGCGCGTACGCTGACAGTTCGAGTCCGTATGAAAGTTCGTCAGCCGCACACCGGCAACCGCGAGTTCATCGAGATTGGGTGTTGGGATCTCACTACCGAACGGCCCGATGTCGGTATAGCCCAGATCGTCGGCCACGATATAAAGAATGTTGGGCCGATTGTCACCTGCCGTACCCGACCCGATGTTATCGCTCTGCGAACATCCGAGCACTCCGCCGATTCCGATCACTAGAATTAAATTGACCCAATACTTCATTACGTTTCCTCTAGCGGACTGCGGGTTTCTCTACGTGGCCATGATCGTCATGCTGAGAGTTCATTCGGACAGGATCGGTAAATTTTCCGGAGCCTGTCCGCGCGACCCGCGCGGACAGGTGTCCGACGAACGCACTCATTGGGCGCCGATGGGCCCCATCGGCGTCAGGTCGCGGCCTGCGAAAGCCGGATGAGACGCGCTGTACCGCAAAGCCCTGAATACCGGGTTATGCATCGGCGGCGCATCGATCATCTCGGCGACGATCTCTCCGTCGGTAGTCACTGGGTTGATGTACTCCCAGACGAGATCTCCGTAGGCCGTCACCTCGAAGATATGCCCCTCCGTATCCGCACAAATCAGCGTGTTGCCGTTCGGTAGCCGCTGGGCGCCCGAACCGATGTGACTGAAGAAATTCTGACCACTCCTGGAACCATACATCCAGACGATCTGGTTCGATACATTCTTCGGCATCTTGTGGGTATTGCGGGCGTCCTCGGACTCCCATCGGTAGTAGCCCGCATCGGGGGGATTGACATACTGGCCCGTGTCGTTGCCGTTAGCGTCGAGATAAGGATTGATCTCGTAGACATAGGACTGCGGCATGCGCTCGAACATGTACTGTCCGTTGTTGAACAGGAGGATATTGCCGGCGCCCGGCAGGCCTTCGTCGATCCACTGAATGTCGTGGATGCCGCCGATCTGTTTGTGTCCGGAACTCGAGCCCGTCCAGTCCTCGTTGATCGAGGGAGGGTCACCCTGCCCATAGCGGGCCGGATCGCCGAACCGCCACATGAGATCGCCTCTCGGACCTTCGGCCAACGCAATGCTGGCCTCCGGATTGCCGGGCACGAATGTATTGCCATGGTCGACAATATAGACCTCGCCCTGCACCGTATCGAACATCACCTGGTCCAACTCCGAGTTGTAATCCATGGCATTGAGATGCAGCCAGTCGCGGCGAACGGGACGACCCGGGAGATTGACGTTCAGACGACCTGGATAGTCGGCAATCGTCTTGCCTTCGCCGACGTAATTTCGCTTGTCTGGATATCTGTCCTGAACCAGATGATCGACGAAACGCCATTCCCAGATAATCTCACCATCCATGTCGACCTCGACGATGGTGTCTATCTGCGCGCCGGTATAGTCGTTCGCCGGGTCGCAGCCCAGGGCGACACACTCCTCCTGGCTCACGTCTCTATTGGCGATATAGAATGCGGTCTGTTGGCCCAGCTTTGGGTTGAGGCCCCGGACGTAGTCGTGATGTGACGTGTAATTCGGGCGCGTCTCTTCGTAATTCCAGACGAAGTTTCCGTCCCAGTCGACTTCGTGGAAACCATCACTGTCGCGCGCGAACAGATTACCGTTGTCGAGCAGGCGAGGGTTGCCCCCGATGGGCCAGCTGTGAACGACATCGCCTTCCATATCGAGGAGGTATGTCGTCGCGTTCCCCTGGGCCCCGAATAACGTATAGCCTTGGTAAGCTCGCTCCTCGTCGTGGTAGCTGAGCCCGGTGGCTTTTCGGAGGGTTTCTGCTTGCCCCGCCGTCGCGCCGCAGAGCACGATTACCAGAATCGGAATCCCCGCCCATAGTTTTGCCTTCGCATTCATGTTTATTCCCCTTTTGGTGCCTTCTCGCTCGCATTCTTAGACAGCATCTCGAGAATAGCATCCACCTGCTTCCCGTGCACCGAGACATAACGGCAACGCATATCCAGCGCTATTTTTCTCATCGATCCGAAGAATTCCAGCGGATTCCTTTGCATCGCCCCTCACAGCGCTTTTCAGGGTAGATCACTCGAGATACAGCACGTCCTCGGTATCTTCTTCCGGCAGCCACGCCGCCAACTCGATCTTCACCTCAGCGTAGGTCGGATCCTGTGCCAGATTCGTCTACTCACCCGGATCGCTCTCGTGATCGTAGAGTTCCTCGTTACCGTTGTAGTGGTGTGTACGGCTCGCTGATGCCCGGTGAAACGCGGCCATGCCTTTCACGACCGCAGCATTGCTTTTTGCTAATGCCGGACCGAAAGGATCCTGTGAATTAAGGTATGCTTTCGATTCACCCCGGAACCTACTCACATCTAGAGGGAACCTCGATGAAAACGCTGACTAGCGTACTAGTCTTCTTCTTTGCCATCACGGCCGGTGCTGCCGAATACAGCACTGATACCTACAAGACCGTCGGCGACCGGCAGCTGCAGATACACATCGTGAGCCCCGACGGACATTCGGTCAGCGACCGTGTACCCGCCGCCGTCTTTTTTCATGGTGGTGGATGGCGCGGCGGATCACCCGAGTCTGGGTTCGTCTACGGGGAGACCCTAGCGGAACATGGGATCGTCACTCTCGCCGTGGAGTACCGCTTCGTGGACACGGTGACGCTCGATGAGACCATCAAAGACGCGAGCTCGGCGGTCCGCTGGACCCGCGAACGGGCGCGCAGAATCGGGATCGACCCCGGCAAAATCATTGCCTTGGGGCACTCGGCCGGCGGACATCTGGCGGCGTCAACCGTCATGCTCAAGGGGTTCGATGAGGCAGACGACTATACGAGAGCAAGCCCCAGGCCAAACGCGCTCGTGCTAGTGGCACCCGCTGCCGCCACCGCGGAAAGTGCTGGCAAGTTTCTTCCGGCAGGTGCGGACGTCGCGAACTATGAACCGCGATTGAACATCGACCGCCGAACTCCACCGACGCTCATTATTCAGGGCGATACCGACACGCTCGTAGCGCCTGCGGAGTCCTCGGCTTATCACGATGCGTTAGTCGCGGCCCGGGTCGATGCATCGCTGTTCCTGATTGAAGGTGTAGATCACCGTTTCCAAGAAGAAGGCGCCAAGGCCGCCGTAAGCGAGCGGATCGTACAGTTTGTGAGAGACCTCGGCTGGCTGAACTAACCGGCCCATACGGAACCGACAATGAGAAACCTGCTAGCAGCGATTACCTTAACCCTACTGGTAACTCCAGTGTCGGTGTTCGGGCAACCAGGTGAGCGCCCGGATGTACTCTTCATCGCGATCGACGACCTGAACGACTGGGTCGGCGTTCTCGGTGGACACCCTCAAGCTCGAACACCGAATATTGACGCTCTCGCTGCGCGCGGGATGCTGTTTACGAATACGCACACTGCGGCGCCACTCTGCAACCCATCGCGGACCGCCCTCATGAGTGGCCTGCGACCATCCACGTCCGGCGTCTATCAGAACGCGCCGGATTGGCGCACGCTTGAAATCTTCCAGGACATCCAAACACTACCGAGATTCTTTCGAGAATCCGGCTACCGGACCTACGGCGCCGGCAAACTCTTCCACGCCGGCACATTCAATCCGAACAGCTATTTCGGGTTTAACGATATGACGGCCTGGGATGCGTTCTATCCGTCCCTCGCACGACAGGTGCCGGACGAAATACGCCCGCACGTGCGCCCGGTCAACGGCAATCCTCAATCCGTAAATTTCGACTGGGGCACCGTGGTCACGGACGATAGAGCGATGGGTGACGGGCAGGTCGTTGCCTGGTCTGAGCGACAACTGCTGGCTGAAACCGGCAGCCCGCGATTCAACGCCGTAGGAATCTACCGCCCTCACCTGCCCTGGTACCTGCCGCAAAAATACTTCGATCTGCATCCACTGGATGACATCAGACTCCCGGCGACGATCGAGAACGATGTCGATGACATTTCCGAGATTGCTCAGGTGCAAGGCCGCACCGGCGACATGTGGCCCATGGAACTCCACAAGTGGGTACTCGAGGCCGGAGCCTGGAAAGAAGGCGTCAGAGCCTACCTCGCGAGCATCAGCTTTGCCGACGAGATGTTGGGACAGCTACTCGTTACACTGGAACAAAGCGGGCGCGCCAATAATACGATCATCGTACTGTGGTCAGATCACGGTTGGCATCTCGGCGAGAAGGCCCGCTGGCGAAAGCATACGTTGTGGCATGACTCGACTCACGTACCACTGATTGTCGTCGCACCGGGCATTACACAGCCGGGCAGCCGTAGCGACGTCCCCGTCTCGCTTATGGATCTCTACCCGACACTAACCGAACTCGCGGGTCTCGAGACACCGGGTCACGTGGAAGGCGATAGCCTCGTTCGGTTGCTCAAGGATCCGCAGGCGCCCTGGGAACGGGACGCAGTGGTAACGACGTTCGGCTACCGTAACCATGCGGTCACAGGCAATCGGTACCGCTACATCACCTACTCGGACGGCTCCGAGGAACTCTACGACATCCAGACAGACCCGAACGAATGGACAAACCGAGCCGACGACCCGGCGTTAGAGCACGTTAAGGCCGAACTCGCCGCGTGGCTGCCTGAGCACAACGAACCCGACGCCCGCGAGCAGTAGACGCAAAGATCAGCGTTCACTCTCCGAGAAGTACACCCACCTCGGATCGATCGACATGTCGTAGTTTCTCGATCCAACCCAGGATCCCTTGGTGGGATCGTAATCCGGATTGGGGGCGGGCATATGCGCCTCTACCGACTCCAGGTAATCATCGAGCAGCGCTTCGAGCTCCGCGGCGATACTGCCGCCCTCGATGCCCTCCGGCAGATCAGCCGTATCGATGTCATCGCCCGGCGGTGGCCGTTGTCACTTATATATATATAAGATATGTGTTGTCGTTGAATCCCAGACGATCTGGCTCGTCCATGATCATGCCGGTCACTCAACGCTATAGGAGTAAGCGACCTCGCCGTGGCGGCGGCCGTCGATCTCATCCTGCGGCAAGTAAGAACGGATGTATTCCACCTCGAGCCGTTCCAGTGACACCGTGACGTTCAGGTACCCCGAATTGTCGAGGACGTCGCCGGACAGGTAGGCGTTCCGGTTGCGTGCCGTGTACGTGTCGTCGGCGGGATTTGGGACGGATTGGTAAACGATGCCGTCCAGCTCCTGACGGACAAAGACGTGGTCGTGGGCCTGGAAGAATATAGTCACACCGTGCTTCACCATGAGCTGGTGCACCGGCAACTCCCAGCCCGGGCGGCGCTCGTCGAACTCCCACGTCCCGTCGGCGCTGTAGCCGCCCCATTCGTAGTCTCTCGCGCGCTCGATTCCGCCGCGGCCGACACCGAGGACATGGTGAGCGAAGACGAATTTGTACTTCGCGTCACTCTCCTCCAGCGTCTTCCTGAACCACTGATACTGCGCATCGCCCATCGTAGAGGCCCAGCGGTCCGAGGCCAGGCGCGTGAGCCGGTCCCACTCCTCGCTGAGACCCGCGCTCATTCCGCCGGAGTTTCCGACCGGAACGGGAGAATGCCAGTAGGGGTCGATCATCATGAACAGCGCATCGCCCCACTCGAAGGCGAAATAGTCTCGGAGCAAGCCGATGCCCTCTACGGGCTCTGGATTTCCGGTATAGAAGTCGTCAGGTGCGGGCAAGGGGAAGAACCGAGTACGCGCACTGCCCGCGAAGATAGAGACGTCGTGTAGTGAGGTGCCGAGGAAGTGGCGCCGAGCTTCTTCGTGGTTGCCGTTGACCGGAAACAACGCTGTCGAGTTTGCCATTATCCCTAAGAAGCGGCGCTGGTTCCGGTAGACGTCATCGACCACGAGCTGGTTCAGAGCCTCCTTGTCGCCCCGAAAGAAGTCAGCCATGGGATTGGAAATACTGAAGTCATCGCCGAGCATGAAGTAGAGATCCGGCCGAGCGCTCGCCACCTGCTCCATAGTTCGTACATACAGGTCCGGGTGATACATACCGTGACGACGCTCAGGATGAGAGTCGCCCTGCACACCGAAACTGAACGTGCTGCCCGTGGACCGTTGGGTATGAAAAGAGTACTCATCCCCGACCCGATAGCCGGATTCATCGGGTCCACGGTAACTCACGCGGTAATAATATCTGGTATCGGCCTGCAGGCCTTCCACCTCTATCTCGGCGACGCCATCCGCCGAGACCTCGATGGTGGGTGTCCTGTCTGAGTACATCCTGGGGCTACCCCCGTACTCCGCGAAAACCTCCGTGTCCTCCACGGTGAGAACGTGCGCGGTGACGGCATCGTTGGTCGGCCGCCCCAGAATGATATTTTCGGCGGCGGCTGTCTGTGCGTCCGGCGATCCCACGATCCAGACAGCCGACAGCCCGAACGTTACGAGCGCAATCGAGAGCGCTGTGTTTCTACGCAAGATATCCCTCCCCCGAGGAATGGTTACCTCGGGAAGCGTAACACAGCAGCTGCCATCAGTTATTGGCCAGAGTCAGCGGATTCCCCCGGGCGGGATGAACACCGTTGTGGAACCCACCCTGGTCTCTCACCACCCTGCCCTCGCCGTTCTCGTCATAGGCCACCCAGACCAGGCCGTGAGGCTCACCACGATGCGGCATATGAATGACTTTCAGCTGCTCGTGAGTCTCGGCATCGAAGACATAGATACTGCCCTCGCCGTTACTCGTAGCCCACATCTCCTTGCCGTCCGGAGACAGGAGCACGTGGTCGGCTTTGTAACCGGAGAACACGGTATCCAGGAGGCGACCGCTAGCCGTCTCGATGACCGTAATCGTGCGACCGAATTGACCGCTGGTCTCGCCCTTGTTGGAAATCCAGACCTCCGTCTCGTCGGCGTTCAGTGTGCCGCCATAGGGACCGACGCCCGTGGAAGTTGCCCACTCGATGGCACCGGTAACCAGATTCACCTTGGTGACGTTGTTGGAGACCGCGGCAGGAACGTACATGTACTCGCTCTTGGAGTCGATGATCACCCAATCACCGCGGTAACCCGTGTACGGGTACTCCGCCACGACCTCCCAGTTCGTCGGATCAATCTTCGCCACCCAGTAGGGCCTAAGGACGGTCACATTCCCGGCCGCGAAACCACGCGCATTAGCGCCAGCCGGCTGCATCAGCACATAGATGAATTCATCGTCCGTATAAGACGTATAGTTCTGCCCGCCCAGGTCCGTACCACGAATCCCGCCGATGATCTCATCGGTCTCCGGATCGAAGAGAAACACGTCCAGCGCATCGGGGTCACTGGTAAACATATCGAGCAGCAGGTACCTGTCCTGAAAGATCTGCCCATGGTGCAGTCGACCACCGATATTCATGTGCTTGACAGGCTGCAGCGTCAGTGCGTCCACCTTCAACAGGGAAGAAGCCGTTCTGGCGGAACCGGGGCCGCCGCCCATGCCCAAACCACCACCGATGAGATAGACGTAGCGTGCATCCGGTGAGAGGACGGTCGTGTGAACGCCCCCACGCAACCGGGCCGGCATCTGGCCGAACGTTATGACTTCCTTAGTAGACGCGTCGCCGACCACGACCTGGGACGTATTCGTCGGCGTTTCACCATGCTCGACCATGCGCACAGTCGTCGCCGTGTTTTCGTAGAAGTACACCTTTCCCGGCTCGGGATAAAAAACCTGTTCCCCCGCCTCGAAGGTCTCCAGTACGTCAACTTCGTAGTCGCGCTGCAGGCTACCGGTGTTCGCCCGCTGGGGCCAGTCCGCCAGCACGGTGTCGAATGATTGAATCTGCATCACGAGCTTATCGCGTTCGGTCAGCGGAAACTCGGCCTCGGGGCCTCTTGCCGCGGCCATCTCGGCCATCTCGGCCCGCCAGCCCGCTACCTCCTCGGCGCTGACCGGGTTGTCGGTGATGTCGCGGATATAACTGGCGACCGCCACGAGATCGTCCGCGTCAGGATTCAATTCCGAGATGATCACCGCCATCTGCGGGTTCGAATCCAGCTGAACCTGGATATCCATCGGTGTGGGTCCGTGCCGTAGCGATGGGCCGACCAGGCCATCGGCATTCTCACCGTGACAAATCCAGCACGAGACCCGCTCGAAAAAGAGATCTCCTCCGCGCACCGCCAGTTCGGCTATCTCGTCCTGGGCTAAGAGGCCCGTGGACGCCGTGAGCGCGATCAGCGTCAGCACGCTCTTCAGCGGTAACGACAACAGGTTAGTGAGTCGGCTCGGTTGCATCATCGCTCTCCCCCGGTGGGTTGGTTAATGGAACATTCCTCGTAGTAACCGACTATATTACGTTCCCTGAGCACCGGTCACGATTGGAATGCTGATACTTTTTGTGCAAGGACCAATGCAGTCTGGTGATACGTCCTCGTTTTCGCTCATGGCAGTCGTTCGTTTGCGGGTAGAATCTATCGTTAGAGTGCTGCCTGGAATCCTCGGGAACAGCATAACAACGAGGTAGCCATGATTGAGCTAACGGTCAACGGTGAACAACCCGGCGTCGACGTCTAGGAAGACACTCCTTTTTAAAATCGACGACAAAAAAAACGGGAGACCACTCGTGGTAAAACGGACGAATTCATACTTTTCCCCGGCCGGGAGGAATATTCGCACACTTTCCGTCCTGGCCATCTACTCCTGCGTCGTCACCGTGTCCGCGCCGCTCGCCGCGATGGATGGCCCGGAGGCCTATGAAATCTATTGCGTGAGCTGCCACTCGGCCGGAATCCCCCCAGAGCCGGGCGTCATGCGCCAGATGACACCGGAGCAGATCTTTACCGCGCTCGACTCAGGCACGATGACGCGCCAGTCCAGCCAGATGAGCCGCACGGAACGGCAAACGCTGGCCGAGTATCTCGCCGGCAAGCCGTTCTCCGGAGAGCTCGATGCCCCGATCCCCGCATCAGCCTATTGCGGCGCTCCCGGGGCTCCGACCGGGAGCCCGTTTCAGGCATCCATCGACGGGCCGAGTTGGATCGGCTGGGGGGGTGGGAGAGATCCCGGTGCCAACCTTCGATTTCACCGCGCGAGAGGTGCTCAGCTGCCGGCCGATGAGATCCCGCAGCTGGAGCTCAAATGGGCATTCGGCTTTCCCGGCGACAGCTCCGCCAGTGCCCAGCCGGTCGTCGTCGGTGGCCGGGTCTACGTGGGCAGCTGGGGCGGCGGGGTCTATTCTCTGGATGTAGAGACCGGCTGCATTCACTGGCGGTTCGAAGCCGAGTCCGGCGTCAGAACTGCCATCAATTTCGCGGAAACAGCCGATGGGCTCGTCATGGCCTTGTTCGGCGATCTACAGACCTATACGTATGGAGTGGATGCGGAGACCGGAGAACTCCAGTGGAAGGTGCGGCTGGAGGCTTTTCCCTTGAGCCGGATTACCGGCGCAACGGCCGTGAACGACGGGCGCGTGTTCGTACCACTGGCCTCTCGCGAGGAGTCCCAGCCCGCAAAGCCCGACTACGAGTGCTGCCGCGCTCGCGGCGGAATCGTGGCGCTGGACGTTACCAGCGGAGAGGAGATCTGGCGGACATACATGACGGACGAACCGCGGCCGACCGGCAGAAATGAGGCCGGGACCCAGCAGTGGGGGCCGTCGGGTGTCGGCATCTGGTCGGCGCCGACCCTGGATCTCGAGGTGGGCGCCATCTATGTCGCTACGGGAAACTCTTATTCGTTACCGGTTGCAGAAACGTCGGACGCGGTCGTCGCCCTGGACATGGAGACGGGTGAGATTCGCTGGATTCGACAAGTCACGGGGGGCGACGTCTGGAATGGCAGTTGCCAGCCGCGGGCCCCCAGCCACGCCAATTGCCCCGAGGACAGTGGGCCCGACTTCGACTTCGGCGCATCGCCGAATCTCGTGGATCTCGGGGATGGGCAACGCTTACTCACGGTCGGCCAGAAGTCAGGCATCGTTTACGGCTTCGATCCCGATAAAGAAGGCGCGATCCTCTGGCAGACCCGTATCGGGAAAGGCGGTATTGACGGTGGTATCGAGTGGGGAACGGCCGCGGACGACGATAATGTCTATGCAGCCATCGACGATACGACGCCCGGCGATCCCACCACAGGCGGCGGCTTGTTCGCGCTCGATCTCCAGACGGGTGAGGTAATCTGGAGCACGCCGGCCCCTTCATGCGGAGATCGATCACCCTGCAGCAAAGCCCAGGCGGCGGCGATCAGCGTCATCCCCGGCGCGGTGTTCTCCAGCTCTGTGGACGGGCATATTCGCGCGTACTCCACCGCGACGGGAGAGATTATCTGGGAATACGACACCGTGCGTGAGTTCGAGACCGTGAATGGTGTCAGGGCCAACGGCGGGTCCATCAGCAACGGCGGGTCGGCCATCGTCACCGGCATGTTGTTCACCAATTCCGGCTATTCGCACCACGCCGGCATCATGCCCGGGAACGTGTTTCTAGCATTCGGTATCGAGTGACGGACGGCCGATAACGCCGTTGGAGGGAGTTCAGATGGAGGTAACCATGATAAAGCTAAAGACCTTTTCGCCCGCCGTATTGCTGTCACTTGCGGTTGCCCCCGTGGCGCTTGCACAGCACGGTATGCTGGGCGGCACACCGATGACGTTTTTCGTCACCAGCGAGTCTATCGGCAACGGCGGCGATCTAGCCGGACTGGCCGGTGCCGATGCACACTGTCAGAATCTCGCCGAAGCCGTCGGCGCAGACGACCGGACCTGGCAGGCCTATCTCAGCACGCAGGCCCGCCCCGGTCAGCCGGCCATCGACGCGCGCGATCGAATCGGCACGGGCCCCTGGTACAACTTCGATGGCATCATGATTGCCCGCGATGTAGCTCATCTGCACGGCGATACCATAGAACTCGCACGACTCGGCAATAACCTGACCAAGCGGACGGGGCTCACCGAGAAAGGCCAGATCGTACCCGGACTGAATGACTACAAACATCCTCAGGATGACGTCTGGGAGTATGTGCGGACGACGCCCTATACCAACCGCCATGAGATACTGACCGGTTCACAGCTCGACGGCACGGCATTCCCGTCGGAACTCGACTACACCTGCGACAATTGGACGAGCAATGCCGATCCCGAGCCCGGACCAAATCAAGGAGGAATGGGGATGGGGCTCTACCCGGGCCGGCCGAACGCGCAAATCGGATTCCCCGACCGTAACGGCGGCGGCGATGGCTCCTGGAATTCATCACATGGCACACGCGGCTGCAGCCAGACCGCTCTAGCCATGACACATGGCGTCGGCAAGCTCTACTGCTTCGCGATTGACTGAGAAGAATCATGAAAAAAATCATCCTACGGCGGCTAATCAGCCCACTTGCAGTCTTGGCCGCTTCAAACGCAGCTTTCGCACAAGGTTTGGATCTCATGCCCGACTCGGAGGATATCCCGTCGAGCCTGATGACGTTTTTCGTTACCAGTGAGCCCGTCGGAGATGGGGGGAATCTAGGTGGCTTGGAAGGTGCAGACGCTCACTGCCAGTCGCTGGCCGCTGCCGTTGGGGCCGATGACAAGACATGGCGGGCCTATCTCAGCACTCAGGCCCGTCCGGGTCAGCCAGCTGTCAACGCGAGAGACCGAATCGGTAACGGCCCGTGGTACCACTCGACAGCCAGGCTATTGGACTACCTCGAGCGCCGGCTCAACCGACCGCTCGTCAAGTCTCAAATCCACGGTGACACACTCGAAGAAGCGCGGCGCGGCAGTAACATGACCAAGGAATTCGCACTGACTGAACACGGCGAGCTCGTCAATGGAATCGGCGATCCCCTGCCAACCCGCCACGACATTCTGACGGGGTCGACGCCGGATGGGAGAGCCTTCCCGCCCGGCGAGGACCGCACCTGCAACAACTGGACAAGCAACGACGAAGGTTCCACACAGGTCGGCCATTCCGATCGCGTGGGCAACGGAAATATGTCGTGGAACTCCTCGCACGCGACGACCGGCTGCAGTCAGGAAGACCTAATCAGCTGGGGCGGCGTCGGGCTGTTCTACTGCTTCGCGATCGATTGAAGTCCTGTTCGCTCTCCCAGCACACTGAAACGACACTATCTTTCTGGAACTCGTCATGCTCAAAAAACATGGCAAGTAGGCGCCACAGGCAGATGATGGTATACAGGAGTGGTAGATAGATAGCAGCCCGTGAAGCGAGAATCCAATAACGGGGCGGCTTCAATCGAACGCTGCGGGAACCCCAGTGAAAGCCTTTATCGTCACCGTCTTAATTGCTGCCGCCGTATTGTCAACGCTGGCGGCTAGTCAAGGGAGTGTGTAACTAGAATGAATATCATCAGAAATTCGGCAACAATCGCCGCAGCACTCATCTTCGCACCGCCCATGTTCGCGCATCACAGCGAAGCCGGCATGGACCTGGAGTCGGTGATCGCGTTCGAGGGAACGGTCAAAGATTTCGCCTGGCGAAACCCCCACGTCTACGCGGTCGTAGAAACCGAACAGAGCGGTGAACCCGTCGAGTGGGAGCTGCAACTGGGACCGATCAACGTCATTTCGAGACGCGGCTGGACGCGCAGCTCCTTATCACCGGGCGACCAGGTCACGGTCCGGGCCAATCCGATGGAGGGCGGGCGACCGTATGGCATTCTACGCTCGATCGATAAGGAAGGGTTCTCCCTGGCTGCGTGGACCCAAGCTCCGGACGTCACCCCGACGGCGACGAGCCTGACGGGCAAATGGATGACGGACCGCTCAACGGTCCAGAGCTATCCTGGAGGCTTCGACGGTTTCTTCCACGCGAACCTTGCTTTGAACGAAAAAAGCAGGGCGGCCCAGGCCGAATATGATCCCCTGTCCAGCGAGAATCCCGAATCGACTTGTGTCGGACGGCCGACGCCCGCCGCACTGGTCTCAACCGCCCTGTACCTCATGGAGATCGATCTCGACCAACAGGAGGACGTGATCGTCTTCCGAAGCGAGTGGTTCGATGAGGTACGAACGATCCATATGGATGGCCGTGAGCATCCCGACCCCAGCGAGCGTTTCGTGACAGGCCACTCGATCGGCCTCTGGGAAGGGGACACGCTCGTGGTGGATACGGCAAACTTCGAGGATCACCGCTCACCCTACCAGATCGGCGTACCGTCCGGTGGACAGAAGCATGTCGTGGAACGATACCGCCTGACCGAAGAAGGCACTCATATAGATCTCGAGTTCGTCTTAGAGGACCCCGAGTTCCTGGCGGAACCCATGGTGCACAGCCGGCAATTAATTCACTCTCCACATCTGGAGATGCTGCATGGTGAGTGCGATCCGGTGAATACGAGCCGATGGGTCTCCGACTAGGCGCCACATTTTTTTCAGCTTCGCAGTCAAGTGAAAACAGAATCGGAGAGAAAGATGTCTATCTATAGAATACTGGCCGTTTGTTTTAGTGTCGTTCTAGGCGCGCTGCCAGCCCACGCGCATCATGCATGGGCGGGCGTATTCACCGATGAGAACATCGAGGTCGAAGGCTATGTGACCGAATACAACTTCAGGAACCCCCACATCAATATCATGCTGTCAGTTACCGATGAGGACGGCGTCGAGACGGAGTGGATGGCGACGGGTCCGGCGGCACCGCCGATGCGCCGTTGGGGCTGGTCGCGAGACACGGTTCAGGTGGGGCAGTATCTGAGGCTCTCCGGCCGAAAGAGTCGCACGGGGGCGCCCATGTTAGTGCTGGTTGCGGACGACATTCAGAGTGGCAAGTTCCTCGAGCTCGACCCCGCGGACGGGTCGACCATCCGCGCCGTCGTGGGAACCGTCACGGAGACCGCGGAACCAACCGAAGTAGCCACCCTACCGCTCAGACTTGCTGATGGTCGCCCGAATCTCACGGGCACCTGGCTCGGCGGCCCGCGTGAGCCGCGACCTCGGGCACCATTCAACGACGTCGGCGCGGCGCTGCAGGCCGAATTCGATCCCCTGAACGATCCTGCGTTCGCGACCTGTTCGGACCCCGGCCTCGTGCGCCAGGTAGCGTTTACGCCCCACCCGATGCGGATCATGCAGCATGACGACCGCATCGTGTTCGAGTATGAAGAGCATGGCGGCCGGCGGGAAATATTTTTCGACGGGCGCGGCCCCGAGACGACCGAACATACGCGCTTCGGTCACCACGTAGCGCGTTACGAGGG
>CAYXNS010000033.1:0-20366 GCA_964466315.1 uncultured Gammaproteobacteria bacterium
CTTAGTCAATTCGTGAAGGTTATGCCTACGGACTACAAGCGCGTTCTCGCCGAACGGAAGAAGCACGATGAAGAAATGGAGGCCGCGCTTCACGATACTCAGACCGGCGAGTACTCCATGATGGGCGGCTGAGACAGCGATGGGCAAAGCTACCGGCTTCATGGAGTACCGTAAGAAGAGTGTCCCGTTCCGGGACGCGACGGAGCGGCAGAACGATTTCGGCGAGATCTACACGCGAGCCGATGAGGAGAATCTCAAGCGGCAGAGTGCACGCTGTATGGACTGTGGCGTACCCTTCTGTCAGTCGAATACGGGTTGCCCCGTAGACAACCTAATTCCCGAGTGGAACGATCTCGTTTATCAGGGTCGGTGGCGCGAGGCGCTGGATCGGCTGCATAAGACCAATAACTTCCCCGAGTTCACGGGCAGGACCTGTCCTGCCCCGTGCGAAGGCGCCTGCGTTCTCGGAATCACCGACCCGCCCGTCACGATCAAGAATATCGAGAACGCGATTATCGATCGCGGATTCACCGAAGGTTGGGTAGAGCAAGAGCGACCCAGTCGGCGGACCGGCAAGACGGTCGCGATTGTCGGTTCGGGGCCGTGTGGATTGGCTGCCGCCGATCAACTGAATCGTGCCGGGCACGAGGTTACGGTCTACGAGCGCGAGGATCGAATCGGCGGGCTCTTGATGTACGGCATCCCGAACATGAAGCTTGACAAAGGCGTGGTGGAACGGCGCGTCGATCTCATGCGTGAGGCCGGGGTCAACTTCGAGACCAATGCGGACGTCGGTCGAAACATCGATGCGAAGAAGCTCGCGACCGACCACGACGCGATGTTGTTGGCGACCGGCGCTTCAAAACCGCGTGATCTGCCGATTCCGGGGCGGGAGTGCAAGGGCGTCCATTTCGCGATGGACTTTCTGACGGCAAATACGAGGAGTCTGCTCGACAGCGATCTCGAGGACGGCAACTTCATCGACGCGCGTGACAAGAATGTCATCGTCATCGGTGGCGGCGATACCGGCGCCGACTGTATCGGTACGGCGTTGCGGCACGGCTGTCGAAGCGTAATCAATCTCGAACTACTCGGGCAGCCGCCCTACAAGCGCGCCGCTGATAACCCGTGGCCGTCGTGGCCTTTCGTTCTTCGCACGGACTATGCGCACGAAGAGGCGATCAAGCGTTTCGGCGTGGATCCACGAAGTTACGGTATCATCACGAAAGAATTTCTGGCCGATGATGCGGGCCAGGTGATCGGCCTTAATGCGAGCCGCGTGGATTGGCAGCAACACGACGGCAAGGCACAGATGATCGATATCCCGGAATCGGAACAGCGATGGGAGACCGACCTCGTGCTGCTCGCGATGGGGTTCCTCGGCCCTGAATCCTACGTCGGCGAGGCTCTTGGAGTCGCACTCGACGAACGTTCGAGCTATCAGGCGTGCCATGGCGATTTCGAGACCTCGGTACCAGGGCTCTACGCCGCGGGCGATTGCCGTCGGGGCCAATCGCTGGTCGTGTGGGCGATCAACGAGGGTCGCGGCGCAGCACGTTGTATCGACGAGTATCTGATGGGAACGACCCAGCTTCCGGCTCCCGGCATCAGCATGGGAATCGCCACGAGCTGATAACTGCCGTTGGGAGGGTGTCATGGTCATACGCTGGGCGAAACAACAACTCGTCGTGTCGGATGACGCCTTAGCTGGCCGCGACGAACCACTAGAAGTGACCACGACGCACTTTGTCCACGGCCGGTCAATCAAGCCGCCGTTCCCGGCAAACATGGAGAAGGTCCTGTTCGCTATGGGGTGTTTCTGGGGCGCCGAGAGGCTCTTCTGGGATACGGCCGGCGTGTATACGACTGCTGCGGGTTATGCGGGTGGCTTCACGCGGAATCCGACTTACGAGGAGGCCTGTAGCGGCCGCACGGGTCATGCCGAGGTGGTCCTCGTAGTGTTCGAGCCGGAGCGCGTAAGCTTCGAAAAGCTCCTCAAGCTGTTCTGGGAATCGCACGATCCGACGCAGGGAATGCGCCAGGGTGGAGACGTCGGGACACAGTATCGATCCGCGATTTACACCGATGGGGCGGCGCAGAGCGCGGCTGCCGCCGCTAGCCGAGACGAATTCGCACGGCAGTTGTCTGCGGCAGGGTTAGAGTGAATCACGACGACGATCGAAGACATGCCGGCGTTCAATTACGCTGAGACTGACCACCAGCAGTATCTCTCGAAAAATCCGGGTGGCTATTGCGGCTTGGCCGGTACGGGTTGCGAGCTATCGGACTCGCGGTAATGCGATCTCAAATACTACGCCACTGCCGTCCGGGAGATCCGCAGCGTTAACCCGACCACAATGAAAGTCGACGATCAGCGCGACGATATAGAGGCCGAGTCCGAGGTGACGCCGGTCGCCACGTTCCTTGCGCATCGACACGAGCGAATCGAATAGCTGGCTGCGCATAGTGCCCGGAAGCAGCGGCCCTGTATTCGCCACGCGCAGTACGATCTCGCCATCGCTACTCGTCAGTGCGACCGCTATCGTACTCCCGGCCGGGCTGAAGCTCACCGCGTTGTCGATCAGTTTGTCGAGCATTTGCGCAATCAGATCTGCCGACCCGAGAGTCTTTGCGTCTGCGGCGCGATCATCGAACTCGAATGTCCGTTCTCGGAAGACGTCGCGATAGGAATCGATACAGCTACTGATGATTTCGCCAACAGCGAAAATTTCTGGTTCTGTATCCGCGACGGCTTGTTCGATCAGAGTCGCCTCGCTCATGGCGCCGAGAATTGCATCCAGGCGGCTCGTCCCTTCTCTGAGTCGTGACAGGTAAGGCGACAGGTTACTCTCGTGCGGCTCCCGTTCGAGGTTATCGAGCGAGGTCGAGACGACGGCGAGGGGAGTGCGAAGCTCGTGGGCGAGTTTCGCTTTCAGCGTCGTCAGATAGTCGGTGTACTCTCGCAGGCGATTGAGAAGGTCGGCAAAGCTTCTAGCGAGGTCACCGATTTCATCGCCCGCGCGGCAGCCCGGCAGAGAAGGACGAATCTCTCCTTCGGGGCTCAGGGCCGTATCGGCTGCGCGTGCCAGTCGCCTTACCCGGAACGATAACAACGTCGCGTAAGACAGAAGCCCGATTGTGACGACGAGGCTCGCGAGTAGCGTGAAGCTCATGAGTCTCACGAGCGCTTCGTTCGTCAGCGTCAGGATCGAGTCGCTGCCCTGCTCCAACAGTACTCCGCCGCGGATCTCGCCGCCCGAGCGGATGGGTGACGCGGCGGCGATCACGGCGCTCGCCTCCGGTCCGCGCGCGTACCATGCCGCGACGGCTTCACCCTCGAGCGCTGCGCTCAACGTCGCGTCTGCGAGGCGTCCCGGCGGGTCCTCGAGGCCTTGATAAGGCGCATCGCCCCGGGCAAGAATGAAGCGATAGAAACGTTCAGCCAGGGTGATCGATGATGGTGCGAATGAATCAATGAGTGGATCGATTTCGCCGCCATCGAACATGACCCAGCCGTCCCGGTCGACGATCCGCATTCGTCTTCCCGGCTGCACGAACTGGTTACCGATCGCGTCGAGGTGTTGCGGGCGGGAGATGAAAGTCCCGGGACCTAGATCGCCGGTCGTCTCCCAGGATCTTTGGAGTGCGACGGTGTAATCGTTGCTCTCCTGCGCCGATGAATGATCGACGTCGATAACGGCTACGCCGAGCCGTCCGCGAACGAGGTCGAGTGGCAAACGCAATTCGACATCATAGCCGCTCGCAGTCCCACGCCAGAAGCCGGTGACGCGGTCCTCATACTGTGCAGTCGGCGCGAACAGAGGCGCGCGAGTCTGCTGCGAACGGACACCGCCGGGACCGGACCTGTGGAGCAGGAGCCAGGCATTCTGATCTCCCCCCGGAAGTATCAGGACGCGGTCGCCGTACGGCGTTTCCGTGGGCGCACTCTGATAGATGAGATCGTCATCAGCCACGCTCAGGAACACATATATCGTGCGCTCGTGCACGCCGGCCCAGTACTCGGCCACACTGCCGAGATCCCGAGCCGTTTCCGCCGCGGAGGTCCAGTCGTTTCGATAGCCGTCGATACTCGGTGGCGTGACGAGTGGATGCGCGTAGATCGTGCTTTCGAGTGTTCCATCCGGGGGCGGAGTGGGATCCGAGAGCGGCTGAAGCTCCAGGGCCGCCGCCATCGTGTTCGCGCTGGCTAACAGCGATTGCTCGAGCCCATCCCGCAGCGCGCCCTCGAGTTCCTGAACGTAACGGTATCCGGCCCATGGCAGGGCGAGGGCCAGTAGACCCACTCCGAGAAGCTGAATACGAAGCGACATGGCCGTTGCGGCTACGCGCTCTGTTCGCCGGACCAGCGATAGCCCATGCCGTAGACGGTATCGATCGCCGAAAAGCCGGTATCGACAGCCGTAAACTTGGCGCGGATTCTCTTGATCTGCGACGTGACCGTACTGTCGTCCAGGACGACGTTCGCAGCCGTCATCAACTGTTCCCGCGTTCGGACATGCCCCGGATGACGAGCCAATGCGTGGACAACCCAGAACTCCGTCAACGTGAGTGATGCGGGCTTACCAGCCCATGACGCGCTCATGCGCTCGAGGTCGAGTACGAGCAGGCCTCGCTCCAGAAGCTTCGGTTCCTCGTCCGTCTTCGTAAGCGCCTCGACGCGACGCAGCAATGCCGTGACTCTCGCCAGGAGATGTTCAAGGCCGATGCGCTTGGTTAGGTAATCGTCCGCTCCGAGCCGTAGCCCCGACACGACGTCGAGTTCGCTCTCGCGTGCAGTTAGAAAGATGATCGGTAGCTGTGCCGAGCGCGCGCGCAATTCCCGGCACAGTTCGAACCCTCCCTCGACTTCGTCACCAAGATTGATGTCTATGATGACGAGATCGGGCAGGCGCGAATCGAATCCGTGTAGCGCAGCCTGCCTGGTCGGATAACCCTGCACCCGGTAACCGTTCCGTTGAAGCGCTGCCATGTAGTTCTCGCGGATGGCGACCTCATCCTCGATAACGGCGATAAGTTTTCCGGAGTGCATTGTGGCTGATCCGATCCTAGCGACGGCGTTGCTGCTCAGGCGAGCAAGCTATCCGTATCCGCTGCCAACCTCAAAACCGCCGCGACTGATATCGCGTCGGTAATCTCTCCGCGATGTACCCAGTCCAATGCTTCAGTCAGCGGGACCACCTGTATCGCCAGATCCTCCGTATCCTCGAACTCCGGCGTTCCTTCGGTAAGATCCCTGGCGAGATATACGTAACCGATCTCGTCGGTTACCGAGTTCGACGTGTGCAGGCGCATCAACCTCAGCCATCGGCCTGCCGTTAGTCCCGTCTCCTCCTTTAGTTCTCGCTGTGCGGCGACCAGCGGATCTTCGGCCAGCGGCGCACCGCCCATCGGCAGCTCCCAGGAGTACTCATCCAGGGTGTAGCGATGTTGACCGACGAGATAGATATTTTGCACGGCATCTACAGCGAGAATCGCGACGGCCTGATTCTTGAAGCACACTTTGCCGTACTGACTGGTCCTTCCCGCAGGATTCACTACCTTGTGATCCTCCACGCGTATCCAAGAGTTGTCGTAGACCGTGTCGGTGGACAGTGTTTTCCAGTGTTGCTTAGCGGAAGCCATTGCTCGATTGCCGTTCTTCAGTAAGGAATACCAAGGCGTCTATAAATAGCCGCCAGTAACCAGATGGGTCCAATCATCAGGTACTGTATATCCCCGATAAGAGAAGGCCGATTGCCTTCGAGTCGGTGGACCAGTCGCTGTCCGGCCCAGGCCAGGAGAAAAATGACCGTCGAACTCTTCCATAGAGGATGGGTCAGCTGCTCGAGCCAGCTTACGGTAAAGACTACGAGAATGACGAACGGCAGCGCGCCGAAAGCCAGGGTTATGGACATAATGAAGTAATAGACGACTGCGGCCATGAGAAAAATGGTTCCCCAATTAATAACCGGCGCGGCGTCACGGAAGGTCTCGGGAACAGGCAACGACCAGAGCAACCCCACGAGGCTTGTGACGATGAACGGGATACTGAGCCAGTGAATCAGGCGGTTCGCGCCGTTGTCATGATGTCGGCCGTATTCGCTCAGCCATTCATCAGCAGGTCTCACGCTGACTCCAGTCGTTTCGATATCTAGAGCTTAGCATCGGCACCCGGTGAGGCTGGCAGAAAAAGGGGCCGTGTCCCTTTATGTTTCCGGAAAAAGGACACGGTCCCTTATTTGGCCCTTTTTTTGGGGTTGCTTAATCCGTCATGAAGCCCTTGAGCTTCGAGATGGCGTTGGCCTCGATTTGGCGAATCCGTTCGGCGGAGACTCCATATTCCGCAGCGAGTTCGTGCAGCGTCGACTTCTTTTCGGCGAGCCAGCGTTGCGCGACGATATCGCGACTGCGATCGTCGAGTTCGCCGAGGGCATGCTCGAGCCGGGTATGGGAATCGGCGCTCCAGTCGTCATTTTCCACGACTTCAGCCGGATCGCTGTCCGGATGCGGCAGGTAGGCCATCGGCGTGTATTCCTCATCCTCCGACGGCGCCGGATCAAACGATATATCGCGCCCCGACAGTCGTTGTTCCATCTCCGTGACCTCGCGAGTACTGACGCCGAGATCGCTGGCGACCGCTTCGGTCTCATCTTTGGACAGCCAGCCGAGATGTTTCTTTGCTTTACGAAGATTGAAGAAGAGCTTTCTTTGCGCCTTGGTCGTCGCGACCTTGACGAGTCGCCAGTTCTTCAAGACGTATTCGTGAATCTCGGCGCGGATCCAGTGAACGGCGAAAGAGACGAGTCGAACGCCCACGTCCGGATCGAACCGCTTGACGGCCTTCATCAGGCCGACGTTACCCTCTTGGATCAGGTCGTTGATCGGCAGCCCGTAGCCCGCGTAGCCGCGCGCGATGCGCACCACAAAGCGAAGATGTGCGATGACAAGTTGCTGCGCGGCCTCGAGGTCGTTCGTATCCTTGAGGCGTCTAGCAAGCTCGAATTCTTCCTCGGCGCTCAAAACGGGAATCGTAAAAGCCGCGGCCATGTACTGATCAAGGCTGCCGATTGGCCCGCTGAGGGCGAGTTCGTTATCTCTTAGAGCAACTGCTTTAGTCACGATCACGGGCCTCCCTAGCCGATTATCATCTTAGCACTCACGAAGTTAGAGTGCTAAGACCTGGTCGAAGTTCCGATCTACGGAAATTAAATAAGTAGTAAAAACAGTCAGTTAACTTGGCTCTATGGCCCTTAAATGGCGTGCAGTGGCGATGGCGGCGCCAGCCCAGCCGAGTAGTGCACCGCCGCCCAGAAGCAGCAGCGTCTGAAGCCAGGTTAGACCTGCGGGATTGAAGGCCGAGTCGTAGAGATTCGCCAGTGAGCGCGTCGGAGACGCTACAAGCCTGAGACTCAGCGTGACGGTCAGTGCGGCAACCACAGCACCGGCCAACCCGTAGATAAAGCCAATGTATAGAAACGGCCGCCGGATGAAGGCATCGCTGCCGCCGACGAGCTTCACGATCTGAATCTCCTCGCGGCGATTATTGATCTCCAGCCGGATGGTGTTACCGATGACGAGTACGACGGCCAGGCTCAACATTAGTGCCGTGATATCGATGACTCGTCGGGCCAGCTCGAGTATCGTGGCAAGCCGCTCGACCCATTCCGTGTCGAGTTGCACAAAGTCGATCTCCGAGATGGACTCGAGATCACCGGCCAACGCATCGACGGTGCTTTTATCACCGCTCAAAGGCCGTACGATAAGTGCATGCGGTAGCGGATTCTCCTCCAGCGCGTCCAGCGCATCGCCAAACCCGGAGTAAGATCGGAATTCCTCGAGCGCCTCCTCACGCGTGACGAGCACAACCTCCAATACATCGGCGCGCAGTTGTACTTCACTCGTCAATTCTTCCGCCCGCGTCACATCGACGTCGACATTGAGATAGACCGTAAAGTCGATAGCGCCTTCCCAGGAACCGCTGAGAATTTGTGCGTTATTCAGCAGGACTCGCAACCCAGCGGGCAGCGCCAACGCGATTGCTATGACGACGATCGTCATGATACTACCGACTGGCTGTCGAGCCACTCGTCCGAGTGAGCCGAAAAAGTTCTGCGCGTGTAATGCAAAGTAATGTCGAAGGCGGTGGGTCATGTCCGCTTCATCCCGCAACGGCCGGTATCAGCTTGCCGCCATCGAGCCTGAGCCGCCGGTGTTCGCTTTCCTCGATCAGACCAAGGTCGTGCGTGGCGATCAGCACGGTCACTCCGACCTCGTTGAAACGCTCGAACAAACAGAGGATTTCGCGAGAGAGTTCCGGATCCAGGTTGCCGGTCGGCTCATCGGCAATCACGAGTTCGGGTCGGCTTGCGATCGCCCGAGCGATCCCTACCCTTTGTTGCTCACCCAAAGAGAGCGCAACGGGAGGCTGATTCTCGAAGCCTAGTAGACCGACCTGATCGAGGGCCGCTCGAACGCGCCGGCCGATCTCACGTCGCCGCAATGCGCCTATGACGAGTGGCAACGCGACATTGTCGAAGACCGTCCGGTCGTTCAGCAACTTGTGATCCTGGAAGACGATTCCGAGCTGCCGGCGAAAGTGGGGGATGCGCCTGCGCCGGACTCTGGATGTATTCTGGCTGCCGACGAGCACGGTGCCGCGGCTCGGCCTTTCGATGAGTGCGATGAGCTTCAGGAGTGTGCTTTTTCCCGCACCGGACGGGCCGGTCAAGAACGCCATCTCCCCCTGCTCGAGGCGAAAGCTCACGCTGGCGAGCGCGTCGCGACCATTCGGATAGCGTTTGTAAACACTCTCGAAACGAATCATCGCTCATCATCTCCGAGCAGGGCTTCGGTGAAGTCCCGCACGTCGAATGTTGAGAGATCGTCGGCCCCCTCGCCCGTGCCGAGAAAACGAACGGGCAACCCGAGCTCACGGGCGATGGCGAGAAGAATACCGCCCTTTGCGGTACCGTCGAGCTTCGTTACGACGAGTCCAGAGAGTCCTAAAGCCTTGTGAAACTCCTTGGCCTGCACCAGAGCGTTCTGGCCCTGGCTGGCGTCGAGTATGAGAAGGGTCTCGTGAGGAATAGACTCATCAATCTTGCCCATGACTCGCTTGATCTTCTTGAGCTCTTCCATGAGACCGCTGGAAGTATGCAGCCTTCCCGCCGTGTCTGCGATAACGACGTCGATCCCACGCGCGCGCGCCGATGTCAGTGCATCGAAGATGACCGCGGCCGGGTCCGCGCCTTGTGCCTGCGCGACGACGGTTGCACCAGTACGCTCACCCCACTGGCTGAGTTGTTCGACGGCGGCCGCCCGGAACGTGTCTCCGGCGGCCAGCAAAACGGAGTGACCCTCGTTCATCAGTCGCCGCGCCAACTTGCCGATCGTTGTCGTCTTGCCCGTGCCGTTGACGCCGACAACCAGAATCACGAAAGGCTTCGCCGTCTGCGGTATCGTCAGAGCTTGTTCGACGCCGCGCATCAGCTCGAGCACATTATTCTCGATGATCTCAAGGCCGTCATGGGACTCTGAACCCGCGGCGGCGGGACTCGCGTCCAACCTCTCCACCAACCATGCCGTCGCGGCAACGCCCACGTCCGCCTGTAGCAAGCGTGCTTTGAGTTCCTCGCGAGTCTGCTCGTCCCAACGCCCACGGCCAAGCAGCTGACGAAGATCTTGACCCAGGCGGGCCTTACCCCATCCCAGGCTTACCCTGAGCTTGTTCAGAAAGCTGCCGGATCGGTCAGCTTGTGAGCCGGGAGATGTCGAGGTCATGAATAGATCACGGGATCGTTAAACGTCTTCGGAAATCGGGCTGTGGTGCAGAATTATACGCAGAGCCTATGCCGTCTCAATACAGGTGAGGTAGGGTTGCAGTATGGCGAAGCGCGAGAAATCGGTTCGCATCATAGCCGGCGAGTGGCGCGGTACACGGATAGCGATCCCCATCGGTACCATGGTCCGGCCGACGCCCGATCGCGCCCGCGAAACACTATTCAACTGGTTGAACCCGGCGATCGTCGGGGCACGGTGCCTCGATCTCTTCGCCGGTACAGGCGTGTTGGGGCTGGAGGCGCTGTCCCGAGGCGCGAAGGAGGTGTGGTTCGTCGAGACTGAGGCATCTCTCATAAGCGCCCTGCGGAAACGAATCGCCGATCTCGATGCGGATGCGACAGTGATTCGCGAGGACGTTGCAGGCTTCCTCAAGGGACCTGCAAAGGAGCCATTCGATGTCGTCTTTCTCGACCCACCGTACGATCTCTCGCTGGAGCCGATACTCGCTCAGTTGTCGCCCTGGCTCGCGCCGCGCGCACGGATCTATGTCGAGCGCCCACAGACTCAAGGCGCGGGTGAGAGCCTGGAGCAGGCTGGGGCGGTGCTTTCTGGCGCGGCATTAGTAAAGGAGAGCCGGGCAGGACAGGTGTGCTACGGCTTGCTTGCGCTCGAAGAATGACGCTCAACCCATCGCAGGGATAGAATAAGTCGATCTAGAGCCGAGATTGATGAGTACTGATGAGCGTCAGCGCGATGTACCCAGGAACATTCGATCCCGTGACGCGAGGTCATGAGGATCTCGTGCGGCGGGCGAGTGAACTCTTCGACCAGGTCGTCATCGCGATCGCAGCGAGTCCCGATAAGGAGCCGCTATTCTCCCTGGACGAGCGTGTTGCGCTCGCTAGCGCGGTACTCGAGGATATTCCGGGCGTGTCCGTGACCGGTTACGAAGGCTTGACCGTCGATTTCGCCCGCGAGCATGGATTGCGCGCGATCATTCGCGGACTTCGCGCCGTATCGGATTTCGAATACGAATTTCAGCTCGCGACGATGAACCGTCACCTTACGGACGAGGTAGAAACTGTATTCTTGACGCCAACCGAGCACTATACGTTCGTGTCATCGAGCCTCGTCCGCGAAGTCGCTGAGTTCGGCGGCGATGTGTCGCCCTTCGTTCATCCGCAGGTCGAAGCCGGGCTCAAAGCGAAATTCGGAAAGTGATGTGATGCTATATCGTAAATACTCGGTACTCATCCTTATTTCACTGCTGCTTGCAGGATGGCAGGTACATGCTGCCGGAGTGCTGCCCGAGAGGGCGGCCGTTGCGAGCGCACATCCCCTCGCGAGTCAGGCCGGAGTCGAGGTTCTTGCGCACGGCGGAAACGCGTTCGATGCCGCCGTTGCCGTAAGCGCTGCGTTGGGCGTCGTGGAGCCCGCCGGCTCCGGGCTCGGCGGTGGCGGATTTTTTCTACTGCGTCGTGAAACAGACGGCTTACGGGTCATGATCGACGGCCGGGAAGTTGCACCGGCCGCAGCCGAAGCCGATATGTACCTGGATGCGAGCGGTAACCCGATCACGCGAGCGTCCCGGGATGGACCGTTGGCTGCGGGTATCCCGGGGCTCCCGGCGGCTCTGGTTCACCTAGCCGAAAACTATGGCCGCCTGCCGCTCGAGGAATCGTTGCAGCCGGCGATTCGATACGCGAGCGACGGTTTCGAGGCCTACGCGGGCTTGAGCAATGGCTTGGGCCTACGCGGCCGCTCCATGAATTCGGCGGCACAGGCCGTCTTTCTTCCGGGTGGACAGCCGCCCGCCGTAGGCAGCACGTTTCGTCAGACCGATCTCGCGGATACGCTCACGGCCATAGCGGAACGCGGGTTCGATGGTTTTTACGGCGGTGAAGTCGCGGCCAGGCTCGTCGAGGGCGCGCGCGCCGCCGCCGGAATCTGGACACTCGACGACCTCTCGAACTACCGGGTCGTCGAGCGCGAGCCGCTGATCGGGACCTACGGTGGCGCGACCGTTATTTCCGTACCGCCGCCATCGTCCGGCGGCGCCGTACTCATTAATATGCTCAACATCCTGTCCGGCTTCGACCTCGATCAGGCCGATACCGCGACGCGTACGCATCTGCTCGCCGAGGCGATGCGCCGCGCCTACCGGGATCGGGCCGAGTATCTGGGGGACACGGATTTCGTCGATGTGCCGTTGGAACGGCTGCTGCATCCTTTCTATGCCGCAGGTCAACGCATGAGTATGCGAATCGATCGAGCGACGCCGAGCGACGCGCTGCCCGGTATATACGGGGACGGACCGGTCGGCGGCGATCAGACGAGCCACTTCTCGGTCCTCGACGTGGAAGGTAACGCCGTAGCCGGCACGCAGTCGATCAATTTCGGTTTCGGCAGCGGCTACATGCCGCCGGGTACGGGCGTCTTGCTGAACAACGAGATGGATGACTTCTCGATGAGGCCCGGGGTTGCCAACGGCTACCAGTTACTTGGCGCGGATGCGAATGCGATAGCGCCGGGTAAGCGGATGTTGTCGAGCATGACGCCGACGATCCTCGTCGACGGCGACGGCCTCGGTATTCTCGGCACACCCGGTGGGAGCAGGATCATCACCATGGTGTTACTGGCGGCTCTGGAATGGATCGACGGCGCTAATGCGACGGCGATGGTCGCTGTGCCGCGCATCCACCACCAGTATTTTCCCGATCGAATCGAGTACGAGGCCGATGCTCTCACACAGGATCAGATTTCATGGCTGGCGGCCATCGGACACTCGCTAGCACGAACACGTGGTAGCTTCGGCAATATGCACGTCATCACCTGGGACTTCGGCACGGGAAGCGTCGACGCGGCGTCGGACCCCCGTGGTGCCGGCGAGCCTCGATTCCATACGCCCTAGACAGTATCGGCTGGACTAGCGCTGGCAGCTCGGACAGTAGAAAGTCGCGCGCTGGCCCAGGACGCGCTTTATTATCGACGTCGCGCAGCGCACGCAGGGCTCTCCTTCGCGGCCATAGACCAAGAGTTCGCGCTGAAAATAACCGGGCCGGCCGTCGCCGTCTGAGAAGTCCCTGAGCGTCGTTCCCCCGGCCCGGATGGCTTCGTCGAGAACCGCCTTCACCGCATCGATGAGCAGGCCGTATCTGCATCTGGCGATGCGGCCCGCCGCCCGCCGCGGATGAATGCCCGCTCGGAACAACCCCTCGCTGGCGTAGATATTCCCCACGCCGACGACGATGCGGCCGTTCATGAGTAGCTGCTTGATCGCGATGCGTCGGCCGCGGGAGATCTTCCAGAGATAATCGGCCGAGAAGCCCTTTGCCAGAGGCTCCGGTCCCAGATCTCTGAGCAGCCAGTGATCGTGAGGGTTGACCGAGAAGTGCATGCTGCCGAAGCGTCGCGGATCGTTGAAGCGTAACTGCGCCCCCGAAGCGAAGAGGAGATCGATATGATCGTGTAGAGATGGGGCTTGTGCCTCCGGCAGAAAACGCAGGCTACCCGACATGCCGAGATGAATGAGAAGCGCTCCGCTCTCAATCGTCACGAGTAGATATTTTCCCCGCCTCGTCACCGAGCGAACGCTTTGATCCCGTAGCTGCGACGCGAGTTCGGTGTCCACGGGCCAACGTAACTTCCGCTGGCGAACGTCCGCGCCCGTGATCCTCTGCCCGACGAGCAGTGGCTCCAGTCCGAGCCGGGTCGTTTCCACTTCAGGTAATTCGGGCATCGGTCGAGCTTACGCGGCCTGATTATCGGCTGCTACCGGCGCGCGTGCGTCAAAGAGCGCAACGGTAACGAGACTGCCCTGGAGTAGTCTGACCCTTCGGCTATAGTGGGCCGTCGGGACGGAGGCCACTGGAGTTTCGCGTTGTAGTTCGTCTTTGAGCACTACTACGGCCTGGCCGATTTGCGGTTCTGGGGCTACGTCGTAGCCACGCTGCTGATGATGCACGTGACACTGCTCGGTATCACTCTCTACTACCACCGCGACCAGGCACATCAGGCCGTCGACCTGCATCCTGCGCTACGCCATTTTTTTCGTCTATGGCTATGGATCAGCTCGGGCGTAAACATGAAAGCCTGGGTCGCCGTGCACCGCAAGCATCACGCTTACTGTAAGCACGAGGGCGATCCGCATAGCCCGCTGCTGTTCGGGCTGAAGAACATTCTCCTCAAAGGCGCGGAGTTCTATCGAGAGGAGGAGGCTAAGTTGGAGACTCTCGAAAAGTACGGCCGGGGCTTTCCGAACGATTGGCTGGAGCGTAATGTCTGCGGCCGTTGGCTTAACCTTGGAATCGGAATACTGATACTCGTGGATCTCGTATTGTTCGGCGTACCGGGAATAATCCTCTTGTCGATCCAACTCACTACCATGCCGCTGCTCGCAGCCGGCGTCATCAACGGGCTCGGTAATGCCAAGGATTATCGCAACTTCGAGACCGATGATGCATCGACAAATCTCTGGCCATTTGCGTTCTTCGTCGCCGGTGAGGAGCTGCATAACAATCATCACGCGTTCCCGAGTGCAGCCAAGTTCTCGCAACGGCGGTGGGAAGTGGATCTGGGCTGGTTGCATCTCAAGGTATTCTCGGCGATCGGTCTTGCGAGGATTAAACGGATTGCGCCTGAGCCGGAGTTCGTCGCGGCGCCTAAAGCACCCGATGTCGATGAGCTGCGCACCATCATCGTCAACAGAATGCATGTGCTCCGGCACCACACGAATAGCGTGACGCTTCCGGTATTGAGTTCCGAGTTCGAACAGCTTGGTGAGAGCGTCACTCGCTTGTTGCGTCGCACAAACCGACTCTTGAAGTGGCAGCCGGGCTTTATGGATCAGGTGTCGCAGGCGCGACTCACGGAACTGACCGAGCGGTATCCGGGCCTCAAAACCGTGCTGGAATTTCGTTCCGATCTCAAAGCATTGTGGGACGGCGCGAACACGAGTAATGAGTGCTTGCTGGCAGATCTAAAGGAGTGGTGAGCAAGGGCCGAGGTCAGCGGCATCCGGGTGTTACAGCATTTTGCGGCGTATCTGAAATCGTTTGAAGTGCTGCCGGAGCCAGCTCTGGCCTGAGCCTGCCGCCGCGTGGCGGAAATCTTATTTGATCTTCGTTTCTTTATAGATGACGTGCTTGCGGGCCCGCGGATCGTATTTCTTTGTCTCCAACTTTTCGGGATGAAGCCGGCGATTTTTCGTCGTCGTGTAGTAGTGCCCCGTTCCTGCCGTGGACATGAGTCGGATTTTCTCTCTCATATCTAAGCGCTCCCGTTAGATTTTTTCGCCACGCTCGCGAAGATTCTTGACGACCTGCTCGATGCCGAGCTTATCGATAATACGCAGACCCTTCCGCGAGACCTTCAGCTTGACATAGCGCTTTTCGTTCTCGAGCCAGAAACGCTGCGTATGAAGATTTGGCAGAAACCGGCGGCGCGTCCTATTAAGAGCGTGGGAGACGTTGTTCCCCGACATCGGGCGCTTCCCGGTTACTTGGCAGACTCTGGCCATCGCTACATCTCAAGCCTAGGAGGTCGAAGGGCGGGCACTATAACCTCTGCTAGGCCCTAGATCCAGCCCCGCTCTGCCAGCGAGACGTGCCCGTCGCGGCTCACGACGAGGTGGTCGAGCAGGCGAATATCGATGAGCGCCCGCGCCCGCGCCCGCGCAAGCCTCAGCGTGTGTGCCCCGTCAGCGGCAATCGGACCAAACAGGCGGTTTGAATAAGAGAAACTTTTGGCTCATCGTCACTCAGAAGAGGACCGATGATGAGCAAGAAGAAAGCCATCACTGCCGATGTGTCTGGGCATCTCGCAATTATCCGTCTTGGAAGCGGGATTTACCTAGTTGAGATTGTGGCAATGGCTAACAGAAACCTCATGCTTTAGGCACGCTTTTTTTGGTTATCCTCAGCACTCCGTACCGTTGAGACAGATGGCTACATACAAGCAAATTCAAGAAGACGTGAGGGCACGGTAGGGTCGAGTCATGAAGACGTGTTGGATAGCGCACGTCAGAGAGCTGAATGGTCTCCCGACCCGGAAGGCCGCGAATCGGATTTCTGCGACAAAGCGCCAAATTCCTTGCCCGGATAAATATCGTCCGTGGATTGAGGCCTCGATGCGACGATTCGGCATGATTTAATCCAGCGAAGCTCTCAGCGCCCCTAAGTTGATCGAGACACTAATACTATCTTTCTTAACCCTGGTGACGATTGCGGTCGATGGGCTTCTTATTAGTCGCTGCCTAGCGATTCGATCTGCGAGCTGGCTACAATTAATTGTCACTCTCTTAATGCTATTCCCCGCGGGACTTCTGACTCTTTTCGTCGTCGGAAATTGGGCAAGATAAACTCTATTGACACGAAATGCGGGTATCGTTGCGGGTACTAGCCCGCCACACTCAAGCCTAGCCCGTTCCCAATCAGCTAGTTACACGGCCAATAGTGGTTATGGCCGATGATGACAGCCGTCCCGTTGTGGTGAAGAGATCGTTTGAGGACCTCACGCGGATAGACTGCCGCGCCGTCCACCGTGCCCCGAAAAAGCTCCTCGTAGCGAATTAGGCGGTGGCGCGTATCGAGAAACAGGCAGCCGAAGACCTCGTGGGGTAGGTTGGAGAGGTGTGCCTTGAAGAAGTGTGCGGCATCGCCGGGCGCCTTTAACGAGCTGCGTATTTCACCGGGGGCCTCCAGGTACCGTCGGCCGAGTTCGACCACCGCTTTGATAACGGCGATCCGGGCCGGCCCCATACCGTGGACCTGGCCGAGATCGGCTGCGCCCGCCGTAACGATCCGAGCCAGACTGCCGGCCTTGGATAGTAGTTGTTGACCCAGCGTCAACACGTTACTGTCGGCAGGGCCGGCACCGAGGAGAACGGCCAGAAGTTCGCCATCCGAGAGGCTGGCGGATCCGGTGCGTAGCAGCTTGTGCCGCGGCCTTTCCTTTGGCGGCCAATCCTTGAGTCTCACGACGACCATCCATGGCGTTGGGGAAGCGGTGATCATAGTTGACGGGGTCATTTCGGGCAGAGCCGAAAAGTGTCCGAGTGCGGCAGAAAAGTAGACCTACCTGGTGGAAAACGCATCCCCGGGGGGCTAAGCTCCACGCAGGTATTGGGGTAAGCATGGCGGATACGAGCGAACACACTGGCCCTAAGATTCTGCTGGGAGTCACGGGCGGAATCGCGGCCTACAAGAGCCCTGAACTCGTCCGGCGGCTCAAGGACCGCGGCGCGGAGGTCCGGGTCGTGATGACGAAGAGCGCGGAGGCGTTCGTCTCGCCCGTGACCTTTCAGGCCGTGTCGGGCCACCGCGTTCGCGGTGACCTATGGGACGAAGCCGCGGAGGCGACCATGGGTCACATCGAGTTGGCGCGCTGGGCGGACCTCGTCCTCGTCGCGCCGGCAACGGCCCATTGCATGGGGATGCTCGTGGGCGGGCTCGCCGGTGACCTCCTGACCACGATCTGCATGGCGACTGAATCGCCGATCATCCTCGCGCCGGCGATGAACCATGCGATGTGGAACAACCCGGCAGTCCAGGCGAATAGCGAACTGCTCGAGAAACGCGGTGTCCGGCTGCTCGGACCGATGGCCGGCGATCAGGCCTGCGGTGAAGAGGGCCCGGGCCGTATGATGGAGCCGAACGACATCGTTTGCGCGGTCTTCGAAGAGCCCGCGATTCTCGTGTCCGAGGCGCTCACGGGGCTCAAGACCGTCATCACGGCCGGCCCGACCCGCGAGCCGATCGATCCCGTGAGATACATCACGAATCGAAGCTCGGGGAAGATGGGATTCGCTCTCGCGGCCGCGGCACAGCAGGCCGGCGCCGAGGTCATTTTGGTCACAGGACCCGTGTCGCTGGCCACGCCGCCAGGCGTGGAGCGCGTGGACGTCGAGACCGCGCAGGAGATGTACGATGCCGCTCATGAGCGAGTCGAAAACACCGATCTGTTCATAGCTTGCGCTGCGGTATCCGACTACCGGCCGCAGGTGCCATCGGCGCGAAAGATCAAGCGCACCGACAGCGAGATCAATCTGGAATTGACCCGCTCCCTCGATACGCTGGCGAGCGTCGCAGATATCGACGACGGACCATTCACCGTCGGTTTCGCGGCAGAGACGGAAGACGTGGCTCGCCACGCCGCGGAGAAGCTCGAGCGCAAGGGCCTCGACATGATCGCCGCCAACCGCGTCGGGACCGAGTGCGGTTTCGATAAGGAAACCAATTCCCTGACGGTTCTGTGGAAAGGCGGGGAAGAGCAATTGGAGCAGACTACGAAGCCGATACTTGCACGCCGGCTCATCGAACTCATCGCCAGGCATTATCGCGCCGAGCGCATCGAAGACAGCTCATCCTCTCAGGCGGGCTAGCACCCGGCCTGATGAGCGAAGTCGACCTCAAGAGCGTTCAGCTCAAGATTCTCGATCCACGTCTCGGTCGGGAGATTCCGCTCCCGGAGCTGAGTACCTCCGGATCGGCGGGCGTAGATTTACGCGCTTGCCTAGACGAGGCGCTGGAACTTGCCCCCGGACACTGTGAACTCATACATACAGGTCTTGCGATTCATCTTGCCGATCCGGGTCTGGCCGCGCTGATACTCCCACGTTCCGGGCTCGGCCATAAGCACGGCATCGTGCTCGGTAATCTCGTCGGGCTCATCGACTCGGACTATCAGGGGGAGTTGCTGATCTCGTGCTGGAACCGCGGTACGACGACATTCACTGTCCAGCCGGGTGAGCGTATCGCGCAGCTCGTCATCGTTCCCGTGAAGCAGGCGATCTTCGAACTTGTAGAAGCCTTCACCGAGAGTGACCGTGGCGTCGGGGGCTTCGGCCACACGGGTAGTAGTTAATCCCGGAGAGTATGCGGTGAACGGTTGTTACCGCTCGACGTAAATCAACAGGGCTAGGAGCCGGTGAGTTCCTCGAAGCGCTGGATATCTCGGGCGAAGGCCTCGGTCAGGTTACGCTGCTGGATGCGGGTTCGGTTCAAGGTATCTTCGTAGAGTTGGATCGAGGCGGTGGTCTGATCGATATCGAGCACGAGGTTTTCAGGAATGGGTGGGGCGTCGGGATCCGGGCTGCGTGGATTGAAGCGGCTGGCGTTCTGCTGTAGCTCCATCAATCGTGCCGTGAGATTGGTGAGGTACTGCTCCGTTACCGCGATCTGCGCTTCGAGAAGATCCAGCCGTTGGTCTCTGAGGCGGACGATCTCATCGACCGAGAGATACGTGTCCAATAGCACCCGGTCGAGACGTGCCCGTTCTGTTGCTGCTTCTCGATCGGCTTCCTCGTCGGCAGTGACTCTGGCTCGTTCGGCGAGCTCTTCGTCGCTCGCGGTGCCTTCGACATAATGAACGGCGACGCCTTGGTCATTGAGAATCTCGTGACCCTGATCGGCAAAGTCTGGCGGTACGTGATCACCGTAATGAACGAGGCCGTTGTCGTCGACCCAGCGGTAAAGTGCTGCTGTCTGAGCAAACGTCTGGGTCAGGCCCAGTAACAGTGCTCCGAGGGCCAAGACTGTCGTCGGGATTCTCATCGTCGCATTATGTCAAGAGGTACTCTGTGGCACGAGATCAAGATATACCAAATTACAAGACCTGGGGAAGGTTAACTAGGCTGTGTTTTTGAAAAAAATGCGCCGAAGATGTTCTAGCGCACGTCTTCTAAAGGTACGCCGTAGCGGTTTCGATAGGCGCGGACGCTCGGCAAGTGTTCCGTGAAGTCTTCATCCTCCTCCAGATGATCCACGAGGTCGGTCAGCGAGACGATACAGCGGACCGGGATTCCGAGGTTCTCCTGGAGTTCCCGGACGGCCGACACACGACTTCTTCCGCCGATCTCCTCGCGGTCCAACGCGACGAGCACGCCGGCAGGCTCGGCGCCCGCAGCCTGGATCAGGTCGAGCACCTCCCGCACGGCCGTCCCAGCAGTGATGACATCGTCGAGTATCAACACGCGCTCCTCGACCTGAGCCCCGACGCTCGCGCCGCCTTCGCCGTGATCCTTAGCTTCTTTGCGGTTGTATGCAAACGGGACGTCTATGTCGTGATGCTCGGCCAGTGCCGCCGCCGTGAGATGTACTAGGCCGATACCCTTATAGGCAGGCCCGAACAGCATGTCGTATTCAATGTCGAGTTCCGCAATGGCGGAGGCATAGCAACGCCCGAGCTTCGCAGCCGCGTAGCCACTGTTGAATAAGCCGGCGTCGAAAAAATAGGGGCTGATACGTCCGGACTTGAGTTCGAACTGACCGAAACGCAATACGTCGAGTTCCAGCGCCAATTCCAGAAATTGTGTTTTGTATGCTTCCATGGCGACCGAAGGCTGACCTTGTTCTATGATACAGCGCTTCCCTGTCATTGGGGATTCTGCTCAGCAATTTCCTTAGGGGTTATGAAGGAATTCCCCTACAGAGGTATTCATCTGTGCGAGTCATGAGTTTTAATGCCAACGGGATCCGTGCGGCTGCGAGAAAGGGATTCTTCGACTGGTTTTCCCGCCAGAAAACGGATGTCTTGTGCGTACAGGAACTCAAAGCGAAGGCGGAGCAACTCGAGGGATCGCCATTCGA
>CAYXNS010000033.1:20376-28279 GCA_964466315.1 uncultured Gammaproteobacteria bacterium
CCGGGGCTATTGCCGTTTTCTTCACGATGCCGAACGTCCCGGATACAGTGGGGTCGCGCTGTACTCGCGCGCCGAGCCGAGAGAAGTCATTTACGGGTTAGGCTCCGAAGAGTTCGACGCCGAGGGCCGCTATGTCGAGGTGAGATTCGATAATGTCACAGTCGTCAGTGTCTACCTGCCCTCGGGGTCGGCGGGCGAGCATCGGCAGGCGTCCAAATATCGCTTTCTCGATCTCTTCGAAAAGCATCTGGCGGCTCTAAAGAAGAAAAGTGTTCCTTATATATTGTGTGGCGACTTCAATATTGCGCACAAGGAGATCGACCTGAAGAACTGGCGCGGCAATCGTAAGAATTCGGGATTTCTTCCCGAGGAACGCGCCTGGATGGATCGCGTGCTCTCGACTGGCGGTTACGTGGATGCGTTCAGGGCAGTCAACCAGGAAGCTAACCAATACACCTGGTGGTCGAATCGCGGCCAGGCAAGGGAGAAGAACGTCGGTTGGCGGATCGACTACCATCTCGTGACCCCCGAACTTCAGAAACACGTTCAGCGGGGCGCGATCTACAAGAACAAATGGTTTTCGGATCACGCACCATTGACGATCGACTATGACATCTAATCGGGAAGGATCCAGCTGGCGGGTCCTCGTCAGCGGCCGATTCTGGCTCGCCGGCCTCATGGGGTTTGCCGGCGGAGTTCCCTTGCTGCTCACTCTGACTGTTCTGCAGGCATGGCTGACGGCCGAGGGCGTCAGTCTTACGACTATCGGTTTTCTGGGTTTGGTAGGGCTGCCCTACAATCTGAAGTTCCTGTGGGCTCCCTTGATAGATCGGTTCAATCCGCTCGGGTTGGGAAGGCGTCGAAGCTGGCTTGTCGTCAGCCAGTGTTGCCTGGCCGTGGGTATCGCGATTCTTGGGATTCAAGATCCCCTCGAGGGCGTCTGGAAAGTGGCCGTTGCTGCTTGCCTGGTAGCTTTCTTCTCCGCGACGCAAGACGTGGTAATCGACGCTTATCGAAGAGAAACCCTTGCGGACGCCGAGCAGGGGCTGGGCGCATCGATGTATACCTACGGATATCGCGTGGGGATGTTACTCGCATCCGCGGGTGGGTTGGTCCTGGCCGACATCATCGGATTCAGAGGCGTTTACTTATTCATGGCCGCGTTGATGTTATCTATGGTCGTGATCACGATCCTAGCCCCGGAGCCGGGCGATGTTAAGGATCCTCCTCGGAATCTTAGAATGGCTTTTTTGGGGCCGTTTTTTGAGTTCTTCAACCGGCACGACGTTTCTTGGAGCGCGTTATTCGTGCTTGCCTTCATTCTTCTCTACAAGCTCGGCGATAACCTGGCCAGTCACATGACTATTCCGTTTTATCTCGAGACCGGGTTCTCAAACACTGAGATCGGCACCGTCGTGAAGTTCTTCGGCTTGGCACCACTTCTCTTCGGCGTCTTCATCGGCGGTGCCCTGACGCTCAAGGCCGGACTGTATAGAGCCTTGGTAATTTCCGGAATCCTCCAGGGAGTCTCTACCGCGGGATTCGTGGCGCTGTCCGTGGTCGGTTACGATCTGTGGTGGCTCGCGGGAGTGATCGCTTTCGAGAACCTTACTCAGGGGATGGGCACTTCGGCTCTGTTGGCTTTCATGGCATATCTTACGGACCGGCGATTCACGGCGACTCAGTTCGCGATGCTATCCGCGCTTGCTACTCTGCCGAGGGTCGTGCTTACGGCGCCGACCGGCTGGATGGCGATGCAGATGGGGTGGGCACCTTTCTTCCTGGTGTCCACACTGATTGCGATTCCGGGTTTGTTGCTCTTGCTGGCTTTTAAATCCTGGTTTGACGACAGCAAGCCCGTGACCGTGGCGGCGTAGGCGGCGGATGACGGGAGATCTAATCCGGTTATGCGCTCTGGATGAGATACCGGATCCCGGGAGCCGCGGGTTCAGCTGGGGAGAGGGCGACTGGCCGCTGCAGTTCTTCGTCGTGCGCCAGGACGGTCGAGTCTTTGCCTATCCGAATCGCTGTCCTCACGCTGGACACGAACTGCACTGGCAACCGGACCGTTTCCTGACATCCGAGCACGATCTGATTCTCTGTCAGTCTCATGGCGCTTGATTCACCATCGCCGAAGGGCTCTGTGTTCTCGGGCCGTGTCCGGGCGCTAGCCTGACTTCGATCGCGCTGATCGAGCGCGACGGGGATGTCTATGCAAACATCGGAGAGTTCAACGTACTCAAGACCGCCAGAGATTTTTTACAGACCCACGGCCGATGTAGGGTCGGCGTGGCTACTCGCGGTCACGGCGCTCATACACGAGATCCGAGACACGGTGCCCCAGATGTCGTCCACGGCGCTCGAATTTGGTCGGCGGGCGCAGGCGTATTGGGTCGGCGTTGAACTCCTCTGTGGAGATGGCTCTGAAAACGCTGGTAGCGGTGATGACATCGCGCACGTGTTCCGCATAGTCCTCCCAATCGGTCGCGACGTGCAAAAACCCGCCGGGTTTGATAACGCGTGCGAATTCTCGAGCGATTGGTGGCTGGACGAGTCGGCGTTTGTGGTGGCGCTTCTTCGGCCAGGGGTCGGGAAAGAACAGGTTCACACCGACGAGACGCGCACATTGGTCAGGCCGGCCCGTTCCAGAAGCAACAGTAGATGACCGATACCCGGTTCATGAATTTCGACGCCGAGATAGTCGACGCCGGGACTGTTAACCGCAGCAGTGAGTAACGCCTCGCCGTTACCGAAACCGATGTCGAGTACTGTACCCACGTTGCGCTCGAATACCGTCTCGAGATCGAGAGGGTGATCCTGGAACTCGATACCGAACCGCGGCATGAGATCCCTCAGGGCCCGGCCCTGGGCAGTCGTGGTTCGCCCTGGGCGGTGAACGAAGCTGCGAATCTTGCGAAGTGGTCTGTCCTCCATGACGCTATTCTAAGCTGCTCACAGCCGTTGTAGATGATATCGTCGGCCCATGACCCTAGAGGCGAGAACCGCAGATTTCCCGTGCCGGTTATGCGCCGGGACGAAACGCGATCTCTACGATGCGATGAGTAACGGTGGCGGATTTCATGCGTGACAAACTAGGAGAAGAGGTCATCGTCACAGACTTTCTGGAGGTCGATCCGGTTGGCCATGCGTTCAGACTGGGTATTAGGTGCTGCGGAGCGCCGTGATTCTCCCCGTGTTGAATCCCAACCAGTGCATTCGCCCAAGCCAGCGCGCATGTTCTACTTTCATGCAGCGATCCATGATCACCTCGAGTCCTCGGCTCTCCGCAATTTCTGCTCCCTCCTCGCTGATGACGCCGAACTGCAACCATAGGCATTTTGCTCCGATCGAGACCGCGTCGTGTGCAATTTCCGATACTGCACCCGGTTGGCGAAACACATCCACGGTGTCGACGGGTCCGGGGATCTCCGTGAGGGAAGCGTAGGATTTCTTGCCGAGAATCGAGTCTTCCCGCGGGTTGATGGGGATGACCTCGTAGCCATTTCGTTCGAGATATCGGCCGACAAAATTGCTCGCGCGCAGCTCATTTCCCGAGAGCCCTACGATAGCGACTCTTCGCCGCGCCAGAGCGCGGCGAATAACTTCGGGCTGTTGGTAGTCCTGGATATTCATTACCGATCCTCCAGCGCGCCGAGACCCTGATCGAGATCCCAGATGAGATCGCTCGCATCTTCGATTCCGATTGACAACCGAATCGTTCCCGGGCCGATACCTGCCGCGACTAGTTCATTGTCGCTCAATTGCCGGTGTGTCGTCGATGCGGGATGTATGATGAGGCTCTTCGCATCGCCGACATTGGCAAGATGAGAAAAAAGCGACAGCGCCTCGATAAAGCGCATACCGTGCTCGCGGCCGTCCGGCAGGTCGAAGCAGAAAACCGAGCCTGCACCATCGGGGAGATATTTTTCCGCCAGATCACGATATGGGCTCGAGGCCATGCCCGGATAGCTCACGCGCCCGACGCGTTCGTCGGCATCGAGAAACTCGGCAACGGCCTGGGCGTTCGCCACGTGCTGGCGCATGCGAAGCGGCAGCGTCTCGACGCCCTGTGCCAGAAGGAATGCGTTGAATGGGCTCAGCGCCGCGCCGAGATCCCGCAGGGTTTCGGCACGTAACTTCATGAGATATCCGTAGACACCGAAAGTCTCGTGAAAAGCGAGTCCGTGATAAGCGGGCGACGGGTCGGCTACGACCGGAAAGCGTCCGTTGGACCAGTTGAACTCACCGCTATCGACTACGACGCCGCCGAGACTGGTCCCATGCCCGCCGAGAAATTTCGTCGCGGAGTAGACGACGATATCGGCGCCCCAGTCCAACGGCTTGCAGAGAAACGGAGTTGCGAAAGTATTGTCGATCATTAAGGGACAACCGTGTTCATGGGCGATCTCCACCACTCTCTCGATGTCCAGGATGTTGCCACCTGGGTTGCCGATCGTCTCGGCGAAGAGGAGCTTGGTGTCGTCCGTGATAGCGGCGCGCCAGGCGTCGATATCATCCGGATCGATGAAGTCCAGCCCGACGGAGAGTTTCCCGAGAACGTGTTTGAGTTGAGTGATCGTTCCGCCATAGAGTGCGGATGAGGCGACGATATGGTCACCAGGTCTCAACAGGGTGAACAATGCGGCGGATTGTGCGGCGAGCCCGCTGGCGAATGCGACAGCACCGGCACCGCCATCGAGGTTGGCAATGCGCTCCTCGAAGGCCGCAACCGTCGGATTGACGATTCGCGAGTAGGTATTGCCGTATTCCTGTAGATTAAAATAGGCGGCCGCCGCCTCAGTGTCCTCGAAGACGAAGCTCGTCGTTTGATAGATTGGAAGCGCGCGCGCTCCCGTGGTTGGATCCGGGCGGCAGCCCGCGTGCACGGTACGCGTCGCGAATCCGAATTCCCTATCTGACATAGAAAATCTCCTAGCCCCCCACCGGTTGTCGGCCACTGGATGCCAAAGTAGCATTCGACTCCAATGCTTGCCATAGCTCAGACCCTCCGTGACCTGTAAAATAGGGGCAATAAAGATACCGAGGCTGGGGAATAACCAATGACGACAGAGCAGCCCGCCGATCAGGGAAGGACGGGCTGGATCAAGACGGCATGCTGGCTGGTGGTCGGCGCGTATGTCGTGTCCAAAGCGATACGCCTTTTTCAGGGCGAGCCGTTTAGTCAGCTGTTCGACTTCACGAATCCGTCGTTGGCCGGACTCGCCTGTGCGGTTAGCTTGATTCTCCTCATTCTGCGGTCGCCGCGGATTCTGCGATCAGCGACGATGATCGAAGCGAACGAGGCGAGAACAGTCGCGCTATCGTTCGCGTTCGTCTTTATCTTGATGGCCGCCTACTACATCTTGAGGCCCGTCAGGGATGCGATGGCCAGTGACTGGAGCAATACGGAAATCAGCGTGCTCTGGAATATTCAACTCGTTCTCAGTACGGCAGTTGTTGCACTATACGGGTTCGCATGCTCGCGCATTCGCTTCAAAATGCTCGTGCCTGCTGTCTATATTTTCTTCACCATTACCTTCGTCGGATTCTATTTCGGCGCAGCCGCCGTTACCAACCGCGTTCTCCTGGACAAAGCGTTCTATCTCTGGGTTACGGTTTTTGCCCTGCTCCACCTTTCTGTTTTCTGGAGCTTCATGTCGGATTTGTTCAATAAGGAGCAAGCGCGTCGAGTATTCGGGTTCATCGCGGCGGGAGCCACCGCCGGTGGAACGGTCGGACCGCTGGTCGCGAGCCAGATCGTGACCGATGTCGGGGTCGACAACCTCATGCTGATCGCGTCGGCGATGCTGTTGATTCCGCTACCGATCGTTTTCTATCTACAGCGGTTGAAGACAGTTGATCTGCATAACGAAGATGTCCACGCGGATCTCAGCGCAGCCAAAATCGGTGGTAACCCGTTTGCCGGCTTCAAGTCTTTTTTTACAAATCCTTATCTACTCGGGATCGGCGCGTTCATATTGCTGTATACGTCGATCAGTTCATTCGCTTATTTTGAGCAGACGAATCTGTTGCGCGATTTCAGTCGTGAAGAAAGGACGGCCATACTTTCCGGCCTGGCTGCCGTCGTCAACATATTGACCTTCGGTCTCGCGTTGTTCGTGACGAGCCGATTGGTTACCAAACTCGGGATGCCGGTAACATTGGCGCTCATTCCGGTCTTCATCTGCGCCGGTTTTCTCATACTCGCCTTCGCGCCGATCCTGACGATCCTGTTGGCGCTGCAAGTGGCGAGACAGGCTGGTAACTACGGCGTTACCCGGCCGGCGCGGGAGATGCTGTTTACCCACGTCGATCGCGAAACGCGATTCAAGTCGAAGCCCGTGATCGATGTTGCCGTTTATCGAGGCGGTGACGCGCTCAGCAGCATCGCTTTCGCTGGCCTGACGGACGGAATAGGATTCGGAATCGCGGCCATGGCTGGTATCGGTGCTGGAATCGCGGCGGTATGGGCGGCCGCCGGGGTTTATATTGGCCGGGCATTCAGTATAAAGAGCATGGAGACGGAAGAGGTCGAATAACCGCTGAGTGCGGGGGCGACCCCCCCGGGAGGTTACTACCTGAGTGCCTGATACGCCGTTAGATTGTAGAATTCGTTGCTATTGGAAAATGTGCGGGTGTAGTTTAGACGAGTCACGGTCGAGTGGTATAGATGTTTACTGTGTCAGCAAATTTATATCGCCGGGGTCAAGGGCTTCATTCGAAGCCTGGCCAAGAAATATGTTCGTGTTCTTCCGTACCGTTTGCAGGAGCAATTGCTATTGAACGAGATCTTGACGCTAAGCAGTGACGAAAGGTCCTTTTGCACATTGATTTCGCCGATTAATTTCGTCAATTGGGATATCAATAACTGGGTTTTTGATAGTCAGGCCAGTTGCGATCCCGGTCTGAGATAATGCGCTGATCAGCATTCGGCCATTCGATGCCAAAAGCGGCATCGTCCCATCGCACGCCCGTTGCATACTCGGGAGCATATGGTGCGGAGATTTTATAACTGACGATAGAGTTATCCTCAAGGGTTTGAAAGCCGTTCGCTAACCCTTCAGGCACAAACAGGGCGAGCAGGTTACTCGCAGTCAGTTCTACTGCCTGCTATTTGAGATAGGTAGGGGAGTCCTCTCGCAGATCGAGGATGACATCGTAAATTGCGCCGTGTGTGCACCGAATAAGCTTGGCTTCCGAGTAGGGAGCTGTTTGCAGGTGCATGCCCCGGAGGGTCGCCTTTTTCAGGTTTACTGAGATACTGTCCTGTATAAAATCATAGATGATGTGGTTTTCTGCAAATTCGTTAAGACACCATGTTCTTGCGAAATACCCTCGCTCGTCTGATGCTGTTTCCAGTTTAATTAGAGTGGGTCCGGTCAACTGACCGGGTGTAAATTTCACGGTACAAGTTCCTCGAACCGGGTGATCTGGGTTTTTGTTGTCGTCATGAGGTCGTTGCTGTCCAGATAAGCCTGGTACCACTCTGCCACCCATTGCAGGGCGCTTGTTAATGTAAGTCGTGGCTCATAATCGAGTTCGGCTCGTGCTTTTTCAATATCCAGCATGAGGAAGTCGACTTCATGCGGGCGCTCACTTTCATCGAGCTGCCATTGAAACTTATCACCCCAGGCAGAAGCGAGTTGTTCAAGAATCCATCCAACTGGTCGGGTGTCCTCTTTGAGGGGGCCGAAATTCCAGCCATCGGCAAAAGGCATGCCTTCTTCGCATAGTTTTTCGGCCAGCAGGAGATAACCGCTAAGGGGTTCCAGGACGTGTTGCCACGGACGAACGGCATGGGGGTTCCGTACCTGAACGGGCTGCCCCGCGCTTAATGCTCGCGCAATGTCCGGAATCAGGCGGTCACTCGCCCAGTCGCCGCCGCCGATAACATTGCCTGCCC
>CAYXNS010000033.1:28289-28991 GCA_964466315.1 uncultured Gammaproteobacteria bacterium
GGACGGGTGGCTCTCATCTGGAAAATATGAAGACCGGAATGCGTTGGTGACCAGTTCTTCGCAACCCTTGCTGCTTGAGTACGGATCGCATCCGCCCATTGCATCGCCTTCTTTATGAAAGTGAGTTTTTCTAATTGAGGCGTAGCACTTGTCGCTGGTTACTACGACGATGGCATCGAGATTCGGCGAAGATCGCGCAGCTTGTAGCAGATTAGCGGTTCCAATAACGTTCGTCGTGTAGGTCTCTAACGGGTCGTCATAAGACGCTCTTACCAACGGCTGAGCGGCCAGATGAAAAATCACACTTGCATCAGTGGTTTGCACTACGCTGCTGAGCTGGTCCAGGTCTCGAACGTCACCAATGATGCTCTCAAGGTGCTCTTGCAGTGACAATAGTTCGAACATTGATGGGCTGGTTGGGGGTTTCAGTGAATAACCCGTTACGTCTGCACCGAGGGATTTCAGCCACAGGCCAAGCCAGCTACCCTTGAATCCTGTGTGGCCGGTGATCAGGACCTTGCGATTTTTCCAGAATTGAGTATCAGGGTTGATCATATAAGATCTGAGTTTGTTGTGTGAGCCTATAGGTACTTTGCCTAGACAAAATAGAGCCTGTACTTCGAATTGTACGTGTTGCCGATCCAGCCACTGGCCTGCCCCCTAGTCCGATACCACCCAAACTGAGAGAGTCCTAGGTCATTG
>CAYXNS010000034.1:0-27954 GCA_964466315.1 uncultured Gammaproteobacteria bacterium
TACAAACGCTCTTCATCGAACCGGGCAGCCCCTGGAAGAACGGCTACAACGAAAGTTTTAACGGCAAACTACGCGATGAACTGCTCAATGGTGAAATCTTCTTTACGCTAAGAGAAGCCCAGGTACTCATTGAGCAATGGCGTCAACATTACAACACCATCAGATCGCATAGCTCCCTCGGTTACAGACCACCAGCCCCACAGAGCCTCCAGTCACCCGCAACTAGACTTGCCATGCCCAATGGCATGACGACACAATGAGCTCAGACTCTCTCAGTTTGGTTGGTACCGCTATAGGGGGCAGGTCAGTTTGAAGAGAGCATTGTTAACTGTTAACGAATGACCGGGGTTGGCTGCAAGCAGCCGTCGATTAGAAGATAATTGCCACGCAAGTGAATAAATTTGGGGAGAAAACCGAATGAATACCATCAAGCCGCTAAGTCTTATTGGGCTATTCTTGGTCAGTCAACAATCGTTCTCGCAGTTCGACACGAGCTGGGACAACTCTGAGCCCGGTATCAACCAGATTTCGGAACACGTGTATCGTTGGGGTGGCGGTGCCATGGGTGGGATCAACGGGTTGTTCGTTCCAACCTCGGAGGGCATCGTTGTAATCGACGGGCCGGGAACACCGTGTGAGCCGGATAGTGGCCAGTGGTTCAAAGATGAGCTCGAGCGGCGCTATGAAGTGCCCGTGCGCTACATCGTGTTGAGCCATGACCACCAGAGCCACATCTGCGGTACGACCGTATTCGCTGATACGGCCGTATCCATTGGCCATAAGAAGATCAGGTCGCATCTGATTCGGGAGGGGCGCATCGCGCCGGTTCCGACGGTCACATTCGAAGAGTCGCTGGACATCGATCTGGGTGGGGTGAAGGTGGTGTTGCACTATTTCGGCCCGACCCACAGCGATAACCTGATCGTCATCCACATACCCCAGGATGGCGTTTTGTTCGCTCCGGATCTGGCGCGTCCAGCGGGGCAATTGCCCAATCCGGACTTTCGTGACATGGATGTGGACAGCACTATCGAGGTGTTGGGAATACTGGCGCGTATGGACGACGTGGACATCGTCGTACCGGGGCATAACTCGCCTCTCTCAACTCAGGACTACTTCCGAGGGTATAGGGAGTATCTGGCGACCCTCAGAGAACGCGTATTGACCCATATGGTGGAGGGGCGCTCGTTGGAGGAGATTCTCGGGCTCGTGACGATGGACGACTTCGGGGAGTACACGAACCTCGAGCAGTATCATGAGCCGAACGTCACTAGTATGTATGACTACCTGTACCGGTACCGAGAGCCTAACTCACCCGGCGGCATGCCGATCAGGGTGCCGCAGTAACGGCGATTACCTTGCGGTAGCAAGCTGTTATCCGTGCAGAGCTAACCGAATACGCTTGTCAAAACAAGAACAAATCGTGGATTTGACTAGGCGCACGCTACTGGAGACGGGCGCCGCGGCGGTCGCAGCTACCGCAGCGCTACGGGCGTTCGCACAACAACCAGCTGGACGAGGGGAAACTACCATGCCGTTTGTCTGGAACCTTTTAGAGCGGGCACCCGAGCGCATTCCCGCTGCCGTACTGGCCCAGCCTAGCGGGTTCGATCCAGAGATACCCGACTACTTCTATGAGAACAATATGAGCGGTTGGGGCCCAGAGCTAAGCGCCCGCCGGGCCGAGGTTACTATGACGATGGTCGAGGCTTTCTTGAATAAGATGTATCGTTCCGATGCCGATTTCGTCTTCACGGTCACGCGCGATTTCGTGCGTGCCTGACAGACGCCCGTTCTTGTCTTGCTGGACGACATCCCGGCGCACCCATATGCGGTCGCCATGGAGTCCGCATTTCTCGCGCCGAATGCTGAAGTGAGTCTCTTTCCCTGGATAGCAACCCAAGGAACGCATTCCGTTGGCCGTACGCCATATACGCTCCTTCCTGCGGGCTCACCGACCTGTGACGGCAGCATAAGACGCACACTCTGCTCTGTCACACAGACGATATACGCCCTCACAGCGGTTATCGGGCAGCTACGGGTCGGGCGTGATCAGCGGCAGAAGGTCGGGTGCCTCTTCATAGCTCGGTAGCCTAGCCAGAACCGAGACCGGTGTCGGGCGGACGAACCGCGCGATCGTGCGTGCGGTCTCTTTCAGGGTCACGGGCTGCTCGGGCGACTCGTTGACGACGATGCCGGCGATCTCCTGACCGTGGGCGCGCAGTATGCCGATGGCTGTCAGCGTGTGACTGAGTGTGCCGAGATAGCCGCCGACGACGACGAGAGCGGGCACGGCCAACGTCGTCACCCAGTCGAGTACGGTATGGGTCTCGTCTAGCGGCACCATGATGCCGCCGATACCTTCGATCAGCGTCACGTCGGCTTCGGGTCGCTCGGCGCAGAACTCGACGAGCTCCGCGAACGGTATCGAGCGGTTTTCGCGTTCCGCCGCCATGTCCGGCGACAATGCCTCCGCGAAGCGCCAGGGTGAGATCTCGGCGACGGCTGTGGCGTCGACCGGGCGTCCCAGCGCCGCGAGCAACTCGCCGGCATCGCTGGCTTCGGGCGCGTCCGGATTGTAGCCCGTCACCACGGGCTTTAGCGCTGCGGCAGTGCGCCCGGCCGCCTCGAGCTGGCGGATCAGGGCACAGGTGACGAAAGTTTTGCCGATCTCCGTGCCCGAGGCGGTGACGAACAGCCGGCTCATACGGCGGCCAACGCTTCCCGGGCCGCCTCCGCGAAAGCGTCGACGTCGCTCGCTTCGTGCGCGGCCGAGAACGTACAGCGAAGCCGCGCCGTGCCTTCCGGGACCGTCGGCGGACGGATCGTGACGACGAGGAAACCTGCGTTTTCGAGACGCTCGCTGGCCGCGAGCGCCCTTTCGGCGCTGCCGAGCAAGAGAGCGACGATCGGGCTCTCCGCCTGAGGCAACCCGAGTCTCTCCGTAAAATGCCGCGCGTGCTCGAGCGGTACGCGCGTGAGTTCGCCGTCCGTCGCGATGATCTCGAGCGCCTTGCTCGCGGCGGCCACGGTGCCAGGAGGCAGAGCGGTCGTGTAGATTAGGCTGCGCGCACGGTTCCTGAGCATGTCGGCAACGTCCCGGCTCGTGCAGAGATAGCCGCCGTAGGCGCCGACGGCCTTGGACAACGTTCCCATCTGCAGCGGCACGGGCAGGGCTGTGCCCCCGGACACGTTCGAGCCCCGGCCTTCGCCGACGACGCCCAGGCCGTGGGCATCGTCGGTCATGAGCCAAGCATCGTGCCTGGTTGCGAGGTCGACCAACTCGGCGACAGGCGCTCGATCTCCGTCCATGCTAAATACGCCCTCCGTCAGGAGCAGGCAGTGGCGGTGGTCGGCGCGATGCAACCTTAACCGTTCCGCCGCGTCTTCGACCTCGTTATGCCTGAACACCTCCACGCGGCTGCGCGCGAGCCGCGCGCCGGCATGCATGCAGGCGTGGCTGGCCTCGTCCATGAGAATCAGGTCGGGCTCACCGACGAGCGCTGGGATCGTGCCGATGTTGGCGAGGTAGCCGCTCCCAAAGACGACCGCATCCTCGGTTCCCTTGAGCTGCGCAAGTTGCTTCTCGAGATGCTCGTACAGTGAGTGATTTCCCGTGACGAGCCGTGACGCGCCGGCGCCGACGCCAAGGTGTCGCGTCGCTTCCTCGCTCGCCCGGATAACGTCGGGATGCCGGGACAGCCCAAGATAATCGTTACACGCGAACGATATCAGTTCGGTCGGGCCGCGGCGTGCGACACTGGCGGCCACGCGGTCGGTCACGACGAGCTCTCGCCGCAAGTGCTGGACTTCCAGGCGTGCGAGTCTGTCGCGCGCTAATTGTTGCAGAGAATCCTGAGTCAAGCGTCGGGTTCCAGGCCGTGGGTCAGCCCGAGTCTGCCACAGGTATTGGCGGAGGAAAATCTCGAATCGAGCGCGTAGATCGCTTAGCCGGGCTCTCCGCCCATGGCCTCGAGCAGCTCTTCGGTGCGCGCGCGCATGAGCTCGACGTCGTTGCGCGTCTCCACGTTGAGCCGCAGGAGCGGTTCCGTGTTCGATGCGCGCAGATTGAACCGCCAATCCGCGAACTCGACGCTGACGCCGTCCACGTGATCGACGCTCAGAGCATCCTTCGTATAGATGTTCTCGATCCGCGCGATGATCTCGGTGACGTCGTCGACGCGGCGGTTGATCTCGCCGCTCGCCGGGAAGCGCGTCATGCGCTCGTCGACGAGCGCCGCGAGCGATGTGCCGGTGCGGCTCATGATCTCGGCGACGAGCAGCCAGGGGATCATGCCGCTGTCGGCGTAGGAGAAATCGCGGAAGTAATGATGTGCACTCATCTCTCCTCCGTAAGCCGCGTCGTTCTCGCGCATCGTCTGTTTGATGAACGCATGTCCGGACTTGCTCTGGATAGCGTTACCGCCCGCTTGTGCGACGACCTCGAGCGTATTCCACGTGAGGCGGGGGTCGTGGACGACGCGCTCGTTGGGCGATCCGTTCAGGAAGGACCGTGCGAGCAGGCCGACGATGTAATAGCCCTCGATGAAGCGACCTTGATCGTCGAAGAAGAAACAGCGGTCGTAGTCGCCATCCCAGGCCAGGCCGAGGTCCGCACCGGTTTCCAGTATCTTGTCGATAGTGCTCTGGCGGTTGTCCTCCAGCATCGGGTTCGGCACGCCGTTCGGAAACGTACCGTCCGGCTCGTGATGCACCTTGACGAAGTCGAACGGCAACCGGGGCTCGAGAAGATCCACGATCGGGCCCGCGCCGCCGTTCCCCGCGTTCATGACGATCTTGAGCGGCGAGAGTATCTCGAGATCGACGTAGGATAAGAGGTGCTCGATGTAGTCGGGTATGATGTCGAGCTCCGTTACCGTTCCCTTGCTCTCGGACTTATCGAATGCATTCGCCTCGGCCAGCGCACGAATGTCCTGCAGCCCCGTGTCGGCACTGATCGGCCGCGACTCCTCCCTGACGAACTTCATGCCGTTGTAGTCGGGTGGGTTGTGGCTAGCGGTGACCATGATCCCGCCGTCGAGCTCTTCGTGAAACGTGGCGAAGTAGACGAGCTCGGTGCCGCCGATGCCGATGTCCATCACGTCGATGCCAGAATCCGTGAGGCCTTCTATCAGGGCGCCGGTTAAATCCTCGCTGGACAGGCGGATGTCACGGCCGACTGCGACGCGTCTCGGTTTGACGAACGCGGCGTACGCGCGGCCGATCCGGTAGGCGATCTCCTCGTTGAGTTCTTCGGGAACGCGGCCCCGGGCATCGTACGCTTTGAAGCAGGTAATCTCTGTCATGGTCGGTGGGCTCTTCGAGTGAGTCGTGAGTATAACTGGCCAGCGTGCCACAGACTGTCATTCCTGCAACGGTATGCCGTGTTGCCGCCCAACGCGAGTACTCCTAGTATGAGCACACTCCAATTCAGGCAGATCGCCCATGATTTCGTCCCACCTATGGCTGCCCTACTCACAGATGCAGACAGTGTCCGCGTCGCGGATGGTCACGCGGACCGAGGGCGTACATATCTATCTCGACGACGGCCGGCGCCTCGTCGACGGGACGTCCTCGTGGTGGACGGCCTGCCACGGTTATAACCACCCGCACATCGCCGCAGCCGTCGTGGCGCAGTTGGAGACGTTGCCGCACGTCATGCTTGGCGGCCTAGTCCACGAGCCCGTGCTGACGCTGAGCCACCGCCTCGCCTCGCTCTTGCCGGGCGACCTCGACCACGTGTTCTTCTCCGAGTCGGGCTCGGTGTCCGTCGAAATCGCGTTGAAGATGGCCGTGCAGTATTGGATCAACGCCGGCATCGCCGGGCGCACGCGCTTCCTGAGCTTCGAGAACGCTTACCACGGCGACACCTTCGCGGCGATGTCGGTCTGCGATCCGGAGAAGGGCATGCATCGCATGCTGCGCGGCGTCCTAGCCGAGCAACTCGTCGTCGAGCTGCCGAGCTCGGCCGATGACTTCGGTGAGTTCGAACGGATCGTGGAGCAGCACGCCGGTGAGCTCGCGGCGCTCATCATTGAGCCGCTCGTCCAAGCTGCGGCCGGAATGAAGTTCCACGAGCTCGAGACCCTGGCGCGTATCAGCGAGATCGCGGCTCGCCACGACCTGCTCGTCATCTTCGACGAAATCACGACGGGCTTCGGCCGTACGGGGACGATGTTCGCCTGTGAGCAGGCCGGCGTCGTGCCCGACATCATGACACTCTCGAAAGCGCTGACGGGCGGTACGCTGCCGCTCGCCGTGACCGTTGCGAGAAGTCACGTTTACGAACGTTTCCTGTCCGACTCTATGGGTCAGGCACTCGTGCACGGTCCGACGTTCTGCGGGAATCCGCTGGGTTGCGCAGCGGCGAACGCCTCGCTCGATCTGTTCGAGTCCGAGCCGCGGCTGGAGCAGGTCGCCGCTATCGAGGCGCGCCTCGATAATGGCCTCGCGCCGTGCCGCGATCTGCCGCATGTCGCCGACGTGCGCGTCAAAGGCGCGATCGGCGTCGTGCAGCTCGACCGCGTGCCCGATCTGGCCGCGATGCGGCAGCGGTTCGTCGAGGAGGGCATCTGGGCGCGGCCGTTCGAAGACGTCGTCTACCTCATGCCGCCGCTCGTGATCGGTCCCGAGGACCTCGACACGCTCATCGACGCCGTCGTCCGCGTCGTCGCGGACTGGTCTAAATCACCGCCGTAGGAGCGATGTCCTCGTCGTGATGGTTCGTTGACGTTCATGGCAACGGGCGGTCGCGATAGCCACCTCTCACTCGAACTCGCGGAATAGGTAGGCACTCATCTCACCGGCATGCAGCCGCGAGCATCCGTTCGAGGTAACCATCGCACCCGCCCGCGGTTGGGTTCCGCGGCGTTGCGCGCAGCGGTGGGATCAAGCGATCCCGCGGCTAGAACATCTCCGAGGTGTCGGGGGTCGGCGCCTCGCGGCCGTCGTAGCGGTTCGGGATGAAGTCACCCGTGACGATGTCGCGGTAGGACATGCCGGGCGGCACCATTGGGTAGACGCCGGCCTTGGGATCGATGATGACCTCGAGGAACGCTGGGCCATCGTATGCCAGGAACTCGGCCAGCACGCTCGGGACATCCTGCTTGCAATCGAGCCGCTTAGCGTAACGGAAGCCGTCGGCCTGCGCCGCCTTCACGAAATTCTTCTTGCGCAGCGACTTATCGCTGCCCGACAGGCGGCCCTTGAAGAACATCCGCTGCCACTGCATGACCATGCCGTCGCCGTAGTTGTTCAGAATGATGATCTTGATTGGCAGGTTGTAGGTCGTGACGGTCTCGAGTTCGCCCACGTTCATGCGCACACTCGCGTCGCCGTCGACATCAATGACGAGCCGGTCCGGGCGCGCGAACTGGGCCCCGATCGCGGCAGGCAGTCCAAAGCCCATCGTGCCCATGCTTCCCGACGTCAGCCAGAGCCGGGGTTCGCGAAAATCGAAGTACTGTGCCGCCCACATCTGGTGTTGGCCCACGCCGGTCGCAATGATCGCCTCACCCTTCGTGATTTCGTTGATGGCCTCGATAACATAGTTCGGTTGAATCAGTGCGCTGTCGCGGTCGTAGTTCAGAGCGTAGGTCGACTTCAGCTCCGCGAGCTCCGTAAGCCAGGCGCTGAAGTCGGTCGTAATACCCTTGCGGCGTCCATAGGCGATCAGCGTCGTCAGCGCCTCGGAAAGCAAGCCAACATGGGACCAGTCCGCCGATTTGACCTTCTGAATCTCTGAAGGATCGATGTCGAAGTGCATCACGTGCCGGGCCTTCGCCGCGAATTTCGGCGGGTCCCCGGCGACCCGGTCATCGAAGCGGCCGCCCATGCTGATCAACAGGTCGCAGTCGTCCACCGCGTAGTTCGCGTAGGCGGTGCCGTGCATGCCCAGCATATGCATCGCCAGGGGTTGCGTCGTATCGAAACTCCCGAGACCCATCAACGTCGTAACCACCGGGATCTGGTAGTTGGTTGCGAACACCCTTAAGCTCTCACTGGCGTTACCGTTGATGACGCCACCGCCGGCGTAGAGCAACGGGCGCTTGCAATCCTGAATCATGGCGAAAAACTCTTCGCAACGCGCATCGTCGAGATGGTTTTCTCTGACCGTCTTCAGCCGATGCTGATAGCCGGGCATGCGCAGCAGGCCCTCGCCCTGGAACGTGCCTTCCCAGTTCTGCACATCCTTCGGGACGTCCACGACGACAGGACCAGGTCTGCCCGTGCGGGCAATTTCGAACGCGGCCCGCATCGTGGATTCGAGCCGCTCGGGGTCGGTCACGAGGAAGACGTGCTTGGCGACCGAGCCCATAATACCGATCACTGGCGCCTCCTGAAAAGCATCCGTACCGATCGCGGCTGTTGCAACTTGACCACAAATCACGACGATCGGAATCGAATCCGCCATGCAATCGCGGACCGGGGTGACGCAGTTGGTCGCGCCGGGACCGGAGGTCACGATGGCGACACCGACCTGACCTGTGGCGCGCGCGTAGCCCGATGCCATGAATCCCGCACCCTGTTCGTTCGCGGGGACGATCAACGGCATGGGCTCGACGCCTTCCTCGGCATGGGTTTGGTTGTAGCGGAACACGGCGTCGTAGGTCGGAAGAATCGCTCCGCCGCTATAGCCGAAGATCGTTTTCACACCTTCGTCGGCGAGTACCTGGACGACCATCTCGGCGCCGGTCATCCCGATGCCCGTCAGGGGATGCGGGCGATTCACGTTGGGTTGAATCCGTGTGTCCATGGTGATACTCGAACAGCTTGCGATCGCTGAATATTTTAACCGCTTCTGTACTGGATTCCCTTGCTCGCTCGGAGTGTTGACGAAAAGTTTCTGCATTGCAATAGCCGTTGTTCTGGGCCAACATTGTCGGCCAAAGGCATAGTCCCTAAGGACTCTACAGACCAACAGAATGCGACACATCATTTCGATACTGCTGCAAAACGAGGCTGGTGCGTTAGCCCGCGTGGCGAACCTGTTCTCCACGCGCGGTTACAACATCGAGAGCCTCAATGTTGCTCCGACGAACAACGAACTCGTGTCGCGTCTGACGCTTGTGACTACCGGTTCGGACGATGTGATCGACCAAATATCGAAGCAGCTCGGCAAACTCGTCGACGTCGTCAACATCGTCGACATGACGGACGACGATCATATCGAGCGGGAACTGGCTCTATTCAAGCTGCAGTTGGACAAGGCGACACGGGACGGGCTCTCGAAACTGGTCAGTGACTTCGGCGCACGCATACTCGACGATCACGAAGGGCACTTCACCGTCGAACTGATCGGCGGCAGTCACGATATCGATCGCTTCATGGGGAGCGTAGCCGACCTCGCCGAGATTCTGACGGTGGTGCGTAGTGGCGCCATGGCGGCTGCCAGGGGCGCGCCGATCCTGACGCCGACTTAGGCACTCGTCTCGTCCGACCGGGACAATTGAAATGGCTTCTGAATCGACATCACTGAGCGCGAAACGTCTTGCCGAAGCACGGCGCGTCGTGCTCAAGATCGGCTCTGCGCTGTTCGTGGACCAACAGACCGGCGCGCTGCATCGCCCGTGGCTCGAGGCCCTCTGCGACGACGTGGCAGAGATGTACGAGAGCGGACAGGAGGTCATCATCGTCTCATCCGGCGCGATCGCGCTGGGTGCGGCTCAGCTCCAAGTGAATGTTGGCAGAGCGAGATTGCAGGAAAGCCAGGCGGCAGCCGCGACCGGGCAGATTCAACTCGCCCACGCGTATCACGAGATACTCGGCAGGCACGGAATAACCGCGGCTCAGGTGCTGCTCGCGCTCGACGATAGCGATAGCAGACGCCACTACCTCAACGCCCAGAATACGCTGCTGACACTGCTCAAATGGCGCGCGGTACCCGTCGTCAACGAGAACGACACGATCGCGACCGAGGAGATTCGATACGGGGACAACGACCGCCTCGCTGCCCGCGTCGCGCAAATGGTTAGCGCGGATTGCCTCGTGCTGTTGTCCGATGTCGATGGGCTCTATACGAGTGACCCCAGAACGAATGCTGACGCCGAACACGTTCCCGAGATCACAGAACTTACGAAGGCGCACTGGGATATGGCCGGCGGCCCGGGATCGGATCACGGCTCCGGTGGGATGCGCACGAAGCTCGAAGCCGCGCGAATTGCGATGGGCGCAGGGTGCCGGATGTTGATCGCGCCGGGACAGATCGATCGCCCGATCCAAGCGATTCGAGCGGGCGAGAAAGTGAGCTGGTTCCTGCCTGGCTCAACGCCGCGCGCCGCGCGTAAACAGTGGATCGCCGGTACGCTGCAGCCCAAGGGCAGTCTTACCATCGACGACGGTGCAAAAGCTGCGCTCGCGGCGGGCAAGAGCCTCCTGCCCGTCGGCGTGATACACATCGAGGGTGAGTTTGAGCGCGGTGACGCTGTCCGCGTGATCGATCACGATGGTGACGAACTCGGCCGCGGGCTCACTGCCTTCGGTGCGGAGGAGGCCGGCATTATCCTGGGTAAGCGCTCCGACGCTATCGCCAAGATCTTGGACTATCGTGGCCGGGATGAGATGATTCATCGGGACGATCTCGTCCTAACGCACGCTGAGATAGGTTCATGACGACGCCGGAACGACAGCTAGCCAGTGCAACAATCGGTGACGGGCTGCCGGAGCAGATGCGCGTACTCGGCCGCATGGCGCGGCAAGCAGCAGAGCTCCTCGGACGTGCGAGCACGGACAGTAAGAACGACGCGCTGCGTGCGGCGGCGGCGGCCTTGCGGGCTTCGATCGGCGGTATTCTGAAGGCCAACGAGATCGATCTCGCGAGCGGTCGCGAGCGCGGATTGTCGGCCGCCATGCTGGACCGCCTGGCGCTGACGCCCGAGCGCATCGAAGGCGTTGCCGTCGGGTTGGAGGACATCGCCGAGCTGTCCGATCCCGTTGGTAAGGTGACGGCGGAGTGGCAGCGTCCGAACGGGCTAGTCATTCAGCGCGTCAGAGTGCCTCTCGGCGTCATCGGCATCATCTACGAGAGCCGCCCGAACGTCACGGCGGACGCCGGCGGGCTTTGCCTGAAGAGCGGGAATGCCGTGATCCTGCGCGGAGGCTCCGAGGCCGTAGAGTCCAATGCGGCGATTCACGCCTGCCTAGTGCGGGGCTTGAAGGCGGCGGGTTTGCCGGAGACTGCGATTCAGCAAATTCCGACTCAGGATCGCGAAGCGGTGGGAATCCTACTCCGCGACATGGCCGAATACCTCGACGTCGTCGTCCCCCGTGGCGGCAAGAATCTCATCGCCAGGGTCCAGACGGACGCCCGCGTGCCGGTCATGGGGCACCTTGAGGGCTTGTGTCATACCTATATTCACACCGGCGCGGACCTCAATATGGCGCGTGCGATCACCGTCAACGCCAAGATGCGCCGTACGGGTATCTGTGGTGCGACCGAGACCATTCTCTTCGATGAAACGGTCGCGGATACGCATATCGGTCCGGTCGTCGGGGATCTGATCGATGCGGGCTGCGAGGTGCGGGGTGACGAACGAACGCATGCGGCTGATTCTCGCGTAAAACGGGCCGTGGAGAGCGATTGGGGTAAGGAGTTTCTCGATGAGATCGTCGCAGTTCGTGTCGTTGAGGGTCTGGACGAGGCGCTGGACTATATTCGTCGCTATGGCTCGGGGCATACCGACGCGATCGTCACAGACGATGCCGAGGTGGCAGAGCGCTTCCTCAACGAGCTCGACAGCGCAATCGTCATGCACAACACCTCGACGCAGTACGCGGACGGCGGCGAGTTCGGTATGGGTGCCGAGATCGGAATCGCAACTGGGCGAATCCACGCCCGCGGTCCCGTTGGCACCGAGCAGCTGACGAGTTACAAGTATGTCGTCAGGGGAACAGGCCAGACCCGTCCGTGACCACGGCGTACCCGCCATCGTCTACGTCGTTGCGCTAACGCAGTTCGCCATTCCGTTCATGTATTCCGGGGTGGCGTTGACGCTGCCGGCGATCGGACTCGACCTCGCGGCCAGCGGCGTCTCACTGGCTTTGATCGAGACCGTGTATTTGGGTGCGGGCGCGGCGTTTCTGTTGCCGCTTGGCCGAATCGCCGAGACGGCGGATAAGGGCACCTTGTTCAAAGCGGGGCTCTTTGTCTACGCGGTTTTCACATTGGCGATCGGCTTCCTGCCTTCGATAACGACGATCATCGCATTACGCTTTGTTCAGGGTGTTGCGTCAGCGTTCATGGGTGCGACCGCGATGGCCATACTTTTCGACAACGCTTCGGTACGGATGCGGGGTAGGGCGATCGGTTTGTGTCTGGGCTCGGTCTATGCCGGGCTCGCGGCGGGGCCACTCGTCGCCGGCTTCATCATCTCCCAACTGGACTGGCGATGGGTGTACTACCTGGCAGCCGTGCCGTTATTCGTATCCTTTATCGCCGTCGAAGCCAAGCTCAAACGCTGGAAGTTTTCGGTGCCGGACCTCAACTGGCGCGCCAGCACGTGCATCATTGCCGCGGTATTTCTGTTGATCGTCGGCTGTGCATTACTCGGGCGGGGCGGTCCCGGTTATCTATCGTTAATCCTGGGGGTTCTCGCCTGTATCGCGTTCTTTCAGTTCGATAAACGCAGCCACAGGCCCATGCTGGATCTCGTACGCATTCGTGCGAACCGGGAATATGGAGGTGCGCTGCTTGGTCTGTTCGTGATCTACGCAGGCGGCTTCGGCATGATTTTCCTGTTCAGTATCTATCTTCAGATGCTGAATGGATTCTCGCCGCTTGAGGCAGGACTCGTACTGATGATCTCACCCACCGTCATGGCGATCATCGCGCCGATCGCTGGTCGGCTGGCCGATCACTACTCGCGGAAGGGATTGGCTGTGCTCGGAGCGCTCAGCGTGATGGCGAGTCTGCTGTTAGCGACGCGGGTTACGATCGACACCGAGTTGCCCTACATCGTCGCCGTCCTCCTGATTCAGGGAATCGGCTTCGCGCTGTTCTCCTCGCCGAACATGTCGTTGATCCTCCACAGCGTCGAACAGAATCAGCTCAGTATGGCGTCCGCATTGTCGGCGAAGATGCGCTCGCTCGGCATGGTCGCAAGCATGGCGATCGTTACGATCTTTCTATCCGTGTTCATGGGTAGTGGACCGATCGCGCAGGGCGGTGACTATGTACACGGCATGCTGTTCGGTTATCTGTCGGTACTGGAGTACTCGTTCGTCGTGCATGCTGCCCTGGCATGCTGTGCGGTCTGGCTCGTTGTCGGCGCCTCCTACAAATTTTCCCGTTAACGCTGTAGAAACGAAAATAGGCAAAGAAAGGGCCGTGTCCCTTGGTTGAGGGGAAAGGGACATGGCCCCTTTATACCGTCTGTACGCTAGTAATCGCGGGATACAAGCGATATTTCGTCGAGATTGGTAAAATCCTGGGTTAAACAAGAATCTGGAGATGACATTCATGCGGGGGGCATTGATAAAGACCGGAATCTTGCCGTTGGCCGCTGCGCTGGCTGCCGGGTCGGTAGGCCATGCGGCGCTGTCGCCACTCGATCGTTTGTCCTCCGACGTTCTGGATATCCTTCCGCCGAGCGCGCGTGTCAGCGGTACACCTGGCAAGATGACAATTCAATCGAGCTCCTGCCGATCGCTTCCCACGGAAAATGTGCGACGTCGAATCGTCGACGCGGCAGTACAGGAGTGGGGGTATTTTGGGTTCAGCGTCGTCGACCAAACGACCGTGTACGCGATCTATCCGGGCGCACCACGGGCATTGAATCGCCCACCGCGGCTCGGTTACCGGGAGTCGGCACGGGTCGCCGATTCGATCGCGGGCTATTGGACGGTGACGTCCGACGGCGGCTGGATTCTCGAGAGGCAGAACCGGGCTTGGAACGGTCCGAGCGGTGCCGGAGCGCGCTGGCGGGATCCGTGGTCCGCAGCGTTTATCTCATGGGTCATGTGTGAGGGTGGTCTCGGCGAGTCCAGCCAGTTTCGGCGCGCGATCGCCCACCATGTATACATCGACCAGGCGATACGTGCCCGTGACGAAGGCGAGCCGCTTGCGGCGTTCGAGGCCTACGACGTCGGCGAACAGACTATCCTGCCCGGCGATATGGTCTGCACGGCGCACCGCGCAGCGTATCACACGCTCGATGAACGCCGCCGCCAGCTCGGCAACGGCGTACGCAGCCACTGTGACATCGTTGTCCAGATAGACGACGTAAATGAGCGCATCCTCGTGATCGGCGGCAATGTTCGTGGCTCGGTGCGCTTGAAATTATGGCCGGCGGAGCGAAATCGGCAGCAGATGCTGTTGCCGATGGACCAATCCATGATCTCGGGTGGTCGTGCGGTGTTCGCTCATCTGAAGCTCCGTGCCGAGCCGATCGAGCCCGACGCGCTCGACAACAGCCCGACGATCAAAGCGCTCAACGAGCGTTATGAAGAACCCGGCTGGTTACAGTTGGCCACCGCAGGCCGAAATGCCGATATCGAAGACTACGGGCGTCTGTGGCCGGTTTCGACGAGCTTCGGCGATCTGCTGCACTCGATAAATACCTCGCCCTAAGAAAAGGGGCCGGGTCCCTTTTTTCGCGCGTCGCTCGTCATATGAATCGTACGTCTGCCATCCCACTCTTCGAGGCGCAGCAGAATAATGTCGCCCTGGTCGACGAATTCGATCGGTAGCGAGTTGTTCATGATGGACGGCATGCCTCGCGGCGTACATTTTAAAAAGGGGTCGTCAGCGAGAGGATTCCACGTGGCTTGAGCGGCGCGTGCCGCGGCCGTGTAGGGCAGTTCCCCTTCCAACTCCGCCAGGAGCTGACCCTGCATTCGCGGCCGGGACCAGACTCGACCGATCTCGAGCATCACGTGAGGGTTTCGCCAAGACACGGCGAGAGCCTCGTCTTCGGTGGAGGCGAGATTGTCGATGTCGTAGTAGTAGGCTGAGCCATGATGAGCGAGAGTGTGTGCCGGCGACAGCAGAACCAGGAGGGCTAGATCGACTGGGCGCATTGTTCTTGGTGCTCCGCCAATCAAGCAGACCTCAAAGTAGCAGTTGTCTCGCGATGCTTCAACGCGGTGGGACAGAGCTGTCGCATGCCGCGGCGTGAGGTGCCCGTTAACTCGGGCGCGTGCACAAATACTAGAGCGGAATCGAGCGGACGTTGTAGTATATGACGAGGCACAGATCGTCGAGATCTCGATGATTGCCGGGTTTTTCAATTTCTGGAACCGATTCGCCGACGGTCTGCAGGTCGATATCGAAGACGATCCGGTCATGAAGCTGATTACGAAGTCCGCTCATGTCGATATGGCCGACTACATTGCGTACATGCGCGACTGCTGGTGGAATCATGTGCCGGAGTCCGAGGGCTCAGGCACGCGATAGCGTTTCCCCAAGTTCCGTTCACGGCCAGCTCTGTGTCTCCCGCAGGAAAGTGGCTGGAAGTAAGTAGAAAAACCGCAATCGTCCCATGCGGTGGAACCGAGTGCCTTCCCTAAGGCCACTACCGGTCGGCGGGGCCGCCCGTCCCGACCCCTCCCAGGAAGAAATTTCTCCCCTCCGGCGTGGTCACGCTTCGGCCGTTGACCACCGGCTCCCCACTCCGTGCGAGATAGCCGTTGACGATCACCTCTGTTCCGATCGGGAAGTCGGATTTTCGGAGGCCTCGCCGCAGCAGTTGATTGGCCCCGCCCGCCTCGATCGCCCAATTGGTCACCGTACCGTCTGGGTTTTTGACGTCGATATACAACCACCCGTGCGGGTTCACCAAATCCATACCCGTTAGCGTTCCTCGTAGCTCGATCGGCTTTGCTATATCGAACTCGGCTGCGAAGGAATGGTGCGCCGCGACGGGAACTGCGACCAGCAGCAGACCGACCGCGCCCAGCAAACCAAGAGTTTGATCTTTCATGTTACTGATCCTTATGTTCAGCGGAATTCAAGTGCCTGTAAGTCGGTGCATGCGTCACTGCGGAGGAGTCACCCCTCTGAACCACTCGTAGCCGAGTTCGCGAAGGGAGGCCTGGCCCTCTCCATTCCCCTCGTAACAACCATCTTCCCACACCTCATGTTCATACGGGTCCTCCACAGGGGGCGCGTTTACCTCAACCGCACTGGGTATACGGGTGCCTGCCGTGCTCGGAGCGGTGCCGGGGCGCCTTCTTGGGAAGTTCATCGTCCAGGGCCTAGCGTAGACGGTAGGGTCCACGATCGTCACCTCGTAGTCGATGGTATCCGCGTCGGCTAACGTCCAGCGCTCTGTCATGCGCGTGTTCTCGGAATAATAGAGTCCGGTGCTGTCAAACCACCCCCTGCCGTTGAGATTGGTCACCTCGACGACCAGCGTATCCCCCTCCCAATGACCCCGGGAGTTCCCGAACCAGAACTTCACATTTTCGCTGATCGGCGGGCGCCCATCCGTTGGGATCACATGATAGCCTTCCTCGCCGAGCATTATCACGATGCCTGGTTGCTGAACGATCTCCAGGGCGGATAACGAGAATCTGGGCATGAAATTTAGACAAAACGCGGATGGATTGCTGTAGAGGCGTTCACCCGACTCGCCGGGCCATCCTCTCCCGAGTCCGGCGAGTATCTCATTCCGCTTGGCCATTCCCCAGGGCGTGTACGGGACTTTGCCGTCCGGTGGATCGGAGACGAACGATTCCTGAGCCGGTGTCGTTACGTCCACGTACTCGTGGTCCTCAAGGTAGCTGAGGCCATCACCACCGGAGTCACCCCAAAATCCCTGGAGGTCGGGCACGCCGTCCGGTGTCCGCGGTGAAGTGTAGGGTGGTAACTTAGCCTTCTCCACGAGCCAGGTTGCAGCCATCGGGAGCTTCGGCACGTCTTCCCGCCAGAAAGCCTGCCCCGCTGCGGGTTGCGACGCCATTAGCGAAATCCAGAGAATTGCCGCCAACGGCGAGGTGGCGGCCAGTATTCGTTGATTCACCTGCCACCTCGCATTACTTTTCCCATACAGCCTGGCTCAGTGCTCATCGAAAAAGGTGGATTCAGGGTTGTCCCATTCCCGCTCGAGGAGGTACGCATGGCACTGGTATTCTAATAGTTCGCTATTCGATTCCTGACGACGGTAGAGAGGCATGCTGATCTTCCAGGGTTGTGTGAAAACCTTCGGGTCCTCGATCGTGGCTTCGTATAGCAGGTGATCTGGGCCCGTAGGCGTGTAGCGTTCAACAACGTGTAAGGCGTCACTGTGGTAATTCCCCGCCCGGTCTAACCACGTCTTCTCGTTGAAATGAATCACATCGACCACGAGGGTATTCCCCTCCCAGCGGCCGCGCGAGTCCCCCATCCACCAGTCGATCGGACCGGGGGGATGCGGATTCCCGTTCATATAGATGTAGCGAATGGTACGTAAATACTCGTATGCGATCGAGATCTTGTCGGCCTGCTGAATGATTCGAAATGGGTACGGCATATAGGTGATGCGGGGAACTCCAGGCAGATAACACTTGGTTTCTGGATCGAGCGTGGAACGCTGTTCGAAGTTCTCCTGCTTCTTCGCGAGCGCCGACGCCTGATAGGGGATGGCACCTCCTTCCACCACGCCGTGCCCGGCGGGCACGCCAAGGCTCGCGCCATGGCCCTCGAGATTCCATGCGGCCGTGTTGAGGACCTGCCAAATGCCCTGCAAGTCCGGGTGCCCGTGTGCTGTGCGCGGTGGCGTGTAGGGTGTCGTGGCCGCGGTCTGCCCCACGCCAGGTATCGGCGTGAGGTTGAAGATCGCCACCAGGCAAAACATCAACCGCACGAACCTACGTCTCACTGGAGACCCCCCTGTAATTCGAAACAGCCGAAAAAAGATCATAGGAGATTGATTCTCTACCGGTCAAGAATCTTCTCGTTCGGAATCGGCACTTGCATAGGCGCGTTGAGTCCTATGATGATCAGCGTACTCGCAGCCATGGTCGCCGAGCAGAAGAATATTCAGTGGGAGCACTCCTATGTCGCCGCCAATAAGACGGTCTGTATCTACATAGCTGATCATGAGGAACTGATTCAGGAACATGCCGAGCAGAGTGGTTTTCCCGCGACGAAGGTGACTGAAGTGCGAAAAATAATTGACCCGACAACAGCGGAAGATTAGGAGGTCCGCTGTTATCAGGAGATGCTTCTGGCCAGAAGCTGACGTATGGAAGTTGTAACGAGTGTGAATAGAGGCCGCCGGTTTCATCGATCGAGCGCCCCTTCATCACTACTTTTCCGAAAGCAGACGCCCAGAATTCACGTATCGGGGGGCGAGCTGAAGGGCAGGAAGTGGCAGCCACTCGTTAACAGTCAATATGCATACGTATGCACAAGAAGCGAGTCGCGGCTGATGGCCGATAGCGAATACTGGTCTAGGAGTTGAAGTCATGGAGAACTACGTCTATAAGCAGATCGAGATTACAGGCTCATCCACGGAGAGTTCCGATGACGCCATTCAGACAGCCCTCGCGAAAGCGGGTCAAAGCGTGAAGCGGATGGATTGGTTCAGTGTCGTCGAAACGCGCGGCTCCATAGACGAATTGGCCGTGAAGCACTGGCAAGTGACGATCAAGATCGGGTTCAGAATCGAAGACTAGAAGAGCGAATAGGTTGTCGGCGAACGAACATTGAGCAGCTCAATCGAGTGCCTGCTTCTGGCCGGAGGAATCACTTGACGCGTGTCACGACGGCCAAATTCCTGTACAACCAACGACGACTTATTTACCTGTATTCCTACGCGAGTTATCCTGATTTGCTTCCAGCTATTGGTGGGTAGCCGTCGCGCGTTAACAATTAACACACAAGCTGCTGCATAGCTGAGGGGCAAGAATTTAGGAAAATCGACCTCGGTTAATCGTTTCAGATACTCGCCAGTGTAGCAGGGGAGCAATAGTATGAATCGCATAACAATTATGACGTTGCTGACGCTTGTTGGCGGTCTATCGACAGCGAACGCACAGTCTTGGAGTCCGCCGGCCGAGGAGGATCGCTGTCCGTCGAAATGGGGAGCCGGTGACGAGCGCGGCTCGGCAAACCATATGGGCTCCGTTACGGTGTTACGGGCGACGCAATTGATACGCCGCGGCGAAGTCGTCGAACTCAGCCATGTTCTGCACGGATCGATACCGCTCGGTAACCGCCATTTCGAGCTCTATCCTAAACCCACGGCGATGAACTCTCAAAGCAATCGCAGGGGCTCCAACGAGGAGCTCGTTGTTACGGAGCTAGGCCAGGTCGGCACGCAGCTCGACGGTTTCAGCCATCAGTCGATCGGCAACTTGCTATACAACTGCTTTCGCGTCGATGAGACGCAGACGCGAGTAGGCTTCACACAGCTCGGTATCGAGAATGTGGGCACGCTCATGACGCGCGGTGTGATGCTCGATATCGCCAAGCTCAAAGGCGTCGACATGTTGCCCGAGGATTATGAGATCACGACGGAGGATCTACAGCAGGCTTTGACGCGGGAGGATCTGACGTTGGAGCCTGGCGATGCCGTGATCATTAATACCGGTTGGGGGCAACTCTGGGAACGTGATGTCCCGCGCTTCCTTGGCAGGGCGCCGGGTATCGGAGTAGCCGCCGCAGAATGGCTCGTCACTCAGGATCCCATGCTCGTCGGTGCCGACAATCAGCCGGTCGAGATTCAACCAAACCCCGATCCGGCAATTTCCCTGCCGATCCATCAGATCATGCTCGCCGTCAACGGGATCCATCTGCTGGAGAGGATGAAGCTAGACGAGCTTGCCGCACGGGAAGTTTATGAGTTTGCGCTCGTCATCCAGCCGTTAAAGATTCGGGGAGCGACAGGGTCGACGGTTGCGCCCGCCGCGATATATTGAAAGCTATTCCCAGGCCGAGTAGGCCGGCCTTGCGACCAGGAATTCCGGGTTGGCGCCCGAGCGAGGAACAAACTTCTGTGCACCGCCCTTGTTGACTTCGGCCACATAGAAACTGCCTTCCTGATCTACGGCCATGTCGTGCACGCCCCAGAAATAGCCGGGGAAGAGCCCGTAGGTACCGAACTGGTAGAGGAAGTTTCCGTCGAGGTCATATTTAATGACCTTGTGTGTGCCCCGGTCATAAGCCTAAAGATTGCGCTCGGAATCGATGATGATGAGATGGATCCTCGAGGGATCGTCGCCGATAAACCACTCGTCGAGATACTCGCCACGCTCCGTGAAGATCTGGATGCGATGGTTGTCCCGGTCGTTCACGTAGACGTTATTGGTTCCAGGATCGATCGCGATTCCATGCACGCCGTTGAGGTAGCCGGGACGCGTTTCGGTCGGTGGGTTACCTCTCTTCCCCCACTCCATGAGGTAGTTACCGTCGGCATCGAATCGTGCCACGCGTGTATTGCCGTCGCCGTCCGCGACATAGAATCCGCCGTCGGGATGCCATGCAATGAATGTCGGTCGAGAGAGGTGGTGTTCGTCGTCTCCCGCTTCGTCCGGTGTGCCGATGGTCTGCACGAGTTTCTTGCCGTCATTGGTGAACTTGAAGATCGCATGCCGGAAGTCATCCACGATCCAAACGTATTTCTCGGGGTCGTACGGGCTGATGTAGATCGCGTGCGGACGCCTGAGTAGTTCGTCCCATTGAGTCCAGGAGTCAATGAGTTCGCCCTCCCGGTTGAAAATCAGTATGCAGTGCTCCCAGCGGACGTCCACGCCGAGTTCACCTCGAATACTCGTCTGCGGTCGAGTCGGGCCGACCATCACGCCCGGCAGGCTCGCATAGGTCGCGTCGCGCCACGGAACGCGATTGATCGGGAAGCTAATGCTCGGGCCGATCTCCGGGCGCAGCTTGATCTCCGGGCGCTCCATAACGGGGATCTCGCCGCGAACGAGCACGAACACGCGATCCGGGCTCTCGGGAAATATCGCCTCGCCGGCGCCCATGGTCCAGCCCTCGTGTCCGGGAAGTGTCGAGGTGTCGATCGGCCAGCCCTTAACGACCTCGTACGCGCCGGAGATGTCCTGGCCACCTTTCAGCCCGGGGATCGCTGCGAATCCATCGCCCGGCACGGGTTCTTGAGCAATCGCCATCGCGCTGCTGAATAGACAAACAGTCAACGTCTGGAAAAATGTGCGCATGCCTTCAAACCTCTTTGATTTGGAATATCCTAGCACTATTCTTTTAAACATCAGTCCGTCAGGAAGTGATACATACCGAGGACGTTCTCATCGACCCAATCGAAGCCCTGCCAGTCGCTGTACTCGTCCATCGTGATATCGCGTTTCATCTCCTCCAGTGTCTGTCCGGCGGCTATTCCTGCGGCGACTGCGTCTTCCAACTTCTCTAGGTACCCGCGCCACCTGCTTACGATTCTCCAGTCGCCCACCGGTCCGTGGCCGGTCACGACGTACTCGTACTCTTTTGCCTGCTCTTCGGTTAACCGAATCGCCGCCATCCACTCGTCGAACTTGCCGAGCTCGTAGTCCATCTCACGATTCGGCATTCGGCCCGAGATATAGTCGACGATGAGAATCACATCGTCGTCGGGAAAGGTAATCAGGCTCGTGTCACTGGAATGATTCATATCCCCCATCCAGGTCAGGTTCACTCGCTTGCCGCCGAGGGTGATCTCGATCTCCTCGGTGTAGGTGATGTTCGGCGGATACACGAAGCTGATCGGCCCGCGTACGATCTCCGCGCCGCTGAGTACACCGTCTTCGTTTGCATCGAATCCCTCGAACTGGCTTTGTCGCGAGCCCGGGAAACGCTGAAAGTCCACGGGGGCTTCGTTTGCATCGACAACGCCGTTTCCGTCTGTATCTAGCGCCGCCACAGGTTCGTACTGCCCGATGACCTGCGACAGCGTTGTGGAAGGCGGCGGCATCGCGAGGTAGGAGTGCATGTTCTCGTGACCGACGAACTGAGCCGTGTCGGCGAAGACGCCGCCGCCCGATCCATGATCCCAGTGATAGTGGCTGTAGACGACGTATCTGACCGGGACGCTGAAGCGAGCCTCGAACTCGCCTTTGAGCCACCCTGCGAACTCGGGGCTGAGTGGATCCGCCAGGATGATCCCCTCGGGCGTGACGAGAAATGCCGTGCCGGCCGTGTTGGCCGTTGCGTGATAGACGCCGCCCGTGATGTGTTCGATGTTCCAGTTCAAGGGCGCATTGGGTGATGAACGCCGCAATTCCGGCATCTGCCCATAACTCTCGGGTGCGAGAGCCACGGTTGCGACCAACGCCATCGAGATCATGCTTGCCAAGCTGTTACGCATTCGGGCCTCCTCCTGTTTCCTTCCGTGTGTTTATTTTTTTCTATGAACCGGACGAATTCTAGTCGGTTACTGCTGCGACAAGCCCGTGAACATGAGCCTCTGGTAGCCCGAACCCGTCGCGGCGATGTAGAGATTGCCCTGTGAGTCGGTCTGGATGTGGTGGCCGGGTCCGATCACACCGTCGCCTTCGATCGTGGTCAGGAACTCGAGCGATTCGCGGTCGTAGACCATGATCCCGGCACCCCCGCCCACGTAGAGGAACTGTTGATCGGGATCGGGCGATAGAGTCACGTTCCGCGCGAACGGCACTTCGCCGCGGACGATCTGGTCGATGAACTCGCCCTCGAGCGTGAATATCTGGACCCTTCGGTTCTCGCGGTCAGCTACGTAGACCAACCCATCGTTCGATACCCGAAGCGCGTGGACGACGATAAATTGCGGCGGGCCGGGACCGTCGGGCACCGAGTCGAGCGAGAGGTTCGGGCAATTATCGTCGTCTTCTGGCACGTTCCCGAACGCGCCCCACATGCGTTTGAAGGCGCCGCTGTCGGCGTCGAATACCGCCACACGATGGTTCCCGTAGCCATCGGCGACGAACAGCTCATTTGTCGGCGCGTGAACGGCGGCGTCCGCCGGCTCATGCAGGTTTCTCGTGTCCGCGTTGCCACCGCTCGCGTTGCTGCGCCCAATCTGCATGACGATTTCGCCGGCGAGCGTGAACTTCAGTAACGCGTCGTCAGCCACCGGTTCGAGTCCCGGTAGGTTTCGTGCCGAGCAATTGTTGCCGCCGATCCAGGCGAACCCCTGATAATCGATGTGGAGGCCGTGCTCTCTCTGGGGCCAGTCGTAGCCTTCTTCGTCCCCGCCCCAGGCGTCGAGGAAGTTACCGTCGCGGTCGAAGCCGACGACGGCCGGCGCGCCCATGCTCGCTTCGTCTGGCGGGAGCGTCCGGGGACGGTGTAGGAGCCAGGCGTTGTCTTGTGAATCGATGGCGATGCTGGAGACGTCGCCAAGTTTCCACTGCGCTGGAATCTGCGGCCATCCCGGGTCGACGCGGAAGGTCGGAATAGTGGTGACCCCCACGGCCGAGGCCTGAGTCGCTACCTCGGTTTCGGACGACTGCTGGCACCCCGTACCTACCAGAGCTACCGCCGCGATCAGGATGGTATCGGACGAATTCCTGTGCTTCATTATTTTTCTTCTGCCCCCGCGGCCCGACTCGTGAGGGTAACGGTCCAGTGTCAACTCCCGACGAAATTGGGACGACGTTTCTCAACGAATGAATTGATGCTCTCCTGTCCGTCTTTCGACTGCGAAGTCGTCGCCATCTCGTCCGTCGCCAGGGCGTAAGCGGCGGCTACATCGAGGTCCACCTGACGATAGAATGCCTGCTTGCCCTTCGCCTTTGCGTGAATGCTGCCTCGCGTCGCGTTCTCGAGCAACGCCCGGGTCTCGGGAGCAACGTCGGGGTCCGGAACGACCCGGTTCACGAGGCCCCAGTCGGCTGCGGTTCGAGCATCGATGGGCTCACCCGTGAAGAGCATCTCGAGCGCGCGCTTACGGCCCACCGCACGCGCCAGTGCGACACCTGGCGTATGGCAGAACCAGCCCCCGTGGCCTCCCGGCGTCTGGAACCGGGTGGATTCTCCTGCCACCGCCAGGTCACACGATGCCACGAGTTGGCAGCCGGCGGCCGTGGCAAGTCCCTCTACTTGAGCGATCACGGGCTGCGGTATCTGCTGGAGCAGTTGCATCAGTTCGCCGCAGACTTCGAGGAGTTGTCTCACCTCATCAAGGTTGCGGCCGTGCATGTCGCCGAAGTCGTGGCCGGAGGAGAAGACAGGGCCCTCGGCCGCGATGATAACGCCGCGCGCATCGCCCGCGGCGACGGTCTGGATGGCAGTTAGAAGTTCGCGCAGATGTTCTTCCGAAAGCGAATTTCGACGTTGAGCACGGCACATGGTGACAGTCGCCAGGCCATCCGCCTCTTCCAGTTCTATATGTTGAAACTTCATTATTCAGCCAGGTAGCGGCCGGCCGACCCGAGATCGCACACAACATCGTCCGATTCGAGGTCTGGCCGATAATTCCATCGAGAGCCCCCGGTTACTGGCTCCGCGAGATAGTCGGGGTCCTCGAGTACGAAGCTATAGTCGATGCCCGTTCCATCATCGGCGAGAGTGAATCGTTCGATCATGCGCTTTCGGGGGCCTGATGCAATTCCGGATCCGTTGCCGGAGTTATTCTCAGCGAACTGGGTGGTTTCTACGACCAACGTTTGGGCTTCCCAGTGCCCAACGGAGTAGCCGTGCAACGCCGGCACCCGCGCTTCGTCGGGATTGCCCCCGCGGGTATGGATAACATGCTCCGCATCCATCCAGTCGCTATGTATGCATACTTGATCATCCAGGATCTCAACGACATTGATGGAGCCGTAAAGCATGAGTGTCGGCGGCGGTACGGAGATACACCGTGCATGCGAGGATTGGCTGACATCGTAGGCTTGTAATGCCTGACGGCCCTTTTCCGTCAACGGCATCGAACCCCAGCCGAGTACGAATTGGAAGAAGCTCTCCCTGCGAGGTACCCAGACCCCGGCGATGCTCGTTGCGATCCCCGTGCTGCGTGTCTCCATTTCCCGGGCGAACTGCACCGACAAAGGCACGACCGTCCCGCCTTCCTTGATGAGTTCGACACCCAGTCCCCATTCATCGGGCGTCCGCCGGCTGGGGTTCATGACGACAATCACCGATTCGCCGGCGGTCAACGAATCGGCCGTTACGCCGAACGGGCGGGGAGAGGAACCCACCGCCTCGATGGTTACATCGATAGGATCGCCCGCTGAATCGGTCGATTGAAGATAGAGGAAGCTATGTGGGTTTCTGTAGTCGAACTCCGTTATTACACCCTCGACCGTCACGCGAGTTTCCGGGTCGAATGAAGTGTTGCCGTGATGACCTATGGCATTGGTCGAGACCCACAGCAGAGCCGGAGCTATTAATACCGAAGTCGTGCTTCTCATTGTCCCTTCCTGGGTAGGGCCACGAATTTTCTTAGACCCTACGCTATTCTTTTTTGCCCAGTAATCCGGCGCAGCTTTCGATCTCTTCTCCGCCTGGGCTTCTTTGACGCCTGCGTCCTGACCTTTGACGGCGCGTTGATTGCCGCAGAATTCACAGACAACCGACCGCGAGACTTAGCGAGGACATAATTCTTTGATTTCGTGAGCAAGAATCCCGTTGCGAAAGATCTTGCTCCAGGAATCGGCGAGAAACCAGAAACCGGCCGGCACGTGGGCGCGAACGGCACTAATCTCGGGACGCGGTGTCCGCTCGCGTACACAGCGCCCCATCTCTTCTCGCATCTCCGGGGTCATCGACTCGAATGGAACGTAGCTGATTCGTTGTTCTTCAGTCATGGATCTTGTCTGTTGGTAAGTCCAAAACATTGATTCTCTGCATACTCTACCAGGCTGGAGCTACAAGAACCCACCATTTCGTGCGGCCGCCGTTCTGGAGACAGCATGGCGGGCTATCGTGTCATACCGGCGTAGGCACGGTCTAGGAAGCGCGTCGGATCGCCCTCAATTGCGTCCCACTCTGCGGTCGGCTTAGCCGCGAATACCTCCTCTAACGTCGCTCCGTTTGCTATCAGTACGGCGAGGCGCTCTCGAATGCTTTTCAACATCAACACATACTCATCAAGTTCTGCGTAGGTCGCCACTGGCCCGTGCCCGGGAATGACGACGGTGTCTTCCCCGATCTCCCGCAAGACCGCCTCGCAAAATCGAATCACTCCGTCTAATCCACCGCCATTACCCGCATCGATGAATGGATATCCCCAATTACTGAAGACGTCTCCCATGTGTACGGCATTGTGCTCACGGAATACGACTGCCGTGTCACCCGTTGTATGCGCCGATCCGAAGTGCAGTAAGTCAATCTGCTGGCCATTGAAATGAAATCTCAGACGATCTTCATACGTGATTACCGGGAGCGCTTCAGGTGGAGACGATGGTTGATCGACCAGGGCGTCAACGAGATTGATCAGTTGGCCATTAAGCATCATTCGGTATGAATTGCTCTGGGAGACAACCCAACTCCCACCCCTTGCGAAGAGGGCATTTCCGTCCGAGTGATCGAAATGCCAGTGTGTGTTGATCACGAAATCGACCTCGCCACCGCTAAGCTCTCGAATAGCTGCCTCAATCTTCGGAACCATCGCGGGGAATTGATCGTCCACGATGAGAACGCCTTGATCGCCGATTGATGCTGCGATGTTTCCGCCCGCGCCGAATAGGACGTAGAGCCCCGGCGCAACGGTCTCGGTCGTGATCTGGATCGTTCCAAAATCCAAGCCCTGGCCCTCGAAAAATGCGGTGCCGCTAATAGGGTCTTGAGACTGCGCAGATACTCCGACGAATCCAGAGACGGTGAATAAGATCGGTTTCAGCATGACTTTCACAATGGTTTCTCCTATAGGCTTGGATTCAACTGCGAAGTGCAACTCTGACTGAACGGTGAGAGAGGGCAAGGTGCGTTAGCATCAATGCTTTTCCCACCGCTTAAAGTAAGAGGAGCACCGGATGAGCTATACACACCTTGCCGGTGAAGAACGTTACCAGATCTTTGCCCTGAAGAGAGGCGGGCACAGCCAGGCAACCATAGCGGCGATCCTAGGACGCAACCCCGCAACGATCAGCCGAGAGCTACGGCGTAATCTGGGTCAGCGGGGCTATCGAGCGGCACAGGCTCACCGGACGGCCCGGCGGTGTGCACTGGCCTCGCGGAGGCGCCGGGGAAGCGCCTGATCATGGAGGTACTGTTTAGGCTGCAACACCAGCAATTCCACAGAAAAAGGAGGTCACATCCCATGAGGTCAAACAGAGCAGATTTGAAGCGATGAACCAATGGTGAAGTGGAGATTCGTTACGATGTGTGGGGCCTAACCTCGTTCGCCGGGTCGGAGTTCATTGGTTGGTTTTTTCGGTGTTTGAGGCTGAGAGATCTGCTTTGCTATGTGGCACGGTGACTGCCACGCAATGACTTCGGCGTGGTGGAGATGGTGTTGGTGATTCTGACGCTGTTGATCACAGGCAGTCATCGAGTTCGTCACATTGATGCCCCTCATTGCCAAATCCCCGCATGTTCGCGTTTCTACAACGTTAGTTTAGAGCGAAGCCTGCCACCATAGTTTAGGGCCAGAAGCCAGTGGGTTTTCTCAAGAATAATCAAGCCGATTGACCTCGAGAGGCGTCTTTGGCTAGGCTGCGTCGCTACTCGGAAATTATCCGGAGACCTGGAATGGCCACAAATATACACGCTACTATGAGACTCTATTCTTATTAAGAATTTTGCCGAACGGAAAATAAAATATGCATGATCGTAGGGACGTTTTCTCACTACCATTCTCTATCATTAAGTATGTATCTCTAATTTTATACCCCCTTATTACGACCTCGGTGGCTTCTCAAGAACAGGATCAGTCAACTGTCATTTACGATGCAACCTATTTTGAGCAATTCAATCCGATTACCTTGGGGGAAATGATCCATAATATACCGGGTGGCACGTCCATACTCAGTGGTGGCGGACCAGGAAGAAGCAATAGCCGAGGGTTTGGCTCTTCCGATGTGCAGGTCTTGATTGATGGCCGACGCATGTCTGGTAAAGCGAATAACATGACCACAACCATGGCGCGAATTCAGGCTGCGCAGGTC